>CAIUMD010000067.1 GCA_903900155.1 uncultured Caulobacterales bacterium | reverse complement strand
GGAGGGCCGGAGGGGGCAGCGCGGCATAGGCCGAGTAGCCCCCTCAGTCGGCTTCGCCGACAGCTCCCCCAGCGGGGGAGCAGATTTGTTGCGCAGCCGAAGCCTTTGCGCCCACGCCGTCCCTCTGCTATCCCCCACCTCATGAGTTCCGTTCGGAATACAGCGCGAATTATCCGCCCGGCGTGACGCCGCCGGTCAGGCTTGCGCGCGCGCCGGGTTTTCAGTCTGCGCCCCTCCCGAACTTCCAGCTTGGATCGCTATTCCATGGCCGACGACGCCACGACCGCCCGCGACTATCGCGAGACCGTCTTCCTTCCCGACACCCCGTTCCCGATGCGCGGCGGCCTGCCCAAGAAGGAGCCCGAGATTCTGGAGGGCTGGGCCGCCCTCTCCGACAAGGGCCTGTACGGCGCCGTCCGTGCGAAGAGACAAGCCGACGGCGCGCCGCTGTTCGTGCTGCACGACGGTCCGCCCTACGCCAATGGCGCCATCCACATCGGCCACGCCCTGAACAAGACGCTGAAGGACTTCGTGGTCCGCTCGCGCTTCGCCCTCGGCTACGACGTCGACTACGTGCCGGGCTGGGACTGCCACGGCCTGCCGATCGAGTGGAAGATCGAGGAGCAGTTCCGCGCCAAGGGCCGCCGCAAGGACGAGGTCCCGGCCGAGGAATTCCGTCGCGAATGCCGCGCCTACGCCGCCGGCTGGATCGAGGCCCAGAAGGTCGAGTTCCAGCGCCTGGGCGTGCTGGGCGACTGGTGGAACCGCTACGCCACCATGGACTTCACCAGCGAAGCCACGATCGTCGCCGAGTTCCATAAGTTCCTGGCCACCGGCCAGCTCTATCGCGGCTCCAAGCCCGTGATGTGGAGCCCGGTCGAGCGCACGGCCCTGGCCGACGCCGAGATCGAGTACCACGACCACGTCAGCCCCACGATCTGGGTGAAGTTCCCGGTCACCGAGGGCTCGGACGCAGCCCTGGGCGCCAAGCTGGTGATCTGGACCACCACGCCGTGGACCATCCCGGCCAACCGCGCGGTCTCGTACAACCCCGACATCCCGTACGCCGTCTATGAGATCACGGCCCTGGAGGAGAACCTCGAGTTCGCCCCCTGGTCGGCCGTCGGCGATCGCCTGATCGTGGCCGAAAAGCTGGCCCCGGACGTCATGAAGGCGGCCAAGGTCGCGGCCTTCAAGAAGGTCGAGAGCGTCGACTGCGAGGGCATGGTCCTGGCCCACCCGCTGGCGGACCTCGACACCCACTTCGGCTACGCCGTGCCGATGCTGGCCGGCGACCACGTGACCGACGACGCGGGTACGGGCTTCGTCCACACCGCCCCGGGCCACGGCGCTGACGACTACAATGTCTGGCTGGCCCACGGTCATCGCGAGATCCTCGACACCGTCGATCCGGACGGCGCCTACTATGCCCACGTGCCGATGTTCGGCGGCCTGAAGGTCATCGAGACCGAGGGCAAGAAGACCGGCAAGTTCGGTCCCGCCAACGGCGCGGTGATGGACAAATTGATTGGGGCTGGCGCGCTGCTAGCGCGCGGCCGCGTCGAGCACAGCTATCCGCACAGCTGGCGCTCCAAGGCTCCGGTGATCTTCCGCAACACCCCGCAGTGGTTCATCCGCATGGACCATCCGGTCGAGAGCCTGGGCGGCAAGACCCTGCGCGAGACGGCCGTGCAGGCCATCGCCGACACCGCCTTCCACCCCGACGCCGGTCGCAACCGCATCGGCGCGATGGTCGAGACCCGTCCCGACTGGCTGATCAGCCGCCAGCGCAACTGGGGCACGCCGCTGGCCATGTTCGTGGACAAGCACACCGGCCATCCGCTGAACGACCCGGCCGTCAACGAACGCATCCTGGACGCCATCCGCGAAGGCGGCGCCGACGCCTGGTTCACGCGTCCCGACGCAGAGTTCCTGGGCGTGCACGACCCGGCCCAGTACGAAAAGATCACCGATATTCTCGATGTCTGGTTCGACAGCGGCTGCACCCACGCCTTCACGATCGAAGGCCGCAGCGACAGCGCCTGGCCGGCCGACCTCTATCTCGAAGGCTCCGACCAGCACCGCGGCTGGTTCCAGTCGTCCCTGCTGGAAGGCTGCGGCTCGCGCGGCCGCGCGCCGTACAAGGCGGTTCTCACCCACGGGTTCACCCAGGACGAGAACGGCGAGAAGATGTCCAAGTCCAAGGGCAACACCGTCGAACCGCAGGCCATCACCAAGGAAAGCGGCGCCGAGATCCTGCGCCTGTGGGCGGCGATGGTCGACTATTCGGAAGACCAGCGGATCGGCAAGACGATCCTGGCCACCACCACCGACGCCTATCGCAAGCTGCGCAACACCACGCGCTACCTGCTGGGCGCCCTGGCCGGCTTCACGGAAGAGGAGCGGGTCACCGACTACGCCGACTTCCCGCCGCTGGAGAAGTACATCCTGCACCGCCTGTGGGAGTTGGATCGCGACGTCCGCGCCGCCTACGAGAGCTATCGGTTCTCGGACGTGGTCCGGCCGCTGATCGAGTTCTGCCAGGGCGACCTCTCCACCCTGTTCTTCGACATCCGCAAGGACAGCCTGTACTGCGACCGCCCCGACGCCATCCGTCGCCGGGCCTATCGCACGGTGCTGGACCATGTCTTCGAGCGCCTGACCATCTGGCTGTCGCCGCTGACCAGCTTCACCATGGAAGAGGCATGGATGACGCGCTTCCCCGACGCCGGCAGCAACAGCCTGCGGGTGATCCCGGTCACGCCGGCCGAGTGGAAAAACGACGCCGAGGCCGCGCGCTGGGCCAAGGTCGAAACGGTGATGTCGGTGGTGACCGGCGCCCTGGAAGTCGAACGTCGTGAAAAGCGCATCGGCTCGGCCCTGGAGGCGGCGCCGGTCGTCCACATCAACAGCGCTGAACTGAGAGCTGCTTTTGATGGTTTGGATCCTGCTGAGGTATTCCGTACCAGCCAGGCTAAGATCCTAGATCCCGAAGAACGTCTCGTGGCCGGCGAAGAGCTCAATCCTTTTGAATTCTTCGAAATCCCCGGCATCGATTACGTGAAGGTGGATCCCAAGCTGGCCGAGGGCGCCAAATGCGCCCGCTCGTGGCGCATCCTGCCCGAAGTGGGAACCGATCCCCGCTATCCGGAGCTTAGCCTTCGCGACGCTGAAGCTGTGGCCTATTGGGACGCGCAGCAGGGCTAGCTCTTTACCCTTCTCCCCTTGCGGGAGAAGGTGTCGCGCAGCGACGGATGAGGGGTTGCACGGCGACTCCGGCGAGACCCCTCATCCGACCTGCTTCGCAGGCCACCTTCTCCCGCAAGGGGAGAAGGGAGACTAGGGACGAGACTTGAACATCACTCGCCTGGGCTGGACCGCCTACGCCATCGCCGCCGCCACCGTGATCCTGGACCAGATCAGCAAGCTGTGGGTCTTAGGCATCCTGGGCCGAGAGCAGGGTTCGTCCCTGCCGCTGCTGGGCCCGCTGCGCCTGACCATGGTCCATAACTACGGCATGAGCTTTGGCCTGCTGCGGGGCGCGGACTGGGGCCGCTGGCTGCTGATCGGCTTCTCGATCATCGTGGTGATCGGCCTGGCCTGGTGGGTGCGCAAGGCGGTGAAACTCTTGCCGACGATTGGTGTTGGCATGATCATCGGCGGGGCCATCGGCAACAACCTGATCGACCGGGTGATGTACGGCTATGTCGTCGACTTCATCGACGTCTCGCGCCTGTATTTCCCGTGGGTGTTCAACGTCGCCGACTCGGGGATCTCGATCGGCGTGGCGCTGCTACTGCTGGACAGTTTCCTGTACGGCGAAAAGAAACTGGCTGAAACCGAGTAGCTTGGGACCGCCAAGCACTTGAGACTGAATGACGCCGCATTCGCGTGGGAGATTGGCGCCCGCGCGATGATGTCGTATCGAGAGCGTCCGAAAATTTGGCCGGGGGTCGGCCGCTGGAGCATGGTTAGATGAGTTTCAATCGGGTCGCGACCGTGAGCGCCCTGACCGTCGTGGCCGCCATCGGCCTGGCCGGCTGTGGTTCGACCAAGAAGGCCCTGGGCATGAACAAGGTGGTGCCTGACGAATTCCGCGTCGTCAGCAAGGCCCCGCTGGCCGTCCCGCCGGACTACGCCCTGCGCCCGCCGGCGCCCGGCGAGCCGCGTCCGCAAGAGCTGCAGCCGGAAAGCGCCGCCCGCGCCGCCCTGATCGGCCAGAGCAACGCCGCCGGCCGCTCGGAAGGCGAACGCCTGCTGGTCTCGCGCGCCGGTTCCGAAAAGGCCGACCCGCTGATCCGCTTCGTCGTCGATGACGAGAACGGCGACCTGGCCCACAAGGACGAGAGCTTCGCCAGCAAGGTGATGTTCTGGAAGAAGGGTGCGAAGACCACCAACGTGGCCACCGCCGCCGAGTCGGGCGCCAACGCTCCGGTCGAGGTCGACGCCGCCGCCGAGGAAGCCCGCCTGAAGAAGCTGGTCGGCACGGGTGGCGTGGTCATCAGCCGCGACAAGAAGTCGGGCATCAAGCTGCCGGGCCTCTAAGGCCGGACTTGTCCTGAAGATTCGAAACGGCCCGGAGCCTCGCGGTTCCGGGCCGTTTTGCGTTCGGGGGCGATTGTCGCCCTACCCCTCCCCCGGCGTCCGCACCGTGATCCCGCGCGCCCGCAGCTTGTTCAGCACGCCCTTCTCGGCCACCAGGCCCCGGATCGGATACAGCGCCACCGCGTGGCCGGGCGTCTTGAGGAGGTCGACCAGGGCGTCTGCCTCGTCCTCGACCGACTGCCGCATCAGTTCGGGGACGCCGGGCAGCAAGAGCTGGCAGCGCTCGGTGCTGCGGGGCGCGGCCAGGACGGCCTTCACGTCGCCACGCGCCCAGGCCTCAGCGGCCGCGCGACGCGCGGCGGGGCCGGCCTCGACGGTCTCCAGGGTCTCGGTCAGGCAGACCCGGCCGGCCTCGTCGGTGTGTTGGCGAGCCAGGGACTTCAGCATCGGCATGGCCTTGCCGACCTTGGCCGAGCGCCCCTTGACCCGGCGCTTCTTGGCCAGGGCGTCGATGGTGCGGTCAGGCTCGGACATCAGCAGGCCGGCGGCGCGATCGGCCTTGCCGCCCAGTTGCATGGCGATGAAGAGGGGCTTCCAGTCCTTCCAGCCGTCAGGCTTCTTGGGATCGGCCGCGGCCCAGGCCCGCTGGGTGCGGGCGGCCAGCGCGGGATCCCGCGCCGCCCACTCGCCATCATCCTTCAGCGTCTTGCGCAGCTTCAACAGGGCGGGGATGTCGGTGAGGCCCGCGCGCCACTCCGGCGGCGTCAGGATCGTGAACGCCCCGTCCAGGCGACGCTCGACCACCGACTTGTCCCAGGCCATGCCCTTGGGAACGGCGACCGGCATGCCCAGCACATAGATGGTCGTGTCGGCGTCCGAGACCCGCCACCAGGCCGGACCGGGCAGCTTGGCGCTGACCACCAGTTCCTCGACGACATTGGCCTGCGGGTCGTCGATCGCCTGGGCCGCCGCTTGAGCTTGGGCGCCGGTCACAAAGGTCAGGGCCAGGACGGCCAGCACGAAACGCATCTCGATCTCCCATTGATGACCGCAACCTTCGCGGGTGGATGCGGCGGAAGCTTGGCCTTATTCCGGCGCCGTCACGGTGAAGCCCTTGGCCCGCAGGCGGTCCAGCACGCCGCCCTCGGTCAGCAGCGAGCGCAGCTCGATCACCGCCACGGCCTTGCCGGGCTTCTTCAAGGCCGTGGTGATGGCCCCGACCGCGTCGTCCTGGCCGTCCTTGAACTGGCGGGCGATCCAGGGCGTGGAGGCCAGGCACCGCTGGAAGCCGCGCTCGGCCGACACCACTTCGCGCACCTGGCCCTCGGCCCACTGCTCGGCGGTCTCGCGAACCGTGGCCAGGCCGTTCTCGGCCTGCTTGAGGCCCGCGTCCAGGCACAGCTCCTGTAGCGGCTGAGACGCCTCGGCCAGCGACTTGACCATGCCGATCAGGTCGTAGTCGTCCAGCTTCTTCACGCGCGGCTGGACGGCGATCTCCTGGCTCTTGGCCAGGTCGCGGAAGCGGTCAGCAGACTTGCCCAGGGTGATCGAGACGCCGTCGCCGCCCCGGCTGTTGGCGATGATGAAGCCCGCCAGGGCCGGCTTGATGTCGTCGTGTTCGCTGAGCGGCTTGCCGCGCGCCTTCAACTGCTTTTCCAGCCGCGCGCGCAGGTCGGGCGGCAGGGTTTCGCGCATCGGCTTGTCCACCTTGAACTGCCGCCCCTTGCCGGGGATCAGGGCCAGCAGGCTCAGGATCCGCACCTCGGGCTGCTGGCCGATGATCAGCACGTTGGCCCCGTCCAGCCGGCGACGCAGCACCGAGTCGTCGAAGTCCAGCTTGTCCGGCATGAAGTCGGGCACGCCCATGACATAGACCGTGGTGTCGCCGTCGCCGACCTTCCACCAGGCCGGGCCCGGCAGGCGGGCATTGACGATCAGTTCCTCGACCAGATTGGCCTGGCTGTCGACCGGCGTCAGGGCGACGGGCTTGGCCTGGTGGATCGAGACCTCGTTCTTGGTCTGCGCCTGACTTGGGGCTTGAGCCAGGGCGGAACCGCCCAGCATCAAAGAAAGCGCCAGGCCGGCGGCGGCGAAACGGGTCGGGCTCACTATCTTCAGTTCCTCGAACGATGGCGGAATCGAGCTAAACTCATCGATCTCCGCCCCTGGCCGCCTGGTCAACTTAAGGAGTTGCAATGCTGGCGCTTCCGCGCCGGCCTGCCCCGTTGAAAGTCCGCTTGATGCCCATCCGCCGCCTGCCGCCCGAAACCGTCAACCGCATCGCCGCCGGCGAGGTGGTCGAGCGCCCGGCCAGCGCCATCAAGGAGCTGGTCGACAACGCCATCGACGCCGGCGCCACGCGGATCGAGGTCGAGGCCCACGGCGGCGGCCTGACCCGGATTCTCGTCGCCGACGACGGCTGCGGTCTCTCGGCCGAGGAACTGCCGGTGGCCATCGAGCGCCACGCGACCTCGAAGCTGGCCCCCGACGAGGACGGTCTCTGGGACCTCTTGCGCATCCATACCATGGGCTTCCGGGGCGAGGCCCTGCCGTCGATCGGCTCGGTGGCGCGGCTGACGATCTCTTCTCGCGCCAAGGGCGGCCATGACGCCTTCTCGATCCTGGTCGAGGGCGGCAGCGTCGGCGATGTCGCCCCCGCCGCCTTCCCCGGCCCGCACGGGGCGCGGATCGAGGTGCGCGACCTGTTCTACGCCACCCCCGCGCGCCTGAAGTTCATGAAGTCCGAGCGCGCCGAGGCCCTGGCGATCACCGAGGAGATCAAGCGCCAGGCCATGGCCAATGAGAGCGTCGGCTTCTCGCTGGACATCGACGGCCGCCGCATCCTGCGCCTGCCGGCCGAGCATCCGGGGCCGCAAGGGCGTCTGGCGCGCCTGGCCAACGTGCTGGGCCGCGAGTTCCAGGACAACGCCATCGAGATCGACCAGGTGCGCGACGGCGTGCGGCTGTCGGGCTTTGCGGGCCTGCCGACCTACAACCGCGGCAACGCCGCCCACCAGTACCTGTTCGTCAACGGCCGCCCGGTGCGCGACCGCCTGCTGCAAGGCGCGCTGCGCGCGGCCTATGCCGACTTCCTGGCGCGGGACCGCCACCCGACGGCGGCGCTGTATGTCACGCTCGATCCCACCGAGGTCGACGTCAACGTCCACCCGGCGAAAGCAGAAGTGCGCTTCCGCGATCCGGCCCTGGTGCGCGGCCTGATCGTCGGGGCCCTGCGTCACGCCCTGGCCGGCGCCGGCCACCGCGCCTCGACCACCGTCGCCACCCAGGCCCTGGACAGCATCCGCGCCCAGCAGAGCCCGTTCCCGGGCTATCAGCCGGGCCCATCGCCGGCCGGCTTCTCGGCCTGGTGCGAGGGCGGCTGGACGCCGCCGACGCAGCGGCCGATGGATCTTCCCGGATTGAACGCGGTCTCGGCGCGGGTCGAACCCAACTTTGGCGGTGAGCTGGCCGAGGTGGTGCGCGAGGCCTACACGACCGTCGGCTTCGAGGACCGCCCGGCTCCGGACTACGCCGCCGCGCCGTTCGACCCGGTCGACTTCCCGCTGGGCGCGGCGCGGGCCCAGGTGCACGAGACCTATATCGTCGCCCAGACCCGCGACGGCATGGTCATCGTCGACCAGCACGCCGCCCATGAGCGCCTGGTCTATGAGCGCATGAAGGGCGAGATGGCGACCGGCGGCGTGGCCCGCCAGACCCTGCTGCTGCCCGAGGTGGTCGATCTGGACCCCGCCGAGGCCGAGCGCGTGGTCGCCCGGTCCGAGGAGCTGGCGTCGCTGGGCCTGGTCATCGAAAGCTTCGGCCTCGGCGCGGTGCTGGTGCGCGAGACGCCGGCCCTGCTGGGCAAGACCGACGCCGCCGCCCTGATCCGCGACATCGCCGACGACCTGGCCGAGAACGGCCAGGCCCTGGCCCTGAAGGAACGCCTGGAAGAGGTCTGCTCGACCATGGCCTGCCACGGCAGCGTCCGCGCCGGCCGCCGCCTGAACGGCGCCGAGATGAACGCCCTGCTGCGCGAGATGGAAGCCACGCCGCACTCCGGCCAGTGCAACCACGGCCGGCCGACCTATGTCGAGCTGAAGCTGGCCGATATCGAGAAGCTGTTCGGGCGGCGGTAAAGATCCTCCCCCCGCATCGCGGGGGAGGTGGCCCAGAGGGCCGGAGGGGGCGAGCTCGCCACCCACCTGGACGGCGGTGTTCCACGGCCCGGCCGAACGTTCGGCCGGCAGCGTGGTGTTCACGTTCGAGATGCCAGACGCTTAAGCCGCGTTCTGGGCCAGGGCCAGAGGCGCGCCGTCGGGGCCGCCGATGGGGTTGTCCAGCAGTTCGGTGACGGCCAGGCCCTGGACCAGGGCGATGCCGCCGGCTTTCGCCGCTTCCAGTTCCATCGACGCGCTGACGCCGGCCAGGGCCTGGACGACGCCCTTGGCGGCGTACGCGGCCTTGCGCTCGACGAACTTCAGGATCTGCTTGAGGCGATCGTGCTCGGTCTCGCCGTCCAGCACCAGGGTGATGGTGTCGACCAGTTCGGGCGGCAGGCCCTGGATCGGGAAGGTCGGGTCGCTGATCCGCACGTCCAGGCGCGCGAAGCTGCTCTTCAGGAACGCCCGCATCTGCTGGATCATGCCGATCGAGGCCTCGCGCGGCGTGGCGTAGATCGTGGCGACCAGGCGCGGCTGCTGGTCCAGCGGATAACGCGACAAGCGGCTCTTATAGGCGTCCTGCGACGACGGCGTGGTCAGGTTCCAGAAGCCGAACGGCACGTGGATCTCGCCATAGGGGCCGGTCTTCAGGGCGGCTTGAGCGTCGGTCAGGCAGACCAGATCGCGCTTCAGCAGCTTGGCGTCGTCCTCGGGCGCGGGACCCAGAAGATCGGAACGCATGCCGATGGTCGAGCCGACGAAGGCGCCTCGAGCCAGATCGTAGACCCCCCACCAGCCGGTCTCGGCGGGCGGCGGCGGCGCGCCGATCTTGGCCTCGGCCTTCTTGGCGGCGGGCGGCGGAGCGGCCTCGGGCGCCTCGGCGGCGGTCGGGATGGTCGAGATCGGCGCAGCGCTCTTGGCGGCCGGCGCGGGTTCTTTTTCGATCGTGGTGGCGGTCGTCAGGCCGCCCGACGCTCTCTTCTCTTCAGCCTTCTCCTCGGCATAGACCTTGGCCTCGGCGCGGGTGCTGGGCAGCGGGCCGTCGATGGAGTCGGCGGTGATCACGTGGACGCGGCCGGGCTCGCCTTCGTAACCCTCGCCGTTCATCAGGCCGCGCAGTTCCTTTTGGGTCAGGGCGGCGAACTTCAGCACCGCCTGTTCGTCGCCCTCGAAGGTCATCAGCGCGATCTGGCCGATGGGACGACCGGGGAACAGGACCTTCTCGAGCTCGGCCGCCAAGCCCTGGACCTCGGCCGGATCCAGATGCTCGGCATTGTGGTCGGCGATGACGAAGGCCAAGGGGGCCACGGCCCCGCACTTGCGCGGCTTGCGCCAGCGGGCCTTCAAAAACGCGTCCGCCACCCCCTGCGCCTTGTGCTTGGGGATATCGCCCGGCTGGCTGTCGCCATCGGCGGTGAACAGGATTCGAAGGCAGGCGATGGCCGTCATGAGGCCTGACCTTAGCGCGCCTTCATTTGCGATTGGTTACAACCGTCGGGATAACGACGTTATATCTTTGATCTGAGAGCGCGTCGTTCCGCCTCACCCGCCAGGGCTTAGACGCCAGGCTCCTAGACGAAGGTCTCGCTCAGCCGGAATTCCAGGCGCTCGCGGATCGCGGGCCAGTCGTAGTCGGTGATCGAGAACACCGCCGTGTCGCGCACATGGCCGGTCCAGGTGACCTTGTGATTGCGCAACACGCCTTCCTTGGTGGCGCCCAGCTTCTGGATCGCCGCCTGGCTGCGGGCGTTGCGGACATCGGTGACCAGCTCGACGCGGATCGCTCCGCCCTTGTCGAAGGCGTGGCCCAGCAGCAGGCGCTTGCTTTCGGGATTGATCGGGCCCGAGCGCGCCTCGGGGTTCAGGAAGGTCGAGCCGATCTCCAGCCCGCCGTGCAGACGGCGGATGTTCATGTAGCTGGAGGTGCCGACCACCTTGCCGTCCGACAGGCGGCGGATGACGTAGCCGATGCGCTCGCCGCGGTCGGTCTCGCCCTGCAGCGCGCCCCAGAAGTCCTCGAAGCCTTCGCCGCACCCGTTGACCGACATGATCTCCCAGCTGTCGGGATCACAGTCGATGGCGGCCTTCAGCTCGTCGCGGTGATCGACGGTGATGGGTTCAAGCCGGACGTAGCGGCCCTGCAGGATGTCGGCGGTCAAGGTCAGCATGACGCCGTTTTCGGACACGCGCGCCCCGATGACAACCCGGCTTTACGCGACGGGACCGCTTGCCGCCCGCGTCAAGCCGGTCTACAACCACTTCAAACAAGCGTTTGACACATAGATAAGCGGGTAGAGGGAACGCCATGGACTTCGATATCTCCCCCACGCAGCGCGGCTTCCTGGATCGCGTCACCGCGTTCATGGACGAGCACATCTATCCGGCGATCCCGGTCTACGAGGCCGAGATGAACGTCCTGGGCGCCGAGCGCTGGAAGGTCGTGCAGGTCGTCGAGGAGCTGAAGGCGAAAGCGAAAGCCGCCGGGCTGTGGAACTTCTTCATGCCGCCGCACAGCGGCCAGGTCCACGTCGACGACACGTTCCAGTTCGAAGGCGTCCAGCTGACCAACCTGGAATACAGCCTGATCGCCGAACAGCTGGGCAAGGTCGGCTTCGCCTCGGAAGTCTTCAACTGCTCGGCGCCGGACACCGGCAATATGGAAGTGCTGATGCGCTACGGCACGCTGGCGCAGAAGGAAAAGTGGCTGCGCCCGCTGATGAACGGCGAGATCCGTTCGGCCTTCCTGATGACCGAGCCGGCGGTGGCCAGCTCCGACGCCACCAATATCGAGACCCGCATCGAGCGCGACGGCGACCACTACGTCATCAACGGCCGCAAGTGGTGGTCCTCGGGCGTGGGCGATCCGCGCTGCAAGGTCGCCATCGTCATGGGCAAGACCGATCCCGACAACGCCAGCCGCCACCAGCAGCAGAGCCAGGTCCTGGTGCCGCTGGACGCCCCCGGCATCGAGATCGTCCGCATGCTGCCGGTGTTCGGCTATGACGACGCCCCGCACGGCCACGCCGAGGTGATCCTCAAGGACGTGCGCGTGCCGATCGAGGACGCTCTCTTGCTCGGCGAAGGCCGCGGCTTCGAGATCGCGCAAGGTCGCCTGGGCCCCGGCCGCATCCACCACTGCATGCGCACCATCGGCACGGCGGAAGTCGCGCTGGAAAAGATGTGCAAGCGCCTGATGAGTCGCAAAGCCTTCGGCAAGTACGTCTCGGACCACTCGGTGTGGGAAGAGCGCGTCGCCGACGCCCGCATCGACATCGAGATGTGCCGCCTGCTCTGCCTGAAGGCCGCCGACATGATGGACAAGGCCGGCAACAAGTCGGCCCGTCTGGAGATCGCCATGATCAAGGTCGCCGCGCCGCGCCTGGCCTTGAAGATCATCGACGACGCCATTCAGGCTCACGGCGGCGGCGGCGTGACCACCGACTTCGGCCTCGCCAAGGCCTATGCCGGCATCCGCACCCTGCGCCTGGCCGACGGTCCGGACGAGGTGCACCAGCGCACGATCGCGCGGATGGAGTACGGCAAGTACGGGGATCTGGTGTTCAAGCAGAAGGCCGAGAAGGAAGCGGCGATGCAGGTGCCGGGGATCCGGTAGTTTCAGACCCTCCCCCTAGCGGGGGAGGTGTCGACGAAGTCGACGGAGGGGGAAGAGGCGGGCTATCCAGTTACTTCCCCCTCCGGCCTTCGGCCGCCTCCCCCGCTGGGGGGAGGATCTTCGCCGCAACTTCCGGGCGGACACCCTCGGCCCTTCCGGCGACACTCCGGTGATGAGTCGTCCCGCCCGCCTGCTCCTGGACCGCGCGCCCTCGCCGATCGGCGAACTGCTGATCCTCACCGACGAGGCCGGCCTGCTGCGCGCCGTCGACTTCCACGACCACGAGCACCGGCTGGACCGGCTGCTGAAGACCCACTACGGCCCGCTGCGGCCCGAGCCCGGGGCGGCGCCCGCCGCCGTCCGTGATGCGCTGGCCGCCTATTTCGCCGGCCAGCTCGACACCCTGAACACCATCCCCTGGGCCACCAACGGCACGGCCTTCCAGCACGCGGTGTGGACGGCGCTGACGCAGATCCCGGCCGGCGAGACCATCACCTACTCCGAACTGGCTCGCCGCGCCGGTCGCCCCAACGCAATCCGCGCCGCCGGCCATGCCAATGGCTCCAACCCGCTCAGCATCGTCGCGCCCTGCCATCGGGTGATCGGCATGGACGGCTCGCTCACCGGCTATGGCGGCGGCATCGCGCGCAAGCGCTGGCTGCTCGCGCATGAGAAAGCGCTTTAAGGCGGGACCGAAACCTCGTCCTTCGACAGGCTCAGGATGAGGTTTCTACTGATACCGCGTCAAAAATAGTCCTCATCCTGAGCTTGTCGAAGAACGAGGACGGCCCCTAGGCGAAGCTCGTGACGCCCCGCAGCGCCACGCGGCCGATCTGGAAGAACGGCAGGCTCAGCGTGACGCCGATCAGGGCGTTGAACACCATCGCGCCGTTGTTGTAGCGCCCCGCCGCGCCGTCCAGCGCCGCCGAGACCGCCCGGCCCGCCGCCGCGCCCAGCCAGGCGACGGCCAGCGCCAGGGCCATGGCCGCCCCGATGCGCGGCTGGTAGCCCAGATACAGCGCCGCCACCCCGTGCGAGGCGATCAGCACCCCGCCCAGGGCTCGCCCCTCGGCGAACAGCGTCGGCTTGGGCGTGTCCTCGTCGGCGATGCCGGCCATGCCCAGCATGGTCTGCGGCCGCGCCAGGATCATGCCGCCCAAGCTGCCGCCGATGACGCAGGCCAGGACCGCCAGGAACAGCGACAGGACGTAGCTCGACATGGGCCTTGGAACTCCTGCTATTTCGGTGTCCGACAGACAGCCTCGACGTTGAAGCCGTCCGGGTCCAGAACGAACGCGCCGTAGTAGTCCTTATCGTAATGTGGGCGAAGTCCGGGCGGACCATTGTCTTTTCCACCGGATTTCAACGCCGCCTCGTAGAAGGCGTCGACCTGGGCCCGGACTTCCGCCGCGAAGGCGATGTGCAGCTTGCCCGAGGTCGGGTCCTGCCCGGCGACCCAGAACATCGGCCGCTCCTTGCCGTAACCTACCACGTCGACGCCGCCCGTGAATTCCTTGGGCGCGACATAGAGCTGCCGGATGCCCAACGGCGCCAGGGCGGCGTCATAAAAGGCGGTTGAACGCTGGAAATCGGCCGTGCCGAGACCCATGTGGTCGAACATCGAAAGCCCTCCCTGCATTAACCCTTCGCGAAAAGTTCGCGGGTGGCGTTCTTGACTCCCCCGAGGGGGCTGCCTAACTCACGCTCGACGTTGGCACTCGATGGGAGCGACTGCTAACAGCAACGCTCCCCGGGACCAGCGAAGGCTTTTACACAAACCGTTCCGACGGAGAACACCCATGAAATTTCGTCCCCTGGGCGACCGCGTCCTCGTGAAGCGCGTCGAAGAAGAAACCAAGACCAAGGGCGGGATCATCATCCCCGACACCGCCAAGGAAAAGCCGCAGGAAGGCGAAGTCGTCGCCGTCGGCCCCGGCGCGCGCAACGATAAGGGCGAAGTTGTCGCCCTGGACGTCAAGGCCGGTGACCGCATCCTGTTCGGCAAGTGGTCGGGCACCGAAGTGAAGGTCGACGGTCAGGACCTGCTGATCATGAAGGAAAGCGACGTCCTGGGCGTGGTCGAGGGCTAATCCCTCCCCGTCTTTGACCTCCAGCGCTCCGCGAGGGGCGCTTTCTTCCTCACGAAATTCCTAGATTAGAAAGGCGCCCAACATGGCCGCTAAAGACGTTTATTTCGGCTCGGACGCGCGCGACAAGATGCTGCGCGGCGTCAACGTGCTCGCCAACGCCGTGAAGGTGACCCTGGGCCCCAAGGGCCGCAACGTCGTCATCGAAAAGTCGTTCGGCGCCCCGCGCACCACCAAGGACGGCGTCTCGGTCGCCAAGGAAATCGAACTGTCGGATAAGTTCGAGAATCTCGGCGCGCAGATGATCCGCGAAGTCGCGTCGAAGACGAACGACAAGGCCGGCGACGGCACCACCACCGCCACCGTTCTGGCCCAAGCCATCGTCCAGGAAGGCCTCAAGTCGGTCGCCGCCGGCATGAACCCGATGGACCTGAAGCGCGGCATCGACAAGGCCGTCGCCATCGCCGTCGAGGACATCAAGTCGTCGTCGAAGAAGGTCACGACCAACGCTGAAATCGCTCAGGTCGGCACCATCTCGGCCAACGGCGACAAGGAAGTCGGCGAGATGATCGCCAAGGCGATGGACAAGGTCGGCAACGAAGGCGTCATCACCGTCGAAGAAGCCAAGACCGCCGACACCGAACTGGACGTCGTCGAAGGCATGCAGTTCGACCGCGGCTACCTGTCGCCGTACTTCATCACCAACGCCGACAAGATGGAAGTTCAGCTGGAAGAGCCGCTGATCCTCCTGTTCGAAAAGAAGCTGTCGTCGCTGCAGCCGCTGCTGCCGGTGCTGGAAGCGGTCGTCCAGTCGGGCCGCCCGCTGGTCATCATCGCTGAAGACGTCGAAGGCGAGGCCCTGGCCACGCTGGTCGTCAACAAGCTGCGTGGCGGCCTGCGCGTCGCCGCCGTCAAGGCTCCGGGCTTCGGCGACCGCCGCAAGGCCATGCTGGAAGACATCGCCATCCTGACCGGCGCTCAAGTCGTGTCGGAAGACCTGGGCATCAAGCTCGAGAACGTTTCGCTGGAAATGCTCGGCCGCGCCAAGAAGGTCTCGATCACCAAGGACGACACCACGATCGTGGACGGCGTCGGTGAGAAGGGCGACATCGAAGCCCGCATCTCGCAAATCAAGCGCCAGATCGAAGACACCACGTCGGACTACGACAAGGAAAAGCTGCAAGAGCGCCTGGCCAAGCTGGCCGGCGGCGTCGCGGTCATCCGCGTCGGCGGCTCGACCGAAGTCGAAGTGAAGGAAAAGAAGGACCGCGTTGACGACGCCCTGAACGCGACCCGCGCGGCCGCCGACGAAGGCATCGTCCCGGGTGGCGGCACCGCCCTGCTGAAGGCTTCGAAGGCTCTGGCCGGCGTGACCGGCGAGAACGACGACCAGACCGCCGGCATCGCCATCGTCCGTCGCGCCCTGCAATCGCCGATCCGCCAGATCGCCGAGAACGCCGGCGTCGAAGGTTCGATCGTGGTCGGCAAGATCCTGGAAAACGCTTCGAGCTCGTTCGGCTTCAACGCCCAGACCGAGCAGTACGTCGACCTGGTCGTCGACGGCGTCATCGACCCGGCCAAGGTCGTCCGCACGGCTCTGCAGAACGCCGCCTCGGTGGCCGGCCTGCTGATCACCACGGAAGCGGCGATCGTCGAAGCCCCCAAGAAGGGCGGCGGCGCCCCGGCCGGCGGCGGCATGCCGGGCGGCATGGGCGACATGGACTTCTAAGTCCAAGTCAGCCTTACCGCTGAAAAGATTGAGGGCGGGGCCGCGAGGCTCCGCCCTTTTTCTTTGTCTGAAACACGCCACTCTCACACTCCCGTGAGAGGCAAAAATCGTCCGCATCCAAATTTAGCCACAGGCGTTAACGACCGGCCAAGTTTTGAAAGCATGGAGGCGGTTGATGGCGTTCGTGCGTGAAATTCCCACCCATCGTCGGCGTCGCCTGTCGCGGACGTCGATCGTCGTGGTCGGCCTCTCGGCCTGGCTGGTGCTGGGCCTGGTCAGCCAGGCGGCGTTCCAGCTGATCGGTTAGAGACCCTTTGCGAAGCGCGCGGGGATGGCTACATGCGCTGCCATGTTCCGCCAGCGCCCAGATACCGATCTGATCGTTCAGGGCTGGGTCATCGGCGTCATGGTCGAGGTCCCGGGCGAGCGCGCGCCCGTCCGGCACTACTTCGCCGTCGGAAAAGCCGACAGGGCCCAGGCCGAGTGGACGGCCGTCGACCTGGCGATGAATGCCGGCTCGGTCGCCTCCAGCCCCGTGAGCGGCAAGGAGCCGGTCGAGGCCCTGCGCGAGATCGTCGCCTACCGCATGCGCGAACTGGGGCTGAAGCCCGGCGAGGCCCGCGCGCTGGGCGACAAGAACCCCCGCCGGTGGCTTTCGCTCTGACTTAGTGGCCCTTGCCGCCGCAGTTGCAGCCGCCGCCGCCACCACGTCCGCCCACGCGCACCGAAACCGACGACGAGGCCGAAGCGCTGGCCGAGGCTGACGACCGACCCGAGGCGTAGCCGCCGGCCCAGCCGCCGCCGCCCACCAGGCCGTAGCCGCCATAACCGCCGCCACGCCCGCCCGACTGGGCGCCGACATAACCCATCGGCAGCGGCGGCGGCTCGACATAGCCGCCCCACGCCTGGGCCGGCGCGGAGGTCGCGTTCCAGCCGCCGCCAGCGCCGTAGCGCGAGCCGGAATAGGACGAGGAGGACGAGCTCTCTTCGTAGCGCTCGGTCTCGCGGGTCTCTTCGTAGCTCTCGACCGCGCGTTCCTGATAGCGGGGCGCAGGACGCTCGACATAGCGGTCAACATAGACCGGACGCTCGATATAGACCGGCTTTTCGATGACCCGCTCGACCGGGATCTCGATGCGTTTTTCGACGTAGACCGGCTTCTCGACGACCTTCACCACCGGCACTTCGACGCGTTTTTCGACCACCACCGGCTTTTCGATCACGCGGTCGACGGGACGGTCGACATAGACGGTCTTTTCGACGATCCGCTCGACGGGCGCCTCGACACGTTTTTCGACGACGACACGTTTTTCCACGATCTTGACGACCGGGACCTCGACCCGCTTCTCCACGATCACGGGTCGTTCGATCACCTTCTCGACCACCTGGGTGGTGGGGCGATCGACATAGACCGGCTTCTCCACGACGACCGGCCGGTCGACATACACGACCTTGGTCCGCACCTTCGGCGCGACCCGTTTCGGCACACGCTCGCCCCGCACCGGCGCGCCGGGGAAGCCGTCGGCCAGGGCGGGCGAAATCGCCGCCGCGCCAGCAAAGGCGGCCGTGGCGCCGACCAGGAGAAGGGTCCGGAGAGACATCGCCGTCCTCGTACGCAAAGCTCGACCGTCCCGGAGCGGGACGACTCCCCCCTGCTTCCGCAATCCCCGCGCCAAGACCCCTTGGCGGCTCTCCCCTCTTGGCTATTGGCGTTCTCTGTGGTCATGCTCCGCGCCAAACGAATGTTTGAGGGGAGAAGACGATGGCGAAGAGGCTTAAAGTGAAGGCTTGGGCCGCGATGGCCCTGACCCTGGGCCTGGCCCTGACCGGCGCGGCCTGCGCCCAGGCGCCGACGAACGTCGCCCCCAACGACTATGGCAACAAGGACAGTTGGCTGTGCTGGCCCGGCCGCGCCGACGCCTGCGCGGTCGACCAGACGACCACCATCGTCCAGGCCGACGGCAAGACCGCGACCGAGGCGTTCAAGGCCGCGACCGCGCCGGCCTATGACTGCTTCTACGTCTATCCGACCGTCTCGACCGATCCGGGCGGCAACAGCGACATGGTCATCGACGCGGCCGAGCGCGGCGTGGCCGAGCAGCAGTTGGCCCGCTTCGCCAGCAAGTGCCGGGTCTTTGCCCCCATGTACCGCCAGGTGACCCTGGCGGCCCTGCGCGCGGTGATGATGGGCCAGCCCTCGCCGGGCAACGGCGTGCTCGCCTATGGCGACGTGCGCGACGCCTGGCGCTGGTACCTGGCCAATGAGAACAAGGGTCGGGGCGTCCTCTTGATCGGCCACAGCCAGGGTTCGCGCATGCTGCTGGACCTGCTGAAGAACGAGATCGACGGCAAGCCGGCCCAGAAGCAGATGATCTCGGCCTATGTGCTGGGCATGAACACCCCGGTGGCCGACGGCAAGTTCGGCGGGGTCCCGCTGTGTACGAAGGCTGACGAGGCCGGCTGCCTCGTCACCTACATCTCGTTCCGCGCCAGCGCCCCGCCGCCGGCCAACAGCCGCTTTGGCAAGACCGACGAGCAGGGCCGCCGCGCCGGCTGCGTGAACCCCGCCGCCCTCTTGGCCGGCAAGGCCTCGACCGACGAGGCGACTTTGCACGCCTATCTGGGGACCAAGCCGTTCCTGTCCAGTCTGCCGCCCAAGCCATTCGCCAAGGACGTGACGGTGACGACGCCCTTCGTCTCGATGCCGGGCCTGCTCTCGGCCAAATGCGTCAGCGAAGGCGACTTCAGCTATCTGGCGGTGAAGGTGAATGCCGACCCGGCCGACCCGCGCACCGACGAGATCACCGGCGACATCGTCGTTCCGGGCATGGGCGTCCTCAAGGACTGGGGCCTGCACCTGATCGACGTCAATCTGGAGATGGGCGACCTGGTCGCCTTGGCCGATCGCCAGGCCAAGGCGTACGCGGGACGCTAGGACTCACCCACGAGCCCTAGCGCCATCGAATGCCGGCGGCGGGGTCGACGTCCGCTCCGGCCCGCGCAAGGCGCGCGGCTAGCCTTTCGGGCCGGCCGCCGCCTTGAACACGGTGACGCCCAGCAACATCACGATCACGAAGCCGAGCAGGAACAGGAAGAACAGAATCTTGGCCACGCCGGCCGCCGCGCCGGCGATGCCGGTGAAGCCCAGGGCCCCGGCGACCAGGGCGACGATGGCGAGAATGATGGCCCACTTGAGCATACTAAGTTCCTTTACGAGGCGTCTGAGCGACGCCGTTGGGAAATCCCTTAGACGCCGAAGCGGCGCCGGTGAGAAATCAACGTCTCGGTTAAGCACGGCGTTCCTTGTTTTCGCCGCCCGGCGCCGCTAACTCGAAAGCCATGGCCTCCAAGCCCGAAAGCCCGACCGAACCCTTCAAGCGCGCCCTGGCGCACGCCGCGCGCTCGCTCGCCGAGACGCCGGACCTGGAGGTCGTGTTCTCGGGCGATGGTCCCCAGCTGCTGGGCAAGCGGGCGGTGCTGCCGCATCCGCCGCGTGATCTGTCCAGCAAGGAGGCCGCCCGCATCCGCGGCCTGGCCGACCAGATGGCCCTGCGCCTGGCTCACCACGACCCGATGGCCCACGCCCGCGCCCGTCCGGCCTCGCCCGACGGCCAGGCGGCCTTCGAGTCAATCGAGCAGGCCCGCCTGGAAGCCATCGGCTCCAATGCGCTGGGCGGCGTCCGCGCCAACCTGACCGCGGCCCTCGAGGCGCGGCTGGAGAAGCAGGGCCTGACCCGCGCGGTGGCCATGGACCGCCAGTCCGCGCCGATGGCCGAGATCCTGGGCCTGATGGTCCGCGAGCGCCTGACCGGCGACGCCCCGCCCGACGGCGCCAAGGCCCTGGTCGACATCCTGCGCAACGACATCGAGCTGCGGGCCGGCAAGGATCTGGACCGTCTGGCCGCCGCCATCGACGACCAGGGCGCCTTCGCCAAGATCACCCGCGAGGTCCTGCGCGATCTCGACCTGGGCGAAGACATGTCCGAGGCCACCGAAAGCGCCGACGAGGACGACGGCGAGGACGAGGGCGCGACCGAGAATTCCGACGAGGATCAGGGCGAGGGCGAAGGCGAACAGCCCGAGGGCAGTTCCCCGCAAGAGAGCCAAGCCTCGGACCGTGAGACCGAGGCCGGCGACGAGGAGATGGTCCAGTCGGACCAGGAGGGCGAGCCCGA
This sequence comes from uncultured Caulobacterales bacterium, assembly GCA_903900155.1. Classification (GTDB taxonomy): domain Bacteria; phylum Pseudomonadota; class Alphaproteobacteria; order Caulobacterales; family Caulobacteraceae; genus Caulobacter. Next base: position 9,887 of record CAIUMD010000067.1, on the reverse strand, counting down.
GGAGTCCGACGAGACCCCCGACATGGGCGACGGCGCCAAGGCCGCCCGCCCCGACACCAGCAACGCCCAGGGCGGCGAGCCGCTGTACAAGGTCTTCACCACGGCCCATGACGAGATCGTTTCGGCCGAGGACCTGTGCGACGCCGAGGAACTGACCCGGCTGCGGGCCTATCTGGACCAGCAGCTCAGCGCGCTCTCCAGCGTGGTCTCGCGCCTGGCCAACAAGCTGCAGCGCCGCCTCTTGGCCCAGCAGAACCGCGCCTGGACCTTCGATCTGGAGGAAGGGATGCTGGACGTCGCCCGCCTGACGCGGGTGATCATCGATCCGACGGCTCCCCTCTCCTTCAAGCAGGAAGAGGACCAGGAGTTCCGCGACACGGTCGTGACCCTGCTGATCGACAATTCCGGCTCGATGCGCGGGCGGCCGATCATGGTGGCGGCGATCTGCGCCGACATTCTTGCTCGGACCCTGGAACGCTGCGGGGTCAAGACCGAGGTGCTGGGCTTCACCACCCGCGCCTGGAAGGGCGGCACCAGCCGCGACGAGTGGATCAAGCAGGGCAAGCCCGCCGCGCCGGGCCGCCTGAACGACCTGCGCCACATCATCTACAAGGCCGCCGACGCGCCCTGGCGTCGGGCCCGCAAGAACCTGGGCCTGATGATGCGCGAGGGTCTCCTGAAGGAGAACATCGACGGCGAGGCCCTGATGTGGGCGCACCAGCGGATCATCGGCCGGCCCGAAGCCCGCCGCATTCTGATGGTGATTTCCGATGGCGCGCCGGTGGACGACTCCACCCTGAGCGTCAATTCGGGCCACTATCTGGAGCGTCACTTGCGCCAGGTCATCGGTGAGATCGAGGGCAAGAGCCCCGTGGAGCTGATCGCCATCGGCATCGGCCACGACGTCACGCGCTACTATCGCCGCGCCGTCACCATCGTCGATGTCGAGCAGTTGGGCGGGGTGCTGGTCGAGCAACTGGCGGCCCTCTTCGAGGAAGAGCCGCGCCAGATCGCCCGCACGCGCGGCCTGCTGACCCCGCCGCCGGTCGTGACGCCGCAAGTTCCGAAGACCGGCAAGGTCCCCGCGTGATCGGTCCGCGGTTCGCGTTGATCCTGGGTCTGGTCGGCGGCCTTTCCGGCATGGCCACCCAGTGCACGCCGCGCCGCGCCCCGCCGGTGGTCGCTGCGCCGCCCGCGCCGGTCAAGGCCGGCCCCGAGATCGGCGTCGTCGCTACGCCCGTGCCGCTGGACGCGGCCAACCCGGCCAAGATCGACGCCGGCGGCGGCTTTACCTATGCTGGCGGCCTGCACCTGACCAGCAACGACACCTCGCGCCTGCACGGCCTGTCGGACCTCTCGGTGACCGCCGATGGCCGCCTGACCGCGATCAGTGACGACGGCGACGTGTTCGAGGCCAAACTGCAGCTGGATGCCGCAGGCCGCCTGGTGGGTATCACCGACGGCAAGCTGTGGCCCCTGAAGAGTCCCGACGGTCAGCCCCTGCAGGGCAAGGAGCACACCGACGCCGAAGGCCTGGCCGTGCTGCCCAATGGCGACCGCCTGGTCAGCTTCGAGCGCAATCACCGCATCTGGCGCTACGCCGTCGGTCCCGACGGCCAGTGGAGCCTGCCGGCCCCCGCCCCCAAGCCCGCCACCATCTTCCCCGACAACGAAGGCATGGAGGCGATCACCGCCTACCCCGCCGCCGGCCCCGACGCCTATATCGTCGGCGGCGAGGAGGGCGAGGTGTGGCTGTGCCGGCTGTCGTCGGAATGCAAGTCACTGCCGCCGCAATCGGGCCCGGACTTCACCTGGGGCCTGACCGGTTTCGCGCCCTTCGCGGGCTCGGCCATCGCCACCCTGCATCGCGGCTATGACCCCGTGCGCGGCTGGCGCTCGGTGGTGCGGTTCATCTCGGACCCGACCAGGCCCCTGGCCCAGCAACGCACCTCGGCCGCCCTGCACATCGAAGGCGCCATGCCGCGCGACAACTTCGAGGGCGTGTCCCTGACCGCCCCGCCGGCGGGCGCGCCGGCCGGCTCCACGCGAATCTACTTGATCTCGGACGACGGCGCAGTCAGCAACAACCAGCGCACCCTGCTCTTGGCCTTTGACTGGGTCGCGCCGCCCATGCCCGCGCCCCTTCCGCCCAAGCCGGTCAAGCGCCCCGTTCGCAAGCGCTAAGACCGTTTCGTTTCACACGAGACGGTTTCATTGCCAACTATATGATACTATTGAACTTTTTTCCGAAATATCGCATTTCGCACTTGCAATAGGTACCGGTAACAGATACCGGTGTCAGTGACGGACGATGAGAGGGCGAGAACCTGGGCCGTCAGAGGAACGCACCTGGAGGCGGTTGAATCCAACCTCCTTTCCGGGACTATCAAAATGATCCGTCTGCTCGCTATCGCCATCGCCGCCCTGATGTCCACCGCCGCCGCCACCTCGGCCAGCGCCGGTGAAATCACCATCAAGGTCGCCGGCCGCGCCACCCCGGCCGTCCACGCCGACATCATCAACGCCGCCAAGCAGCTGTGCCAAGAGGACCTGGCCGGCAACCGCGACGCCGCTGATCTGGCTCCCTACTGCGTCCGCGAAATCACCCGCGACGCCGTCTCGCGCACCAAGAGCCCCGAGTTGGTCGCCTACGACAAGGCTCAAGGCCGCAGCGTGTACTTCATGCGAGTCGCCGCCCGCTAAGTAGCGGACCGCTCTCTGAAGTCAGAAATAGGCCCGCGAAGCTCAGGCTTCGCGGGCTTTTTCGTGCCTGTTTTTGGCCTGCAACCGTTTGTTCGCACGCGAAACACCGATACGCTCAAGCTAAGGGTGCGGTGCAATATAATCGTTGATAACCCAGAAGAACGTTGCTATATGCAACGCGACGGGCTGAGCAGGCGATAGACCGGGTACGGGCCGTCAGAGGAACGCGTCTGGAGGGGGTTGATCACAACCCTCTTTCGGAACATCGAGATGATCCGCTCCATCGTTCTGGCCGCTTCGGCCATCGTCCTCGCCGCCGCCGCTCCGGCCTCGGCCGCTGAAATGCGCGTGAAGCTGGCCGGCAAGTCGGCCGCCGAAGTCCGCGCCGAAATCGTCAAGGCCGCCTCGACCGTGTGCTGGCAAGACATCCGCGGCGAAGCCCTCGCCGGCTACCTGTACCCGGCCTGCATCCGCGCCTCGGTCAACGACGCCGTGTCGAAGATCAACAACCCGGCCCTGACCGCCTACAACGCGGCCAACCCGTCGTCGGGCGCCGTCGTCGCGCGCTAAGCGACATTTAGAGTACCAAAGCGTTCAAAACCCGCCGCGGCAGAGGTCGCGGCGGGTTTTGCTTTGTCTCAGCCCTCGCTGCGCGCCCGCACCTGCGCCAGGGTCTGGTCGACCAGCAGCTGGCCGTTCTCCCAGACCGTGGCCATGGCGTCGCGCCAGCCGGGCTCGATGGCCTGGCCCTCGGCCAGCGCCACGGTGCGGTAGGTCCCAGCCCCATCGACCAGCAGGGCCAGGCGTCCGGCCTTGGAGCGCTTGCCGGGATCGGTCGCCGGATTCTTGCTGACATCGATCCACTGGCCATCGACCTTGGCGGCCGAGCACTTCAGGGCGAACTTCTGGGTGTCGCGGTCCAGCTGCTGCAGCAGGCCGCCACCCATGCCGAAGGCCAGGTTCTCGGCGCTGAAGCCGTCGGCGACGATGCGGTCCAGGATAGCGGCGATGCTGGTCGGATTGACCCCGTCGCCCTGGATCACCCGGACGTGGTTCAGCACCTTGTAGCCCTTGCCGTTGATCGTGGACCCGAAGGTCTCGTCGAGGATCTTCAGGGTCTCGGCGACCACCGTGACCGGGTCGCCCGAGTCGGGCCGCACCACCAGGGTCGCGCCGCTGTCGATCACCGCCTGCTTCAGCTCACCGCCCCACAGGGTCCGCACCGCGTGGAACAGGTCGTAGCTGTCGGACACCACCGAGAACAGCGCCCCCGGCTTGCCGAAGCGGGCCAGCATGTTGCGATAGGCCTCGACCTCGTTCGGACGGCCCCAGCTGGTCACCGTGCTGTGCTCGGCGGCCGGGATCGAGAAGGCCGCCATCGGCTCGTTGTACCAGGCGCGGCCGGCCAGGACGGCGCTCAGCGTGTCGCTGCCCATGAAGTTCACCAGATGCGCCAACCCGCCCAGAGCCGCCGATTCCTGGCTGGAGACGCCCCGCGCCCCGAAGTCGTGCAGCTTGAAGGGCAGCTCGGTCGCCGCATTGTCGCTGGTCTTCTCCAGCGTCGCCTTGATCGTCTGCTTCACGTGCCAGCTGATCGTCGCGACCGTCACCGGGTACCAGACCCGCAGCAGCAGGGTCTCCAGGTACGACGGCAGCCAGTAGCACTCGGGGTCGGTGTTCTCGATCGTCATCAGCGCCTGGTGGGTCGGCACGACCGTCCCTTCGGGCACGGCGCGGATGCGCACCGGCAGGCGGCCGCCATGGACGTCGACGATCCGCCGCCAGCCGGCCTCGTTGAAGGGCTCGCCGTGGGCGGCCAGCAGCGCGGCGGCCTCGTCGATCATGGCGTGGGTGACGGGCTTGGCCAACTGGCTCTTCAGGATCGCCTGCAGGCCGAAGAAGACCGTGCGGTCATAGCGCCCGCCGCGGCTCTCGACATACGAGAAGGCGCCAGTCGTGGCGGGCGGATATTGCAGCCAGTGGCTGGCTTTATAGCTGTCGGTGTTGAGGACCAGGTTGTCGAACATCGCGGAAGCTCCTTCGCGCGGGAACTGACCGCCCCGTCTATCGAGGCGGCGTGACAAGGTTTGGGTTGAGGCTCAGGCCCCGCCGACGAAGTGTTCGAGGATGTGGAAGTGATCCTCGAAGAACTGCTCCTCCATCAGCATCGCCTCGCTGAGCGGGACCCAGCGGACCCGGTCGGCGTCGTCGGCGGCGCGAACCTTGGGCAGGTCGCCGGTCGGGAAGTCGAAGTGGAAGGCGTGGGTGATCGTGCGCCCCCGCAGCGAGCGGCCGGGATGGTCGAACACCTGGCGGGCCTTGATCGAGCCGCGCAGTACGGCCGGCGGGATCTTTACGCGGGTCTCTTCCTGCAGCTCGCGGATCGCCGCGTCCTGCACGGCCTCCTCCTGGTTCACGAAGCCGCCCGGCAGGGCCCACAGCCCCTTGCCCGGCTCGGCCCGGCGACGGACCAGCAGCACGTGGCCGGAGTGGACCACCACCGCATCGGCGGTGACGAAGGTCGGGGCATAGGGCGCGACGGCCCAGCTCTGGCGATAGGCGCGGATGAAGGCGTCCTCGCGGGCCAGCTGCGCATAGGCGGGCGAACCGGCGCGGAAGGCCTGCAGCATTTCGAACACGGCGGCCGGGGTGTTGGCCTCGACCAGGCGCAGCGCTCCGGTCTCGCCGGAGAACAGCCAGGCGCGCAGCTCGGTGGCCGACAGCACGTCGGTATGCTGAACGTCGACCAGCGGCCATTGCGGGAAGGCGGCCAGATAGGCGCCGGTGGCCCCGTCCTTGTTGCGGCCGATCAACCCGACCTTGGCGTCGGGCGTCCCCTCGGCCTCTAGGGTCTCGGCGACCAGGCGCTGGACGTCGGCGACCCAGACGGTCTCGTTATAGAGCCGGTCGCGCAGCGGCTTGACGATCAGCCGGCCGGCCTGATCCCCGGCGGCGGCTCGGATCATCACGGCGCGCTCGCCGGCGTTGAAGGGATTGCGGGTGGTGCGCGGCTGGCCGGCGCTGCCGACCAGGACGATGACCCTGTCGGCCAGGCGCAGGGCGTGGCTCAGCACCGCCAAGTGGCCGTTGTGGAACGGCTGGAAGCGTCCGATCAGGACGAGATAGTCGTAGCGCATGAGGCTCCCTCACGCCGGTTGACGCCGCCGGTCTATCCAGTGACGAACTTATGCTAACTTCGAGCATAAGCCTGTGTCAAGCCGTGTTCGAGAACGACGAAAAGCCCGCCGGGAATGACCCCGGCGGGCTTTCGTAGATCAGCCTTGAAGGGGCCGGTAAGCCTTAGGCGGCTTGCGCGGCGGCCTTGGCCTTGGCCTTGACCTGCGACTTGATCTTCAGGGCGCGCGGCGACAGCTGCTCGTCCTTGGCGCCCAGCAGGAACACGTCCAGGCCGCCCTTGAAGTCCAGCGTGCGCAGGGCCGCGTTGCTGATGCGCAGCTTGAAGCTCTGGCCCAGCGACTCCGACTGGAGCGTGGCGGGCGACAGGGCCGGCAGGAAGCGGCGCTTGGTCTTGATGTTCGAGTGGCTCACATTGTGGCCGACCATCGGACCGATACCGGTAAGTTCGCAACGGCGCGACATGGTGGTTACCTTGGCTTGGGCGAAGCCGCTCGGCTCGGTAAAGAGCCTGACCCCGCTAAGATATGAATTCGGACACACGATTGGACCAGGCCGACCGCGCGAGAGCGGGCGATATAGGCGAAGGGTCACCCTTGAGTCAAGGCGTGAGGCTCGGGAACCTGTCGCCCTACCGCCGCCTTCAAGCACGGTTCATATCACGCTCTATATAGGGACCGCATGAAGGAGACCCGTCGTATGCGTTCCACCGTCCTCGTCGCCGCCGCCGCCGTAGCCCTGTCCGTCGGCATCGCCGGCTTCAGCCTGGCCCAGACGGCGGCGCGCCCCTCTTCGGTACAGGCGACGATTCTCCCCGGCCAGTGGGAGTACGACTACAAGATCGGCATGATCCCGGTCAGCAGCGAGACCAAGTGTCTCAAGCCCGCAGACGCCGAGCAGTTTTCGCGCGGCATCTGCACCAAGCGTTACCGCTGCGAGTACACAACCAATGTGGTCAAGGACGGCAAGATCCAGCTGAAGGGCACGTGGACCGACAAGAAGGACCGCGTCTCGCCGGTCACGGCCAACGGGACCTATTCGCCCGAGGCCTTCAAGATGGACATCCATATCAAGACCATCAGCGGCATGAACCTGGCCGGCAGCATGGACGCCAAGCGCGTTTCGGCCGAGTGCCCTCCCGAAGAGAAGAAACCGGAGGAAACGGCGGCGAAGTAGGCGGCTCTCGTGAAACCGATTTGTGGTTAATCCGCTTTGAGCTACAATAGCTTGTAGGGAACAAACACTGAATCGGGGAACGTCGCCGATTCGGTCCTGATTCGTTTCGCCCCTGTTCGGAGAAGCGTTACCGCGCGTTAACAGGCGTGGTCGGACGATCTTCGAGGCGCTCCCCAACACTCCTATTTGCCTCCCTAGGCCTTGTGCCTAGGGCCCATCGTTCAGCATGCATTGTCTTGGACCGCGCTCGCCCAAACTTGCGGCGCGCGTGGGTCATCGCCGAGCCCAGCCGCGCCATGGATCCTCGCCACAAGGGCGAGGAAGACAATCGGAGGAATGGCGAGAGTGGGCCTAACCCCCGCGCGGCGGCGCGACCGAGAATTCCAGGTCGAACAATGTCGGGGTCTGGCTGGTCTTGGCCTTTTCGATGGTCAGCAGCCTGGCCTTGGTCTCGGCGCCTCCGGGCGCCGAGAAGCCGCCCATATTGCCCGACGAGCCCAGCACACGGTGGCAGGGCACCACGATCGGCCAGGGGTTCTCGCCCAGGGCCTTGCCCACCGCCCGGGCCGCGCCCGGCTCGCCCATGGCTTTCGCCACCTCGCCATAGGTCGAGGTCTCGCCCGGCGTGATGGCCCGGGCGATCTCGTAGACCCGCAGGTTGAAGGCCGTCTGGCCCTCCAGGTCGAGCGGGATATCCGACAGGTCGTCGCGGCCGCCGGCCAGAAGGTCGCGGATACGCTCGATGACCGCGTCCATCTCCGGCGAAGGCTCGGCCTCGACCGCTTCGGGGAAACGACGCCGCAGTCGCGCCCAGGCCGCGCCCGGCGAGCTTTCCGGCAATTGCACGCCGATCAGGCCGCGGTCGCCCCAGGCGAGGCCGCAGCGCCCGATCACCGTGTCGAAAAGGGTGAAACCCTGGGCGGTCATGCGAGAAAAATAGCAGGCCTGTTGCATGCCGGAAGGGGCGGCCCTTACGATTTCCGGAACTTGCTGTTTTCGGAGGCCGCTCTTGCGCCGTTTCGCCCTCGCCGCCCTGCTGGCCGCCACCTCGATCTCGTCTGCCAACGCCGCCGACATCCTGATCCACGGCGGTCCGATCCACACCGGGGTCGACGCCGCGCCGACCGCCGAGGCGGTGTTGATCCGCGACGACAAGATCCTGTTCGTTGGCGCCCTGTCCGCCGCCAAGACCAAGGCCGCCAAGGACGTCCGCGACATCGATCTGAAGGGCGCGGCGGCCTATCCGGGCTTCGTCGACGCCCACGCCCACCTGGTCGGCATCGGCCTGCGCGAGCTGACCCTCAATCTCGACCAGACGCAGTCGGTCGCCGAGCTGGTCGCCACCGTGAAGGCCTATGCCGCCGCCCATCCCGAAGGCGCGATCTTCGGCCGAGGCTGGATCGAGACCCACTGGCCCGAGAAGCGCTTCCCCAACAAGGCCGACCTGGACGCCGCCGCGCCGGGCCGCATCGTGGTGCTGGAGCGCTCGGACGGCCACGCCAGCGTCGCCTCCAGCGCCGCCCTGGCCAAGGCCGGCGTCACGGCGGCCACCGCCGCCCCGGCCGGCGGCCAGATCCTGAAAGGCGCCGACGGTTCTCCGGATGGCATGCTGATCGACCACGCCCAGAGCCTGGTCGAGGGCGTCATCCCGCCGCCGTCCGAGGCCCTGAAGCGCGAAGCCGTCCGCAAGGCCGGCGCGCTGTACGCCTCGCGCGGCTGGACCGGCATGGACAATATGAGCGTCATGGAGGGCGACCTGGCCCTGATCCGCGACGAGGCCGCCAAGGGCGCCTTCAAGATCCGCGTCGACAACTATATGGACCCCAGCGGCGCGGCCGAGGTGCTCAGCAAGGGTCCGCAGACCGACACGACGGGCCTCATCCGCGTACAGGGCATCAAGCTCTATATGGACGGCGCCCTGGGCTCGCGCGGCGCGGCCCTGCTGGAACCCTATAGCGACGCCGAGAGCCTGGGCCTGCAGTTGACCCCGCAGGACAAGGGCCTGGCCTTGATGAAGCAGGCCAAGGCCGTCGGCGCCCAGGTGGCCATGCACGCCATCGGCGACCGCGGCAACCGCATGACCCTGGACTGGTTCGAGCAGAGCCTCGGGGGCGACACCGCCGCCCGCTGGCGCATCGAGCACGCGCAGATCGTCGCCGACACCGACGTGCCGCGCTTCGCCAAGCTGGGGGTCATCGCCTCGATGCAGCCCAGCCACGCCATCGGCGACCTCTATTTCGCTCCCGCGCGCCTGGGCAAGGCGCGCCTGCACGAGGGCTATCGCTGGAACGACTTCCTCAAGGCCGGCGTCGTGGTCGCCGCCGGCTCGGACGCCCCCGTCGAGGTCGGCGATCCGCGCATCGAATTCTACGCCGCCGTCTATCGCCACAGCCTGACCGGCTTCGCCAACGAGGACTGGCATCTGGAAGAGGCCGTCACCCGCGCGGCGGCCCTGAAGATGCTGACCCTGGCCCCGGCCTATGCGGTGTTCCGCGAGAAAGAACTGGGCACGCTGGAGGCTGGCAAGAAGGCCGATGTGACGGCCTTCGACAAGGACCTGATGACCATCGAGCCCAAGGCGATCCTGACGGCCCAGCCGGTGCTCACGGTGGTGGATGGCAAGGTGGTGTTCAGCCGCTAAAGATCCTCCCCCTGGCGGGGGAGGTGTCGGCTCGAAGAGACGACGGAGGGGGAAGAGGCAAGCTCGGCAGCACTTCCCCCTCCGGTCCTTCGGACCGCCTCCCCCCAGCGGGCAGGGCTATCGCATATGACTGAGGAGTGAGCGGAGGAACTGGTCGTTCCATCCGGCGCGCTTGATCTTGCCCTTGATGGATCCTTTGTCGGGATGCAGTCGCAGGGTGTTGAGGGCGAGC
>CAIUMD010000066.1 GCA_903900155.1 uncultured Caulobacterales bacterium | reverse complement strand
TAGGCCGAGTAGCCCCCTCAGTCGCTCCGCGACAGCTCCCCCAGCGGGGGAGCAGATTTCACCGCTTAGTCCTTCTTGCAGATCAGCACGTCGCGGCCGCCGCGCTTGGCGGGAACCAGGCTGCCCGCGCAGGGGACGGGATTGACCGGGTCGACGATGATCTCATTGCCGCCGATCGGGGGCAGTTTCTTGGCGGCCGGCGCAGGCGCGGGCTTGGTTTCGGCCTTTGCCGGAGCGGGCTTCGCCGCCACCGGCTTGGCGGGCGCGATGGCCTTGGCCGGTTCCGGCCTGGGCGGCGCGACGGGTTCAGGGGCCGGCGCGGGCGGAGCGGCCTCGGCGACCGGCGCCGGGGCTTCCGGAGCAGCCGGCGGCGCCTGGGTCGTGGCCGAGCCGGCGTTGTAGTTCAGCGCCTTGCCCAGGATGCTGGACTTCATCTCCAGGGTCTTGGCGCGCTTTTCGCAGTCGCCGGGCGGGCTCCAGCTCATCCACATCTGGGCCAGGCGGGCCTTGTCGACCGTGTCGGCGCCCTGCCAGATGGCCGCGCCGCGTTTCACCTGCGCGCCGCCATATTCCGAGATCGGGCGCGGGCTGGCCTTCTCGGCCGCGGTGATCGCCGAGGCGAAGGTCTTGAGGTCCTTCTGCGCCTGGGCGCGCATCTCCGGATAGGTCTTCAGCGAGGCGGCCACGCCGTCGGGACCCGGGAACGCCTTCTCGATCCGCGTCACCTCCGGCATCACGCGATCATACAGGTTGTTGTAGCCGCCCAAGGCGCCGTAGCACCAGGCGACATAGCCATACTCGTCGGTCGGCGGAGCATTGGGGGCCTGGGACGTTGGGCCGTTCTGGGCCAGGAGCGCGAGAGCAAGAAAGAGGGCGTTCGCCATGCGGGCGGAGGTCCTTTTGAAATACGAAGCACTTTGACTAGAGCATTTCGGGCCCGAATGGGACCGTAGCGTGGCCGTTTCCCGCCAAGCGGAGCCATAACGGGCAAGTCCGCCGATGGCTCCACCTGAAGGGCCACCTTAAGGGTTTGGGCCTTTCGCCGCATTGCGGGAAAGTCATGTGAACGATCATTCTCATTGTGCTAGAAGCACGGTGACGCGGTGATCCGGTTCGCCCCTTCACGCGTATTTCTTTCGTCCGACGCTGGATTCGAGGCGCTTCATGAGCTTCTGGCGCAATATCGCGAGCATCGCCGCCCGTCGCCTGGACCTGGCCGACTGCACCGAATGTCCGGGCGGTCTGCCGGGCGAGGACCCGGCGTTCTCGACCGCGGTGACCGCGCTGGGGGCCAAGCTGGCCAAGGTCGACGGCCGCGCCGACGGCAGCGAGTTCCAGGCCTTCACCGAGGTCTTCCAGCCCGACCCGGCGTCCGAGCCCAATATCCACCGCCTGTACGACCTGGCTCGCCAGACCACGCACGGCTTCGAAAGCTACGCCAAGCGTCTGGCCAAGCGTTATTCCAGCTGCCCGCAACTGCTGGAGGACGTGGTCGACGGCCTTTTCCACATCGCCAAGTCGGACGGCGTCGTGACCCAGGACGAGCTGGACTATCTGGAGCGGGTCTCGAACCTGTTCGGCATGTCGCCGCTGTCGTTCCGCCGCCTGCGCGCCACCCACCTGGGCGTCGGCAAGGACGATCCCTACGCCATCCTGGAGGTGCCGGCCGACGCCGACGACGCCACGGTGCGCAAGGCCTGGAAGATCGCGCTCTCGAACGCCCACCCCGACCGCGCCCGCGCCCGGGGCCTGCCGGCCGATTTCATCGCCCTGGCCGAGTCGAAGGCCGCCGCCATCAACGCCGCCTTCACGACGGTGATGCGCGAGCGCCGGGAACTGGGGCTGGCCGCGGCGGGTTGACGAGACAATCTATCTCGGGCGCCCGCTGCCCTAAGGACGGGAAAAGGCTTTTCATCCGGCCCCAGCGGGTGTTCAGTTGCTCTTCAGCGCTTGTGAACCACCCTTGTTGACCACGAGCGCGCGTACGAAAGGATCCCGATGAGCACCGCTGCTGTCTCGCCCCTGCGGAACCTGGCCTGGATCGCCGGCGCCCTGGCGACCTCGGCCGCGGTGGTGATCGGAGCGGTCCTGGCGGTGGTCTTCGCGGCGACCGTGGTCGTGGTGGGTTTTATCGGCAGCGCGCTGTTCGGCATCGCCGCCTTCGCCCTGCGCGGCCGCAAGGCCAAACCCAAGGCCGAGGACGGCCTGATCGAAGCCCGCAATGTCGGCGGCCACTCGTGGGTCGCCTACGGCTGGAACGAGCGGCCTTAGCCGCCCAAGATAATCCAAAACACTCCGTCATTCGCGCCACCAGGGCGGGAATGACCAAAGGGAGGGGTTGCCCGTCGCCCCGCGCTGGCCGATGCTGCCTTCAAACAAGCGTTGGGAGGCGAGCATGATCGGTGTCGTTGCGGTTCTGAAGGTCCAGCCGGACAAGTCGGCGGACTTCGAAAAGGTGTTCCTGGACCTGCAGAACAAGGTCAAGGCCAACGAGCCGGGCTGCCTCGTCTACCAGCTGACCCGCTCCAAGACCGAGGCGGGCATTTACAAGGTGCTGGAGCTCTACGCCTCCGAGGACGCGTTGAAGCACCACGGCGGAACGGACTATTTCAAGGCCGCCGGCGCGGCGATGGGGCCGTTCATGGCCGGCCGTCCCGAGATCGAATATCTGGACGCGGTGGAGTAGGGCGGTGGACCTGGCCTTCTCGCCCGAGGACCTGGCGTTCCAGCAGGAGGTCCGCGACTGGATCGCGACCGCCTATGACGAGGCCTTAAAGAAGCAGCTCAGCCAGTCCAAGAACGGCTACCTCGACAAGGCCGGGCAGGTGGCCTGGCAGAAGAAGCTGGCCGACCGTGGCTGGGCCGCGCCCGACTGGCCGGTCGCGCTGGGCGGGGCGGGGTTCACGCCCTCGCAGCGCTATATCTTCAACATGGAGATGAGCCTGGCCGGCGTGCCGACCTCCTCGCCGATGGGGCTGAAGATGGTCGCGCCGGTGATCATGGCGTTCGGTTCGGACGAACAGAAGGCCCAGCACCTGCCGCCGATCCTGAAGTCGGATATCTGGTGGTGCCAGGGCTATTCGGAGCCGGGCTCGGGCTCGGACCTGGCGTCTCTCCAGATGAAGGCCGAACGAGACGGCGACGACTACGTCCTGAACGGCTCGAAGATCTGGACCACCCACGCTCAGTGGGCCGACTGGATGTTCTGCCTGGTGCGCACCTCGTCCGACGGCAAGCCGCAGGAGGGGATCTCGTTCCTGCTGCTGCGGATGGACACGCCCGGCATTCAGATCAAGCCGCTGCCGACGCTGGACGGCCCACCCGACGGCGAGCAGGAGATCAACCAGGTCTTTTTCGACAATGTCCGCGTGCCGGTGTCCAACCGCATCGGCGAGGAGAACAAGGGCTGGACCTACGCCAAGTACCTGCTCGAGTTCGAGCGCGGCAACGCCTATGCGCCGGGGCTGATGAACGCGCTGAAGAAGGTCAAGCGCATCGCCGCGCTGGAATGGGCCGACGACGGCGGCCGGCTGATCGACGACGCCGCCTTCCGCGAGAAGATCGCCAACATGGAGATCCAGGTCGCGGCCCTGAACGCCACCGAGCTGCGGATCTTCTCGGGGCGGTCCACGGGCAAGGCGATCGGTCCGGCCTCGTCGATGCTGAAATGCGTGGGTTCGGAATACCAGCAGGCGATCACCGAGCTGACGCTCGAGGCCGTCGGGACCTATGCCGCGCCGTTCGTCGAGAACCCCTGGTCCAAGAGCAACGAACTACGGGCGGGGCCGGACTACGCCGCGCCGGCGGCTCCGGCCTATTTCAACTACCGCAAGGCCTCGATCTACGCAGGGTCCAACGAGATCCAGCGCAATATCATGGCGAAGATGGTGCTGGGGCTGTAGCGGCCGCCCCAGTTTTTCTCACTAGCCACGCCTCCGAACAAGTGTTTGGATCGCGCGCAACACATTCTGTTTCGGAACACCTCATGTCGCTCGACGCCCTGTTCAAGCCGTTCGAATTCAAGTCGCTGAAGCTGCCCAACCGGACGGTGATGGCGCCGATGACGCGGTCGTTCTCGCCGGGCGGCGTGGCGACGGATGACGTGGCCGCCTACTACCGCCGCCGGGCCGAGGGGCAGGTGGGCCTGATCGTCACCGAGGGCACGGGCGTTGCGCGGCCCGCCTCGCTGAACGACGCCAACGTGCCGCGCTTCCACGGCGAGGCCGAACTGGCCGCCTGGAAGAAGGTGGTCGACGAGGTCCACGCCGCCGGCGGCCTGATCGCTCCGCAGCTGTGGCATGTGGGCTCGGCCAAGGGGCCGGCGCAGCTGGGCAAGGTCGACAGCCCCTCGGGCCTCTCGAAGGCCGGCGGCAATGTCTTTACCGAGCCGATGACCGACGCGGACGTGGCCGACACCATCGCCGCCTTCGCCACGGCCGCCGCCGACGCCAAGCGCCTGGGCTTCGACGCCATCGAGCTGCACGGCGCCCACGGCTACCTGATCGACCAGTTCTTCTGGAACGGCACCAACGTGCGCGACGACCACTTCGGCGGCCCGTCGATCGCCGAGCGCAGCAAGTTCGCGGCCGAGATCCTGAAGGCCGTCCGCGCCGCCGTGGGTCCGGACTATCCGGTGATCATCCGCCTGTCGCAGTGGAAGCAGCAGGACTACGCGGTCAAGAACGCCGAGACGCCGCAGCTGCTGGAAGCCTGGCTGCAGCCGCTGGCCGACGCCGGGGCCGACATGTTCCACTGCTCGCAACGCCGCTTCTGGGAGCCGGAGTTCGAGGGCAGCGATCTCAACTTCGCCGGCTGGGCCAAGAAGCTGACCGGCGCCCCGACCATCACCGTCGGCTCGGTGGGCCTGTCGGGTGAGTTCATCGCCGCGTTCGGCGGGGAGGGCAGCCAGCCCGCCTCGATCGACGGCCTGCTGGAGCGCCTGGAGCGCGGCGAGTTCGATCTGGTCGGCGTCGGCCGCGCCCTGCTGCAGGATCCCGAATGGGTCGTGAAGATCCGCGACGGCCGCCAGGACGAGCTGCAGAACTTCGAACGCGCCGCCCTGGGCACGCTGTACTAGACGCTCCCTGTTGGGGAGGGGCCGCCCCGGACCATCGTCGCCCCGCTCACAAGGGAGGAAGGTGACGATGACCTGGACGCCCTCTGTCGCGGGTGGCGATGGCGCTAAATCTGCTCCCCCGCTTGGGGAGCTGTCGCAAAGCGACTGAGGGGGCATCGCCGGCCTATGCCGAGCTGCCCCCTCCGGCCATCTGGGCCTCCTCCCCCGGAGGG
>CAIUMD010000065.1 GCA_903900155.1 uncultured Caulobacterales bacterium | reverse complement strand
TTGCAATAATGCTGTTGGCGGTAAAGGTCATGTTTTTCATATCCTTACATGTAATAAAGAACGTGGTTATCTATGGCTTTGGACTTAGTTTGGCCTTGATCGTTAATGTTTCAGCTTGAGCATTTCCATGAGCCGCTCTCGCTATGAGAGAATTTGGCCTGATACTGTTCGCCTCTCGGAAATGCCGCAAATTTATCACGTCGTAAAACATACACATAGTCGTCACCGAACCATCACTGCATAGGGACTATCCCCCGGGCCAACCAAAACAGGGGTGCTTCCTATGCGGAACTATTTCGGTGGAGCGGCGACCGCCGTTCTCATGATGGCGATGGCCCAAAGCGCCTATGCCGCCGACGCGGCGCCGGCCGACGACGGCACGGCCCTGGAGCAGGTCGTCATCACCGCCACCAAGCGTGAAACCAACCTTCAAAACACGCCGATCGCCGTCTCGGTCCTGAGCGCCACGGCCATGGCCGACCGCCACGCCGAGAGCCTGATCAGCCTGATGGACGGCGCCATTCCGTCGCTGCGCGTCGCGACCTTCGAAGCGCGCCAGTCGGCCCTGACCGTCGGCATCCGCGGCATCGTGCCGTTCGACGCCAACCAGACCGCTCGCGACCAAGGCGTCGGCGTCTATATCGACGGCGTCTATCTGGGCCGTCAGCAAGGCCTGAACGTCGCCCTGCTGGACCTGGAGCGCGTCGAAGTGCTGCGCGGCCCGCAAGGCACGCTGTTCGGCCGTAACACCGAAGGCGGCGCGGTCAGCATCGTCTCGAAGGGCCCGTCGGGCGTGGCCGGCGGCCGCATCGTCGCCGGCGTCGGCAACTACGGCTCGTACACCGGCGAGCTGCACCAGGACTTCCAGGAATTCAACGGCCTGTCGATCAAGGTCGACGGCCTGCTGCAACACCAGGATCCGACCGTGAAGAACCCGATGGCGGGTCAAGCCGGCTGGAACCAGTACGATCGCAAGGGCGGCCGCATCCAGGCCCTGTATCGCCCGAACGACAAGTTCAGCGCCCTGATCGCCGTCGACTACTCGAAGGACGAGAACACCCCGTTCTTCAGCCAACTGATCAACTACAATCCCTACGGCAAGCGCGTCCGCACCCTGGCTGAAGTCCAGGCTGGCCCGGCCAGCGCTCCGGCCGGCACGATCAACCCGCTGGCCTCGCTGGTGAAGGTCCGCACCGACCGCCAGAAGGTCTCGGACATCGGCACCGTGCAACAGCCCAGCGTCGACGAAACCGGCGGCGCCATGATGACGCTGAAGTACAACGTCGCCCCGAACCTGCAGCTGCGCTCGATCACGGCGGCCCGCGCCGTCGGCACCAACCAGTGGGACAACTCGGGCATCGAAGCCCGTAACGTCTTCGCCCCGAACGCCACGTTCGGCCGCTACAGCCTGTCGGACCTGTATCAGCGCCAGTACAGCCAGGAATTCCAGGCCGTCGGCGACCTGGGCGACACCTTCCAGTACGTCGCCGGCCTGTACTACTTCAAGGAACACGCCAAGGAATCGGCCGCCACGCCGTTCACCAACCAGTGGAACGCTGACGGCACCGCCTACACGATCCGTTCGTCGGCCGGCACGTCGAAGGCCGCGGCCGGCACCGCCGGCTGGGAGCGCGGCACGCGCTTCATCACCCGCGCTTCGGAAGCCGCCGCCGAGAGCTACGCCATTTACGGTCAGGGCACCTACACCCCGGCCGCGATGGACAGGCTGCACCTAACGGTCGGCGGTCGTTACACCAAGGACAAGCGCGACGGCACGCTGTACATCGTCAACGGCAAGGCTCAGAACTTCACGTTCACCTACGACAAGGGTCGCTTCGACCCGCTGGTGAACATCGCCTACGATGCGGCTGAAGGCGTCAATCTGTACGCCAAGTTCTCGACCGGCTACCGCGCCGGCGGCGCCAACGACCGCTCGCAGACCTTCCAGGCGTTCGACGCCGAAAAGGTCAAGGCGTACGAAGTCGGCGCCAAGATGGACTTCCTGCAAAACCGCGTCCGTCTGAACCTGGCCGCCTACGCCATGGATCGCACCGGCACCCAGATCGACTTCGACAACGTCGACACCACCCCCGGCAGCCCGACGCAAGGGGCGCACACCGAGGAAACCCGCAATGCGCCGGGCACCTCGAAGATCCGCGGCTTCGAAGCGGACCTGACGGCCCAGGTCACCGATCAGATCGTGGTCGGCGTCTCGTACGCCTACACCGACGTGAAGGTCCCGGCCGCGCCGTTCCCGTTCGCCGGCAACTCGGTCGTTCCGGTCGGCACGCCGTTCCCGGTCAACGTGGTCTACACGCCGCCGAACGCCGCCTCGGCCTATATCGACTTCAAGCAGCCGGTCGGCTCGATGACGTTCAAGGCTCACCTGGACGCCAACTACGCCGACGCCCAATACTCGTTCCAGACCGAGTTCGCCGACGTGTCGCCGACCGGTTCGCTGACGCAGAACGTCGCCGTCAAGGGTGACAGCAGCTTCATCGTCAACGGCAACCTGACCCTGGCCGACATCGCCATGGGCGACGCCGGCTCGGCCAGCCTGTCGCTGTGGTCGCGCAACCTGCTGAATGAATCGCACATCTACCGCATCTCGGCCGCCAACCGCGGCACGATCGGCGACTATGCGAACTTCAATCCGCCGCGCACCTACGGCATCGAACTGCGCGTGAAGTACTAGGAATACCTGACGAAGGGCGGCTCGGTGAGCCGCCCTTCCGATCCCCAGTAAGAGTATCTGCGTTGGCTTCGGCCTGATCGGGCGCTCTGTCGGTAACCGGACTTTCTTCGGATTCTTGTCGCCAAGGCTTTGTTGCTGGAACGACACAGATTAACCGGCTGAAAACAAGTGTCAGTTGTACGTCACAAATTTTTGTCGGAACCGTCACGCGGCCCCTTTAAGCCCGAAAGCATCCTGATCCCGCCCAGCACGGGTGAGAGAGGCAGGGGCACTCAAGGGGATACTCAGATGAGCAAGACCTCGCTGGTCGCCTGTTCGGCGCTGGGCGTTGTGCTTACCCTTGGCCTGGGCGTCGCGGCCCAAGCTCAAGACATGTCATATCGCTGGGCCGGCGCGCCGCAGTTCAGCAATGACGACGTCATGTTCAAGTTCCGTGGTCGGATTTTGCTGGATTACGTCAACCAGGACGTGACCCGCGACGGCCCTGGCGGTGATTTCAAGACCAGCAACTGGCGCGGTCGCCAGGTGTTCCTGGGCGTCGAAGGCAAGCTGAACAACTACTTCGCCTACAAGGCCGAAGGCGGCTGGGTGAACGGCGGCGCGGCCTCGTGGGACGACGTCGTCATCGAGTACAAGCCCAACGAACAGGTCTCGCTGCTGTTCGGGAACATCAAGGCCGCCGGCCTGGAAAACCTGACCTCGACCCGCTTCATCACCTTCATGGACCGTGGTCCGTACGGCGACTTCGGTATCGACACCTATCTGCTGAGCGCGGTCGCCAAATATCAGGGCTTCAACTATTCGGCCACGTTCGCCGTTCAAGGCAACAGCATCAACACCGCCGACGTCGCCAACGCCGGCGCCGACAGCAAGGAGCGTTTCGGCCTGACCGCCCGCGCCCACTGGGCCCCGGTCAACACCGACACCAACAAGCTGCACGTCGCCCTGTCGTACCGCTATCGCAACCGCGGCGACGAAGGCGCCTTCGCCTATACCGGCCGCACGACGACCGCCTATACGAACGGCACGACCTTCTACACCACCGGCGCCATCGGCAACCGCGACAAGACCCTGGCCGCCGAGGCCATGTTCATCCACGGTCCGTTCTCGGTCCAGGGCGAATACTCGAACATCGACGTGACCCGCGTCGGCGGCGCCGCCACCGGCAAGGACCCCAAGGTCAAGGTGGGCTACGCCTTCGTGTCGTTCTGGCCGACGGGCGAGATGCGCAACTACGACCCCGCCGCCGGCGAGATCAAGCGTCCGAAGATCCTGAACCCGGTCACCGCCGGCGGTTTCGGCGGCGTCGAGCTGGCCGTCCGCTACGACTATGCCGACCTGGGCGACGCCTATGACACCCTGAACGTCAAACCCGCCACGTCGCAGGCCGGCAAGTACACCGGCTGGACGCTGGGCCTGAACTACTACCCGACCTCATACGTCCGCTTCCAGGCCAACTATACGGACGGCAAGTCGGACAATATCGGCCTGAACCAAGACTACGACATCAAGCAGTTCCAGCTGCGCGCGCAGCTGGACTTCTAAGACACGCCGCGCTCTCCGGGCCGGCCGATCACGGTCCGCCCGAACTTTCTTTTGCTTAGGAACTGACCATGAAGAAGCTCCTGTCCTGCGCGGCCGCCGCCGTCGCCCTGTCGGGCCTGGCCGCCGTTCCCGCCCACGCCGCCCGTGACTATGTCTGGGCCGCCGGCTCCTCGACCGTGTTCCCGTTCGCCACCCGCACCGCCGAGAACTTCGCCAAGAAGTCGGGCAAGAAGGCTCCGAAGGTCGAAAGCCTCGGCACCGGCGGCGGCATCAAGCTGTTCTGCTCGGGCAACGGCGAAGGCTTCCCCGACATCGCCAACGCCTCGCGTCCGATGAAGAAGGCCGAGTTCGACGCCTGCGCTTCGAAGGGCGTCAAGGACATCATCCAGATCCGCATCGGCTTCGACGGCATCGTCATCGCCACCGACAAGGACGGCGCCGACTACAACTTCAAGACCGAGAACCTGTACATGGGTCTGTCGAAGACGGTCCTGAAGGGCGGCCAGTTCATCGCCAACCCGAACAAGAACTGGGACGACGTCGCCGCCGGTCTGCCTGGCAACCGCATCCAGGTCTACGGTCCGCCGCCGACCTCGGGCACCCGCGACGCCTTCGTGGAACTGGCCATCGAGGCCGGCGCCCGCAAGTATCCGACCCTGGACGCCATCCGTTCGGACAACGAGAAGAAGTTCAAGGGCCTGGTCGACCCGCTGCGCGGCGACGGCTGGATCGACGCCGGTGAAAACGATAACGCCATCGTTGGCACCCTGACCAAGACCCCGGGTTCGGTCGGCGTCTTCGGCTGGTCGTACCTCGAAGAGAACATGGACAAGATCAAGGGCGCCTCGGTGAACGGCGTGAAGCCGTCGGCCCAGACGATCTCGGACGGTTCGTATCCGCTGTCGCGCACCCTCTTCATCTACGTGAAGAAGGCCAATATCGGCGTGACCCCGGGCCTGGAGGACTTCCTGAAGGAGTTCACCTCGGACGCCGCGACGGGCCGTGGCGGCTATCTGCAAGGCCGTGGCCTGATCCCGCTGCCTCCGGGCCAGCACGCCGCCCAGAAGGACGTGGTCGCCAAGAAGACCACGATGCCGCGTCCGGCCGCCTGATCGGGCATCCGGAACGTCTCAAAACATGACGAACGCCGCGGCTCTATGGGCCGCGGCGTTTTTCTTTGTATAGTGAACCCGCCGGGCCGTTCCCCAAGCCCCGCCGTGGTCGCCGTCCGGCGACGCGTCCCTGACCCTGAAGGGCCATGATTCTCGTCGCGCTCGCCGTCGTCCTCCTCCTCGTTCTGCTGAACGGGGTCTTTTCCATGTCCGAACTGGCCGTCGTCTCGGCCCGCAAGGCTCGCCTGCAAGGCCTGGCCGAACGGGGCGACAGGGGGGCCAAGCTGGCCCTCGACATGGCCGAGCACCCGACGCGGTTCCTGTCGGCCGTGCAGGTGGGCATCACCCTGATCGGCATCTTCGCCGGCGCCTACGGCCAGGCCACCATCGCCGAGGCGCTGGACACCTGGCTGGAAGCCTCGGTCCCGGCGCTCGCCAAATATGCCGAGGCCATCGCCACCGGCATCGTCGTAGTGGGCCTGACCTATGTCTCGGTGATCGTCGGCGAGCTGGTGCCCAAGCGCCTGGCCCTGATGTTTCCCGACCTGATCGCCCGCAAGATGGCGCCGTTCCTGGCCGTGGTGGCCACGGTGCTGCGCCCGTTCGTGACCTTGCTGACGGTGTCCACGGCCGCGGTGCTGAAGCTTCTGGGCGTGCGCGACGAGCGCAACAACGGCGTCACCACCGAGGAAATGGAGGCCGTTCTCGCCGAAGGCGCCGACGCCGGCCTGATCGAGCCCGAGGAGCGGGCGATGATCAACGAGGTGCTGCGCCTGGGGGACCGTCCCGTCCGCGTGGCCATGACCCCGCGCCGCGACCTGTTCTGGGTGTCGCTGGCCGACCCGCCCGAGACCGTCCTGTCCGAGATCCGCGTCAGCGCCCACTCGCGCATCCTGGTGGCCACCGAAGGCGACCTGGACGGCGACATCGGCGTGGTGCTCAAGAAGGACCTGCTGGACGCCTGCCTGTCGGGCGATCCCCTGGACCTGAAGGCCCACGTGCAGCAGCCCGTGGCCATCCCCGAGACCATGTCGCTGCTCAAGGCCCTGCAGCTCTTCAAGCAGACCAGCCTGCACATGGCCCTGGTCGTCGACGAGTTCGGCTCGCTGCAGGGCGCGATCACGCCCCTGGACCTCTTGGAAATGATCGCCGGCGACTTCCCGGAGAACCACGAGGACGACGACAAGCGCATGATCCGCCGCGACGACGGCTCATGGCTGATCGACGCCCGCCTGGACATCCAGGAACTGAACGATCACCTGGGTGAGAACTTCGAGGCTGACGGCGGCTACCACACCGTGGCGGGCCTGATCCTGGACCGCCTGGGCCGCATCCCGTCCGAAGGCGAGCACCTGGAGATCGGCGCCTTCGATCTGGAGATCGTCGACATGGACGGCTCGCGGATCGACAAGGTCATCCTCAAGCACTGCAAGCGCGGCAAGGGCGAGGCCGAGGGGTAATTAGGAAGCGTCCCGATGGGGAAAGCTTCTATGCTGGCGCCGGTTAGCTGGCGAAATTGGCAAGCTTGCATAGAAGGCGAGCCCCAGATCAGCGCTGTCGAAGTACGGCTGTATTCCGATGCGTGGTTTGTTGCCGGCTCGCGATCTGGGGCCCTACAGCATCCTGAACCCCGTCCCGCGAACTCCAGCGAATGAGGGATTTTCGCTGAAGCCGGCATTGGTACTGCGAGTTGGTGGCCACCTGCCGACCAAGTATCCTGATATGAGCGTTACGCGTGATGATCCGATGCTACTGCATCTGTTTGCCCATATCGCGCGGGGCAGCATTGTGAACGGGTGGTCGTCGCTGGTTCCTGATCCATCGCCATTTCAAAAGACGACATGACGCTCAAGTCTTGTGGAAACAGCCTGCGATGGTCTTCCGTGAGATGTGTGAAGGCGCTCTTCTGGAGCGGAATGACGGGTTTAGCGAAGCGGAGGCAGGCGTCCGACACCCTCTCCCTTGGGAGAGGGTGATTTAAGGGGATCCAGCCGCCTCTATCCTCGGAATTCGCGAGATCGAATCCAGTGAAATCAATGCCTTGTCGATTTTACGCCCTGCTGAATGATCCGCGTTCAGAACCGCCGCACAATCATAGCCATCCCCGTCGCGGGGGAGGGCGTTTGGATCCGGCCCAAAACGGCGGCGGGGCTAGGTTGAGCGGGGCCGCTGGCGGTTCCCGGAAGACTCGAAAGTCGCTCCGTCTGTACTCTTTAGGCAGGCAGGTTGGCGAACGGGCAGTCTCTGGGATCAAGGCCATCAGCGGAGCGACAGGGCGGTGATCGTACAAGCCGCCTTGTCGGGCTGGACACGGATGTAGCCGGTCCCACATGATGGCCAGAGGCCATCGTGCCCTTATGCAGAAGCGCCGCCTTGGCAAAGCCAAGGCGGTGGGGTCCGCGCCCGTCCGGGGGCTAGTGGGGACCCGAGCTGAAATACGCTCACGCCTCCCATCCTCACGGGCAAGAACAGCCTGGCGGAGCGGGCTCGCGAGCCGAAACACACAAACCACATGCGGTCTCCGGGTTCGCCCGGCCGCTCCGTCGCCTCCCCACACATCTTCAGCGGCCAAGGCCGCGTGAGGCCGAGATGTCGTGTCGATCTTGAAACCGTGAATCGCCCTTAAGCCGCCGTCTTCTTCCGAAGCCGCGCCAGGCGGCGCAGGCGACGCCAGAAGCGGGTCTTCTCCGGCTCCGGATAGGGCTGGAGGTTGCGGTAGAACTCCTCGGCGCAGGCGCGCCACGAGAACTTCTCGGCGAACTTGCGGACCACGACGCGGTCGAGGTCCAGGCATGCCAGGCAGGCTTCCTTCAGGCCGTCCGTCTGGCCGGGGGCCAGGACGCCGGCGTTGGAGCCGGGGATGATGTCCACCGGACCCGGGGCCGAGAACGCCGCCACCGGCACGCCGGCGGCCATGGCTTCCAGGATCACCAGGCCGAAGGTGTCGGTCAGGGACGGGAAGCAGAAGACGTCCGCGCCGCCGAAATAGCGGGCCAACTCGTCGCCGAACTTGGCGCCCAGGAACTTCACCTCGGGATACTTTTCGGCCAGTTCCTCGCGCTGCGGGCCGTCGCCGATGACGACCTTGGTGCCCGGCAGGTCCAGGCTGGCGAAGGCCTCGATGTTCTTCTCGACGGCCACGCGGCCGACATTGAGGAAGATCGGACGGGCCAGGCCCTCGAACGGGTCGGGATCGCCCGGTTCGCGCGGCTTGAAGATGTCGGTGTCGACGCCACGCGACCACGGCGACAGGTTGCGGAAGCCGTGCTTGGCCAGCTCGTCGCGCATGGTCGGCGTGGCCACCATCAGGCGGCCCGACGGCTTGTGGAACCAGCGCATGTAGGTGTAGCCGGCCGCCAGAGGCAGCGGCAGGCGGGCCGAGACATATTCGGGGAACTTGGTGTGGTAGCTGGTCGTGAACGGCAGCTTCCATTCCAGGCAGATGCGGCGCGCGGCCAGGCCGATCGGACCTTCGGTGGCGATGTGGATCGCCTCGGGCTCGAACAGCTTGAAGCGCTCCTGCACCGGCTCATACGCGCCGATGGCCAGCTTGATCTCAGGATATGTCGGCAGCGGGAAGGTCGGAAACTGTTCCGGGCTGACGATGTCGACGACATGACCCATCGCGCGCAGCTCTTGCGTCACGCGGCTCAGGGTGCGGACCACCCCGTTGACTTGAGGTTCCCAGGCGTCGGTAGCAAGCAGAATTCGCATCAGGCGGCGGCGGGCTCCGGCAACGGCTCGTCGGCCGCTTCAGCTCCCGAAACGGGAAGCGCGCGCGCGCGGTCGATCACCGACCACGAACGCAGCTTGGCCCACTCCAGGATCTCGAGGCGACCGTCGGCGTGCTCGGCCAGGGCCGTGCAGCTTTCCACCCAGTCGCCGTCATTGATGTACTGGATGCCGTCGATCTCGCGCATCTCGGCCTTGTGGATGTGACCACAGATCACGCCGTCCACCCCCCGACGCCGAGCTTCGTCGGCCACGGCGGCCTCGAAGTTCTCGATGAACTGCAAAGCGTTCTTCACCTTGACCTTCAGAAACGCCGACAGACTCCAGTAGCCGAACCCCAGGCGGCGACGAGCGCGATTCACCAGAGTGTTCAGCATGAGGATGGTTCTATAGGACCAATCCCCGAGGAAGGCGAGCCACTTGGCGTGTTGAACGACGCCGTCGAACTCGTCGCCATGGACAACCAGGTAGCGCTTGCCGTCGGCGGTCTCGTGGATCACGTCGCGGGCCACGATGACGCCGCCGAAGTGGACGCCGCAGAAGTCGCGGACGCGGTCGTCGTGGTTGCCGGGGACATAGATCACCTCGGTGCCCTTGCGGGCCATGCGCAGGATCTTCTGGACCACGTCGTTGTGGGCTTGGGGCCAGAACCAGCCGCTGCGCAGCTTCCAGCCGTCGATGATGTCACCGACCAGATACAGCTTCTCGCACTCGATATGCCGGATGAAGTCCAGCAGCAGCTCGGCCTGGCACCCGCGCGTCCCCAAATGCAGGTCGCTGATGAAGACGGAACGGTAGCGGCGAACGGCGACGTCGGCGCTCATGGTCGAACCCCCGTTGGAACGCCGCCAGATCAATCCGTCCCCGGAGCGGAAGATAGCGGCCAACGGCTGGCGATTAAGCTGATTGCGTGTCGCTTTAATGAAATGACGGTGCGGCCGATTTGCCGTTGTCGTGGCGAAGCTTCCGCGACGTCGGACCGAGAACTGCTCAATTTCAGCGCATTCGTCAAAAAACTCGACGCAATAGCAACCCCTTTTGCCGCTTGGGGTTCGCCAAGAAGAAGCAAGCCTGTTGCAGTGCAACATCGACCGCACTAAGTCACCCCGATGGACGCCGCCCGCCTCGCCAAGGACACCCCGAAGTCGCAGAAGACCCGTGCGCGGATTCTGGACCAGGCCATGCGTCTGATCGCCGAGATCGGCTATCACGCCGCCACCAACCCGGCGATCGCCGACGCCGCGGGCCTGACGCGCGGGGCGATGCTGTACCATTTTCCCACCCGCGAGGCCCTGGTCGAGGCCGCCGTGGCCCACATCCAGGCCGAACGCTCGACCCTGTTCCGCGCCGCCGCCGAGAACCTGCCCAGCGGCGCCGACGTCACCGAGCACGCGATCGACAGCTACTGGGACCTGCTGCACTCGGTGCCGTTCACGGCGTTTGCCGAGCTGGAGGCCGCCGGGCGCACCGACCCGGCCATCCACGCCCTGCTGGCTCCGGCCCAGGCCGAGTTCGACCGCGCCCAGGCCGGCGACCACTTCCTGAAGATCCTGCACGCCGGCGCCGGCCCCCGCTTCCAGGCCAGTCGCGACCTCGCCCGCTTCATGCTGGAAGGCCTAGCCCGCTCGACCCTGACCTACGACAAGGACGGCCGGAAGGAGCGCCTGCTGCAGGTCATCAAGCGCGCCACCCACATGCTGAACCGCAAGGGCGACATCCAGGACCTCTGGCCGGAATAGACCGCGACCCTGCACCGTCAGGGGATGCGCTTGACGCATAACTCGACATATGTCGCTATATGCACATGAGGACCGCCAACGCATCCCGTCAGACCCGCCTGTTGCTGGCCCAGTTCAGCGACCAGCCGCAAGCTTGGCGCTATGGCTATGAGCTCAGCAAGGCCACCGGCGTGAAGTCCGGGACGCTGTATCCGGCCCTGGCGCGGCTCAGCGACCAGGGGCTGCTCGAGGCGCAGTGGCGGGCCGCGCTGGAGCCGGGGCGTCCGGCCCGCCACGCCTACCGCTTGACCACGGCCGGCCTGGCCTTCGCCCGGGCCCAGGCGCTTCGGCCTGTCCGCGCCAGTCGCGGCCGCCGCGACGAGGAGGTTCCCGCATGACGATGAGCCGAAAGCTGGCAAGGAGGCTCTGCGCCTTGGCCCTGTCGATGGCGCCGGCGACGCGGCGATCCTTGGCGCAGGGCATGCGAGCCGAACTGGAGCATGTCGCCGACGCCGACGCGCTGGGTTTTTCCCTCGGATGCCTCTGGAGCGCCGCCGGCTGGCAGTTGACCAGCGGCGAGGGCGTGACGCGCGGCGCGCGGTTCGTGATCGCCGTGGGATCTTGCGGCCTTGCCCTGGCGTGCCTGGCGGTGGCCGTGCGCCTTCGGGATGATCCCCTGGCGATCTGGAGTCTGGCGGGCATAGGGCTCTTTTAAGTCGGCGCGGCCGTGGTGAGTTGGCGGCGAGGCTTGGGCGCGCTGGCGATCTACGCCGTCGCGGGTCTGGCGCTCAACACCGTCGCGTTCCTGGCGCAGCGGGAGCTGGCGACCTCGCCGACCGCGACCTATCTGGGCGCCTTGGCTTTGGAAGAATTCGGATTGCTGGCGCTGATGCTGAGCGTGAGCCTGGGGGCTCGCGCTGTCGCCGCGCGGTTAAAGCCCTAGACCTGCCGGGTGATCTCGATCGACTGCCAGGCGGCGTTGGGGCCGTGGCCGTCGGGATCGAACTTGTAGTGCAGGGCGCGCCAGTCCTGTCCCACCACGCGATGCCAGCCGACGGCGCTCCAGCCTTCGGGGAAATTCAGCGGGCCTCGGAAATCCGGCAGGCTGAGCGGCGAGCCCAGCACCTTTACATAGCGGAGCTGCTTTTCCATCGCGGCCTTGTCGACCGCGTGGAAATAGACGTGGCAGAACGAGGTCCCGCTCAACTCGCCGACCGCTAGGATCACCGGCTGGCCAGCGATCTGGCCGCGACGCACCTCGGCCAGGCGGACCATGCCGTTGCCCTGCACCATCGCCGGGACGGCGTCGCCCTCGAGGCGCTCCCATCCCTCGATCCGAACTTTGCGCAGCATCTCGCCATGGTCGGCCGACTTGATGCAGACATCGCCGAAGGCTTCCAGCGGACTGTAGTAGTCGGCCTCGACCGTCGCGGCGGCGCGGACCTGCTGAATGCCGACCGCGGCCACGACGGTGGCGGCGGCTGCGAGCGAGAGCGTGCGGCGAGAGGCTTTCATAACCGCAAGTTGAGCCTTGCTGATGGCTCGCCGTCAACCGGAGAGCTTTTGCCCCAGCATCTTGCGGATGCGCTGGGCGTCCTCTTGCGAGAGCTCGCCGAGCATGCCGTGGACGCTGCCGGGCAGGTGCGCCGTCGCCGTGTCGGGGTCTCCGAACACATAGTGATCGAACGTGCTCTTCCACGCCGCGCGCTGGTGGGCGGGCAGGGCGCGCAGGGCCAGCACGGCGTGGAGGAAAGCGTCCATGGCCTGGCCGTGTCCGGCGGGCTCGCTGGACCACCAGTAGTTGGTCAACAGGTTCACTGGCTCCAGCGAGCGCACGTGGTGCCACCACAGGTACGGGATGTAGAGCGCGTCGCCGGGCTCCAACTCGACGACCTCGGAGACCTCCAGGGCCCGCGCGAAGTTGGGGTGGCGCTCCAGGTCGGGCTCGTCGAACGAGACCATGCTGATCGGCGGGCCGCCGGGGGTCTTTTCGAACGGGCCGATATAGAGGTCGGCCACCGCCTCGGGCGGAAACAGGGTGAAGCGGCGGCGGCCGGCCACGACGCAGGCCAGGTTCTCGTACGGATCCTGGTGGGCGGCGACGATCACCCGGTTGCCCAGCCACAGCAGCGGCTCGACCTCGGGCGCCAGCAGTGGCGAGACATTCTCGGCCGCGAAGCCGGGCAGGTGGGCGCGGGTCGAGATCGACTGGGCCGCCAGCGTCGCGGGCCTTTCGACGTCGCGATTGGCCAGCAGGAACTCGAAGCTCTTGGCCAGCCGCGCCCGGCCGCCCTGGAAATTGAAGCCCGACAGGTCGTTATTGTAGAAGAACCGCCCGCCGGCCTCGGGCGGGACGATCAGCGTGCCGACGGGCTCCTGGCGGTCGAAGCGGGCCAGGTAGTCGAACAGGGCCTCGTCGCCCTGGCGCGCGGCGGCCACGGCCGGCCAATGGGCGACCAGACCCGGGAACACGACCGGCCGGGCGGCAGGGACAATGTCCTGGTGGAAGCGGTCGGGGTCGACCGCGTTCATTTCGACTACAGGCATGACGGGTCACTGATCAGACGAGGTCTGACCAATAGGTCCTTCCCGCCGCCAAGCCTAGGCCTTGAGGGCTTTCGGCAGCACCGTCGCGAAGTAGTCCAACTCCGCCGGGCTGGCCGTGCCGACGCGGATCCAGGTCGGGTGGGCGGGGCTGTCGAACACCCGCACCTCGACGCCCATGGCCGCCAGGGTCTTCTGGAAGGCCAGGTTCGGCTTGCCGCAGTCGACGAAGACATAGGCGCCGTACGAGGGCAGGTGCTTCAGGCCGTTGGCCTCACAGATCGCGTAGATCTTCTTGCGGCAGCCCTCGAGATAGGCCTTGGCGCCCGAGAGATATGCCTGGTCACCATAGCAGGCCGCCGCCGCCGCCAGGCCCGGGCGGCCCTTGTGGGTCGGGATCATGCTTTTCAGCGTCTTCACCCGGTCCGGACGCGCGGCGATGAAGCCGACCCGCAAGCCGGCCATGCCGTAGACCTTGGAGAAGGTGCGGGCGACGATCACGTCGTGGCCGGCGCGGACCAGGTCCATCATCGAGTTGCGCGCGGGATCCGGGCTGATCTCGATATAGGCCTCGTCGACGATCACCGGCCGGGTCTTGGCGACCTCGATGCAGAAGGCCCGCAAGGACTCGGCGTCCAGCAGCAGGCCCGTCGGGTTGTTGGGATTGCAGACATAGACCGCGCCGGCGTTGGTCGCCTGGGCGCGGGCGGCCAGGGCCGGCAGATCGATCTGCTGGTCGGCGGCCAGCGGAACCCATTCCAGCTTGGCGCCCTGGCGCTCGGCATAGAGCAGGGGCGTGGCGTAGCTGGGCCGGGCCGAGACGATCGGGCCGCCCTTGCCGAAGGCCGTCGACAGCAGCGACAGCGCCTCCAGCGAGCCGTTGCACAGTCCGACCTGCTCGGGCTCGAGAGCGTCGCGCTGGGCGATCAGCTTGACCAGCGGCGGCTCCAGCGCCCAGGCGTAGTAGGGCGTTTCCAGCAGGGCCTCGGCGGCGGCCTTCTTGGCGGCGGGGGCGGGGCCGAAGGGATTCTCGGTGACGCCCAGGTGGGCGCGGATGGCTGGCGGGGCGGTCGGGTCGACCGAGGTCTCCGCGATTGCGAGAGAAGGCGCGAGGGCCGCGCCGCCGATCAGAAGTCCACGCCGCGTCGCGTCCATGAGCCGTCACTCCACCAAAGCCGCGCCCTCAGTGAAGCGCGACCATGACATCCGCGCGACGCCCCCAAGGCGCTAAGACTACGTGGGGCAAATCGGCAGCGCCGTCGTGAACTTGATCTGCTCCATCGCGAAGCTGGACGAGACGTCGGTCAGCGGGGCGGTGGCGATCAGGCGCTTGTAGAAGCGGTCATAGGCGGCGATGTCGCGCACCACGACCTTGAGCAGGTAGTCGACGTCGCCGCTCATCCGGTAGAACTCGATCACCTCTGGCAACGCCTTGGCGCCGGCCGCGAAGGTCTCCAGCCAGGCCTCGTCGTGGCGACCTGTCTTCACGGCCACGAAGACGGTCAGCCCCAGGTCCAGGGCTTCGCGATCCAGCAGGGCGACGCGGGCGGTGATCACCCCGGCGTCCTGCAGGCGCTTGACCCGCTTCCAGCACGGCGTCTGGGTCAGGCCAACCCGCTCGGCGATGTCGGCGATCGCGACCGTGGCGTCCTCCTGGAGAATGGCCAGGATGCGCCGGTCAATTTGGTCGAGATCGATCATCTCCAAAGCTCCACAATCGAAGAATGGAATTCTCTCTACGCTCGGATCGGCGTGTAATCTAGTAATGCCTTTCTCCGAATCCTCGCCATTCTAGAGAGCCTCGGCAAACCCGCGAGGCGTCCATGGACCTGTCGTTCACCCGTCATCCCAAGTCGGTCGGCGAGACCTATGGCGAGCACATGGGCGTGGCCTGGAGCTTCGGCTTCACCCTGCTGGGCGCGGGCCTGGCCTGCATCGTCCACGGCGTCCTGCCCTTCGCCTTCGAGCGCACCGGCAGCCAGACGGTGCGTCGCCTGAACGAGCGTCTGTCGAACCGTTGCGCGCAGGCCGAGTCTCACGCCGCCGACGCCCACTTCCCCCGCGGCGAAGCCGTTCGCGGATGACTGTCGCCGCCCTGCGTCTTAGCGCCGGCCGCCTGGGCCCTGGCCTGGTGGCCGGGGTGCTGCTGGCGGTGCTGGCCAAGCTGCTGGCTGCGAGTCTGCACGCGCCCGCCCCGCTGATCGCGGTGGTGCTGGGCATGATGCTGGGCGCGCTGGGCCTGCAGGCGCAGTTGGGCGCGGGTCTCGATGTGTTCGCCAAGCCGGGCCTTCGTCTCGGTGTGGCCATGATGGGCGCCCAGATCAGCTGGGCCGAGTTCGCGGCCCTGGGCGGTCCGGCCGTCCTGGCCAGCGGCGTCGTGGTGTTGGGCGGCCTGGCCATCGGCGCGGCCGCCGGCGTGGCGCTGGGCCTGCCGTTCGCCGAGGCCCTGATCGCCGCCGCCGCCTGTTCGATCTGCGGCGCTTCTGCGGCTCTCGCCGCGTCGCAAGCCGCGCCCGCCAGCCCCGCCAACCAGCGCACCACGGCGCTTGTGATCGTCGGCGTCAACCTTCTCTCGACCGTGGCCATGCTGGCCTATCCGCCGCTGGCCCACGCCCTGGGCCTGACCGCCCACCAGGCCGGGGTATTTTTCGGCCTGTCGATCCACGACGTCGCCCAGGTGGCCGGCGCTGGAGCCTCGGTGTCGCCCGAGGCCGCCAGCACGGCGGCCCTGGCCAAGCTGGCCCGCATCGTCTGGCTGGGCCCGGCGGTGATGCTGATCGGCTTCATGCTGATGCGCAGCAAGGAGGGCGGCGTCGTCTCGGGGATCAAAGCCCCGCCGCTCTTTGTCTTGGGCTTTGCGGCTCTCGCCGCAGCGCGCGGACTGAATCTGATCCCGGCCGCCGCGGTCTCGATGCTAACGGCCTGCTCCAGCTTCCTGCTGCTGGCCGGCGTCGGCGCCATCTCGGCCAAGCTGGGGCCCAAGGCCCTGCTGGAGGTCAAGCCGAAGCTCGCCGTCATGCTGGGAACGGTCACAGTCGCCGTCGCCGTGCTGGCCTACGCTCTGACGAGAATTTTCTTCTAAAGATCAAGGCTTGGCGGAGCACGAAACGCGCTCCATGGTCCGCTCCACGAGCCTGCCCATTTCGGATATCCATCCGAAATGGATAAGCAGGCTCGATTCATAAGTGCAAAGCATGGCTGCCGCCGAAACCGCTGACACTTTCGGCTGCCATGCTTTGGTCGGAGGGACCCCTAAAGTGAGCTTCTGGACGCGCCGCAAGGCCATCGACACCATCACCGCGGGCCACGCGGACAGCCATCAGCTGAAAAAGACCCTGAGCTGGCCGCACCTGATCGCCCTGGGCGTCGGGGCCATCGTCGGCACCGGCATCTACACCCTGACCGGCGTGGGCGCGGGCCTGGCCGGCCCCGGCGTCATCCTGTCGTTCCTGATCGCCGGCGCGGTCTGCGCCTGCGCGGCGCTGTGCTACGCCGAGCTGTCGACCATGATGCCGGCGGCGGGCAGCGCCTACACCTACAGCTACGCGGCCATGGGCGAGCCGGTCGCCTGGTTCGTCGGCTGGAGCCTGATCCTGGAATACACCCTGGTCTGCGCGGCCGTGGCGGTGGGCTGGTCGGCCCACGCCCATGGCCTGTTCGCGGCGGCGGGCTTCCCTGAATATCTGCTGGCCGGTCCGCACGTCATTTTGCCTGATGGGGGGCGCGGCGTCGTCAACCTGCCGGCCGTGATCATCTCGATGGCGGTGGCCGGCCTCTTGGCTCTGGGCACCCGTGAGAGCGCCACGGTCAACATGATCCTGGTGTTCGTGAAGATCATCGCCCTGGCCGTGTTCGTGGCCCTGTGCCTGCCGGCTTTCGACGCCAGCCACTTCACGCCGTTCATGCCCAACGGCTTCCAGGCCCACACGCCCGCCGGCGCGGGTCCGGAGGCCGCCAAGATCGGGGTCATGGCCGCCGCCAGCCTGATCTTCTTCGCCTTCTACGGCTTCGACGCAGTGTCGACCGCCGCCGAGGAGACCAAGAACCCCAAGCGCGACCTGACCATCGGCATCGTCGGCTCGATGGCCGCCTGCACGGCCATCTACATGATCGTCGCCGCCGTCGCGATCGGGGCCTCGCGCGCCGAGGTGTTCTCCAAGAGCGAGGCGCCGCTGGTCTTTATCCTGGAGAGCCTGAGCCAGCCGAAGGTCGCCCAGCTGGTGGCCCTGGCCGCCGTCATCGCCCTGCCGACCGTGATCCTGGCCTTCATGTACGGCCAGAGCCGGATTTTCTTCGTCATGGCCCGCGACGGCCTGCTGCCCCGCGCCCTGTCGAAGGTCAACGCCAGGACCGGCACGCCGGTGGTCATGACCCTGCTCACCGGCGCCTTGTCGGCGGTGCTGTCGGGCTTCCTGTCGCTGAAGGACATCGCCGAGCTGGCCAACGCCGGCACCCTGGCGGCGTTCATCGCCGTGGGCGCCTCGGTGATCGTGCTGCGCCGGCGCGAGCCAAGCCGCCCGCGCGTGTTCTCGACCCCGGCCTGGCCGATCGTGGCCCCGCTGGGCATCCTGGGGTGCCTGTATCTGTTCTACAGCCTGCCGGCCAAGACTCAGCTCTACTTCCTGTTCGCCCACATTATCGGGGCGGTGGTCTATGTCGCCTACGGCATGCGCAAGAGCGTGCTGGCGCAGCAGGAAAAAGCCTAGGCTTCCAATCTCGGGGACCATCGCTACAGTCGGTGTCAAAACAAGTGTTTGATACTGGGAGAAGCGCATGGCCCTCGATCTGGAAACCCGCGAGCAGCTGCTCGAGACGGTGGCGCGCTTCGTGGCCGAGCGCCTGCGCCCCATTGAGGCCAAGGTCGCCGAGGACGACGCCGTCCCGGCCGACGTGATCGAGGAAATGAAGGGGCTGGGCCTCTTCGGCCTGTCCATTCCCGAGGAATATGGCGGCCTGGGTCTCAACATGGAGGAGGAGGCGCTGGTGGCCATCGAGCTGGGCCGCGCCTCGCCGGCCTTCCGCTCGGTGTTCGGCACCAATGTCGGCATCGGCAGCCAGGGCCTGGTGATGTTCGGCAACGACGCCCAGAAGGCCAAGTGGCTGGAAGGCGTCGCGTCCGGCGAGACCATCACCTCCTTCGCCCTGACCGAGCCGGAGGCCGGCTCCGACAGCGCCGCCGTGCAGACCCGCGCGACCCTGGACGGCGACCACTACGTCCTGAACGGCGGCAAGCGCTTCATCACCAATGCCGGCAAGGCCTCGTTGTTCACGGTGATGGCTCGCACCAATCCCGACGCCAAGGGCGGTTCGGGCGTGTCGGCCTTCCTGGTGCCGCGCGACCTGCCGGGTCTCTCGGTCAGCAAGCCCGAGAAGAAGATGGGTCAGCAGGGCGCCCATATCCACGACGTCACCTTCGACAATGTCCGCGTGCCGGTCGAGAACCGTCTGGGCGAGGAGGGCGAGGGCTTCAAGGTCGCCATGCAGGTGCTGGATCGCGGTCGCCTGCATATCGCCGCCGTCTGCGTGGGCGTGGCCGAGCGGCTGATCGCCGACTGCGTGGCCTATGCCAGCGAGCGCAAGCAGTTCGGCCAGCCGATCGCCAGCTTCCAGCTGATCCAGGCGATGATCGCCGACAGCAAGACCGAGGCGCTGGCGGCGAAAGCTTTGGTCCTCGACACCGCCCGCAAGCGCGACGCCGGCGTGGGCGTCACCCTGGAGGCGGCGGCGTCCAAGCTGTTCGCCTCGGAGATGGTCGGACGAGTCGCCGACCGAGCGGTGCAGGTGTTCGGCGGGGCCGGCTATGTGGCCGACTATGGAATCGAGCGGCTGTATCGTGACGTGCGGATCTTCCGGATCTACGAGGGCACCAGCCAGATCCAGCAGCTGGTCATCGCCCGCGAAACCCTGAAACGGGGAGGCTAGGGCGCTCCGAAACTGCGGCAGGTTGTCGCAAGCCTAGCCGTGCGCGCAGGCCGCAGGGCGGGCGATTTCCTTAAGGCCTGCAAAGGTTTTCAAGAACATCGCTATCCGGTTGTGTCTGCTCGCCCTTGCGCGGTGTGCGTCACCTTGCCGCCAGCCCCGCGAAAATATTTAAGTTGGCATTAAGCATGCCAGACGAGCCTGCTCCCGCATTTTGAAATGGGGGCGGCTTTGAGCAAGGATCATGCGATCAACGAACGAGTGGCGTTCATGGGCCTGGACGCCAAGGCGCGCGCCGACCTGCGTGACCTGCAGCCTGTCATCCGCAAGAACATCGGCAAGGCGCTGGACGCCTTCTACGACAAGGTCCGCTCGACCCCCGAGACGCGCAAGTTCTTCGGCGACGAAAAGCACATGCAGGCCGCCTCGGGCCGCCAGCAGTCGCACTGGGACGTGATCTCGCGCGCCGAGTTCGACGACACCTATGTCAACGCCGTGCGCACCATCGGCCAGACCCACGCCCGCATCGGCCTGGAGCCGCGCTGGTACATCGGCGGCTATGCGGTGGTCAGCGAGCACCTGGTCCGCGCGGTGATCGAGGAGCAGTGGCCCAAGGGCTTCATGGCCAAGGGCGACAGCGGCAAGGCCGGCGACGCCGTCAGCGCCCTGGTCAAGGCGGTCATGCTGGACATGGACTTCGCCATCTCGATCTATCTGGAGACCATTGAGGCCGAGCGCGTGCGTCTGGAAAGCGTGCGCCTGGCCAACGAGGCCAGCCAGAAGGCCGTCGTCCAGGCCTTGGGCGACGCCCTCGACCGCCTGGCCCAAGGCGACCTGGTCGGCCGCCTCAACGCCGAGGTGACGCCGGAATTCCAGAAGCTGAAGGACGACTTCAACAACGCCGTCGGCATTCTCGAGCAGGCGATGAGCCGCGTGTCCGTCGCCACCGACGGCATCCGGTCGGGCGCCGACGAGATCGGCGCCGCCGCAGACGACCTGTCGCGCCGCACCGAACAGCAGGCCGCCAGCCTGGAAGAGACCGCCGCCGCCCTGGACGAGATCACCTCGACCGTCCGCCGCACGGCGTCGGGCGCCAAGCAGGCCCAGGACGTGGTCGCCGGCGCCAAGGCCGAGGCCGAGAAGTCGGGCGCCGTCGTCGACCAGGCCGTCTCGGCCA
This sequence comes from uncultured Caulobacterales bacterium, assembly GCA_903900155.1. Classification (GTDB taxonomy): domain Bacteria; phylum Pseudomonadota; class Alphaproteobacteria; order Caulobacterales; family Caulobacteraceae; genus Caulobacter. The sequence goes on along the minus strand of CAIUMD010000065.1, from coordinate 42,457 downwards.
TGGGCGAGATCGAAACCAGCTCGCGCTCGATCGGCAACATCATCGGGGTGATCGACGAGATCGCCTTCCAGACCAACCTTCTGGCCCTGAACGCCGGCGTCGAAGCCGCGCGGGCCGGTGAAGCCGGCCGTGGCTTCGCCGTCGTGGCGCAGGAAGTGCGGGCTCTCGCCCAGCGTTCGGCCGACGCGGCCAAGGAGATCAAGACCCTGATCGCCAACTCGACCTCGCAGGTCGATCGCGGCGTGGGTCTGGTGGGGCAGACCGGCGAGGCCCTGCGCGGGATCGTCGCCAAGGTGGCCGAGATCGACGAACTGATCGTCCAGATCTCGTCCTCGGCCCAGGAACAGGCCCAAGGCCTGAACGAGGTGAACACGGCCGTCAATCAGATGGACCAGGTCACCCAGCAGAACGCCGCCATGGTGGAGCAGACGACGGCCGCGACCCATTCCCTCAAGGGTCAGACCGCCGAACTGATCAAGCAGGTGGCCACCTTCCGTGTGTCTGGCCGTGTGTCCGGCGCCAGCCAACCGGTCGTCGCGAGCAAGCCCGAGCCCACGCGCGCTGCTCCGCCTCCGGCCCGGCCTGTCGACCGCCCTGTCGCCCGTCCCTCCGCTCGTCCGGGCGCCGCGGCGCCGGTCGCTCGCGGCAATGCCGCAGTGGCGATCAGGGACGAGTGGGAAGAGTTCTAAGGTCTAGACTATTCGGGTGCTGTGTATCGTCCAGACAGCAGAACGCCCCCGCCGATCCAGTCGGCGAGGGCGTTTTGTGTCCCCCGAAAGGAGGGCGCGTAACTTACGCGCCGCCCGGGAAGCGGAACGGAACCTTCACGGTGCCGGTCTTGGCGCCCATCGGGAGCTTTTCGGCGATGCACATCGCGGCCTTGTCGAAGCCCTTGCCGGCGGCGCTGTTGTCGACGACCTTGCAGTCCGACAGCTTGCCGTCAGCGGCGTTGCACTCGAGCATCACTTGCGCGGCGTCGCGGGTGTTGGCGAACTGCTGCAGGCAACGGCCCATCTGGTCTTCGAAACCGCCGGCGGCCGAAGCGGCCTGAGCGACGAAAAAGCTGCCAGCGATTCCCGCGGCAATAGCGATCGGATATTTCATCCCGCTGCTCCTAGTAAAAGTGTCACGTCCGTCGGACGACGCGCCAATCGGACGCGGGAGCCTTGTCGCAGGTTCAAGTTAAAAGAATCTGAGTCGGCGAAGAATATTGAGGGTTTACTTTCGGGTAACCATCCCGGAATCGCTGCGCGACTCCCGCATTGGCGTCTTCGCTTTATAGATTCCATGCGTGGGCGCCTGCGACAAACTGCCCATTCCAACACGACCTCGAATTATTATGTCGAATTGGCGTTTACCAAGTCAGAGGTTGTTAGGAATCTATGGGGATTATCCCCTCTCATGTTGGCGGTCCGTGGGCACGGCGCGCCGGTTGGAGGGGACCTCGCGATGAAACGGATTCGTCTCGTCGATCTACCGTTGATTATCAAGATCGGCTTCGCGCCGGCTTTCGCACTGCTCATGCTGGCCCTGATGGCCGCCGGAGCGATCGTCGTTCAGAAGAGCCAGTCGGCCGCTCTGCAGGACGTCGTGCAGACCGACATGCGCGAGAACATGGAGATTCAGGCGCTGTCCAAGCGCATCTCCAATATCAACGGTGAACTCTACACCGTCCTGACGCACAAGGCCGGCAACATCGACGTCGACAAGAACGACGTGCGCATGGCCGCCGTGCTCAAGGAAACGGATGCGGTCAAGAAGGACCTGCAGGCGCTGAAGGGCCACCTGCCGGCCAGCGAGCAGGCCAAGATCGCCGAACTGATCAAGTCGCTCGAAGAATGCCGCAGCGCCATCGACACCGTGTCGGGCATGATCGGCGTCGACTTCGGCATGGCCGTCGGCTTCGTCGCGCCGTTCGAAGAGCAATACGCCAAGATGAGCGGGCAACTGGACCAGGTGGTCGCCGCCGCCAACGCCCGCATCAAGGCCGAGACCGTCAAGCGCGAAGCCGAAGCCAAGGCCGCGATGACGATCACCATCATCATGTCGCTGGTCACCCTGGCCGCCGTCGGCGCCTTGGCCTGGTTCACGGTCATGACGACCCGCAAGTCGATCGCCGACATCGCCGGCGCCACCGACAAGCTGTCGAAGGGCGACAACATCATCGATCTGGAGAAGCTGACGCGCGGCGACGAACTGGGCGCCATCGTCTCGGCTCTGAAGGTCTTCCGCGACAACCAGCTGCACCTGGATACGCTGCGCGCCGAGCAGGAAAAGTCCGCCGCCCTCACGGCCGATGAACGCCGCGCCAAGGAAGCCGCCGCCGCCGCCGCGGCCAAGGAAGCCTCGACCGTCGTCAGCAGCCTGGCCGAAGGCCTTGAGAAGCTGGCCCAGGGCGACCTGACCTTCCGCGTGACCGCCGACTTCCCGGGCGACTACGCCAAGCTGAAGACCGACTTCAACGGCGCCATGGGCTCGCTGCAGGAGACGATGAAGGTCATCGCCGCCTCGACCGACGGCCTGCGCACCGGCGCCGACGAAATCGCCCACGCCTCGGACGACCTGTCGCGCCGTACGGAACAGCAGGCCGCCAGCCTGGAAGAGACCGCCGCCGCCCTGGACGAGCTGACCGCCACCGTGCGCCGCACGGCCTCGGGCGCTCGCCAGGCCTCGGACGTGGTCTCGACGACGCGTGGCGAAGCGACGCATAGCGGCCAGGTCGTGCATCAGGCAGTGTCGGCCATGGGCGAGATCGAGAACTCGTCCAAGCAGATCAGCCAGATTATCGGCGTGATCGACGAAATCGCCTTCCAGACCAACCTCCTGGCCCTGAACGCCGGCGTCGAAGCCGCGCGGGCGGGCGAAGCGGGCCGCGGCTTCGCGGTCGTCGCCCAGGAAGTTCGCGCCCTGGCCCAGCGTTCGGCCGAAGCGGCCAAGGAGATCAAGGCTCTGATCTCCAGCTCGACCCAGCAGGTCAGCCAAGGCGTCAGCCTGGTCGGCCAGACGGGCGAGGCGCTGCAACGGATCGTGGCGAAGGTCGGCGAGATCGACGCCCTGGTCACCGAGATCGCGGCCTCGGCCGCGGAGCAGGCGACCGGTCTGAACGAAGTCAACACCGCCGTGAACCAGATGGATCAGGTGACCCAGCAGAATGCCGCCATGGTCGAGCAGTCGACCGCCGCGACGCACTCGCTGAAGGGGGAAACCGGTGAACTGGTCCGCCTGATGGCCCGCTTCCAGGTGGGCGCCGGTTCCTCGACCTACAGCCGTCCGGCTGTGGCCGACACGGCTCAGCACGCCCCGGCGCGCAACCCGGTGGCCGAGCAGCAGGCTCGCCTGAACACCTTCGCCCGCCCGGGCCGGAGCAGTGGTTCGGCGGCTGTCGCCCAGGCCCCCGCCACGGAAGGTTGGGAGGAGTTCTAATGGCCGTCGCGATCGCGCTGCCTGAAAACCTGGACCTGAAGGCCGCGGCCCCTCTGAAGGCCGCCTTCCTGGAACGCCGCGGCGCGGCGATCACCGTGGAAGCCGATCAGGTCCGTCGCCTCGGCGGTCTGTGCCTGCAGGTCCTGCTGGCCGCCCGCAAGGCGTGGGACCAGGACGGTCAAGCCTTTTCCATCAAGGGGCCTTCCGAGGCCTTTGTCGAAACCACCCGTCTGTTCGGCGCCGAAGGGGCGCTCCTTTCGGCGGAATTCCAAGGAGCTGAATCGTGACGCGTACGGTTCTCACGGTCGATGATTCCCGCACCATGAGGGACATGCTGCGCATGGCCCTGGTCGGCGCCGGTTTCAACGTGGTCGAGGCTGTCGACGGCGAGCATGGCCTGGAGGTTCTCTCCGCCCATCGCCCCGACATCATCATCACCGACATCAACATGCCCAAGCTGGACGGCTTCGGCTTCATCGAGGCGGTGCGGGTCGACGACGACTATCGCGCCATCCCGATCCTGGTCCTGACCACGGAAAGCGATCCGGCCAAGAAGCAGCGGGCTCGCGAAGCCGGCGCGACGGGCTGGATCGTCAAGCCGTTCAACCCGGAAAAGCTGGTGGACGCGATCCGTCGCGTCGCTGCTTAAGGCTTGGGCCTAACCGGCAAGACCGCAGTACGAGTTTCACTGAGTACCCGTTGCTAGACGCGAATTAGGACGTACGGGATATGGACGAGCTAGAGGCCATCAAGGTCACCTTCTTCCAGGAATGCGAGGAGCTCCTCGCCGACCTCGAGGGCGGTCTCCTGGCTATGCAGGAAGGGGCCGGCGACCTCGAGACGGTCAACGCCGTGTTCCGCGCCGTCCACTCGATCAAGGGGGGCGCAGGCGCCTTCGGCCTCGAGCCGCTGGTGCGCTTCGCCCATGTGTTCGAGACCCTGCTGGACGCCGTGCGCTCGGGCAGTGTCCCGAACACGGTCGAACTGGCCGCCGTCCTGCTGCGCGCCTCCGACATCCTGGCCGACCACGTCAGCGCCGCGCGCGGTCTGGGCGACGTCGACATGGGGGCCTCGGCCGCCATGGCCGCCGAGCTGGAAACCTGGACCGACCCGAACGCCGCGCCCGCCGCGCACGCCCCGGTCGTCGAGGAAGCCGCTCCGGTCGCCGCCGCGCCGGCTCCCGTCGTTGCTGACGACGACGCCATGGATGACGACGACCTCGGCTTCGTCTTCGTGCCCCAGACCATCACGGTCGAGGCGCAGGCCGCCGACGCCGAGCCGGGCAATGTCTGGACGGTGTCGATCCGTCCGAAGTCGGACCTGTACCGCAAGGCCAACGAGACGGCGCTGCTGCTGCGCGAGCTGAGCCGCCTGGGTCCGATCAAGGCGACCCTGGACGACAGCGCCCTGCCGGCCCTGGGCGACCTGGATCCGGAAGCCGCGTTCGTCACCTGGAGCGTCCGCCTGGAGACCGAGGAAGACGAAAGCGCGATCCGCGAAGTCTTCGAATTCGTCGACGGCGACTGCGACCTGGAGATCACCCGCGGCGAAGGCGGTGTCCAAGACACCATGGCCGCGCTGCTGACGGTCGCCGAAGCGCCGGCTGTCATCGAAGCCGTCGAGACCGCTCCGGCTCCCATCATCGAAATTTCCGCCCCGGCGCCGGTCGCCGAGGTCGTCGAGCCCGTCGCTCCGGCCCCCGCGCCGGTCGTCGAGGCCGCCAAGCCCGCCGCTGCTCCGGCCGCCGCCACGCCGAAAGCCACCCCGGTCGAAGTCCCGGGGCCCGGCCAGTCGGTCATCCGCGTCGACCCGGAACGCATCGATCGCCTGATCGACCTGGTCGGCGAGCTGGTCATCAACCAGGCCATGCTGGCGCAGCGCGTCGGCGAATATGGCATCGCCCCGTCCTCGAACCTGGCCATGGGTCTGGATGAGCTGGAACAGCTCACCCGCGAGATCCAGGACAGCGTCATGGCCATCCGCGCTCAGCCGGTGAAGTCGGTGTTCCAGCGCATGCCGCGCCTGGTCCGCGAAGTCGCCAACATGACGAGCAAGCAGGCTCGCCTGGTGATGGAAGGCGAGAACACCGAGGTCGACAAGACGGTCATCGAGCGTCTGTCCGACCCGATCACCCACATGCTACGCAACGCCATCGACCACGGGCTGGAAAGCCCCGAGGAGCGCAAGGCGGCCGGCAAGAATCCCGAAGGCGTCGTGCGCCTGGCCGCGCTGCACCGCAGCGGCCGGATCGTCATCGAGGTCTCGGACGACGGCAAGGGCATCAATCGCGAGCGCGTCTTCGGCATCGCGGTCAAGAAGGGCCTGATCTCGCCGGACCTGCAGCTGACCGACGAAGAGATCGACAACCTGATCTTCCTGCCGGGCTTCTCGACCGCCGAGAAGATCTCGGACGTCTCGGGCCGCGGCGTCGGCATGGACGTGGTCAAGCGCTCGGTCCAAGCCCTGGGCGGCCGCATCTCGATCGCCTCGCGTCCGGGCCAAGGCTCGACCTTCACGCTCAGCCTGCCGCTGACCCTGGCCGTCCTGGACGGCATGGTGGTCGACGTCGCCGGCGAGACCCTGGTCGTGCCGCTGGCCGCCATCGTCGAGAGCCTGCGTCCCAAGCCGGAAGAAGTTCGCCCGCTGGGCCCGGTCGGCTCGGTGCTGGCCGTCCGCGACAGCTTCGTGCCGCTGATCGATGTCGGCCAGGCCCTGGGCTATCGCGATCACTCGCCCGCCCCGACCGACGGCGTCGTGCTGCTGGTCGAAGGTGAAGACGGCTCCCGCGCCGCCCTGGTGGCCGACGCCATCCATGGCCAGCGCCAGGTCGTCATCAAGTCGCTGGAACAGAACTACCAGCAGGTCGAGGGCGTCGCCGCCGCGACCATCCTGGGCGACGGCCGCGTCGCGCTGATTCTCGACGTCGACGCCACGATCGCGATGCGCCGCCGGGATGGCGGAACGCCGCGTCCCACCGAACCCACCCTCATCGCCGCGGAGTAAGTCATGACCGACCATGCCACCGCCAGCGGGGCCGACCGCCGAGAGCTGATCTCCTTCCGCGTGGGCGACCAGGAGTACTGCGTCGACATCATGGCCGTCCGCGAGATCCGCGGCTGGAGCCCGGCCACCGTGCTCCCGCAGTCGCCCAGCTTCATGCGCGGCGTCATCAACCTGCGCGGCGCGGTCCTGCCGATCATGGACCTGGCCTGCCGCCTCGGCATGCCGATCATCGAGCCGACCGTCCGCAGCGTCTTCATCGTGGTCAAGGCGGGCGACCGCACCGTCGGCCTGCTGGTCGACGCGGTGTCGGACATCCTGTCGATCAATGACGACATGGTGCAACCGACGCCGGACATGGCCTGCGACACCGTCCGCAACTTCGTGCGGGGCATCATCTCGATCGAAGGCCGCATGATCAGTGAGATCTCGCTGGACCGCATCCTTCCCGAACGCGAGGCCCTGGCCGCCTGATGAGCATCGCCTCCGCCTCCGCCCGTGAAGCCCTCGTCGACGGCGAGTTCGCGTTCACGTCGGCCGACTTCAAGCGCATCGCCGCGCTGCTGTACGACCTGGCCGGCATCAGCCTGCCCGACAGCAAGGCGACGCTGGTCTACTCGCGCCTGGCCAAGCGCCTGCGCGCGCTGGGCATGCGCACCTTCACCGACTACTGCGCCTTCGTCGCCAGCGACAAGGGCCACGACGAGAGCCAGGAGATGCTCCGGGCGCTGACCACCAACGTCACGCGCTTCTTCCGCGAGCCGCACCACTTCGACGACCTGCGCGCCACCGTGCTGGAGCCGATCGCCGACCAGGTGCGCGCCGGCCGCCGCCTGCGCCTGTGGTCCGCGGCCAGCTCGTCGGGCCAGGAACCCTATTCGATGGCCTTTACGGTGCTGTCGGTCTGGCCGAACGCCGCCGATCTGGACATCCGGATCCTGGGCACGGACATCGACACCAACGTGCTCGCGACCGGTCGCGAGGCCGTCTACGACGAGAGCCTGCTGGAAGGCATCCCCGCCAACGTGCGCGGTCAGTACTTCGAGCGTGACGCCGACCGCCGCAGCTGGCGCGTTTGCGAGGCCGCTCGCAGCCTGGTCGCGTTCCGGGAACTAAATCTCAACGGTCCGTCCTGGCCTATGAAGGGCCCGTTCGACGCAATCTTCTGCCGGAATGTCGTGATCTATTTCGATGAACCTACCCAGGAACGTGTTTGGAGCCGGTTCGCCCCGCTCATCGCGCCCGGCGGCCGCCTGTATGTCGGCCACTCCGAGCGCGTCGGGGCTTCGGTCACCGCGTTCGAGAGCTGCGGCCTGACCGCCTATCGAAAGGTGGGCCGCTGATGCCTAAGATTCGCGTCCTGGTCGTCGACGACTCCGCCACCATGCGGAGCCTGATCACGGCGGCCCTCAATCGTGACCCGGAAATCGAGGTGGTCGGCGGCGCCGGCGACCCGTTCGAGGCGCGGGGCATGATCAAGGCCCTGAACCCCGACGTCGTCACGCTCGACATCGAGATGCCGAACATGAACGGCATCGAGTTCCTCGAGAAGATCATGCGCCTGCGGCCGATGCCGGTGGTCATGGTCTCGACCCTGACCCAGGCCGGCGCGGAAATGACGCTGCGGGCCCTGGAACTGGGCGCGGTGGATTGCGTGGGCAAGCCCGCCGACGCCACCGGCACCCAGGAAGCCCTGGCCGAGATCGTCGCCAAGGTGAAGATCGCGGCCCGCGCCGCCGTCCGCACCAACGCCGGCGCGGCGCCGACCTCGGCGCCGGTCCGCCGCAAGGATTTCATGCCGTCGGGCGACATCGTGGCGATCGGCTCGTCGACCGGCGGGGTGGAAGCCCTGCTGTCGATCCTGCAGCTGTTCCCCGAGACCTGCCCGCCGACGGTCATCACCCAGCACATGCCGGCGACCTTCACCGCCAGCTTCGCCGCGCGCCTGGATCGCGCCAGTGGAGCCAAGGTGCAGGAAGCCACCGACGGCGCCCTGCTGGAGCCCGGCAAGGTCTATGTCGCCCCCGGCGGCGCCACGCACCTGGAGGTCGTCCGTTCGGCCGGCCTGCGTTGCCGCCTGGTCCAGGGCGACCCGGTCAGCGGCCACCGCCCGTCGGTGGACGTGCTGTTCAACTCGGTGGCCCAGGCCGTCGGCGACAAGGCGGTCGGGGCCATCCTGACCGGCATGGGCCGCGACGGCGCTCAAGGCCTCCTGGCCATGCGCAAGGCCGGCGCCAGGACGCTGGGCCAGGACGAAGCCTCGTGCGTCGTCTACGGCATGCCGCGCTCCGCTTTCGAACTTGGCGCTGTGGAGAAGCAGGTTTCCCTGTCCCACATGGGCCAATCCATTCTCGATCTGGCCTCCGCGAGGCGATGAACCATGCCGCAAGCTAGCTCCATCTCCGTACTCGTGGTCGACGACCAGCTCACCATGCGGGCTCTGATCCGCAATGCGTTGCAGCAGATCGGCTTCAAGGACATCCGTGAGGCGCCTGATGGCGAGGAGGCTCTCAAGAACCTCCTGGCCAAGCCGGCCAACCTCGTCATCTCGGACTTCAACATGCCGAAGATGGATGGCCTGGCCCTGCTGCGCGCGGTGCGCTCGCACCCGCCGATCCGCCAGACGGCCTTCGTCATGCTGACGGGCCGCGCCGACCGTGAACTGGTCCAGCGCGCCGTGCAGTTCGGTGTCAACAACTACTGCGTCAAGCCCTTCACCGTGCAGGGCTTGAGGGAGAAGATCGAACAGGTGTTCGGGCAGCTGACATGACGCAATTCTCCCATAACGACGACCCGGAACGGGCGATCAAGGTTCACGTGACCCAAGGCGAAAGCCATGTGACGACCGATCCGCAGGTCGTCATGACCACGGTCCTCGGTTCCTGCATCGCCGCCTGCATCCGCGACCCGCAAGCCGGCGTCGGCGGCATGAACCACTTCCTGCTGCCGGAAGGCGACGGACGCGGGGGCGGCGACGCCGTCCGCTACGGCGCCTACGCTATGGAACTCCTGATCAACGACCTGCTGAAGCGCGGCGCCCGCCGCGAGCGGCTGGAAGCCAAGATCTTCGGCGGCGCCAAGCTGTTCGACGGCCTGTCGGACGTCGGCGCCAGCAACTCGGCCTTCGCCGAGCGGTTCCTGCGCGACGAAGGCATCCCGATCGTCTCGTCCAGCACCGGTGGGGTTTCGGCCCGTCGCGTCGAGTTCTGGCCGACCTCGGGCCGCGTCCGCCAGCGCCTGGTGGCCGTCGACAACGCTCCGCAGGACGTCCGTCGTCCCGCGCCCGCCCCGATGCCTGCCGCGTCCAGCGGCGATGTGGATCTGTTCTAGCGCCCATGAGCTCATCGCCGCTGCCGTTGACGCCGATCGCCCCGACCGAGGATCACCTCCCGGTCCAGGAGCTGTCGCGTCGCCTGGCGGCGGAGCTGGCCGCGGCCGCCGCCATCTGCCGCGACTGCGAGCATCTGGTCGGCGACCTGGCCAAGGAAGGCGGGGCCACGGTCGAGAACCTGTCGCGCCTGCAGGCCCTGGACGAGCTGAGCCAGCGCCTGCACGGCCTGTCCGAGGTGCTCGAGCGCGTCGGCCTGCACGCCTCCGGTGAATGGGCGATGTCCATCGCGCCGGTTCTGAACGGCTTGGGCCTGTCCGACATGGCCATGCGCCTGCGCGCCGAGGAACTGGGCGAACGCGCCGAGGCCGGCGAGCTGGACTTCTTCTAGCGGGCCGATGCCGGAAGCGCTCCTCCCCTCGGCCCGGATCAATCTCGAACGCGCCACGGTGCTCGTGCTGGACGACAACGGCGCCTCGCTGGACATTTTGTCGCAGGTCGTCTCGGGCTTCGGCGTCAAGCAGCTGTATCGCGCCGAGACCGTCGCCGACGCGCAAGCCCTGATCCGCACCAAGACCTTCGACCTGATTGTCAGCGACGTGCAGATGCCCGTCACCGACGGCATCGAGTTCATCGAGTGGCTGCGTCGCGAAGGCGGCGAGACCAACCGCTACATTCCGGTGATCCTGCTGACCGGTCACACCCGCACCTCGCAGATCTTCAAGCTGCGCGACGCGGGCTCCAACTATGTCGTGGCCAAACCGCTGACGCCTAAGGTGCTGCTGGAGCGCATCTTCTGGGTGGCGCGCGAGGAGCGGCAATTCATCGAATGTGATAGTTTCATCGGGCCAGACAGGCGTTTCAAGCACGAGGGACCCCCGCCGGGGACGGACGGACGGCGGAAGGATGACCTCCCGGCAGAGGTGGGCGATGCGCAGACGCCCAACATGTCGGATGACGAAATCGCCAACCTGATGCGCCCAGCCAAGGTGCAGATATGACCGTCCGCAAGTTCCGCCCCCCCAACCGCCTGGCCTCCCTGATCAAGGACAAGGGCGGCATCCTGGCCAAGGACGCCGTCGCCGCCGCCGAGGCCGGGGTCGAGACCCTGCGCGAGTCGTCGATGGCCGCGCTGGACGAGGCCCTGGGCGAGATCGATCGCCGGTTCGGCAAGGCCGCGCCCGATCGCGCGAGCGAGAACGCCGAGGCTCTGTATCTGCTGGCCTCGCGGGTGATCGACGTCAGCCTGTTCGTTTCCGACGCCGGGATCGACAAGGCGGCGATGTCGCTGTGCGGCCTGGCCGACAGCTGCGCGGCCGCCGGCGCCTGGCGCTGGGACGCGGTGGACGTGCACCTCAACGCCATGAAGCTGCTGCGGGCCCACGGCGCCGAGCTGCCCGGCGAGCAACGCGACGCCATGCTGCAGGGCCTGTACCAGGTCAGCCACTACAAGCCCGAAGAGGGCTGACGCCGCTCCGGCGGTCGCGTGACAGAACGTTGCTATGTGTCGAAACCGCAACGGAGTTACAAACTCCTGGGTTGTGACCGCTTTGTGGCCTTGTCGGCCGCATCGGGCTTTGTTAGCTGTCTGATACCGGTGTCAAAAACCATGGTTCGGTTCTGACACCGGTGGCAAAAATGAAGATCAAATAAGGCTGGACGCCGGTCTCGTGGGAAGGACGCGAGGCCGGAAAGAAAGCCGAAGGCGGCGTCACGTCGCCTCGCAACGACCTATGGTCGACACGGGAGGAGGTTCTATGTCCAAGAAGTCCACGGGACGCGTGCGCGTCCTGCACTACGGCGTGTCCGCTGGCGCGCTGGCCCTGGCGATGATCGCCGGTTCCGCATCCGCACAAGACACCCAAGCTCGGGCCCCTGCCGACAGCGGCGAGGTCGAGGCCGTCGTCGTCACCGGCTTCCGCGCCTCGCTGGCCAACGCCCTGGACGTGAAGCGTCGCGAAAACGACCTCGTCGACGTCATCAAGGCGCAAGACATCGCCGATTTCCCCGACCTGAACCTGGCGGAATCGCTGCAGCGCGTGCCGGGCGTGTCGATCGACCGTGACGGCGGCGAAGGCCGCACCATCACCGTCCGGGGCCTGGGTCCCGACTTCACCGTCGTGCGCCTGAACGGCCTGGAAGCCCTGGCCACCACCGGCGGCAAGGACAGCTCGGGCGGCGCCAACCGCGGCCGCCAGTTCGACTTCTCGATCTTCGCCTCGGAACTGTTCAACAGCGTCACCGTGCGCAAGTCGACCTCGGCGATGAACGAAGAGGGCTCGCTGGGCGCGATCGTCGACCTGCAGGCCGCGCGCCCGTTCGACTTCAGCAAGTTCACGATGAGCGCCAGCGCCAAGATCGGCTGGAACGATCTCTCGCGGAAGAACGACCCGCGCTACACCTTCCTGGTCAGCAACCGCTGGGACACCGGCATTGGCGAGGTCGGCGCCCTGCTGTCAGTCGCTTACGCCACCCGCGCCCAGCGCGAAGAGGGCTCCTCGACCGGTCGTTGGGAGAACCCGTCGGTCCCCAACAACTCGTCGACCGCCTTCCCGTGCTTCGGCGCGGCCTACAATCCCCAGACCCCCGGCTTCACGCCCGGCGGCACGACCTTCTCGAACTCGGCGGCCTGCGCCGACAGCAGCATCGGCTACGGCTATGATCCGGTCACCGGCGCCCGCGTGCCGGTCACCGGCACGACGCCCGCCAAGGCCGGCGCCGCCAATGCCCTGTGGCACCCGCGCATCCCGCGCTATGGCCGCCTGGACTATGATCAGAAGCGCCTGGGGGTGACCGGGTCGATCCAGTGGCGCCCGACCGCCAACTCGACCCTGACCCTCGACGCGCTGCTGGCCAAGTTCCAGAACAACCGCGACGAAACCTATCTGGAAATCATCTCGTTCAGCCGTTCGGGCGCGGGCCTGCCGCAGACCGACGTCGTCAACTTCACGGCCGACAGCAAGGGCAACCTGATCAAGGGCACGTTCGACGACGTCGACGCCCGGGTCGAGTATCGCCACGACGAACTGAAGACCGAGTTCAACCAGTTCTCGCTGACCTATGACACCCGCTTCGGCGAAGCCGGCCACCTGAATGTCGGCTATGGCCAGTCGCGCTCGATCCAGAACAATCCGGTCCAGACGACCTTCTCGTTCGACCGCTACGACAGCGACAACTACAGCTACGACTACTCGCAGAACGACAAGCTGCCGAATTTCAACTACGGCTTCGACCCGACCAATCCCGCCAACTATCAGTACAGCGCCAGCAACGCCCTGGGCGACGCTTCGCTGCTGCGCCTGCGTCCCAGCAAGGCCGTCAACACCTTCAAGACCTTCCACGTCGACATCGATTACCAGATCCTGGAAGGCTTCAAGCTGCGTTATGGCGGCAACTACAAGGAATACGGCTTCAATTCGTGGGAAAAGCGCCTTTATTCGCGCAACCTGGCGACCACGGGCAGCACCTTTACGGCCGAAGCCGGCTTTGGCCTGCCGGCCGGCACCACGATCGCCGACGTCTCGCGCGTGATCACCGGCTTTGGCCGCGGCCTGGACCTGCCCTCGGGCGTGCCGACCTCGTGGCTGGCTCCGGACCTCGACAAGCTGAAGGCCAAGTTGGGCTACGACTGTAACTGCATCAACGCCAACGGCGACTTCCGCCTCAGCGTCCTGAACCAGCTGGGCGCCCTGCGGTCGATCACCGAGAAGGACACCGCCTTCTATCTGCAAGGCGACTTCGACTACGACATCGCCAGCATCCCGGTGCGCGGCAATATCGGCGTGCGCTGGGTGAAGACCGAGCAGGCGGCCCTGGGCCACTACAACACCGGCAGCGTGACGACGCCGGTGGCGACGCCCTTCGGCACGATCTCGACCACCGTCCCGACCGACGGCGTCCAGACGACCTCGCGCCAGTACACCAACACCCTGCCGTCGCTGAACGTGACGGCCCAGCCGTTCGAGAACCTCTATGTCCGCTTCGCTGCGGCCAAGGTGATGACGCGTCCGCAGCTGCAAAACCTGACGCCGGGCTACACCGCCATCAGCCAGGGCAACCAGACCCTGACGCGCGGCAATCCCGAGCTGAACCCGATGATGTCCAAGAACCTGGACCTCAGCTTCGAGTGGTATCCCGACAAGGAAACCCTGTTCTCGATCGGCTTCTTCCAGAAGGACATCAAGTCCTACATCCAGACCTCGGCCGTCACCATGCCGTGGTCGGAAACCGAGCTGCCCAACAGCCTGCTGAGCAATACCAACACGCCCGACACGCTGTTCACGGTCACGACGCAGATCAACACCCCCGGCGGCAAGCTGAAGGGCTACGAGATCTCGCTGCAGCGGCCGTTCTCGTTCCTGCCGGCGCCGTTCGACGGTTTCGGCGGCATCGTGAACTACACGCGCGTCGAGAGCGACATCCAGTACGTGATCCGCAACCCGACCTATGCCGGCACGCCGCGCGTCCAGACCGCGCCGGCGCTGCTGATCACCCAGCCGCTGGTGAACCTGTCGCCCGAGGCCTACAACGCGACGCTCTACTACGAAAAGGCCAACTTCAAGGCCCGCGTCTCGGCCTCGTACCGCGACCCGTATCTGATCCAGGTGGCCCCGTCGGCGACCAACAACAACGATGTTCGGATCAAGGAAAAGACCCTGAACATCGACAGCCAGGTCAGCTACAACTTCGGCAACTTCACGGTCACCCTTGAAGGCATCAACCTGACCGACGAGCAAGACAGCAAGGTGATCGACTCCACCCGCATGAGCTCGGAAGAGTACGTGCACTACGGCCGCCAGTTCTATCTGGGCGTGAAGTGGAAGTTCTAGGCTTCCACCGGGCCTAGCCTGAAACGAGAAGGGCGCTGACCTCGCGGTCAGCGCCCTTTTTGCTAGGCCGAAACGCCGTCGATCCAGGTTCGCCGGACCGACAGATCCTCGTTCAGCAGGCAGAAGTCCGCCGCATAGCCCGGCGCGATCCGGCCGCGCTGGCCCTCCAGCCCCAGGAACGCCGCCGGGGCGGCCGAGGCCATCATCACCGCGTCCTCCAGGCGCACGTCCAGCATCTGGACGGTGTTGCGGACCGCGCCGGCCATGTCGAGGTCCGAGCCGGCCAGGGTGCCGTCGTCGCCGACGCAGACGCCGTCGCGGACCACGATCTCGCGGCCCTGCAGGGTGAAGCGCTTGTCGGTCAGACCCACGGTCGGCATGGCGTCGGTCACCAGCATGAAGCGGTCCAGGGGCCGCGTGCGCAGGGCCAGCTTCAGGGTCACCGGATCGACGTGGCGGCCGTCGACGATCAGGCCGCACCAGGCGGTCAGGCTCTCCAGCGCCGCGCCGACCGCGCCGGGCTCGCGACTGGTCAGGGGCGACATGGCGTTGAACAGGTGCGTAAAGCCGGTCAGGCCGTGGTCCAGCGCCTGGCGCATCGTGGCGTAGAGGGCGTTGGTGTGGCCGGCGGCGACATGCACCCCGGCGTTCGCCAGGCGCTGGATCATGTCCGGCGTGGTCCGCTCGGGGGCCAGGGTCACCAGGGTCTTTCCGACCTTCAGCGACGAGAGCAGCTCAAGCGCCTCCTCGTCGATGACCCGGAACTTGCCCTCGTCGTGGATGCCCTTACGCTTGGGATTGAGGAACGGGCCCTCGATATGGACGCCCAGCACGCCCGGGACGCCCTGCTCGATGGCCGCTTCCGTGGCGCGCATGGCCTGGTCGACGACGGACAGGTCGTCGCTGATCAGGGTCGGCAGGAAACCGGTCGCGCCATAGGCGCGATGGGCCGCGCCGATCGCGGCGATGGCCTCGGGCGTGGGCGAGTCGTTGAAGAGGACGCCCCCGCCGCCATTGACCTGGGTGTCGATATAGCCGGGGACCAGCAGGCCGCCGTCCAGGTCGACACGCTCGGCGCCGGCCGGGACCTCGGACGCGGCGACGACGCCGGCGATCTTGCCGCCTTCGACCAGCACGGCCTTGCCGGTTTCGACACCGGTAGCCGTCAGGACGCGGCCATTGACGAGAGCAGCCAGCATCAGACGGTTTCGGTGACCTTGTTGAGGTGGGGCGGGCTGTCGGGATTGTAGCCGCGGGCGACCGACAGGGCGTTGGCCATGCGGTAGAAGCTCTGGATCATCAGGATCGGCTCCAGCACCGGATGGGCCGAGACGGTCGGCAGGACGCCTTCACCGGTCTCGCCCGGCGCGGCCATCAGCACCGTAGCCCCGCGCGCGCGCAGGCCCTTGGCCATGTCGTCGACGCTGGCGCGGCTCTCGTCGTTCTGGGCGAAGACGAGGGCCGGGAAGCCGTCCTTCACCAGGGCCATGGGGCCGTGCAGCACTTCGGCGGCGCTGAAGGCCTCGGCGTGCAGGCCGCAGGTCTCCTTGAACTTCAAGGCCGCTTCCAGGGCCACGCCGAAGCCGACGCCGCGACCCAGGACATAGAGGTTGCGGACCAGCTTCAGGCTCTCGACGGCCGGCGACCAGTCCTGGGTCCAGGCCTCCGCGAGCGCCTTGGGAAGGCTGGACAAGGCCGAGGTCAGCGCGTCGTCCTGCGTCCAGGCGGCGATCAGCTGGGTGATGGCGACCAGGGCGGCGATGTAGGACTTGGTGGCGGCCACCGACAGCTCGGGACCGGCGTGCAGCGGGATGACCTCGTCGGCCAGCTGCGCCAACGGCGAGTCCGTGACGTTGACCAGGGCGACGGCATAGGCGCCGGCGGCCTTCGCGGCCTTCACCGACGCCAGCAGGTCGGGGCTCTTGCCCGACTGCGAGATGGCCAGCACCAAAGCGCCTTCCAGGTTCGGCGAGGCGTCGTAGACCGAGCTGACCGACAGGCCGGCCGACGAGGTCAGCACCCCGGCCTTGGTCTCGATCAGATAGCGGGCGAAGGTGGCGGCGTGGTCGCTGCTGCCGCGGGCGATGGTGACGACCACGCGCGGCGGGTTGGCCCGCAGGCGCTCGGCCAAGGCCTCGATCTTGTGGGCGTTGGCGGTCAGCTGGGTCGCGGCGACCGACGCGGCCTCGCCGGCCTCCAGGAACATGCGCGTGGACTCTGGCGACAACCGCGCGGTCGCGGGGCTCTCAGGACGGGTCAAGACGGTCGCCTCCAAGCTCAACTCCTAACTCAGGACAGAGAGTTCAATTCGGCGACGAAATCGTACGCATCGCCGCGATAATAGGATTGCGTGACTTCCACCGCCCGGCCGTCGCGCAGGAAGCCGCGCCGCTCGATCAGCAGGCCGGCGTCCTTGACGGGAACGCCCAGCAGGTCGGCCTGTTCAGCCTGGAACAGCACCGCGCGCAGCCGCTGAAGAGCGCGCACGGGGCGGTGGCCGGTCGATTCCAGGGCCTCGTAAAGCGAGGTCTCGACGATTTCGGTGGAGGGCAGGGCGAAGGCGGCGATCGTGGTGTACTCCACGGCCATCGGCGCGCCGTCGGCATAACGGATGCGGGCGAAGCGGAAGACCGATGTGCCGGGCGACAAGCCCAGGGTCAGCGACTCTTCCGGGTTCACCTGGCCTTCGCTGCGGCTGATCCATTCGCTGCGCGGCACGCGTCCGCGCGAGATCATGTCCTCGGTGAAGGACGACAGCTTGGAGAAGCTCTTTTCCACGCGCGCGGCGACGAAGGTGCCCGCGCCCTGGCGGCGGGTGAGAAGACCCTCGCTGACCAGGCCGTCCAGCGCCTTGCGGACGGTGATGCGCGAGATGCCGAATTCTTCGGCCAGGTCGCGCTCGGCGGGCAAGGCGTCGTCGGGCGACAGCACCTTTTTCTGGATGGCCTCGCGCAGGGCGCGCTGCAACTGCTTGTAGAGCGGGGCGTGGTCGCCGGCGGCGTCGAGCCGGCCGATCCGTTCAGCAAACGTCATTCACAGCCCTCCCTTCACCCCCAAAGGCGCTCCCGAAGGCGGATGCGCGATCGGCGCGCATCCAGCAGCGCCCTACGCCTGCTTCGATAGCATATGACCATTTTCATACCAATAAGAACGTGGTCTGCAATTGGTTTCTTTTTGGCCTTGTCAGATGAAAAATTTCCGTCACAGTCAGCGTCCGAGGCTTGAGAAGTACCAGGTTCCACGGGGTTTCCGGGGTTGATTGGTATCGAATTGGTCTTTGGGGTTTGGCTTGCGGTCCGAGCAGCCGAGCAAATGGGGAGAATTGAACGATGAAGTATTTCCACAAGGCCGTCCTGGCCGCCTCCGCTAGCGCCATGGCGGTCCTCGCCGCCGCGCCGGCCCTGGCCCAGGACAGCACCGTCGAGGAGGTTGTCGTCACCGGCATCCGCGCCTCGCTTCTGCAATCCATCGAGTCCAAGCGCCGCGCCGACGCCATTGTCGACGTCGTCACCGCCGAAGATGTCGGCAAGTTCCCGAGCACCAACGTCGCCGAAGCCCTGACGATCGTCCCGGGCGTCACCGTCGACCGCGCGTTCGGCCAAGGTGAAAAGGTCAGCATCCTGGGCACCGACCCGGCGCTGAACCGCACCCTGCTGAACGGCCAGACCGTCGCGTCCGCCGACTGGTTCATCCTCGACTCGCCGGGCCGCACCTTCAACTACGCCCTGCTGGCGCCGCAGATCGTCGGCAAGGTCGAGGTGTTCAAGTCGCCCGAGCCGCGCATCGACGAAGGCAGCATCGGCGGTACGGTCATCGTCAACACCCGCAAGCCGCTGGACCTGAAGTCGGGCCTGATCGCCGGCGCGGTGAGCTATCTTTATAATGACCGCTCGAAGAAGGGCTCCGCCCAGGGCTCGCTGCTGGTCAGCTGGAAGAACCAGGCCCAGACCTTCGGCGCCAGCTTCTCGGTGCAGCGCGCCGAAGATCAGCTGCGTCGTGACGGCGTCGAAAGCTACGGCACCATCGCCGCCAACCAGTGGGCCGGCGGCAACCCGGACAACCCGGTGGACTCGCGGACCCGCGGCTGCACCGGCTCGTGCGCCACGACCCTGACGGCCAACCTGAACGCCCGCAGCCCGAACGCCTTCGGCACGTCGTACTTCGAGCAAGGCCGCAAGCGCACCACCTACACCACCGCCCTGCAGTGGAAGCCGACCGACGCCCTGTCGTTCGAGTTCAACTGGCTGAAGATCAAGGCTGACTACGACAACACCAACCAGTCGATGTACGCCTTCCAGGGCAACACCTGGAACAGCCTGGGCGCCCTGACCGACCTGAGCGTCAAGGACGGCGTGGTCAGCAAGGCCTCGTTCAAGAACGCGCTCAGCGTCCTGGACGTGCAGTATCGCGAAGCCGGCCTGAACTCCGACACCTACCACCTGAAGGGCGGGTACAAGGGCGACAGCTGGGACCTGAACGGCGAAATCGGCAAGTCGACGGCCAACGGCGGCACCAAGCGTCAGGTCTTCCTCGAGTTCCTGAACTGGGCCGACTACACCGTCGACCTGTCGGGCGCGCCGAAGACCCCGGGCAACCTGTCCTACACGACCAACGTGCTGGGCAATCCGGCCGCCTTCGCGACCGATCCGGGCTGGAGCGGCAACCTCGTCTCCAAGCCGACGACCGACGAAGAGAAGTACGCCCAGATCGATCTGGGCAAGGA
Source organism: uncultured Caulobacterales bacterium (assembly GCA_903900155.1). Lineage (GTDB taxonomy): Bacteria > Pseudomonadota > Alphaproteobacteria > Caulobacterales > Caulobacteraceae > Caulobacter. The sequence goes on along the minus strand of CAIUMD010000065.1, from coordinate 23,154 downwards.
CTTCGACGGCGTGATCCAGCGCGTCCAGGTCGGCTACAAGCGTCGTGAGCACCAGACCGGCCAGCAATATGCCGGCATCGCCATCACCGGCGTCGCCGCTCCGGCGTCGCTGTTCAGCGCCAGCCAGGTCCCGGGCAACTACCTGAAGGGCTTCGACGGCGTTAACAGCCAGATGCAGAACCGCTTCCGGATCAGCGGCCAGTCGATGGTCGACTACGTCCAGAGCGGCAAGTGGCTGCCGGCTGGCGGCAAGATGCCGACCCCGTCGATCTTCGCCGCCGCCGAGTTCACGGCCGGCAACTGGAACATCGAAGAAAACATCGACGCCGCCTACGCCCAGGCCAATTTCAAGGCCGACAATATTCGCGGTAACTTCGGCGTCCGCTACGTGAAGACCTCGGTCAACAGCGCCGGTTACGTCTGCAAGCCCGGCGCGGCCTGCAACGCCGCCGCCGACTGGACCTGGCAGACGACCAAGAAGAGCTACGACAACGTCCTGCCCAGCGTGAACATCATCGTCGATGCGCGTGAGGACCTGGTGTTCCGCTTCGCGGCCGCCCAGGTGATCGCCCGCCCGAACTACGCGGACATGACCAACTACTTCTGGCTGTCGGACGGCATCCTGACCGGCGGCGGCGGCAACCCGAACCTGGATCCCTACAAGTCGAGCAACTTCAACGCCTCGGCCGAGTGGTACTTCCAGCCGCAAGCCATCCTGTCGGCCGAAGTCTTCTACAAGGACATCAACAACTACATCCTGACGCAGACCCAGCCGGAACAGTACTTCAACCAGTCGCAGAACCGGGTCACGACCTATCAGATCAGCCGTCCGTTCAATGCGGGCTCGGCCGAGGTGAAGGGTCTGGCGGTCGCCTACCAGCAGAACTTCGCCCACGGCTTCGGCCTGCTGGCCAACTACACCTATGCCGATGCTTCGGGTAAGGCCGGCGCGCCGCTGCCCTACAACTCGAAGAACCAGATCAACATCAGCCCCTTCTATGAAATGGGTCCGTTCTCGGCCCGGGCGACGTTCAACTGGCGCTCGAAGTACTTCACCGGCGTGGACCGCGGCGACAACATGTTCGTCCGCGCCCAGAAGAGCCTGGACGCCACCGTCGGCTATGCGGTGAACCAGAACATCACCCTGTCGGTCTCGGGCCAGAACCTGCTCGACACCGAGTACTACGCCTATGCCAACACCACGGCCCTCGCGCGCGGCGTCTACCGCACGGGCCGCAAGCTGCAAGCCACGCTGAACGTCAGCTTTTGATGTTCGGCGGCGGAGGTTCCGGCTCATCCGGAGCCTCCGGCCGCAGCACAATTGCTTCGCGCGGGGAGCTTGGTCAGGATCAGTCCATGACCGGCTCGGCTCCCCATGCGATCGACCCCCTCCTGACTGCAAGCATGGAGCTGGGGCGGGATGGCCCGAGGCTCTTGATCCGCGAAAGCGGATCAAGAGCCTCTGCATGAAAGGCTGGAGCGTGGCATTCGCCACGCTCTAGGCCGTCCCGCCCGCTTTTTGCCGGCTGTCGACTGACCTTAGTTTCGAGGCCGCGTGACCATGACTTCGCTCCGCACCGTCGCCGTTTCGGCGATCGCCCTGGCCGCAGCGCTTTGCGCCAACGCCGCGAATGCCGAGTCCGCCGGCCTCACCCTGACCCCTGCGCCGGCCAAGGCCGTCCGCGCCGAGGGGACCTTCAAGCTTTCCGCCGCGACCCGCATCGCCTTCGCCAAGGGCGACGTCGAGGCGCGAGGCGTGGCCAACCAGCTGGCCGACCTGATCCGGCGCTCGCGCGGCTTCCGCCCTGTGGTGGTCGAGGGACCCGCGCCGGGCGCGATCGTCCTGACCCGCGAAGGGCCGGCCGGCGAGGCCTACAAGCTCGACGTCGCCCCCGGCGGCGTGACCATCGCCGCCGCCAAGCGCGCGGGCCTGTTCTACGGCGCCATGTCGCTATGGCAGCTGGCGACGCCGGACGCGGCCAAGGGCCCGGTCGCCATTCCCGCCGCGGCGATCGAGGACGCCCCGCGCTTCGCCTGGCGCGGCCTGATGATCGACAGCGCTCGTCACGTCCAGTCGCTGGACACGCTGAAGGCGGTCATCGACGCGATGGCGGCGCACAAGATGAACACCTTCCACTGGCACCTGGTCGACGACCAGGGCTGGCGGCTGGAGATCAAGAAGTATCCGAAGCTGACGCAGGTCGCCGGCTGGCGCCACGATCCCGGCGCGGCGGTTAAGGATCCCAAGTACGGCGGCTTCTACACCCAGGACCAGGCCCGCGAGCTGGTCGCCTACGCCGCCGCCCGCAACATCACCGTGGTGCCCGAGATCGAGACCCCGGGCCACGCCCTGGCGCCGATCGTGGCCTATCCGGAGCTGGGCACGGCCGCGCCGGACGCCAGCCATATGGGCGACTGGGGCGTGTTCCCCTGGCTCTACAACACCGACGACGCCACCTTCGCCTTCCTGGACAATGTGCTGAACGAGGTGATGGACATCTTCCCGTCGCCCTTCATCCATGTGGGCGGCGACGAGGCCACCAAGGAGCAATGGCAGGCCAGCCCGAAGATCCAGGCCAAGATCAAGGAACTGGGCCTCAAGGACGAACATGAGCTGCAGAGCTGGTTCATCCAGCGGGTCGGCAAGAGCCTGGACAAGCGCGGCCGTCGCCTGATCGGCTGGGACGAGATCCTCGAAGGGGGCCTCGCCCCCAACGCCACGGTCATGTCCTGGCGCGGCATCGACGGCGCCATCGCGGCGGCCAAGGCCGGCCACGACACGGTGCTGTCGCCGCATCCGACCCTCTATCTAGACCATCGCCAGAGCGGCTCGTGGGAAGAGCCGACCGGGCGCGGCAAGATCATCACCCTGAAGGATGTCTACGCCTTCGATCCAGCCCCGGCCCAGCTGACCCCGGACGAGCGCAAGCACATCCTGGGCGTCCAGGCCAATGTCTGGACCGAGCACATGCAGACCGACATCCGCATGCAGCAGATGGCCTTCCCGCGCGCCATCGCCCTGGCCGAACGCGGCTGGACGCGCGAGGCCGACATCAGCTGGGACGACTTCGCCCGCCGCCTGCCGGCCGAGATGGCGCGGCTGAAGGTGCTGGGCGTGACCGCCAACACCATCCCGTTCGAGCCCAGCCCCAAGCTGTCGGCGGGCGAGGGCGGCAAGACCAGGCTGGATCTCTCCGCGCCGCTGGGCGTGGGCGAGGTGCGCTACACCACCGACGGCAAGGCCCCGACGACGAGCTCGACCGCCTATGCCGGCCCTCTGGAGCTGGCGGCGGGCGCGACGGTCAAGGCCCGCACCTTCGTCGACGGCCAGGCCCTGGGCCGCGAGCGCGTCTACAAGGTCGACCCGGCCAGCCTGAATACCCGTGTCAGCGGCCAGCTGAAGCGCTGCACCAGCCAGGTGCCGCTCTTGATGATCGACGACGCGCCGGCGGCCTTCGACAAGCGGGCCATGTTCGACGTCGACATCTTCAACCCGTGCTGGATCTGGGAAGGCGCGGAGCTGCCCAAGGGGGCCCTGCTGACCGCCCGCATCGGCCAGATCCCGTTCAACTTCCAGGTCGGCAAGGACCGCGACAAGATCCCGCTGCGCGCCCCGGCTACGCCCGGCGGCGAGCTGGAAGTGCGCCTCTCCTGCACCGGCGAGCGCATCGCCGCCATCCCGCTAGGCGACTCCGCGAAAAATCCGGCCCTGTCGACCGTCAGCGGCCGCTTGCCGGCGCAGGCCGGTAAGGTCGATCTTTGCCTCAGCTTCACGAGCAAGACGCTCGATCCGTTCTGGGTCCTCGAGCGCGTGACCGTGAAGCCCGCGAACTGAGAGTAACGACCGTGTCCAATCTGGTTCTTTCCGCCCCGATGAAGGGCTGGCTCGCGGCGTTGGACGAGACGCCGGACGCGGTGTTCGCCGAGCGCATGCTGGGCGACGGCCTGGCCATCGACCCGCTGGACTCGACCCTGCACGCGCCGTGCGACGCGGTGGTCACCACCGTGCACCGCGCCCGTCACGCCGTGACCCTGCGCGCGGCCAACGGCGTCGAGATCCTGATGCATGTGGGCCTGGAGACCGTGGCCCTGAACGGCGAAGGCTTCAGCGTCTTCGTCAAGGAAGGCCAGAGCGTGAAGGCCGGCGACAAGCTGCTGGGCTTCGACCTCGATTTGCTGGCCCAGCGGGCGCGCAGCCTGATCACCCCGGTGGTGATCACCAATCTGGACGCCTTCGAGATCGTGCGCCGCGACCAGGATCGCGCTATTTCCGTGGGCGACTTCCTGATGGAGCTGTCGCCCGCCAAAAAACAAGGGGTGGGCGGCGCGGTCGCGGCCAGTCAGTTGGCGGCCGGCGAGGTGGCGCGCGACGTGGTCGTGCCGCTGATGCACGGCATCCACGCCCGTCCCGCCGCGCGCATCGCCGAGACGGCCCGCAAGTTCGTGGCCGAGGTCGCGCTGGTGGCGGTCAATCGTCGCGCCAGCGCCAAGAGCCCGGTGGGCGTGATGTCCCTGGCCATCCGTCATGGCGATGCGATCCAGGTCGTGGCTTCCGGCATGGACGCCGACGCGGCCATTGAGGCCGTCGCCGAACTGATCGAAGGCGGGATGGGCGAGGGGGCGCCGGTCGCCGCCAAGAGCGCCGCGCCGACCGCTGTGACGTCTGAGCCGACCGGTCCCGCCGAGCTGCCGCGCGACGGCGTGCTGAAGGGCGTGCTGGCCGCGCCGGGCCTGGCGATCGGCAAGGCCGTGCGCCTGGCCTCGTCCGACATCGTCGTGCGCGAAGCCGGCGAGGGCGTGGCCCACGAGGAAGCGGCCTTGGCCGCCGCCCTCGACAAGGTCCGGGCCCGCATCGAGGCCAACGCCGCCAAGGGCGACAAGGCGCGCAAGGCGATCCTGGGCGCCCACCTGGCGTTCCTGGAAGATCCTGAACTGGCCGCCGGCGCCCGCCGCCTGATCGGCGAGGGCAAGAGCGCGGGCTATGCCTGGCGCAAGGCGGTCGGCGGCTATGTCGACGCCCTGCGCGGCCTGGGCGATCGCCGCCTGGCCGAGCGCGTCGACGACCTGGTCGACCTGGAGCGCCAGGTCCTGAAGGCGCTGGCCGGCGAAGAGGACGATACGACCGTCCTGCCGCCGGGCTCGATCCTGCTGGCCGACGAACTGCTGCCCTCGCAGCTGATGGGCGTGGATCCCGCCGCCGTGGCCGGTTTCGCCACCGCGCGCGGGGGGCCGACCTCGCACGTGGCCATCCTGGCCGCCGCCATGGGCATCCCGGCCCTGGTCGCCCTGGGCGGCGCGCTGCTGGGCGTCAAGGACGGCGCGGCCCTGATCCTGGACGCCGACAGCGGCACGCTCCGCGTTGCGCCCGACGCGCCCGCCCTGGAAGCGGCTCAGACCGCCCTGGCCCAGCGCCAGGAGCGCCGCGCCGCGGCCAAGGCCGCCGCCCACGATCCGTGCGTGACGAAGGACGGCGTCCGCATCGAGGTCTTCGCCAATACCGGCTCGGTCAACGACGCCCTGGCCGCCGTCGCCAATGGCGCGGAAGGTTCGGGACTGCTGCGCACCGAATTCCTGTTCCTGGACCGCGAGACCCCGCCGGACGAGGACGAGCAGGCCCGCCAGTACCAGGCCATCGCCTCGGCCCTGGACGGCAAGCCGCTGATCATCCGCACCCTGGACGTCGGCGGCGACAAGGCCGCGCCTTACCTGCCGATCCCGGCCGAGGAGAACCCGGCCCTGGGTCTGCCGGCGTGCGCGTCAGCCTGTGGCGGCCGCACCTGCTCAAGACCCAGCTGCGCGCCATCCTGCGCGTCAAGCCGCTGGGCCAGTGCAGGATCATGGTCCCGATGATCGGCAGCCTGGACGAACTGCGCGCGGTCCGCGCCGTGCTGGACGAGGCCAAGCGCGAGATGGGCGTCGTCGAGCGCATCGAGCTGGGCGTGATGATCGAGACCCCGGCCGCCGCCGTCACCGCCGACCTGATCGCCGCCGAGGCCGACTTCCTGTCGATCGGCACCAACGACCTGACCCAGTACGTGCTGGCCATGGACCGCGGCAATCCCGAGCTGGCCGCCCGCATTGACGCCATGCACCCGGCCATCCTGCGGATGATCGACCAGACCTGCCGTGGGGCCGAGAAGCACCATCGCTGGGTCGGCGTCTGCGGGGGCCTGGCCTCCGACGTCGCCGCCACCGCCATCCTGCTTGGCCTGGGCGTCACCGAGCTCTCCACCACGGCGTCGATCGCGCCCGAGGTGAAGGCTAAGGTGCGCAGCCTGTCCCTGGACGCCTGTCGCGACCTGGCGGCTCAGGCCCTCAATCAGACTTCGCCCGAGGCCGTCCGCGCCTTGGCGAAAACCTTCGGAGCCTGATCCCCCATGAAGTCTCGGATGAAGTCTCCGCTCGAGATTCTCCAGCCCCTGGGCCGGGCCCTGATGCTGCCGATCGCGGTGCTGCCGGTGGCGGGCCTGCTGCTGCGCCTTGGCCAGCCGGACCTCTTGAACATCGGCTTCATGGCCGCCGCCGGCGACGCCATCTTCTCCAATCTCGGCCTCCTCTTCGCCATCGGCGTGGCCGTCGGCCTGGCCAAGGAGAACAACGGCGCGGCGGGTCTGGCCGGCGTGGTCTGCTTCCTGATCGCCACCGAGGGCGCCAAGACCCTGCTGCACGCGCCCGCCGACGTCACGGCGGGCCTCGTCAAGGACCACGCCGACCTGGCGGGCGCGGCCTACAAGGCCAAGGCCCTGGCCAAGCTCAGCGCGCCGATCGGCATCATTTCGGGCGTGATCGGCGGGCTGTTCTATAACCGCTTCTCGACCTTCAAGCTGCCGGAATACCTGGCCTTCTTCAGCGGCCGGCGCTTCGTGCCGATGATCGCCGGCCTGGCGGGCCTGGTTATGGCGCTGCTGATCGGCGTCGGCTACGACGGCATCAACGGCGCGGTCGACACCGCCAGCCGGGCCATCGTCGGCTCGGGCGAGCTGGGCCTGCTGGTCTTCGGCTTCCTGAACCGCATCCTGATCGTCACCGGTCTGCACCACGTGCTGAACAACATCGCCTGGTTCGTGGTCGGCGACTATCACGGCGCGACCGGCGACCTGCGCCGCTTCTTCGCCGACGACCCCAGCGCCGGGGCGTTCATGAGCGGCTTCTTCCCGGTCATGATGTTCGGCCTGCCGGCCGCTTGCCTGGCCATGTACCACACCGCCCTCCCTGCGAAGAAAAAGGCCGTCGGCGGCATGCTGTTCTCGCTGGCCCTGACCTCGTTCCTGACCGGCGTGACCGAGCCGATCGAGTTCAGCTTCATGTTCCTGGCCCCAGCCCTCTACGCCGTGCACGCGGTGCTGACGGGCGTGGCCATGGCGGTGATGAACCTGCTGAACATCAAGCTGGGCTTCACCTTCTCGGCGGGCCTGTTCGACTACGTGCTGAACTTCGGCAAGGCCACCAACCCGGTTCTGCTGATCCCGGTCGGCCTGGCGTATGGCGCGGTCTATTACGGCGTCTTCCGCTTCGTCATCCAGCGCTTCAACCTCAAGACCCCCGGTCGCGAGGACGAAGAGACCGTCGCGGTCGAGACCGTCGCCACGGGCGGCGGACGCGGCGCCGACTTCGTCCAGGCCCTGGGCGGCGCGGCCAACCTGACCAGCGTCGACGCCTGCACCACCCGCCTGCGCCTGATCGTCGCCGACCAAGGCGCGGTCAATGAGCCGGCCCTGAAGGCCCTGGGTGCGCGCGGGATCGTCAAGCCGTCCGACAAGGCGCTGCAAGTGGTGCTGGGCCCGATCGCCGACACCGTCGCCGGCGAGATTCGCGAAGCCATGGGGGCTCCGGCGCCGGCCAAGCCCGTGACGACCGCCAAGGCCGCGCCGTCCGTGCCGCCCACCGTCGAGGACGACCAGAAGGCCCAGGTGCTCACGGCGGCTCTCGGTGGCGCGGGCAACCTCAAGGTCGTGGGCGCCTGTTCTAGCCGCCTGCGCGCGGTCGTGAGGAACGCTGATGCGATCGATGAGGCGGCGCTAAACGCCGCGGGCGTTCGCGGCGTGGTCCGCGTCGGCGAGCGGACCGTCCATGTCGTATTGGGTCCTTCGGCCGAACGCGTGGTCGAAGCGATGCGCTGCCTTCTCTAGAACTTCATCCGACCACCCCTACCCAAGCCGAGCCGACCGAGGGGGCGCCTGATCGGCAGCTTGGGTCCCCGCTTTTGCGAGGACACTCGGATGGGGGAAAGTCCTAGCCCGCCAGCAGATCCCGGATCTTGGCGTTCAGCTGCTCGGGCGAGAACGGTTTCATCAGGTAGCCGTTGGCCCCGGCCTGCATGGCCATGACGATGCGGTCCAGGCGGCCCTCGCCGGTCAGCATCAGGATCGGGATGTCGGCGCATGCGGCGATCGACCGCAGGGTCCTGACCAGCTCGATGCCGTCGGTGGTGGGCAGGCGGACGTCGACGACGAAGAGGGCCGGGAGGGTGGTCTGGACCTTGCCCAGCATGCGCTCGCCGGTCTCGAACAGTTCGACGGAATAGCCTTGCGGGGCCAGCGCTGTCTGGAGAAACGCCAGGATCAACGGGTCGTCGTCGACGACGAAGATCGTGGGCGCGACGGCGACTGCCGGCATCGGTCCATCCTGTCCAGGGCGCCTGAACGCGGCGCGAATCCAGCCTTGCCGTGCAGCGGGGCGGGATCAAGGGGCCCCAGGTTGCATCGTGGCTAACGCGCCCTTCATGCTTTTGCGGGACGCTCGTTCTTCACGCCCCGTCACGGGGGCGAAGCGAAAGTCCGTGATGGTCGCCCAAATCGACGAGACCGACGTCGCCACCCTGCGCGCGCGCCTCGACCGCATGACCCGCCTGGCCTCGGCCCAGGCGGCGCTGGCGGAGGCTGGCCTGGATCTAGACGCCTTCATGCAGGCCATCGTCGAGCACCTGGCCGAGCTGACCGGCGCCAAGGGCGCGATCGTCGAGTTGGTCGACGGCGGCGATCTCGTCTACCGCGCCGCCACCGACAAGAGCCTGATCGGCATGCGCCTGAAGCAGGACGGCAGCTTCTCGGGCCTGTGCGTCGCGTCCGCCGAAGTGCTGATCTGCGCCGACGCGCTGACCGACGGCCGCGTCGACCGCGAGGCCTGCGTCCGGGTGGGCGTGGGTTCGATGGTCTGCGCGCCGCTGATGCATGCGGCCCAGGCCCTGGGCGTGCTGAAGGTGTTCTCCGAGCACAAGAGCGCCTTCGACGACGAGGACATCGAGATCTTGCGGGTGCTGGCTTCGCTGCTGGGCGCGGCCATGTCGCGCCAGCTGGCCTTCGAGCAGAACCAGCGCCTGCTGGCCGAGAAGACCGCGCAGGAGGAGCTGTTCGAGACCGCCTTCCACCACGCCCCGATCGGCATGGCCCTGGGCGATCTCCAGGGGCGGATCGTCAAGGTCAACGGCGTCTTCTGCGACATCATCGGCTATTCGCCGGACGAAGCGCGAACCCTGGACTTCCGGGCCGTCACCCATCCCGACGACATCGAGTCCGGCCTCAGCTATATGAGCCAGCTGCTCAGCGGCGAGATCGCGCGCCACCAGACCGAGAAGCGCTACATCCGCAAGGACGGCGCGGTGATCTGGGTGCGGCTGTCGGTGTCCGTGGCGCGCGGCGAGGACGGCCAGCCCAAGCATTTCATCGGCCAGATCCAGGACCTGACCAACAAGCGGGCCATCGAGAACCGCTACCGGCTGATGGCCGAGAATGCGACCGACATCATCGTCACCAGCGACATGCAGGGCCTGGCGACCTTCGTCTCGCCGGCCTGCGAGGCGGTGACGGGCTATGCGCCCGAGGACATCGTCGGCAAGTCGTCCCTGCCGATCACCCATCCCGACGACCAGGTCCTGGTCAGCAACGCCTTCGGCCGCCTGATCGCCGGGCGGCCCATCGACCGGGTGCGCTGGCGGGTGCTGCACAAGCGCACCGGCGACTGGATCTGGCTGGAGAGCAATCCGGTCCTGATCCGCGACGACGCCAGCGGTCGGCCGACCGGCTATCTGGACGTGCTGCGCGACGTCACCGCCCAGAAGGCGCAGGAAGACGCCCTGGCCCAGGCGCGGCTGAACGCCGAGACGGCCATGCGCTCCAAGGCCGATTTCCTGGCCAATATGAGCCACGAGCTGCGCACGCCGCTCAACAGCATCATCGGCTTCACGCGCCTGCTGACCGAGAGCCGCGACCTGTCACCTGAGGACCAGCGCCGGGTCGAGCTGGCCCACGGCGCCGGCCAGGCCCTGCACGCGGTGATCGACAACGTGCTGGACTTCTCCAAGCTGGAGGCCGCCGCCCTGGAGCTGCACAAGGCCCCGTTCGACCCGGCCGAGCTGCTGCGCCAGACCGTGGCCATGCTGGAGCCGCAGGCGGCCGCCAAGGACCTGCGCCTGAAGACCATGATCGACACCGACGCCCCGGCCTGCGTGATCGGCGACGCCGACCGCGTGCGCCAAGTGCTGCTGAACCTGCTCTCCAACGCCGTGAAGTTCACCGCCAAGGGCGGGGTCACCGCGACCCTGACCTGCCTGGGCGGGGATGCGGCCGCGCCGCGCCTGCGGGTCGAGATCGTCGACACCGGCTCGGGCATCGACGCCGCCAAGCAGGCCGGCGTCTTCAACCGTTTCGTCCAGGCCGGCTCGTCGGTCTCGGCCCACTACGGCGGCACGGGGCTGGGCCTGGCCATCTCGCGCCAGCTGGTCGAGCTGATGGGCGGCGAGATCGGTCTTCAGAGCGTGGCGGGCCACGGCTCGACCTTCTGGTTCGAGCTGGCCCTGCCGGCCGGCGACGTCCAGAGCGGGGTGAAGGCCGCGCCGGCTCCCGAGCCGCTGCGCCTGCAAGGCCGCCGCATCCTGGTGGTCGATGACGTCGAGCTGAACCGCGAACTGATGCTGGCCCTGCTCAGCAAATATGGCTGCGAGGTCGGGCTGGCCGGGGACGGCGCCCAGGCCATCGAGGCGTTGCGGGTCCTGCCGTTCGAACTGGTGCTCATGGACTGCCAGATGCCGGTCATGGACGGCTTCGTCGCCACCCAGACGATCCGCGCGTCCGGAGAGTCTTTCGCCGACATCCCGATCGTGGCCCTGACCGCCAGCGCCCAGCCCGAGCACTTGGCCCGCTGCGAGGCGGCCGGCATGAACGACCACCTGACCAAGCCCCTGAACCCCGGCGCGCTGGAGCGGGTGCTGGATATGGTGTTCCGCGCCTCGCCCGAACCCGTCGCCGCCGAGCCGGCCACCGACGCCGATGAGGAAGCCCGCCGCGACCTCGTCGAATCGATGGGCGCTTCGGCCGTCCGATCATTGCTGGCCATCCTGCTGGCCCAGCTGGAGAACCGCTTCGCCCAGCGCGACGCCCGGACCGTGCGCGAGGACGCCCACGCCCTGGCCGGCTCGGCGGGCATGATGGGCTTCCTGGATCTGTCCAGGACCTGCCGCGAGCTTGAGGCGCTGATCGAGGCCGGTCGCGACCATGCCGCCGCTCTGGATTTGACACTGGGCCTCGTCTCGCGAACGATCGGCGTCGCCCGGCGTTGGGAAGCCGAGCTCGCCGTCGCCGAAGAGGCGCCGCGGCGACAGATGCTGCACTGAGTAAGATAGACTGGGGAGAGTTTCGCCGTGCCCGCGTCCGCTGCCGTCCTGGTGATCGATGACGACGCCGTGGTGCGCCAGTTCGTCGAGCTGGTCCTGGCCCAGGCCGGTTACAGCGTCTCGTCCGTCGCGACCGCCGAACTGGGCGTCAAGGCCTTGCAGACCGCCCGCTGGGACCTCGTCCTGCTGGACATCAACATGCCCGACATGACGGGTCTGGAGGTGCTGCGCCTGTTGCGCAAGTACCAGAAGGTCAAGGCGGCGGTGATGATGATGACCGCGCGCGGCGACGTGGCCACGGTGCGCGAGGCGATGAGCCACGGCGCCGACGGCTACCTGGTCAAGCCGTTCGGCCCGCAGGACCTGCTCAAGCGCGTCGAGGCCATGCTGAACCCCGAGAAGTTCCGCAGCCCCCCGCCTAAGGGCGACGACCGCCAAACCGTCGAGCTGGACTGACTACCAACTGAGGTACAAGGCCTCGGACACCGTCTCGATCGGTCCGTTCAGCACCTTGGCGACGGCGGAATTGCCGCTGACCAGCGACAGCCTGCGCCGATAGAGGTCCGTCGGCACGTCGGCGCGATAGACCGTCTGGCCGCGCCGGCCGTCGAACGACAGGGCCCATTTCACGTCGCGCCGGTTCAGGTCCTCCAGCGCCGCGAACAGCGCCGCCTCGTCGATGCCGCCGATATAGCGCTGGTGGTTCCCCGCATAGGGCGGGTCCAGATAGACGAAGTCGCCGCTGCGGGCCTTGCTCAGGGCCTCGCGATAGTCGCGGACCACGAAGGTCACGCCCTGGATCCGCGCCGACCAGGTCCGCACGGCCTTCTCGAAGCGGCTGGGCAGCATGCCCTTGCGCGACAGGTGGAACGAGTTGTTGAAGTCTCCGGCCTGGCTGAAGCGGACGATGCCGTTGACGCAGGTGCGCATCAGGAAGTTCAGGTCGGTCGGCCGCTTGTCGGCGTTGAACCGCGTTCGCACCAGGTAGAAATAGCCGGGCAAATGGTCCTGCAGCCGCCGCCACTGGTCGGCATAGTCGGCGATCAGAACCTGCGGCTCATCCCGCACCATCGTCCAGAAGCCGATCAGCGGCGCGTAGAGGTCGCTGGCTTGAGCGCCCTCTCGCGCCAGGTGGTAGAGCACCGCCCCGCCGCCCACGAACGGCTCGAAATAGCGCTCATGCGGCGGGACCAGCTCGGCGATCTGGCCGGCCTGGCTGCGCTTGCTGCCGGTCCATTTCAGGATCGACGGGACGGGGGTCATCGATATCCGAAGCCGCAGCGACCGAATCGTCGCCCGCCCGCCAGTCTAGGCGACCGACCGCAGCCAGGAACGGACCTTCTCCAGCACGCGCGCGGGCGTTCGCGGCGAGGCGGTTATTCAGCGGTGATGATCAGGGATGGCTGGCGGAGAGGGTGGGATTCGAACCCACGGTGCCCTTCCAGGCACGCCGCATTTCGAGTGCGGTACATTCGACCACTCTGCCACCTCTCCAGGCCGCCGTTCTGAGCGGTTTTGAAACCGCCCGAGGTCGAGGGCGCGATGTCTAACGGCGCCGGCGCCGGGAAGCAACCCCCCCGAGGGCGCTTTCTTGATGCTTTTTTCGCGTCAGACTTTTGGCCGCAGAATCATCTGGGTGCAGCGGAAAAGGGCGATGGTCTTGCCGGTGGTTTCGTTGGTCACGACGGCGTCCCAGACCTGGGTGTTGCGGCCGCCATGGACCAGCCGGGCCTCGACCGCCACGCCGCCTTCACGGGCGGTCCCCAGGAAGTTCGACTTCAACTCGATGGTGGTGAAGCTGGTCCCGCCCTCGGGAAGCGAGATCATGCAGCCGTAGCCGCTGGCCGAGTCGGCCAGGGCGATGACGCTGGCGGCGTGCAGGAAGCCGTTGGGGGCCATGTGACGCTTGTCGACGTCGAAGCGGCCTTTGACGAAGCCGTGCGTGGCCTCCAGCCATTGCAGGCCCAGCAGATCAGGCAGGGAGCCGGCCTGGCCGGCGGTCAGGGCGGCGCTGAAATCCTCGGCCACGCGTCATCTCCGCTAAGTTTCGCATGCGAAACTTATGCGGCGGGCGCGGCGGCGCCAAGTCCGTTTTCAAAAAGAACTGATTTTAAAGCGTGGTGATGTCGACGACCGGGAAGCGGGGGCCGCTCTCGGGTTCCGAGGGCAGCTTGCCCGAACGGATCGCCACCCGCAGCGCGGCGCTGGCCAGCACCGGGTCGGGCAGGAAGGCGTCGGCGGCGGTGCGCAGGGCGATGAAGTCCAGCCGGTCGATCGTCTCGTTCAGCTGGATGTTGGCGGTCTTTTCCTCGGCGATGGTCGACTCGCAGGTCTCGCCCGCGCAGACGCCCGGCATCACCCGGGTCTGGGGCGGCAGGCTGAGGAATTTGCGCGCGTCGTCCCAGGCCTTGCCGGGGTCCGCGCCGGGGATGTCGCAGCGGCCCGCGCCTTCGCCGGGCGCCAGCATCAGGTCGCCGGTGAACAGCACGTCGCCCATGCGGTAGGCGACGGCGCCGGGCAGGCGGCCGGTGAGCAGGATCGGGGTGAACTCGACGCCGCCCATGGGGAAGCTGTCGCCGTCCTGGGCCAGCTTGTCGAAGTCCCAGCCTTCGACGTCGACCATGGGTTCGTTGAACTTGGGGGCCAGGCGTTTGAGGCTTTCGACGACGTTCGCGCCGATGCAGACCGAGGCGCCGGTCTCATACTTCAGGTGGCCGGCGGCCGAGACGTGATTGGCGTGCAGGCCCGTCTCGAGGATCCAGGTCGGGCCCAGGTCCTGGGCGCGGATGTCGGCGATGATGCCGTCCACGAAGCTGGTGTCGACGGCTTCCGTCACCGGATCGAAGTCCAGCACGGGGTCGACGATGGCGCAGAGGAAGGTGGCCGGATCGACGATCAGATAGGTCACCGTCCCCGTCGCGGGATGGCGATATGCGGTGATTTCCGGCTGCATCAATAAGCCTCAGACGCCCGAGGCCGGCAACATGGCCGCCAAGCCGTTAAACATCCGCGAACAGCGCTACAGCTTTCGACGAAAATACGGCCGGTCAGCGCGTCCCGGCGGCCGAACACGGATGAGCGCCGTCGCGCAGGCCCTCGACCCACAGCGGCTCGACATACCGGCCGCCGTCGCGGAAGCCGGGGGCGCAGCCATCGGGTGTGGCGTCGCCTCGGCCGGGACCGCCGGACATCACCGACAGGGCGATCGACTGCTGCGAGCCGCCGCGCGCGCGGCCATAGCCGGGCCCGAAGCCGTAACCATAACCGCCGCCGTAGCCATAACCGCCGCCGTAGTAGCCGCCGCCATAAAAGCCGCCGCGCCTGCCAAAGTCGGTCTGGGAGACGGCGATGCCGATCGTGGTGGTCTCGCCGACCGGGATCAGGGCGCTGGCATAGGCGCTGCGATAGCCGCCGGTGCCGACCGACACGCCCATCGAGCCGTGGACCTTGCGCTTGCCGTCCGCGTCGCGGTCATCCGAGAGGCCGGCCGGCAGGATGCCGCGACGCGCCTCCTCCATCGGCGGCGAGTGATAGACGAAGTTGTCGATCTGCTGCTGGGTGGTGAGCGGCGCGGCGGTGGTGCTGGTCGCGACCGGAGCCGGCGGCGCCTGGGCGCTCAGGGCCTGGGCGGACGGCTTGGCCTGGGCCGTGGCGATGACCTCGTCATCGGGCGAAGCCGCGAAGGCGGGACCAGCCCATACGGCGCCGAGGGCGATGATCGCGAGAAGGGGCCGCATGGTATGCTCCACGATGACAGGCCTCGCACCCTAGAGCGCCAAGCCAGCGCAATTAGGGCGCTTTTGTTGCCGGCTGGCAAGCTTGACCCGTTGTGAGGATATGGGGCGTATTCGGAGGAACCGAAACCCCGTCCTTCGACAAGCTCAGGATGAGGTTTCTACTGATCCGACCATGGTCCTCATCCTGAGCCTGTCGAAGGACGAGGGCCACGGCGCTTAGAGTTCGGAGAGGCTAGCTTCCAACGCCGCCATGTCGGCGGGCGGGGGCGTTTCGAAACGCAGGGTCTCGCCCGTCACCGGATGGACGAAGCCCAGCACCGCCGCGTGCAGCGCCTGGCGCTTGAGCCCCGCCGCGGCGATCATCTCGCGCACCGCCTGGGCCGGCTGGCTGGCGCCGTAGACGGGATCGGCCAGGCAGGGCGAGCCCTTGCTGGCCATGTGGACGCGGATCTGGTGGGTGCGGCCGGTCTCCAATCGGCAGGCGACGCGCGCGGCCAGCGGCTTGTCCTGCGGTCCGAACACGGCCTCCACCCGATAGTGGGTGATCGCCGTGCGGCCGCCCGAGCGCAGCACGGCCATCTTCTTGCGGTCGCCCGGCGAGCGGCCGATCTGGGTCTCGATCGTGTCGGCGGCGGGGGAGGGCGCGCCGCGCGTCAGGGCGACGTACAGGCGGTCGATGTCGTGGGTCGAGAACAGCTTGGACAGGCCCTGATGGGCGACATCGCTCTTGGCCGCGACCATGACGCCCGAGGTGTCCTTGTCCAGGCGGTGGACGATGCCCGGCCTTGCCACGCCGCCCACGCCCGACAGGCTGTCGCCGCAGTGGTGAAGCAGGGCGTTGACCAGGGTGCCGTCGGGCGTGCCGGGACCGGGATGGACGGCCATGCCGGCGGCCTTGTCGACCACGATCAGGTGCTCGTCCTCGTAGAGGATGGTCAGCGGCAGGGCTTGCGGCTCGGGATCGGCCGGAGCCGGCGGCGGCACGACGAGCGTGTAGGTCCCGGCCTTGGCCTTGCGCGAGGCGTCGGTGACCGGCTGGCCGTCCAGGGTCAGGCGGCCCTCGCCGATCAGGGCTTGAAGACGCGCGCGCGAGAGGTCGGGGAAAAAAGGGGCCAGCACCTTGTCCAGGCGTTGGCCGGCCAGGCTTTCCGGCAGCTCGGCGGTCAGGGTTTGCCCATCGCCTACAGGCGAGGCGCCCCCGTCCAGGACGTCGTCATCCAGTGTGTCGTCCACGTCATCCACCGGGGGTTTCATCGCTCCGTCATGCTCTCGTCGCGCCGTCGACACGGGTCGCCCCTACGGCCGAGGTCGAGTTTCTGTAACCTGGGGGATAGTCCATGCGCGCTTTCCGCACCACCACCCTGTTGACCGCCAGCCTGCTGGCCCTGGTCGCCGCCGCTCCGGCCTTCGCCGCCCCGAAACTTGAAGAGGGCGAAACGCCGGCCGCCAACAACGAGACCAGCACCCAGCTGGGCGAACTGGTCGTCACGGCCCAGAAGCGCGCCCAGGACCCGGTCGAGGTGCCGATCGCGATCACCGCCTATTCCGGCAAGTTCCTGGAAGCCATTGGCGTCAAGGCGTTCGACGAGCTGTCGGCCTTCACCCCCGGCTTCCTGGTCCAGAACCAGTCGAACAACAACTCCGGCTTCGTGATGCGCGGCATCACCTCGGATTCGGGTTCGGCCACCGACGAGACCCGCGTCTCGATCTTCCAGGACGGCGTGCCGATCTCGCGCTCGCGCGGGTCGTATGTCGAGCTGTTCGACATGGAGCGCGTCGAGGTCGCCAAGGGGCCGCAGTCGACCCTGTTCGGCCGCGGCGCCCTGATCGGCGCGGTGAACCTGGTGCAGAACAAGGCCAACCCGGCCGACTTCGACTGGGCGGCCAAGGCCGAGGGCGGCACGCGCGGCTACGCGGTCGGCGAGGCGATGGTGAACTTCGCGTTCGGCAACGGCCAAGCCCTGCGCATCGCCGCCCGCACGCGCCAGAACGACGGCTACGTCAAGGACGCGGCCGGCGGCGACGCGTTCAACTCGACCGACACGCAAGCCGTGCGCCTGGCCTATCACCTGGAGCCCGGCCCGCTGACGGTCGACCTGATCGGCAACTACCAGGTCGACGACACCAGCGGCACCTCGTTCAAGAGCCACACCTTCAACCCGACCAACCCGGTCACGGGTGCGGTGCTGGGCAACACCGACGTCGGCTCGGCCGCCACCCTGTCGCCGGGCGCGGGCTTCGAGGGCGGCAAGCCGCTGGGCCTTGACCGCAAGGTCTACGGCCTGACCGCCCTGGTCGATTGGCGCCTGAGCGACAGCCTGACCCTGTCGTCGATCACCGCCACGCGCGCCTTCCACTCGGTGGAAGTGTTCGATCCGGACGGCACGAGCCTGCCGATCCTGACCTTCGCCGAGGACGCCCAAGGTCGCCAGCAGAGCCAGGAACTGCGCCTGCGTTATGACAACGGCGGTCGCTTCTCGGGCTTCGTCGGCGCCAACTATTTCCACGAGACCGGCTCGTGGCGCATCCCGGGCCAGTTCGACGAGCGCCTGGTGCTGGCCCTGCTGGCCGGCAACACGCCGCTGGGCATCAGCCGGCCGAACCCGCAGCCCCTGGCCGTGCTGACCAACCCGGCCTATCTGGCCACCGTGCTGCAACTGGGCTTCGGCATCCCGTCCAGCCTGGCGCCGGGCCTGGTCGCGAACCTGAAGCCGATCCACCGCGAGACGTTCGCCAACTCCAGCGAGAACACCGCCTACGACGTCTATGCCGACGGCACGTTCAAGCTGACCGACAAGTTCGAGATCACCGCCGGCCTGCGCTACACCAGCGAGAATCGCGAAGCGGCCTATCGCTCCAGCGTCGACAACGGCGGCTCGATCCTGGGCGTCCTGATCAACGCCCCGACCCCGACCAACCTGTTCCTGGCCGCCCAGCCGAACGCGGTGAACAACGCCGCCACGCCCAAGATCGGCCTGATCGCCCAGCCGACCGCCAACAACGGCGACACCTACCGCAAGAAGATCGACGACAGCGGCCTGACCTGGCGCCTGGTCGGTCGCTACGCCGCGTCCGAGAACCTCAGCTTCTACGCCTCGTACGCCCGCGGCCGCCGTCCGGACGTGATCTCGACCAGCGCCCCGGCGACCTCGATGGGCCCCGCCCGCTTCAATGTCGTCGCCGCCGAAGAGGTCAACAGCGTCGAAGCCGGCGCCAAGGGCAAGCTGCTGGATGGCCGCCTGTTCCTGTCGGGCGCGGTGTTCCGCTACGACTACGACAACTTCGCCACCAGCTTCCGCCAGGGCGCGCAGGTCGTGACCCTGAACGCCGGCAAGGCCAAGTCGTATGGCTTCGAAGGCGAGGCCCGCATCCAGGCCGGCGACTTCTGGACCCTGTTCGGCACCTATTCGTACAACCATGCGCGCCTGGAGAGCGGCCTGCGCAAGGGCAACAGCTTCCGCCTGTCTCCCGACCAGACCTTCTCGGTCGGCGCCGCGTTCAGCCGCGAGGCCCTGGGCGGCAAGCTGACCTTCACGCCCACCTACACCTGGCGTTCGAAGATGTTCTTCGACGACGACAACGACCGCTCGGACCTGCAGTCGGCCGGCCTGTTCCCCGACACCAAGGTCGACGAGTTCCAGTCGGCCTACGGCCTGGCCAATGTCCGCGTCGGCTTCGGCGCCGTGGACGACCGCTGGAAGATCGAGGCCTTTGTCGAGAACCTGGCCGACGAGCGCTATCTGAAGGACGCCGGCAACACCGGCGACAGCTTCGGCATCCCGACCTTCATCGCCGGCAAGCCGCGCTTCATGGGGATCGGGGTCACCTTCCGTCGCTAAAAACTGTCATCCCGGACAAGCGCGCAGCGCGCCGATCCGGGACCGCGGGAAGTTCCGAGCTTGCCGCGGTCCCGGCTCTCCGCTTCGCTACGGCCGGGATGACACGACCCGTTGTTTGGAGTTCGCATCCATGAAGATCGACCGTCGTAAGGTTCTGGGCCTCTTGGGCCTGTCGGGCGCCGCCGCCGGTAAGGCCGTCGCTCAGCCGATCAGCTACTACAAGGGCCCGGCGGCCTTCGAGCACGGGGTGGCCAGCGGCGATCCGGGCTTGACCTACGCGATCTTCTGGACCCGGGTGACACCCAAGGACGCGACGACCGGCGACATCAATGTCGACCTGGAGGTCGCGGCCGATCCCGACTTCAAGACCATGGTCACCAAGTCCAGCGGCCTGCGCGCCCGCGCCAGCCGCGACTGGACGGTCAAGCACGACCTGGACGGCCAGGGGCTGAAGCCGGGGACGGAGTACTTCTACCGTTTCAAGGCCAATGGCGTCACTTCGCCCGTGGGCCGTACGCGCACCTTGCCGGCCGGCAAAACCCACGACGTCGTCCTGGCGGTGACCTCGTGCAGCCTCTATCCGAAC
This sequence comes from uncultured Caulobacterales bacterium, assembly GCA_903900155.1. GTDB lineage: Bacteria > Pseudomonadota > Alphaproteobacteria > Caulobacterales > Caulobacteraceae > Caulobacter. The sequence continues at coordinate 3,384 of CAIUMD010000065.1, read as the reverse complement.
GGCTATTTCAACGCCTACGACGCCATCGCCAAGCTGGACCGCGTCGATGCGGTGCTGCACCTGGGCGACTATATCTACGAGTACGGCGGCGCGCCCAAGGACTACGGCATGAACTCGCCGGTGGCCAAGTCGCGCGCGCCGCAGCCGGCGCACGAGATCGTCAGCCTGGCCGACTACCGCGCCCGCCACGCCCAGTACAAGACCGACCCCGCCCTGCAGGCCGCCCACGCCCGCGCGCCGTGGATCGTGGTCTGGGACGACCACGAGACCGCCAATGACAGCTGGGTCGGCGGGGCCGAGAACCACGATCCCAAGACCGAGGGCGACTGGGCCGCGCGCAAGGCCGCGGCGCTGAAGGCCTATTACGAGTGGATGCCGATCCGCGAAACCGCGCCGGGGACCCTGCCGGAAGCCGCCTGGCGCGACTTCCAGTTCGGCGATGTCGCCAGCCTGCTGATGGTCGAAACCCGCCTGACGGGCCGCACCCAGGAGCTGGACTACGACGTCGACCTGCCGATGGTGAACGGCAAGCCGGACCTGGCCGCCTTCACCGCCAAGTGGAAGGACCCCGCCCACCGGATGATGGGCGAGAAGCAGGAGCAGTGGCTGGCCGGCCAGGTCGGCGCCTCGACCAAGGCCGGCACGGCCTGGCAGGTGCTGGGCAACCAGGTGGTCATGGCCCGCGTCGCCCCGCCCAGCCTGTCCAAGACCATGGGCCAGGAAGCGTTCCAGGGCCTGCTGGCCAAGCTGCCCGACTACGCCAAGAAGCGCGTGGCGCTGTCGGACGCCATGTCGGCCTTCGACATCCCCTCGAACCTGGACGCGTGGGACGGCTATCCGGCCGACCGCCAGCGGGTCTACGACATCCTGACCGCCGCCAAGGCCCGGCCGATCGTGCTGGCCGGCGACAGCCACATGTTCTGGGTCAACGAGCTATGGAACGACGCCGGCGACAAGCGGGTGGCGGCCGAGTTCGGCGCCACCTCGGTGACCTCGCCGGGCTTCGGCGACATCCTGCCCGGCGCGCCGCTGGGCGAGGCCTTCGTCCAGCGCAACAAGGAGGTCAAGTATCTCCACCCCAGCGCCAAGGGCTACCTGCTGCTGACCCTGGAACACGGCAAGGCGACCGGCGAGTTGATCGCGGTCTCGACGATCGTGGACACCAAGTACGAGGCCAGCGTGCTGAAGCGGTTCGTGGTGACGCCGGCCTCGGGCGGCGGGGTCGAGGCGCTGAAGGAAGGGTAATCCGGCTCTCCTCCCCCGTTGGGGGAGGTGGCCCGGAGGGCCAGAGGGGGCGGCTCGGCATCGGCCGGCGATGCCCCCTCAGTCGCTCCGCGACAGCTCCCCCCAGAGGGGGAGCAGACTCTATCTGCGCTCCAGCGCCAGCTTCAGTCCGAACGCCACGAAGACGCTGCCGGTGATGCGGTCCAGCCACTGGACCACCACCAGCACGCGCAGCAGCCCCGCGATCGGCACCGTCGCGGCGATCAGGGCGGCGAACCACAGCAGGCTCTCCACCACGTGGATGCTGGTCAGCAGCAGCCCGAACCGCGCCGGATCGACGCCGGCCGGCATGAACTGGGGCAGGAACGACACATAGAAGATCCCGACCTTGGGATTGAGCAGGTTGGTCAAAAGCCCCCGGCGCAGCGCCGCGATCGGACCGGCGTCGACGGGCTTCATCTCGCCGGGCTCGAACTGGTCGCGGGGCTTGATGATCATGCGGATCCCGGTCCAGGCCAGGTAGATCGCGCCGGCCCACTTCAGCACCGCGTAGGCCAGCTCGGACGCCGTCAGCAGCGCCCCGACCCCGAACGAGGCCGCCGCGCCCCAGACCAGGCAACCCAGGCCGATGCCGATCGCCGCGCCGGTCGCGCGCTTCGGCCCCTCGGCGGCGGCGGTGCGGATGACCAGCGCCGTGTCGAGGCCCGGCGTCAGCGTCAGGAGGCCCGCCGCCAGGGTGAACGCGATCAGGGCCTCATTCGTGGTCATGAATTGGCGCTTCCCGTTCGACCAGCTGTCCGTCTTCCAGAACGCGATAGAAGCACGAGCGGAAGCCGACGTGACAGGCGCCGCCGTCGCCGCGCGGGCGCACCTTCAAGAGCACCGCGTCCTGGTCGCAGTCGACCCGCAGCTCGACCACGTCCTGCAACTGGCCGCTGGTCTCGCCCTTTTTCCAGAGCTCGTTCCGCGAACGGCTGAAATAGTGGGCGACGCCGGTCTCGACCGTCCGCTTCAGGGCTTCGGCGTTCATCCAGGCCAGCATCAAAATCTCGCCGGTGTCGGCGTGCTGGGCCACCGCCACGACCAGACCGTCGGCGTTGAAGCGCGGAGCCAGGGCATGGCCGCGCTCCAGATCGTGCTGGGTGTGGGCTTGGGGGAACAGGTCGGTGCTCATGGCGCCACATATGGCGCAGGCTCGGCCTGTGCGCTAGTTTCCCCGCCCGCTCGGCAGGGGACGAGATGAACCTCAAGGACCGCATCAAGGCCGGCGTGGCGGCGCTGGACGAGAGGGCAAGGCCGTGGGCGCGACAGTCGCGCTGGAACGGCTATGCCTACGAGTTCCTGCTGTTCGGGCTGAAGCAGGCCTGGGCCTGCCTGTTCGGCGGACTGATGCTGGCCCTGCTGGTCGGCACGCACCTGTTCTGGCCGGCCGGCGCGCCGCTGGCGCGCTATGACGTCCTGGTGATCGCCGCCGTCGCCATCCAGGCCACGCTGCTGGCGCTCAAGCTGGAGCGCTGGGACGAAGCGCTGGTCATCTTCATGTTCCACGTCGTCGGCACGATCATGGAGCTGTTCAAGACCGCTCATGGCTCGTGGATCTATCCCGAGCCCAGCCTGCTTCGGATCGGCGGCGTGCCGCTGTTCACCGGCTTCATGTACGCCTGCGTCGGCAGCTACATCGCCCGCATCTGGCGGCTCTTCGACATCACCTTCGTGCGGTATCCGCCGTTCTGGACGACCCACATCCTGGCGGTGCTGATCTACGCCAACTTCTTCACCCATCACTACATGATGGACTTCCGGATCGGGCTGTTCGCCCTGTCGGCGATCCTGTTCGGGCGGACCTGGTTCGTGTTCACCCCAGACCACACGGCGCGCCGCATGCCCATGCTGATGGGCGCGGTGCTGGTGTCGCTGTTCATCTGGTTCGCCGAGAACCTGGGCACCTTCGCCGGGGCCTGGATCTATCCCAGCCAGGCCAAGGGCTGGCACATGGTGCCCTTCGAGAAGATGGGCGCCTGGTATCTTCTGATGCTGATCAGCTTCGTGCTGGTGACGCTGGTCCACCGCCCGGTGGACGCCTGCGTCGCGCGGATCCGGGAGGGGATCAGGGCGGCGGCTTAGTCCTAAATCTGCTCCCCCGCTGGGGGAGCTGTCGGC
>CAIUMD010000064.1 GCA_903900155.1 uncultured Caulobacterales bacterium | reverse complement strand
GCGGAGGACTGAAAATCTGCTCCCCCAATGGGGGTGCTGTGGGCGGAGCCGACTGTGGGGGCAGCGCGGCCTATGCTGCGCTGCCCCCTCCGGCCCTCTGGGCCACCTCCCCCAAAGGGGGAGGAGGGGGGCAGCGTTACTTGTACTTGTAGAGTTTGACCCGCTGCACCCCGAACGCCGTCGGCGGCAGCCGCACATGCCGGCCCTGGTGCGTCTGGTCGCCGTTCAGCCAGCGCCCGTCGACCCACTTCCCGTCCTGCCAGCTGACCTCCCGCACACTTTCCAGACCCACGCTCGCCCCTTCAGTGGCGAAGGTGATCGTGATCCCGCGACCCGCCACCAGGAATTCATCGGCCGCAAGCTGGATCACCAGTCCGCCATGCGCCGCATAGTCCTGCGTATCCTTCGGCGTCCACGGATCGACCACCGTCACGGTGAAGTCCCAGGCCCCGAAGCTGGCCTTGCGCGGCGTCAGGTCCACGGTCCCGTCATAGGCCACCGGCGCGCGGAACCCCCGCATGGTCTTGCCGCCATCATGCGTCGTGATCAGCGGCGTCAGCTGGGCCAGCAGCCGGTACGCCGCGCCCAGGGTCTTCACCCCCTCGGGCGGCAGGTTCTCGATCGAGAAGGGCGAGACGCCGATCGCGTCGTGCTCCCCGATGGCCCAGAAGGCGTTGCCGGGGGCGGGCGTCTTGCCGGCCTGGTCGGCCTCGGGGATGAACAGCGGCTGGTCGGCCCGGTCATAGGGCGGCATCCATCGGACGAAGTCGGCGAAGTAGATGTCGGGGCTCAGCATGTCCAGCGACGGCGCCGCCGCGCGCCACAGGTCGATCAGGTGCGGCAGCGGCCCTGCGCTGGGATAGCCGCCGGGGACCGTATTGGGCCGGGGCAGGGCGGCGTTGACATACATCGGCAGCGGGTAGGCCTTCTTGCCGGCTGCGGTCACCGCCTCGACATAGCGCCCGAAGGTCCAGGCCTGCCACAGCTCGTCGGTGGCCGCCGAGGCGCCGAACACCTCTTCCCAGGTCCCGGTCTTCTTGGCGCCAAGGGCTCTCAAGGCCGCCGCCGGCACGGGCTTCTTGAAGTCCTCCTCGGCCGCTTTGCTGTGGTCCCGCGCCTGGGGCAGCATGCCGATCTCGTTCTCGACCTGGACCATCAGGACGGTGCGCCCCTTTCCATTAGAAGAGTCGCCGTCGACCGCCTTGAGGTGCGCCATCATCGCCGCATAGGCCTTGGCGTCCGCGTCACGCGTGGCGGGGTAGGAGGCGCTGAGGATCTCGACCGCCTTGCCTTCCGCCGTGCGGGCCAAGGGGAACCGCGTCTGGTCGCGCTTCACCCAGGCGGGCGTGTAGGTCGACATGCTGTTTTTCCACGCCCCGAACCACAGCAAGACCAGCCGCATGTCGTTGGCGCGGGCCTGGGCGATCAGGCCGTCCAGCACGGTGAAGTCGAACCGGCCCTCGACCGGCTCCAACTGCTCCCAGGTTACCGGCGCCAGCACCGTGTTCAGGTTCGCCGCCTTCAGCACCGCCCAGTGGCCCGACAGGTCCTTGAGGTCCGAGCTGCTCGAGTTTCCAAGCTCGCCGCCCAGGATCAGGAACGGCTTGCCGTCCACCAAGAGGCGATGCGCGCCGTCCTGGCGGGCGATGCGGGGCGGCTCTTCGGCGTGGGCGGGAACGGCGGCGAGGCCCAGGGTCAGGGCGGCGCTCAAGGTCGAGATCATGTTTCGCATGGCAAAGGTCAGATGACGTCATGGCACTTGTAAGATCAATGCTCAAAATGGTCGTGACGGCGGCCGTTGTTAGCGTTACCCCGGCGTTGGCTCAGTTCCCCCAGCGCGACGTCGCCGCCGGCCGGGCCGAGCATGCGCGGATGCTGGAGCGCTTAGGCATCGACAAGCCGCTGCGCCCCGGCGTCGACGGCTACAACAAGGCCGCGCCCAACGCCGTGAACTACGACGAGGCCAAGGCCGGGCCGTTCAGCCTGCTGCCCGACCCGCTGGCTTTCCCGGACGGCCGCCCGGTCCCTGACGCCGACGCCTGGTGGAAGACCCGCCGGCCCCAGCTGGTCGAGCTGTTCGAGCGTGAAGAGCACGGTCGCATCCCCCGGAACGTCCCGAAGGTGACTTGGACGGTGGTCAAGGAGACCAGGAGCGTCCGCGCCGGCGCGCCGGTGGTGGAGAAGCGCCTGGCCGGGGTCGCCGACAACCGCCGCGCGCCGTCGATCAGCGTGACCCTCGACCTCCTGGTCGTCACCCCCGAAGGCAAGACCGGCGTCCCGCTGATCCTGGAGCTGGGCTTCCCCGACGGCCCGCCCTGGGCTCGCAATCGCCCACCGCCGCCGGGGCCGGACTGGCGTGACCTCGTCCTGGCGCGTGGATGGGGCTACGCCATCCTCGACCCGACCCGCGTCCAGGCCGACGATCCGGGCAAGCTGAACCAGGGGATCATCGGTCTGGCCAACCGCGGCCACCCCCGCAAGCCCGACGACTGGGGCGCTCTGCGCGCCTGGGGCTGGGGCGTCAGCCGCGCCATCGACTATTTCGAGACCGATCCGGCGATCGACGCCAAGCGGGTCGGCATCGAGGGCCTGTCGCGCTACGGCAAGGGGGCGCTGGTCGCCATGGCCTACGAGCCGCGCCTGGCCGTGGGCCTGATCGCCTCGTCCGGCGAGGGCGGCGCCAAGCTGCACCGCCGCAAGCGCGGCGAGCAGGTCGAGAACCTGGCCGCCGAGGGCGAGCACCACTGGATGGCGGGCAACTTCCTCAAATACGCCGGCCCGCTGACCGCCGACGACCTGCCCGTCGACGCCCACGAGCTGATCGCCCTGGTCGCCCCGCGCCCGCTGTTCATCAGCGTCGGCAATGACGAGGCCGACGCCTGGACCGATCCTCGCGGCATGTTCATGGCCACGGTGGCGGCCGGGCCGGTCTACCGCCTGCTGGGCGAGGAGGACCTTGGGGCGACGAGGTTTCCCAAGCCGCTGACGTTGCTGGCGGCCGGGGATTTGGCCTTCCGCCAGCACGAGGGCGGCCACACGCCGGGGCCGAACTGGCCGTTCTTCCTGGATTTCGCGGCGCGGTATTTCGAGCCGGAGAGGGGCGCTCTACGGTGATCCAAATTTCGCCGCGAACTTCGGCTCAAGGATCGCTACGGTGTCGCTGACTGACACCAGCGTTCGAAAGACCCTTGATGCGCCTTCTCGCCACCCTGGCCCTCGCGGCCTTCCTCGCCGCCGGCGCGGCTCACGCCCAGGTCACGCCGACCGCGCCGCCGCAGCTGAACGCCGGGCCGTCGGCCAACGCCCTGGCGGGCAGGGCCTTCCTGGAGAAGAACGCTAAGGCGCCGGGCGTCGTCACCCTGCCGTCGGGCCTGCAGTACAAGGTCACCGCCAGCGGCCCCAAGACCGGCCCGTCGCCGAAGCTGGGCGATATCGTCAAGGTCCACTACGAGGGCAAGCTGCTGGACGGCACGGTGTTCGACTCGAGCTTCGCGCGCGGCAAGGCGGCGATCATGCCGGCCGACGGGCTGATCCCGGGCTGGCTGGAGGCGCTGCCGCTGATGAAGGTGGGCGACGAGTGGACGCTGTATATCCCGGCCGAGCTGGGCTACGGCGGCCGGGACATGGGCGAGATCCCGCCCGACAGCGTGCTGGTGTTCCGGCTGCAGCTGATCGGGATGCTGGCGGTGGATTGACCCCGAAATCTGCTCCCCCTCTGGGGGAGCTGTCGCGGAGCGACTGAGGGAGCAGCTGGGCCTATGCCGAGCT
>CAIUMD010000063.1 GCA_903900155.1 uncultured Caulobacterales bacterium | reverse complement strand
CTGCCCAGGCTGTGCAGGTAGGCGATCATGGCGATCCGGTCTTCCGGCTTCTTCAGACCCACGAAGGTCATGTTGGTGCCGGGGACGTCCTTACCCGGCGCCTTCAGGAAGGTGTACAGGGCGTCGTAGTCCCAGATCGCCTGCTTGCCCGAGAAGTCCTTCATCGCGCCCGAATAGTTGAAGCCCGGGTGCGCGGCCGGCTTGCGGCCGACGACGTCCCACAGGCCGGGGCCGGTGGCGTTGGCGTTCGAGGCGTCCAGCTTGTGGCAGGCGGCGCACTTGGCGGCGACGGCTTGACCGGCGGCCACGTTGGCCGGGGTCAGCACGGCATTCCAGTCCGGCGGGGTGTCGACCGCGGCGGCGCCGCCAGCCGATTCTTCCTGCACGGCGATCTCATAGCCGGCCTTCTCGACTTCATTCTTCTTGAAGACGATGTCCGACGCTTCGCGGAGACCGAAGATAACGAGGCCGGTCAGCAGCACGCCGCCAGCGATCTTGTTGAACGTCAGGTCGCTCATTTCAGCCTTGTCAGCCTCTTGTCGGCCCACCCGAAGGAGGGCTTGGAACCCACGCGCTGGAATCCCCCCAACGCGCGTCATGTTGCGCTCGCGTCTCTTACACGCTACCGCCCCTCGCGCAACCGGTTGGCAAAGATTTGAGGCCCAGAACAGTCATGAGCGACAGATGAAGCCGATCGTCCTGATCCCCGCGCGGATGGCGGCGACGCGTCTGCCCAACAAGCCGCTGGCCGATATCGGCGGCCTGCCGATGATCGTCCGGGTGCTGAACCAGGCCCTGGCGGCCGATATCGGCCCGGTGGCCGTGGCGGCCGGCGACGCCGAGATCGCCGAGGCGGTGCGGGCGGCCGGCGGGACGGCGGTGCTGACCGATCCGGAGCTGCCGTCGGGCTCGGACCGCATCCTGGCGGCGCTGGCGCAGCTTGATCCCCAGTTCGAGCACGACGTGGTCATCAACCTGCAGGGCGACATGCCGTTCGTCGATCCGGCGGTGCTCAGCGATTGCGCCAGGATCCTGGAAGAATTCGGCGACGCCGACATCGCCACCGTGGTCGCGCCCGAGGCTTCGCCCGCCGACCGGTCGAACCCGGATGTGGTCAAGGCCGTGCTGGCCATGGAGGACGACGGCCAAAGCGGCCGCGCGCTCTATTTCACGCGCTCGACCCTCTATGGCGACGCGCCTGTGTGGCGCCACATCGGCATCTACGGCTACCGCCGCGAGGCGCTGGAGGCCTTCAACGCCGCCTCGCCCTCGCCGCTGGAGCAGCGCGAGAAGCTGGAACAGCTGCGCGCCCTGGAGCAGGGCATGATCATCCGCGCGGCCGTGGCGGCCGAGGCCCCTATCTCCGTCGACAATCCGTCTGATCTAGAAGCCGCCCGAAAGCAGGCCCAATGAGCATCCTCAAGAAGATCGCCTTCCAGGGCGAGCCCGGCGCCAACAGCCACGAGGCCTGCCGCACGTACTTTCCCGAGTACGAGGCCTATCCCTGCAAGACCTTCGAAGAGGCTTTCGAGGCCATCAAGACCGGCGCCGCCCAGCTGGGCATGATCCCGATCGAGAACTCGATCGCGGGTAGGGTCGCCGACGTGCACCACCTGCTGCCGGCCTCGGGCCTGAAGATCATCGGCGAGCGCTTCAAGCCGATCCGCTTCCAGCTGATGGCCAACAAGGGCGTCAAGCTGTCGGACGTTGAGGTCGTGGCCTCGATGCCGATCGCCCTGTCCCAGTGCCGCAACAGCCTCAAGAAGCTGGGCGTCAGCACCGAGGCGGCCGGCGACACCGCCGGCGCGGCCAAGGCCCTGGCCTTGAAACCCGACCCCAAGCGCGCCGCCGTCGCCCCCGCCCTGGCCGCCGAGATCTACGGCCTGGACATCTTGGCCCGCGACATCGAGGACGAGCGCCACAACACCACCCGCTTCCTGGTGATGACGGCCGACAAGAGCCCCGAGCCGCCGCCGTTCACCACCGACTGCGTGACCAGCTTCGTGTTCCGCGTCCGCAACCTGCCGGCCGCGCTGTACAAGGCGCTGGGCGGCTTCGCGACCAACGGCGTCAACATGACCAAGCTGGAAAGCTATATGGAGGGCGGCGCCTTCACGGCGACCTTCTTCTACGCCGAGGTCGACGGCCGGCCCGAGGAACGCAACCTGGCCCTGGCCCTGGACGAGCTGAAGTTCTTCTCCGAGAAGTTCGAGATCCTGGGCGTCTACCCGGCCGACCCGTTCCGCAGCCGGGGCTAGCTTCCCCAAACGTCACTATTTGCCGGAACGGCGTTCTCTGATCTTCTCTGCGGGGGTAAAACGGGAAATCCCTGGGGAGGGGACGAGACGATGCAAGCTTCGATGATCGCGCCGGTCATGGCGCTGGTGGGCTGGTCGCTGCTGGTCTGGCTGTGGATGTACATCCAGCGGATCCCGGCGATGCAGAAGGCCGGGATCAAGCCGCAGGACGCGCGGTTTCCCGGCTCGCTGAGCGGCCTGCCCGACACGGCGCGGCAGGCGGCCGACAACTACAATCACCTGATGGAGCAGCCGACCATCTTCTACGCCGCGGCCCTGGCCATCCAGGTCGCGGGGCATGCCGATCCGATGGCCGTGCATTTCGCCTGGGTCTATGTCGGCGTGCGGGTGCTGCACAGTCTGTTGCAGCTCAGTGTGAACCTGGTGGCGGTGCGGTTCCTGTTGTTCGTGGTGTCGACGGGCGTGCTGGCGGCGATGGTGGTGCGGGAGTTGATGCGGGTGTTTTGATCCTAGGAAGCCCTCTCTCATAGAGAGAGGGAGGGGCCCGCGCGAAGCGTGGGAGGGTGAGAGGTTACGACGTCAACCGGAGTGCCGGCACGCCGTCGAACCTCGTAACCTCTCACCCCAACCCTCTCTCTAAGAGAGAGGGTGCCCCGCTTTGCCGCTAGTTGGCGTCCAGCCCGATATCCAGCACCGGCGCCGAATGCGTCAGCGCCCCGACGCTGATCACGTTCACGCCCGTCTCGGCGATGGCCCGGACCGTGGTCAGGTTCACCCCGCCCGACGCCTCCAGCACCGCCCGACCCTTGGCCAGCGACACCGCCGTGCGCAGGTCGTCCAGGCTGAAGTTGTCCAGCATCACCACGTCGGGTCCGTGCTTCAGGGCCTCTTCCAGCTGGTCCAGGCCGTCGACCTCGACTTCTACCTTCACCAGGTGGCCAGCATGGGCTCGCGCGCGACGGACGGCTTCGCCGACGCCGCCGCAGGCGACGACGTGGTTGTCCTTGATCAGGATGGCGTCATCCAGGCCGAAGCGGTGATTGACCCCGCCGCCGCAGCGGACGGCGTATTTCTCCAGGGCGCGCAGGCCCGGCGTGGTCTTGCGGGTGTCGACGATGGTGGCCTTCGTACCCTCGACCAGGCGGACGTAGGACCGCGTCAGGGTGGCGATGCCCGAGAGGCGACCCAAGAGGTTCAGGCCGGTGCGCTCGGCGATCAGCACGGCGCGGGCGTTGCCTTCGGCGCGAGCCAGGACCGTGCCCGGCAGGACGTCCGAGCCGTCCGGCGTGACGACCTCGAATCTGGCGCTCGGGTCCAGGGCGGCCAGCGCCAGGCGCGCGCAGGAAAGGCCAGAAACCCTCCCATCCTGCCGGCTGGCCCAGACCACCGACAGGCGGGCGTCCGGGTCGATGCAGGCCTGGCCGGTGATGTCGCCGGCGCGGCCCAGGTCCTCGGCGAGCGCCAGGTCGACGATCGGACGCACCAGCAGGTCGTGCAATTCACCCATTTGGGGTTGGATGCTCATTCGGCGGCGTAGCGGACGGCGGTGTCCGCATTCTCCAAGGTCACGAAGGTGCGCGCCGGCTGGGCCGTCGCGGGGAAGTCGCTGCGATAGTGGCCGCCGCGGCTTTCCTGGCGGGCCAGGGCGGCGTCGACGATCAGCCGGGCGGCGACCAGGGGCGGGCAGGGGCCGTAGGCCGGCTCCAGGGCGTCGATCTGGGCCAGCAGGCGAGCAAGGCCGGCCTCGTCGCGGATCACCCCGGCGTCGCGGCTCATGGCCTTGCGCAGCCCCTGCAGGGTGGCGTCCGGCAGGTCAGGCAGGGGCTCCAGGCTGACGGGCTCGCCGCCTTGCAGGCCTTCGGCCGCCGCGGCGCGGCCGGCGCGGGCGCCGAACACGGCCGCTTCCAGCAGGCTGTTGGAGGCCAGGCGATTGGCGCCCTGCACCCCGGTCGAGGCGCACTCGCCGGCCGCGTAGAGGCCCGGCAGGCTGGCGCGGCCGTCGAAATCCGTAGCGACCCCGCCCATGTGGTAGTGCACGGCCGGCGTGACCGGGATCATCTCGCGGCGCGGATCGACGCCGGCGCTCTGGCAGGCCTCGAACACGGCGGGGAACTCGTGCGGGAAGTGCCCGCCGACGGCCGTCGTGGCGTCGAGGAAGGCGCCGCGGCCGGCTGCGCGCTCGGCATGGATGGCGCGGGCGACGACGTCGCGCGGCGCCAGCTCCTTGGCCAGGTGGTAGTCGGCCATGAAGGCGCGGCCATCGGTGTTGCGCAGAATCGAGCCTTCGCCGCGCAGGGCCTCGGTGGCCAGCGGAGCGGGGTCACGGCCCCCATAAGCGCTTAAGTCGATCGCGGTGGGATGGAACTGCACGAACTCCGGATCGGCGATCGTCGCGCCGGCCAGGGCGGCCAGCCCCAGGCCTTCGCCGCGCACTTCCTTGGGCGTGGTGGTGACGGCGTACAGGCCGCCGATCCCGCCGGTCGCCAGGATGACGCTGTGGCTACGGATCTCGACCAGCGCATCGCCGATTTGGGCCAGCACGCCGACCACGCGGCCGGTCTTGTCCTGCAGCAGACGGCGGGCGCGGGCGTTCTCACGGACCTCGATGGTCGGCGTCGCGCGGACGGCGGCCACGACGGCGGCCATGATCGCCGCGCCGGCCCCGTCGCCGCCGACCCGGGCGACCCGGGCCTTGGCATGGGCGGCCTCGAGGCTGAGCACGAAGTCGCCGCCGGCCTTGCGGTCGAACGGCGCGCCCAGGGCGGCCAAGTCGCGGACAGCTTGCGGGCCTTCGGTGGTCAGGAGCGCGACGGCCTTGGGATCGCAGAGGCCCGCCCCGGCCGCGATGGTGTCGGCCGCATGCAGCGCGGGCGTGTCGTCACTGGCCAAGGCCGCCGCCATGCCGCCCTGCGCCCAGGCGCTGGAACAGCCGGTCGCCAGCGGGGTGGGCGACAGCACCAGGGCCTTGCCCGCCGCGAGCGCGGCGGTGAGCCCGGCCAGGCCTGCCCCGAGGATAACGGGGCCGTCGAAGTCTACGCGTTCGGTCATCTTACGCTCCACTCCGCCCTCTGGCTGTCATCCCGGGCGAAGACCCGGGACCGCCGGAAACGCGGGCGCTTGCCGCGGTCCCGGCTCAGCGCGCTTCGCGCTTGGCCGGGATGACAGTTTTAATTGCCTAGATCAGCTCGACATCCACGTGATGTCGCGCCTTCACCAGGTCGTACCGGGCCGGGACGGCCGGCGGCGGCAGGTCGATCATGCGCTGGACGGCCAGGCGCGCGCGGTCGAGGACGTCGGCGTCGACCGTGACCTCGTACTGCTCGTAGACCAGGGCGTCGTAGATGTTCTGCAGCGTGATGCGCTTCATGTGCGGGCACATGTTGCAGGGGCCGATGAACTGGGTCGCCGGGCTCTCGGCCTGGACGTTGCTGGCCATCGAGCACTCGGTGATCAGCACCACCTGGGCCGGCTGCTTGGCGGCCACATAGTCGTTCATCGCCGCCGTGGAGCCGGCGAAGTCGGCGGCTTCCAGGATCTCGGCCGGGCATTCGGGGTGGGCCAGCACTTCCGCGCCGGGCCAGGCCGCGCGCATGTCGGCGATGTCGTTGGCGGTGAAGCGCTTGTGCACCTCGCAGTGACCGGCCCAGGCGATGATCTTGACGTCGGTCTGGCGGGCGACGTTGCGGGCCAGATATTCGTCGGGGATCAGGATGACCTTGTCGACGCCCCATTCCTGGGCGGCCCACTCGACCACCTGCACGGCGTTGGCGCTGGTGCAGCAGATGTCGGTCTCGGCCTTCACGTCGGCCGTGGTGTTGACATAGGTGACCACCGGCACGCCCGGATAGCGCTGCTTGATCAGTCGCACGTCGGCGCCGGTGATCGAGCTGGCCAGGCTGCAGCCGGCCTTCAGGTCCGGGATCAGGATCTTCTTCTCGGGGCTGAGCACCTTGCTGGTCTCGGCCATGAAGTGCACGCCGGCCTGGACGATGATCTTCGCGTCGCTCTTGGCCGCCTCTTTCGCCAGGGCCAGGCTGTCGCCTACGAAGTCGCCCACGCCGTGGAAGATGTTCGGCGTCATATAGTTGTGGGCCAGGATGGCGGCGTTCTTCTCGCGCTTGAGGCGGTTGATCTGCGCGATCAGCGGAGCCTGCGCGCGCCACTCCATCGGGGTGACGTGGTGCTTGACCTTGTCCCAGATCCCGTTGGTTTCCGCCTCGACCTGCGGCGTGAATTCCAGGTGGGTGAACCCGTCGGCCATCTGATACTCCGTTATGCTCAAAGTGAGCATTTCCAGGGCCTCAAAAAACGCCGGAGCTTTACGGAGCGTTCCGCGGGGCTCGGCGTCCAGGTTATGCTGAAAGTGAGCATAACCTGCCTGTCACATATAACGCCTGCGAAGCGGAATGCAAACCCTGGAGAATCTGAAAGCAGGAGTCCATTTTCTAAGGCGCGGGGCTCGCGGATCGGGTGCAATGGTTTGGGTGCGACGAGGCGTCGCGGCACATATTGCTTGCCAAGAACAGCGTTATATTCGCTGGTTTTTATCCTTACATATCCGTAATGCGGAAGAAAAATTCCGCCACCGATGTGGATACGCAGAAATGTCGGGTGTCGGCCATTTGGCATAGAGTGTACAGTATTTCCTGTACAAATATTTTATAACTAAATCCCGTACTGAAATTCGATAAACGATCGGCGTTATCAGAACCAAAGGTGGTGTCTTTGTCTTTATTTATATTTCGCTGCAACTTCTAAGTATTTGCATTACGCAAATGTAGGCATGTGACTTTAATGAGACAGCTATTTGGCGCTTCATTTCAGAGGTGTAATGTTCGTTGACCTGGGATCGTTTCGGTCCGTAGCTCCCGCCAGCCGGATTCAACGAGGGGTCCGGAACGCGCAAGTTTGCATGCGCGCTAAGATGCTGGGGAGTTTCACCTTGATTACGAAGTCCATCCGGGAGCGCCTGCTGGCCTCCTCCATGATCTGCGGCATGGCCGTACTGGCCGCCGGCCAGGCCACCGCTCAGACCGCTCCGGCTCCGGCCGACGACACGCAAGTCGAAGAAATCGTCGTCACCGGCTCGCTGTTCCGCCGCACCGACACCGAAACCCCGTCGCCCGTCACGGTGATGACGGCCGAAACCCTGGCCCACGCCGGCATCAGCACCGCCGCCGAAGCCATCCGCACGATCTCGGCCGACGGCGCCGGTTCGATCGGCACCGGCTTCCAGAGCGGCTTCTCGGCCGGTGGTTCGGCCGTGTCGCTGCGCGGCCTGGGCGTTTCGTCGACCCTGGTTCTGGTCGACGGCCTGCGCTCGACCAATTTCCCGCTGAACGACGACGGCCACAACGCCTATGTCGACCTGAACTCGATCCCGTTCAGCCTGATCGAACGTATTGAAGTCCTGAAGGACGGCGCGTCGTCGTCGTACGGCGCCGACGCCATCGGCGGCGTCGTGAACCTGAAGCTGCGCAAGCAGTTCCAAGGCCTGCGCGGCAGCGCCGAACTGGGTGAAAGCGATCGTGGCGACGCCGCGCACAAGCGCGCCGACATCACCATGGGCTTCGGCGACTACGCCGCGACCGGCTGGAACCTGTACGTCAACGCCGAGTACCAGAAGGACGGCCGGGTCACGAACCACAGCCGCGGCTTCCCGTACAACACCCAGGACCTGACCTCGATCGGTGGTCGCGACCTGAACTCGGCTGACGACACCGTGACCACGGCGACGCCGAACGCGATGGTCACCCGCATGAGCCAGCGCGACCTGAACGACCCGCTGTCGGGCACCGGCACGCTGCTGGATCCGGGCAAGGTCTACAACTCGCTGAACCTGAACTGCGCCAACGGCACCTACACGCAGGTCTCGGCCAACGCCAACGGCACCGGCTGTAAGTGGGACCTGGTCGACACCTATCGTCAGATCCAGCCGCTGCAAAAGCGCTACGCCTTCAACGGCCGCCTGAGCTTCCGCCTGAACGAGAACATCGAGGGCTACATCACCGGCAGCTACTCGAGCAACTACGTCAGCATCAAGGGCACGCCGAGCACCATTCGCGCCACCCAGCCCTACGGCGGTTCGCCGTCGGTTTCGGCCCTGACCGTCGTCCTGCCGGTGTGGGTCTGCTCGACCGGCAACAACTGCGCCGATCCCGCCGCCGTGGGCCGTCGCCTGAACCCGAACAACCCGTACGCGGCCGCCTTCGCTGGCGATCCGTCGAACGGCGCCGCGCGTCTGTACTACCTGTTCGGCGACATCCCCGCCGGCAGCGAGCGTGACAACCGCGTCATCCGCGGCACCGCGGGCCTGAAGGGCAGCGTCGGCGACGACTGGCACTGGACCGTCGACGTTGTCGGCGCTCGCGACAACCTGACGATCGAACAGCACGGCCTGATCAACATCGCGGCCCTGCGCCAGGCGATCAACACGGGTTCGTACAACTTCGTCGATCCGTCGAAGAACACCGCCGCCGTGCGCAGCGCCCTGGCGCCGGACATCCGCACGCCGTCGCACTCGTCGCTGATGTCGATCGACGCCTCGATCACCAAGAAGCTGTGGGCCCTGCCCGGCGGCGACATGATGCTGGCCGTTGGCGCCCAGGCCCGTAAGGAAGTCCTGGAAAACAACAACCAGAACGTCCGCCTGGACACCTACGGCCTGACGACCTCGTCGGCCTTCGGCAAGCACACGGTCAAGGCCGTCTTCTTCGAAGTCGCCGCCCCGGTCCTCGACACCCTCGAACTGAATGTGTCGGGCCGTTACGACGACTACTCGGAAGGCTTCAGCAACTTCTCGCCGAAGTTCGGCGCGAAGTTCACGCCGATCAAGCAACTGGCGTTCCGCGGCACCTTCTCGAAGGGCTTCCGCGCGCCGACCTTCGCCGAAGCCAACCCGCGTTCGCAATACGCCGGCTTCGTCAGCTTCTCGCCGCCCCCGGCCTTCATCGCGGCTCACGGCGGCAGCACCAACCCCTACGCCCAGACCTACAGCATCGGTCGCGGCTATGCGGGTAACCCGGACCTGAAGCCGGAAAAGTCGCGCAGCTTCACCGTCGGTACGATCTTCGAGCCGACCCGTTGGCTGAGCCTGACGGCCGACTACTACAACGTGAAGAAGTCGGACCTGATCATCGCCGGTCCGAAGACCCAGGACGCCATCGCGGCCTACTTCACCAAGTCGACCCAGGCTGAGGCCTGCGCCGCCGTGGCTGCGGTGGGCGCTGGTTACGCCTGTAACGTCGTCGACGTGATCGACCCGCTGGCGCCGACGGCTCTGCCGCGCCTGCTGATCCTCAACGCCCCGTACGTCAACGCCAACGCGATGACGACGGCCGGCGTGGACGTTTCGGCCACGGTGAAGATGAACCTGACCGACAGCATCCGCTGGACCAGCCGCGCGGAAGTCACCCACGTGCTGAAGTCGGACCTGAAGCTGGATG
Organism: uncultured Caulobacterales bacterium; assembly: GCA_903900155.1. Classification (GTDB taxonomy): domain Bacteria; phylum Pseudomonadota; class Alphaproteobacteria; order Caulobacterales; family Caulobacteraceae; genus Caulobacter. The sequence continues at coordinate 9,904 of CAIUMD010000063.1, read as the reverse complement.
ACGGCACCGTCTGGAAGTACGCCGGGACCCTCGGCCCGTACGACCTGTCGTCGGGCAACGGTACGCCCAACTGGCGCGGCAACTGGCAGAACACCCTGGCCTTCGGTGACAAGTACACCCTGTCGGCCACGGCCTACTATGTCGGCAAGATCAAGTCGGTCGCTCGCGACCAACGCGCCGACATGACCTGCGCCACGGGCAACCAGTACTTCCCGGGCACGGGCGCCTCGAACATCGACATCGGCAACCGCTTCTGCAACATCAAGCGCTTCATCAATGTCGATCTGAACGGTACGGCCCAGGTCACCGACCAGGTCCAGCTGTACGCCAACGTCGCGAACGTGTTCGACGCTAAGGCTCCGGTCGCTCCGGGCGCCTACTCGTCGGCCCCGAACTTCCTGACGTCGTTCCACTATGCGGGTCTGATCGGTCGCGCCTTCAAGGTCGGCGTCCGCTTCAGCTACTAAGACTCTTCCGCCTTAGGGCGAAAAGAGTGGGGCCGGTTCCGCGAGGAACCGGCCCCTTTTCTTTGGCGACGGACGAGCTCGGGATCAGCGCTTGGGCGGCTGGAAGAACTCATGCGCCTTGATGAAGCTGGTCGGGATGTTGTTCCGGAACTCGCCGTCATAGTCGCGGGAGTAATATGAAGACGACCGGGCGGCGAAGGTGGAGTAGCCCAGCGTGGTGATCTCGCCCTGGGTGGACACTGCCACACCCGAGACGCGGCCCAGCTTGTTCGGGTCACGGGCGTCGTCCCGCGTGGCCGGGCGCGGCGACTTGGCCGCGTCGAGCAGAAGATAGGCGCCGACCGGACCGCTGGAGATCGAGCGCCCACCCGCCCAGGCGACGGCGGCGGCTTCGGCGCGGCGATCGGCCGGGCCCGAAATCGAGCAGGTGCGGCGCTCGCCGCGATCCATCCTCTGGACGGCCGAGGTCAGGGTGTAGACACCGCCCGGACCTGGGCGCGACCAGGCCTTGGCGCGGTCGAAGCCTTGCGGCGTCTTGACGGTGCGCCAGCCCTTGGCGGCGGTGCGCACACGCTCGGGCTGGGCGTTGGCCCGGACGCAGGCCTGCTGGAACTGGCTGAAGAGATCCGTGGATTGAGCGGAAGCGGCGGCCGGTACGGCGAGCAGGGCCGCGGCGGCGAGGATCGACCATGTTGAGCGCATGGCAGGGCTCCGGGTTACGGTTTACCAGCGAAGCCTAAGCCCGAAATGCGCGTACTGACAATCCCTAGGTTGAGTTGTCGAGTGTGACAAAGAAATGCCCCGGAGCTTGCAGGCTCCGGGGCAGGCAGGGGTGGTCCAGCCCTGAAAGGGCTGGGCCGGGGAAGAAATGACTATTTCAGCTTGGCGCTGATCGAGACGCCGACGATGCGGGGCTCGTTGTAGACGGCGGCCATGTAGTTCTCGATCACGCCCTTGAGGTTCTTCTCGTTCGTGATGTTGCGGCCGAACAGGGCGATCTCGTAGCCCTTGTCCAGGTTTTCGTAGCCCAGCTTCACGCCGCCTTCGAAGGCGCCCTTGGCGTAGAACTCCTTGGTCTTGTAGAGCACGAAGTTGGTGTAGCCTTGGACGTTCCAGTCGGTGGCCGCGAAGAAGCGGCCGGCGTCGCCGACCGGGATGTTGTAGCGGGCCGTGAAGTTCAGGTTGTACTTCGGGGCGTTCGGCAGCGGCTGGCCGTCGATCTGGGCGAAGGTGTTGGCCCCCACCTTGATCGTCGGGTTTTCGACCGTGCAGACCACCACGCCGTTCAGCGCGCAGACCTGGGCGTAGACGCGCTTGTCCTTGATCTCGCTGTGCAGGTAGCTGGCGCCGGCGGTCAGCAGCAGGTTCTGGACCGGACGCCATTCCATGTCGGCTTCGACGCCATACGCTTGGGCCTTGGCGGCGTTGAACAGCACGCCGTTGCCGTTGCTGTCGTTGCCGTTCAGCTGGATGTCCTTGACCTCATAGGTGAAGGCCGAGGCGTTGAAGCGCAGGGTGTTGTCCAGCAGGAAGCTCTTGAAGCCCACTTCGTACGACTGGATCGTTTCCGAGTTGGCCGTCGTGAAGTCGGCGTTGAACACCGCCGAGCGGCCCTGGATGGTCGGGCCGCGGAAGCCCTTGGCCGTACGGGCGTAGATGCTGACGTCCGGATTGACCTGGTAGTTGGCCGACAGATCCCAGCTGACCTGCTCGTCGGCCAGGCGCACATAACGACGGCCGGCATAGGTCGAGACGTTGGCGGCGTTGTTGGAGGTCTTCACCAGGACGGTCTTCTTGGCGTCGTAGGTGTCGCGGACGCCGGCCGTGATCGTCAGGGCGTCGGTCAGCTGGTAGCTGGCCTGGCCGAACACCGCCCACGAGGTGTTCAGGTTGTTCAGGCGCACCCAGTTGTTGGGGTTGTAGCCGGCCGAGGTCGGCAGCAGGAAATAGCCGCGCTGATAGAAGTCGGTGGTGTCGCGCGAGTCGAAGTACAGGCCGCCGACCTGCCACTTCAGCTTGCCTTCGCCGTTGCTGGCCAGGCGGATTTCCTGGGTCAGCTGGTCCAGGCCGCGGATCTGGCCCATCGACTGGCCAAAGCCGTTCGGCGCGCCGCCGACCGGGAAGTTGGCCGCCGCGCCGCCATCGGTGTCGCCGCGGCTGTAGCCCTTGGTGTGCTCCAGGGCGCTGATCGAGGTCAGGGTCACCGGGCCGAAGTCGTAGTTGATATGGGCCGAGACGCCATAGGTGTCATAGGCCTGCGGGTTGTTGGCCGCCTCGTCGAAGGCGACCTTGTCGCGCGGGACGTTGACGTTGTTGCTGCCCTTGGCGATGGCGTTGCGCAGGAACAGGGTCGAGGTGCCCTCGTACGAACGCACGTGGGCCGAGACCAGGGCCGACAGCTTGTCGTTTGGCTTGGCCAGGATCTGCAGGCGGGCGTCCTTTTCGGTGAAGCCGCCCATGGCGTTCTTCTTCGGCGTGACGGTGCCGTCGGCGCTGGTCCCGGCGAAGGTGTTGTCCACCCAGTCGTCGCGGTGCTGGTACAGGACCGAGGCGCGGAACATCAGGCCGTCGGCGATCGGGCCGCCGACGCCGCCGTCGAAGGTGGTCGTGCCGTAGCTGCCGTACGAGGCCGAGAAGCGGCCGTTGTAGTCTTCGCTGGGCTTGACGGTGTCGAACTTGACGATGCCGGCGGTGGTGTTGCGGCCGAACAGCGAGCCTTGCGGGCCGCGCAGCACTTCGACCTGGGCGATGTCGAACAGCGGGTTCGACTTCAGGACCACGTGCTCCAGCACGACGTCGTCATGGATGATCGACACGGGCTGCGAGGCGCCCAGGTAGAAGTCGATATTGCCCAGGCCGCGGATGTAGAAGCGGGGGAAGATCCGGCCCGTGGTGGTTTCGGCGTAGAAGCTGGGGACCTTGCCCGACAGGGCCAGGATGTCGCCGCCGTCGGCGGTGACGGCGCGCAGCTGGTCGCCCGAGACGGCGGCCACCGACAGCGGCACCTTCTGCAGGTTTTCCGAGCGGCGCTCGGCGGTGACGACGATTTCGTCGAGGGCGGTCGCGGCGGCGGCGTCGGCCGGGGCCTGTTGCGCATGGGCGGCGCCGGCGAAGGCCAGGGCCGCGGCGGCCGCGCCCATCAGGCACGCCAGCTTGCGGGAAGTCGTTTGCATGAGAGAACCTTTCATCGCGGCCGTTGGCGACCGTCTTCGTGAAGCGCCAGCGACCTAGCGGAGCGAACGCGATTCGTCCCGCTACCAGCGCGTCCGCGCTATAGGCCTCTTCCGTGTCGGTTCAGTGAAGGACTTACTTACTTGACCGTGGACGACAGCCCGCGAGTGAGGCGCGAAAGCCTCACTCGCGGGAGCATTGAACGGCAGAAGCGGGGCTAGAAGCCGATCCGCACGCCCAGGCGCAGGGACCCGCCGGTGCGGCCGTCGCCGGCTTCGCCGTTTCCCTCCAGATAGGTGACCACGGCGCCGCCGGCGCGGTAGCTGACGCCCGCCGTCACCTGGCCGAAGGTGCGGCCGCCGTCCTGGGACAGGTGCTCGCGCTGGTCGCCGCTGATCAGGTCCAGGCCGTTCTTGATCGTGAAGTCGTGCACGACGAAGGCCGCGCCGTAAGTGGTCAGGGCGCCGCCCAGCGCCTCGGCTTGCACCGAGCCGCGCACGCCCAGCTTGGCGACGAAGCCGATGGCGTTGTCGAAGTCCAGCTTCTGCGAGAACACCGCCGCGTCGTCGAGGCGCGCGCTGACATAGTTGAGACTCAGGAGCTGCTCGAAGGCGACGCCGTCGCCGCCCGAGCGCATGCCGGCCTCGACCTGGGCGCCATAGGCCGTGCCGTCGACGTCGAAATTGATGGCGTCGGGACCGTTGCTGACCTTGATCGACTGGCGGTCGACCTTGGCCAGGGCGTTCACGAAGAAGTCGCCGTGGGTCAGGGCCAGATAGCCGCCGATATTGGCGACCTGAAGCTTGGCGGTCTGGGCGCCGTAACCGCTGAAGCGCTGGCGCGCGTCGGCATAGCCGCCGGTCAGGCCCAGCAGGATGCGGCTGTCGTCCATGCCGGCATTGATCAGATCGACGCCCATCTGGCCGCCATAGGCGGTCTGGCGGTAGTCGACGTCCACGGTTCGGTCGCCGCTCCCCACCTTGCCGTCGCGATCCAGGCGGCCGCCGAAGGCCTGGCCCCAGACGCCCATGCCGTTGGCGTCGTGGCCAGCGTCGCGCAGGCTGGCCACGTGAGCGCTCCAGGCGTCCGCCGACTGTCGCCAGATGTCGCGAACGCTCTCGGAGACCTTCAGCATCTCGTAGGCCCGCTGGCCCGCCACGCCCTTCAGGCGGTAGGTGACGGTCTTGTCGGCCGCGACGTCCTGGACCAGGCTGTAGCGGACGTAGCCGACGTCGGGGGTCTCGATGAAGAAGGCGTCCTTGGTCGACTCCGCGCCGGCCTGGATCAGCACCGGGCCTTTGTCGCCGGTCAGGGCGACCGTCTTGGCGGAGAGACCGCCCAGGGCCACGGCGGTCTTGCCGTTGGCCACGTCGCCCACCACCAGGCGGTCGACGCCGCCGGGACCGACGTCCAGGCCCAGGCGCGCCTTGCCCGAGCCCGCATAGTCGCCCGACAGGGTCAGGACGTCGCCGGCACGGCCGTTGCGCAGGTCGATCAAGGCCGTGTTCTTCAGCGCTTCCAGCTGCATCAGCGTGACCTTGACCGGCGAGGTCGCCTTGGCGCCGATCGTGATGGTCGCGTTGTTGGTCAGGCTGTTGGCGCCGCCGCCGAAGTCGACGCTGTTGGTCAGGTCGACGGTCGTCTCGTTGGTGACGGCGTCATCGCTGTCGGTCAGCGTCTTGTCGCCGAACGTCTTGCTGGGCGCTTCCTGGGCATGGGCCGCGAGCGGCGCGGCCAGGATCAGGGCGATGGCGGAAAGGGCCGCCGGCGTCACGCGGGGCAGCCAGGAGCAATCCGCGGCGGCGTGGCCGGCGCGGTGAACTGGAAACAACACTTACTGGACTCCGTAAGCGATCGCGCCCCCGCGATGCCCGGGGGTCTACTATGGCGGCGCTGTCGCAATCAAGGCGCAGTTGTGGCGGGCAGGTTGCGCCCTAAAGCCCGGACTTGTTCACGGCCACGGCCGCCCGGGATGATGAGAGAATTTGGAAAAGAGAGAACCTTAGTGCGGCCGCGCCTGGGCCAGCGCCTGGGCCAGGGTCTCCAGCGAGAACGGCTTCGAAATGAACGGCCAGTCTCCCGCCCGCGCCCGCCCCTGGTCGCCGCCGGTGTAGCCCGAGCACAGCACCACCGGCAGCCCGGGCCGGGTCGCCGCCAGCTGTTCGGCCAGATCGACGCCGCTCTTGCCGCCCGGCATGATCACGTCGCTGAGCACCAACTGGATGCCGTCGTCCTGGGCCAGCCGCGAGAGCGCCTCGTCGACCCCGCCGGCCCGCACCACGCTGTGCCCCAGGTCGTGCAGCATCACCCCGACCAGCTCGGCGACCTGCGGATCGTCCTCGACCAGCAGCACGCGCGAGGGAACCTGGGCCTGGACGTGGTCGACGGCGGGGGCGGTCTCGGCGTCGGCGACGCCTTCGTCGACGGGCAGCAGCAGCGCCACGGTCGCGCCTTGGCCGGGCTTGCTCTCGATGTCGACCGAGCCGCCCGACTGCCGGGCGAAGCCGTAGACCTGGGACAGGCCCAGGCCCGTGCCCTCGCCGGGGGCCTTGGTGGTGAAGAAGGGTTCGACCGCGCGGGCGATGGTGGCCGCGTCCATGCCGGCGCCGGTGTCGCGTACGGCCACGCGCAGGTACTGGCCGGGCTCAAGCTCGCCCTGCCTGCGGGTGATGGCGACGGGGCGGCTCTCGATGGTCACCTCGCCGCCGGGCGGGGTGGCGTCGCGGGCGTTGACCACCAGGTTCAGCAGCGCCGCCTCGAACTGGCCCGCGTCGATCCGGGCCGAGCGCACCCCCGCGCCCAGCCGCAGGTGGAAGGTGTAGGCGTCGCCCAAGGCGCGTTTCAGCAGCCCCTCGCACTCGGCGATCAGGCGGTCGACGCGGCAGACCTCGGGCTTCAGGGGCTGGCGGCGGGCGAAGGCCAGCAGGTGCTGGGTCAACTTCTCGCCGCGCTTGGCCGCCGCCAGGGCCGCGCCGATCATCTTCTCGCGCCGGCGCTCGTCGTCGGGATGGCGCTCGACCACGTCCAGGGCCCCGATGATCACGGTCAGCAGATTGTTGAAGTCGTGGGCCACCCCGCCGGTCAGCTGGCCGATGGCCTCCAGCTTCTGCGATTGCAGCAAAGCCGCCTGGGCCGCGTCGCGCTCGGCCACGGCGGCCTCGACGCGTTCTTCCAGCAGCTCGTTGACCCCGGTCAGCTTGGCCTCGGCCTGCTTGGCGTCGCTGGTGTCGAAGGCGATGCCGATGAAGCCGACAAAGGCGCCGTCCGGCCCGAAGCGCGGCTGCGAGAACGACTTCAGCCACCGCCACTGGCCGTCGTTGCGGCGATAGCGGCCCTCCAGGCTGAACGGCTTGCGCGAGGCCTCGCCGGCGATCTGGGCCTTGAGGATGCCCGGCAGGTCCTCGGGGAACAGCCGCGTGCGCCAGTCCATGGTCAGGGCGCCGTCATAGTCCAGGCCCGTGAACTCGACATAGGCGCGGTTGACGAACTCGCGGATGCCGCCGGGCCGCGACACCCACATCAGGGCCGGGGCGCTGTCGGCCAGGTTCCGGAACCGGGCCTCGCTCTCGCGCACCTGTTCCTCGGAGCGGCGGCGGTTGGTGACGTCGAAGTTCAGGCCGATCATGCGGATCGGCTTGCCCTCCTCGTCGCGGATCACCTCGCCGCGGCCGTGCACCCAGCGCTCGCCCTGGCTGGTGTCGGCCAGGCGGTATTCGACCTCGTAGTCTTCCAGCCCCTCCAGCGCCCGCCGCACCCGCTCGCGCGTCATGTCGCGGTCGTCGGGATGGACATAGGTCGGCAGGTCGCCGATCCGCACCCGGCCTTCGTCGGGCGCGCCCATGTTCCGCCGCGCGCCGGGCGACAGATAGAGCTCGTCATTGATCATGTCGTAGTCCCAGGGACCCACGCCCGCGGCGGTCTGGGTGACACGCAGGCGGGCCTCGGCCTCGGCGCGCTCCTCGCGAGCCCGGGCCAGCATCCGCATCGCCCCGCGCAGGCCCTCGGCCGCCGCCACGACCATGATCGCGCACAGCAGGAAGATGACCAGGGTGGCCAGCTCGTCCTCGGAGATCGCCGTCGCGCCCTGATCGGTCCACAGCCACCAGCCGAACGCCGCGCCCGCGCCCAGGGGGACCAGCCCCCAGCGCCAGCCGGCGTACAGGGTGACCAGCATGATGGCCGGGAAGAACGGCTGGGTGGCCCCCACGCCGCCGTGCAGGCCCAGCAGGGCCACGCGCATCAGCACGGCCATGGCCACGCCGATCAGGGCCGCCACGGCGCATCGCCACGCCGGTGGTGGAACCGGAGGGATAAGCCACGCGCTAACTAGAGCATGGATTCGACGGTGCTCGTCGGAAGCCAAGTTCGGGGCGTCTTCTTTTACCACCTCTGCTCCCCGCAAAGATGTCTTGCCAAGAGCATGGACACGCTTACCTAGAGCACGCAACACGGGAGATCATTGATGGCCGACGCCCTCAACACCGGACTGACCGCCAAGCAGCGCGCCGACATCGCCGCGTCCCTGAACAAGGTCTTGGCCGACAGCTATGCGCTCTATCTCAAGACGCATGGTTATCACTGGAACGTCCGGGGCCCGAACTTCCAATCGCTGCACGTCCTGCTGGAAGGCCAGTACCAGGAAGAGTGGGCGGCCCTGGATGATATCGCCGAGCGTATTCGCGCTCTGGGCGAGCTGACCCCGATGGGCTACGGCGCGTTCGGCAACCTCTCCAGCCTCAAGGACGGCAATCCCGAAAATGAGTGGGAAGCCATGCTGAGCGAGCTGAAGGCCGACAACGAAACGGTTATCCGCACCCTGCGCGACGCCTTCCCCGTCGCCGACGACGCCGGGGACGAGGCCACCGCCGACCTCCTGACCCAGCGCCTCCAGGCCCACGAGAAGCACGCCTGGATGATCCGCTCCACCCTCGGTAGCAAGTAGCCGATCCCCGGGGGCAGGGTGGGGACCCTGAACATCACCGGCCTGCGCGCCGGAAACTGGAAGACCGCCGCGACCGTCCTGGTCGTCGGCGGGCTTTCGGCGTGCGCCACCACCACCTATTACGTGCCGGCCGGATCGGGTCGCGAGGCGGGCCTGATGCGCGTGACTCGCAGCTTCAGCGAGCGCGCGCTGCGCCACTATGTCGCGGACTTCGACCCCGCCATGCTGGCCCTGGCCCAGCGTCACGACCCGCGTCCGCACAAGGACTACTGGGGCCGCGTCGAGGGCTGGGAAGTCATCAATCTCAAGGACATCCCGCGCCTGGGCGACCGCGTCGCCGACTTCGACGAGGCGCGGATCATCAACGCCCTGCGCCCGGCGGTCCCCGAGGACCTGGAGGTCGCCCGGCCGTTCGTGATCACCGGCTCGGCCGACGCCCGCGCCAAGGCCCTGAACTGCCTGACCCAGGCGGTCTATTACGAGGCGGGCTTCGAGCCCGGCGAGGGCCAGATGGCCGTGGCCCAGACGGTGATCAACCGCATGCGCCACCCGGGCTATCCCAAGTCGATCTGCGGCGTGATCTACGAGGGCGCGGCGCGGACCACCGGCTGCCAGTTCAGCTTCGCCTGCGACGGCTCGCTGGCCCGCGCGCCGCCGCCAGCCCTGTGGGCCAACGCCCAGGCCGTGGCCAGGCGGGCGCTGAACGGCTTCGTGTTCAAGCCGGTGGGCGTGGCCACGCACTATCACGCCGACTACGTCTCGCCCTATTGGGCCCCGACCCTGGTCAAGCTCAAGCAGTTCGGCCAGCACATCTTCTATCGCTGGACCGGCCCGGCCGGGACCCTGGCGGCCTTCACCGGGCGCTATTCCGGCAACGAGACGGTCAGCGCCGAGATCCTGATGGCCGCCGACCCGCGCACCCTGGAAGCCGCCCCGCCCGAGGTGCTGGCCGCCCAGAACGCCCCGGCGGTCGCCTCCAGCGCCGCGGCGAAGATGCTGGGCGTCGACAACCTCGTTTTGCCCGAGGCCAAGCTGGTGGCGGTGCAGGATCCCAACTCGCCGACGGGCGAGCGCTTCACCATGGTCGGCACGGTGGCCGGTCGCCGGATCCCGACGGCCGAAGAGATCGCCAAGATCAACAAGGCCCTGGAAGCCGTGGCCGACCCCCCGCCGCCGGCCGTCGAAGCGCCAGCGGCTCCCGCCGCGCCCCCGCCCCCGCCGCCGAAGCCCAAGCCCCGGCCGCCGAGTTTGCTGAATCCGTTGAATTAGAGGGCGGGTTGGTAATCTGCTCCCCCGCTGGGGGAGCTGTCGCGAAGCGACTGAG
>CAIUMD010000062.1 GCA_903900155.1 uncultured Caulobacterales bacterium | reverse complement strand
TTGCGGCTGTTTCCAGTCGCCTGTCGTACTCACCGGCCTAAGTCCACCGTCGTTTCTGTGTTCCAGGGTCGACTACCTCGGGGATGGACGAAGTTGCGGCTGTTACCCCGCACCGACGAGCGCGCCCGCTCGATCGCCCCCCGCCGCCGCAATCGGTCGCTGGCCATTGCGCCCTTTCCCCGCGACGAGGTGGGGAGAGATTACGGCAGGTTTTGAGACCGGGGATGGAGAGGCGCGAACGCTCATACAATCCCCATGAACGTGACACTCCACATCGTGTCATCCCGGCCGCAGCGAAGCGGAGAGCCAAGACCCAGGGGCCGGTGCAGCGCGGTCGCCCCTGGGTCCCGAGGCGGCTACGTCGCCCGGGATGACACTCTGTTGGGACATGAGATAAGGAGTTCAATCCCCGTGCCTCAGTGAGCGCTCGCCCCCGATTCCGTGCAGAATCACCTGGTGCACGAGTTGCTCGATAGTCCGCCAACGGGACCATCATTAACGCTTTTGCCCCGAACTTGGCCGTTCCGGAGGCGACGATTTCGTAAAAATCCCCGGCCCACGGGCGTTTTGCCCCCATGAATCGGCGTTTTAACCTTCCCTAACGGGTGACAAACCCAAAACGCCTCGGCAGGCTCACAACTCCCTGATTCACAGGACATGAGCTTAGAGATGACGAACGTTTCCGATCTGGTCGACGCCGCTGTCGCCGCTGACGACAAGCTGACCAAGACCCAAGCCAAGGCCATCATCGACGGCGTCTTCAAGTCGATCTCCGACGCCGCCGTGAAGGGTGAAGAAGTCTCGATCCCGGGCTTCGGCAAGTTCAAGGTCCAGGCCAAGCCGGCCCGCACCGGCCGCAACCCGGCCACGGGCGCGACCATCGAAATCGCCGCCAGCAAGAAGGTCGCCTTCACGCCGGCCAAGCAACTGAAGGACGCCGTCAACGGCTAAGCCTTTGGCGGGAGGCGGTGCGCAAGTGTCCGCCTCCCGACGCTTCCCTTCACGCGCGACGTTGCGCCTCATGCCAGCGTCGCGCGTGAAGACTTTCCAGAACAAATAGAGAACGATAACGTGCCACGCATGGCCGTTCTCGATCTCAGGCGCAAGCTCGCCATCCTCTCCGACGCCGCCAAGTACGACGCGTCCTGCGCCTCTTCCGGCGCTGAAAAACGAACCTCGGTGGGGGGGCAGGGCGTGGGCTCGACCGAGGGCATGGGCATCTGCCACGCCTACGCCCCTGATGGTCGCTGCATCAGCCTGCTGAAGATTCTGCTGACCAACTTCTGCATCTACGACTGCGCCTACTGCATCAATCGCGTGTCCTCGAACACGCCCAGGGCGCGGTTCACGGTGAAGGAGGTCGTCGATCTCACCCTGAACTTCTACAAGCGCAACTACGTCGAGGGCCTGTTCCTGTCGTCGGGCGTCATCCGCACGGGCGACTACACGATGGAGGAGATGGTCCGGGTGGCCAGATCGCTGCGGCTGGACCACGATTTCCGCGGCTACATCCACCTGAAGCTGATCCCCGAGGCCTCGCCCGAACTGGCAGCCGAGGCAGGCCTCTACGCCGATCGCGTCTCCATCAACATCGAGCTGCCGCGCGACGACAGCCTGGCCTCCCTGGCCCCCGAGAAGAGCCCTACCGACATCAAGCGCGCCATGGGCCGCATGCGGTTGGCGATCGACGACCACGTCGAACCGGCCAAGAAGGCCGGCAGGCGGTCCTTCGCCCGCAGCCAGTCGACCCAGCTGATCGTCGGCGCCGACGAAGCCAAGGACGGCGACATCCTGGCCCGCAGCGCCAGCCTGTACGGCGCCTATCGCCTGGGCCGGGTGTTCTATTCGGCCTTCAGCCCGATCCCCGACGCCAGTTCGCGCCTGCCGCTGACCCGCCCGCCCCTGCTGCGCGAGCACCGCCTGTACCAGGCCGACTGGCTGATGCGGTTCTATGGCTTCGAACGACCCGAGATCGTCGCCGAGGGCGAGGACCTGGATCTCTCCGTCGATCCCAAGACCAGCTGGGCGCTGAAGAACCGCGCCAAGTTCCCGGTCGATATCCAGACCGCCGACAAGGAAACCCTGCTACGCGTGCCGGGCCTGGGCGCCAAGGCCGTGGAACGCATCCTGGCCGCCCGGAAGATCACCCGCCTGACCCTCGATGACCTCAAGCGCGTCGGAGCGGTCCTGAAGCGCGCCAGGGCTTTCGTGGTCACCGCCGACTGGACCCCAGGGGCGCTGACCGATCGCGAGAGCCTGAAGGCCGCCCTGGTCCAGCCCCAGCAGTTGAGCCTGTTCTGATGCGGGTGGTGCGCCTGGCGTCGGAGATCGACTTCGCCGGCTGGCGGGCGGCCGCGCGGGCGCTGCGGGCGGAAGGCGTGGAGCCGCAGGCGGTGGTATGGACGGTGGAGCGGGAGCTGTTCGACGTCGATGCCCCTGCCCCCTCCCGCGGCGGAGGCGGCTTCACCGTTCCCGCGACCTTCGTCGAGCTGGCCGAGCAGGTCATCCAGCACCGCTCGGCGGACCGTCTGGCCCTGCTCTACCGCATTCTGTGGCGGCTGGAGCGCGAGCCGCGACTGATCGACAACCCGGCCGATCCTGACATGGCCCGCGCCCGCGACATGGCCAAGGCCGTCAGCCGCGCGTCGCACAAGATGAAGGCCTTCGTCCGCTTCCGGCTCGTGGAAGGCGCGGCGGCCGAGACCTACGCCGCCTGGTTCGAGCCCGCGCATCGGGTGACCGAGGCCACCGCCGGTTTCTTCGTGCGCCGCTTCACCAACATGGACTGGACGATCCTGACGCCCGACGCCTGCGTCGCCTGGGATCGCGAACAGTTGATGGTGTCGGAGGGCGCCGATCCGGCCGACGCGCCGTCCGAGGACGCCCAGGAGGTGCTCTGGCGCACCTACTACGCCTCGATCTTCAATCCGGCCCGGCTGAACCCCAAACAGATGCGCCAGGAGATGCCGAAACGCTATTGGCGGAACCTGCCCGAGGCGGCGCTCATTCCCGAGCTGATCGAGACCGCCCAGGAGCGCGCCGCCGCCATGGTCGCCGCCACGCCGCGCCAACCGTCCGACCGGGTGCTGAAGGCCGCCCTGCGTCACGCCCGCGACGCTTCGTATGAAGGCGGCGTCCCGACCAGCCTGGAGGAAATCGAGGCCGGCGCGTCGGTCTGCCGCCGCTGCGACCTCTGGCGCGACGCAACGCAAGGCGTGCCAGGGGAAGGCGCTTCACAGGCCCCGCTGATGTTCGTCGGCGAGCAGCCGGGCGATCACGAGGATCTTGCCGGCCGCCCCTTCGTGGGTCCCGCGGGCCAGATGTTCGACAAGGCCCTGGCCGAGGCCGGCGTGGTCCGCGACCGGACCTATGTCACGAATGCAGTCAAGCACTTCAAGCACGAGCCGCGCGGCAAGCGGCGGATCCACAAGACGCCCGACCGCGGCGAGGTCACGGCCTGCCGCTGGTGGCTGGACGCCGAGTGGCGGCTGGTGAAGCCCCGCGTGGTGGTGATGCTGGGCGCGACGGCGGCCCTGGGCGTGATGGGCAAGCCGACGCCGATCGGGGTCAATCGGGGGAAGGTGTTACAGCTGCCCGACCAGAGCCAAGGCCTGGTGACCTACCATCCATCGTTCCTGCTGCGCCTGCCGGACGAGGACGCCAAGGCGCGGGCCTATGCGCAGTTCGTGCAGGACCTGCGGCTGGCGGGCAAGCTGGCGGGGCTCTAGCTGGCCCGCTGCAGCGCCGTGTCGAGCTCGGTGGCCAAGGCTTCGATGCGATAGGGCTTGATCAGCACCCGGCGGCCCTCGTTGGTCGCGGCGGCGGCGGCGCTGTAGCCGGTGGTCAGGATCACCGGCAGGCTGGGCCGCAAGCGCGAGATGTCCCGCGCCAGGTCCAGGCCGCCGATGTCGCCCGGCATGACCATGTCGCTGAACACCAGGTCGAAAGCGCCGTCCTTGCGCAGCACGTCCAGGGCGCCCAGGGCCTCGCCGGCGCGGACGACCTCGTAGCCCAGCTCACGCAGCATCTCCTCGACCAGTTGGGCGACGCTGTCGTCGTCCTCGACCAGCAGGATGCGGTAGCGGCCGATCGGGCCGGCCTTGCGGGGCGCGATGGCGGCCGGTTCGCTGGGCAGGGCCTTGGTCGAGCGCGGGATCCGCAGCCAGATGGTGGTGCCCTCGCCCAGCTTGCTGTCTACCCCCGCCTCGCCGCCCGAGGCGCGGGCGAAGCCATAGACCTGCGACAGGCCCAGGCCTGTGCCCTTGCCCACGGCCTTGGTGGTGAAGAACGGCTCGAACAGCCGCGTCAACATCTCGGGCGCCACGCCGACGCCGGTGTCGCGGATGGCCAGGCGGATCATGTCTCCTGCCCCGTCCGGACGGCCCGAGGGCTCGTTGCGGGCCTCGATAGTGATCACACCGCCGTCGGGCATCGCGTCACGGGCGTTGATGGCGATGTTCAGCACCGCCACCTCCAGCTGCGAGGCGTCGACCTCGATCCGCCACAGGTGCGGCGGCAGGTTGATCTCGACCTTGACGTCTTCACGCAGGGAACGATCCAGCAGGGCGTGCATGCCGGCCAAGCGCGTGGCGACGTCGACCACCTCGGGCTTCAGCGGCGTGCGGCGCGAGAAGGCCAGCAGCTGCTGGGTCAAACTGGCGCCGCGGTCGATGGCCTGGCGCACGCCTTGGCGCAGGCGCTCGCGCCGCGCGGGATCGGTCGTGCGGTCCAGCAAGTCGATGCCGCTGGAGGCGACCATCAGCAAGTTGTTGAAATCGTGGGCCACGCCGCCGGTCAGTTGGCCCATGGCCTCCATCTTCTGCGACTGGCGCAGGGCCGCCTCAGCCTTTTCGCGCTCGCGGATCTCGGCCTGCAGCTTGCGATTGGCCTCGCCTTCGCGGGCGCTGGCCGCGCCCAGCACGGCGACCAGCAGCGCCGCCATGACGATCAGCAAGGCAAAGCCCGCATATCGCATCGCGCGCCGGGACGGCGATTCCAGCACCGAGCGCAGATAGACCGAGCCCAGCACCGTCTCGCCCTCGGTCACCGGCGAGGTCAGCACCAGCCGCGCCCCGTCCAGGCGGGGCGGACCCAGGATGTTCCGGACCGGCGGCGGCGGCGCGCCGGGGCGGGTGAAGCTGGCGGTCAGCCCGCCTTGCATGTCGTAGGCGGCCACGGCCTCGACGTCCGGGTTGGAGCTCTGCGCCCCGACATACTCACGCGCCGCAGAACGATCGTCGAAGGCCAGGGGCGCGGCCATGCTGCCGGCCAGGATACGCAGTTGCACCTCGGCCGCCCGATGACGCTCCTGCTGGCCCAGATGCTCGTTATAGGCGGCCATGGCGAAGGCGGCGGCGACGATGGCGACGGCCAGGCCGATGGCCATCGACACCGTCAGGGCGGGCCTGAAACCTATGCGACCGCCCCCAACGAACATCTGGGGAACCTTCATTTGCCGCCATCCCGCGGCGGCGCCGACAGCGCCAGCAGCTTCGAGCTGAGGGTCAGACCAGCCGCCTGGGCGGCGTCGGCGCGGATGGAAAAGCGCAGGCGATTCTCGACGGTCACGAACTGGACCATGGCCCCAGAGGCTTCCAGGTCCTCGTCGGCCACGGTCAGGACGGGCTTGCCGGCGACCACGGCCAACATCTGCTGCGGCGTCTGCTGGCGCGAAGCGCTGAGGAACAGCAGGTGGCAGCCCGCGCCCTTGGCCACGATCGGCAGGCGTGTGACGACCACGGGATGGTCGCCCACATGCAGGCTCCCGGCGACGCGGTCGATGGCGCCCCCGAACGGATCGCGGCCGCCGACGCACAGGCGAAACGGGCTGCCCGGCGCTTCGAACGCGGTCTCGGGCCAGTCGACGAAGGGGGTGAACTTGGCCAGGTAGCCGGCCTTCAGGGCATAGCCGGGTTCCTGTTCGCCCGACAGGGCCGCGCCGGCGGACATGCATGCGAAAGCCGCCGCCGCGATGATCCACGACGACCGACGACGCCAACCGGACCTAGGTCCCGGGGCGCGGGGTGGGAAACCCAAAACCATACGCCTGTCCCCCATGGGAATCTGAACGCGAAGCACAGCTGTTCGATCCCACACCGATGACATTTTGGAGGCAAGGGTCGGCCAGTCGACGAATTCGCCAAGAGCGTTTGAAATGGGAAAGCAGCGACCAGAACGCAAAAGGCCCGGGGCGAACCCCGGGCCTTTCAGCGTTGCGATGGTACCAGCTCTCGGGCTCGAACCGAGGACCTCTAGATCCACAATCTAGCGCTCTAACCAACTGAGCTAAGCCGGCTCATCGCGAGGCGCTGTCTTTAGTCGCATCGGCCTCAAGGATCAAGCGCCGATCCGGACGATTTTAACAGGAAAACGCCCCCTTGTCGGAAAAGCGCATTCGCCTCGAAAAGCGCGCCCAAAGAAAAACACCCCGGAGCCGAAACTCCGGGGCGCTTCTTTAGCTTCGTCTGGATCCAGGCCCTATTGCGGGACTTGGAACACCAGCGGGACGGTCACCTGACCACCGTCAACGGGCGCGCCGTCGAGGGTCTTAGGCTTCATCCGGAACAGGCGCGACAGACGCAGGGCGGCGTCGCCGAAGCCCATGTCCGCAGGGTTCTCGGAGACTACAGAGCAGC
Source organism: uncultured Caulobacterales bacterium (assembly GCA_903900155.1). Classification (GTDB taxonomy): domain Bacteria; phylum Pseudomonadota; class Alphaproteobacteria; order Caulobacterales; family Caulobacteraceae; genus Caulobacter. Next base: position 243,032 of record CAIUMD010000062.1, on the reverse strand, counting down.
TCTCCAGGGTACCCTTGGCCGTCACGGTGCACGAGATCGTCGCGCGGCCAGAGACTTCCATCCGTTGAGCACGGTCCGGATAGTACCGGGCCATGTCGTCACCGCTCGGCTTACGAGCCCAGTCAGGGCGCGTGATGACCGAAGCGCGAGCCGGCGGGTTCGTGGGAACCGGCGGCACGGCGGAGATCACCGGCGGAGCCGTCGTCTCGACCCGCTTTTCAACGGGCGGGATCGGCAGCGGCGGCGGCGGCGTCACGTCCGGCGGCGGAGCCACCGGGGGACGCGGCTGCACGACAGCCGGAGGCGGCGGCGGCTCGTTGGTCGGCGGCGGCGGCGGAGGAGGCGGCGGCGGCGGCGGGGGCGGCGGAGGCAGCTCCACGTCCACGGCGTCGTCCGAATACTCCTGCATTACCGCTTCGAACTTCTGCTTCGCCAGATAAGCGAAGAGGAGCGCGTGAACGCCGCAGACCACGACGAGGGCGATACCGAACGGTCCCATGCCCTTTTTGCGACGCGGACCTTCCGAGGTGAGCGGATCGTAGTGGCGATGCTCGGGCGTTTGTTGTTCAGCCATGCAGCACCCCTACTTAGCTATCATCCCGTCCAACGAGAGCCACGCTGTAGAAGCCATTATCCTGGAGGGTGTTCATCACCTCCATGAAAGCCCCGTAGCGAACCTTTTCGTCGGCCCGGATGAAGATGCGCTCCTTAGACGGGTCGCGTCGGCCCATACCTTTGACGATATCCTGACCCATCTCGTCGAGAGAGGTCTCGTTATCGCCGATATAGAGCTGCCCCGTCGACTTGATCGAGATGTAGACCGGCTTCGGCGGGTTGGGAGTTGCTTTCGCCACCGCCGCGGGCAGGTTCACTTCGACCGACACGGAGGCCAGCGGAGCCGCCACCATGAAGATGATCAGGAGCACCAGCATGACGTCCACGAAGGGCGTAACGTTGATGTCGCTGTTCTGTTCGACGTTGAACCTGTCGCCCCCACCGCCTGAGAGTTTGGCGGCCATGGGTGTTACGCCCCCTTGTCGAGCTGACGCGAGATGGCGTTCATCAGTTCAGCAACAAAGCCTTCCGAGCGGGTGCCGTAACCCGAGATGCGGGTCTGGAAGTAGTTGTAGAAGATAACGGCCGGGATAGCGGCGAAGAGGCCGATACCGGTGGCCAGCAGGGCTTCAGCGATACCCGGCGCGACGACGGCCAGGTTCGTCGTGTTGGTGTTCGCGATGCCGATGAACGACGTCATGATGCCGTAAACCGTACCGAACAGACCGATGAACGGACCAGCCGAACCGACCGAGGCCAGGAACACCATGCCGCCCGACAGGCGCTTAACCAGCGAAGCTTGCACGGCGCTGATGGCGTAGGTGGCGCGGGCGATGGTCGAGTCGCGGTGCTCGCCGGCGACGGCCAGACCAGCTTGACGCGACAGTTCGACTTCCTGCGAGGCGGCGGCGGCCATGTCGGCCATCGGGTTGCCTTCGAATTCTTCCGACGAGCTGATGCGCGCGATGTCGGCGATCGAGCGAGCGCCGCGGAAGGCTTCCAGGAACTTGTCCGATTGCTTGTTCAGGCCAGCGAACTCGAAAATCTTGGTGAGCAGCAGAACCCACGAGAAGACCGAGGCCAGCAGCAGGCCGATCATGACGACCTTAACGACGGCGCCGGCGGCCAGGAACATGCCGACCGGGGTCAGCGAGTGGCTGGCCTTCTTTTCGCCGCCTTCTTCGGCGGGAGCGGCTTCCGGAGCCGGAGCAGCAGCGGCGGCGTCAGCGGCCGGAGCGGCGGGGGCGGCGGCTTCCGAAGTCGCGGGGGCCGGAGCCGCGGCGTCTTGGGCGAAAGCCGGGGCGCTCGCCATCAGCGCAACGGCGCCGACGAGAGCGATGAGGGGGGTCTTCCGTTTAATGTCGAGCATCTTTCGCCAGTTCCTGATTGGTCTAGCACGTTTGGACCGAGGGTCGTCGCGCGAGAGCGTGTCCACCCTAACTCTGAATAGCCCGCCTTGGAGTTCGATCGCTCTCTCTCCGCGGCGGACCCGCTTCGCTGCGCTCGACCCGTTACGCCCCTCACGAGGACCAAGGCCACCGGAAGGATCGTTTCGAAGCGCGGGCAACCGACGCCCTGTTACGGGCTCCGGTCTTACCGCAATGTTAGAATTGCGGCTGTGGTCCTTTGGCAACCCCTTTTCGCACCGTCAAGGGGATCATTTGGGCACAAAATCGTCGTAGATGGCCCGCACCCCTGCCCGTTGCCGCGCCGCACAAAAGAGTTTTCTGGAAAAAGGGGCGGTTTTTCCCTGGCAACGAGAAAAACCATGCTGCACTGCAGCAAGGCAACAAAACATCGGTCGATGAAGAAAGGCGCCCGCCGACTTGGCAGATGGGGACGCGGACCGAACGGTCAACCGTCGACATGACAGAAAAACGACAACGCGAACGCCCAACCTTAAGGACGTCCGCCAAGCGTGCGCTTCCAAATCGGAGGAAGAAGAGAAGTGGTGCCTGGGACCGGAATCGAACCAGTGACACGCGGATTTTCAATCCGCTGCTCTACCAACTGAGCTACCCAGGCATCTTGCGTTCGGCGGTCGAAACCGCTTCGGCGACCTCGCCGTGCAGCGAGGAGCCGGGTCTATAGGGGAGGCCGGATGGGATGTCCAGCGCCCTTTTTCATTCCTTGTGGATGCTTTCCGAAAGCGGATTCTCGTCGTCGTCCTCGCTGCCGGGAACGACGTATCGATCGCTCAGCCAACGTTGCAGATCGACATCCGCGCAACGCTTGGAGCAGAAAGGACGGAAAGCCGTTTCGACCGGCTTGCCGCAGATGGGGCAGCCCGTGCTCATCCGGCGGACACCTCTATGCGGTCGATCCCGAAGTCGGATCGAGATTCGATGACGAAGCGGCGACCCAGGCGCTCGGCGACGCCGGCGTCCAGTTCGGCCGCGAAGGCTTCGGCGACGGCGGCGGCGCAGCGGGCGGTCAGGCGACCGCCGGGATCCGCCCTGCCCTCGCGCTCCAGGGCGCGCGCCAGCTGGCGGGCGACGTAACGGGGATTCGGCGAGCCGTTTCGGGTCAGCAGCCGGTCGAGAATCGGCGGCGCGCGGCGCGGCACGATCATCTCCAGCGTCCCGAACTTGCTGATCGCCCCGATTCCCACGCCTGGATTGTCCGGCGCGAACAGGTTTCGAGCGGCCGTGGTCAGGGCCTGGCCGTCATGGCCGCGCCCCACCAGGTCGAAAATGATGATTCCCCCCAGCCCCTTCAGGCGCAGGACCCGCGACGCGACGCTCAGCGCGGCCATGTTGGCCTGGCGCGAGGCCCGCTTCGAATCGGCGGCTTCCCGCGCGCCCAGGTCGACATCGACCGTGGCCAAGGCGCGGGTGGTCTCCACGGCGATGTCGCCCCCGCCCGGCAGGGCGAAGACGATGGCCAGGGCGTCGGCCTCGGCCTCTTCCACAGCCGCCAGGGCCTTCTCGCCCGTGGTGGGCGATCCGGCCTTCACATAGTGACGCAGCAGCGCCTCGACGGTCGGGGCGGTGTCGATCACCCGCGGCTCGCCCTGCCCTTCGGCGACGAAGCGGGCCACGGCGGCCTTGTCCAGGCGCGAGGCGGTCTTGATCTCGATCTCGACCACGCCGCCCTCGACCAGCCTGGGCATGTCGGGCCGGATGGGCAGCAGCACGTCCTGGCCGCCCGGCAGGGCCACGAAGGCCGAGGCGAAGGTCTTCTCAACCGACTTGATGCGGGCGACGCCCCGCACGCCCTCGGCGTCCAGCGGGTCGTCGGAGGGCCACGAAACGAACAGGCGCTCGGGACGGCCGTCCAGGGTCACGACCCCGACGGTCTCGCCCACGCCCTTGTACAGATAGGCGCGGCGCTCGCTGGGCGCCTTGGCGGTCTTGTGATCAGACTTGGTGTTCACGGCCGGTACCCCAGGCCCGAAAGCAGGTTCAGCGTCTCATACAGCGGCAGGCCCACGACGCTGGGATACGAGCCTTGCAACTCGGTGATGAAGCCGCCGGCCAGGCCCTGGACGCCATAGCCGCCCGCCTTGCCCTTCCACTGGCCGCTGGCCACGTAGCCGTCGCGCTCGGCGTCGGTCAGGCGCTTGAAGCCGACCTTGGTCTCGACCAGGCGCGAACCCTCACGGCCGTCAGGCGCGATCAGGGCCACGCCCGTCAGCACCTTGTGGTTCCGGCCCGACAGCAGCTTCAGACAATAGAGGACGTCGGCCTGCTTTTCGGCTTTGGGCAAGATGCGCCGGCCGACGGCCACCACCGTGTCGGCGGCCAGGACGAAGTCGCCCGGCGCGCGGGCGGCGACCGCGCGCGCCTTCTCCTGCGCCAGCCGCAGGGCGTGGCGGCGCGGTGTCTCGTCGCGCAAAGGAGATTCGTCGATGTCGGCGGGATCGACCCGGTCGGGCGTGATGCCGACCTGGGCCAGCAGGTCGAGGCGACGCGGGCTCGCGCTGGCCAGCACCAGCGCCGGCTGGGCGGCCGTCAACGCAGCCATTGGGAAGCCACGGGCCGTCCTACTTGAAGCGGTAGGTGATACGGCCCTTGGTCAGGTCGTAGGGGGTCATCTCGACCAGGACCTTGTCGCCGGCCAGCACGCGGATGCGGTTCTTGCGCATCTTGCCGGCGGTGTGGGCGATGATCTCGTGCGCATTCTCAAGCGTCACCCGGAACGTGGCGTTCGGCAGCAATTCGCTGACCGTACCGGGAAACTCGAGCAGTTCTTCCTTAGCCATCAGGCCTCTCAAAAGGAGCGAATCAGATAGCCGCGAGGGTACGCCTGACGGGTGAGTCAGGACGAGGCCCTTCGCGGCGAGGCGCCTCTATAACGCATTCACCCCCCAAACGTCGATGGCGCCCCGAAACGTCGTTTAATTTGCTCGGCGAGCGCATCCCGAACCTCCCTGTACGCCTCAAGTCGGGCCTCGCGCGAACCGTCCGTCAACGTTGGATCATGGGTGGGCCAGTACTCGATCTCGACCGAGCGGTCGCGCGACAGCTCCACGGCCCGGTGCTGGGCCTCGGGGGTCAGGGAAACGACGACGTCGAAGCTGTCGTCTTCCAGCTGGGCGAAGGTCTTGGGCTGATGGTCCGAGACGTCCAGGCCCAGTTCGTCCATCACCACCACGACGAAGGGGTCGATCCCCTCCCCCGCCGGGTCCGGCTTCAGACCGCAGGAATCGACGAACGCCCGCGTGCCGTAGAAGCGCTTGAACAGCCCCTCGGCCATCGGCGAGCGCACGCGGTTGTAGTTGCAGGTGAACAGCACCGCATCAGGCAGCAGGTCCGTCACCGGATCAGCCCCGCCAGTGCAGCGCGCAGATCAGGGTGAACAGGCGGCGGGCGGTGTCCAGGTCGGTCTTGACCTTGCCTTCCAGCCGCTCGCGCAGCAGGCTCGAGCCCTCGTTGTGCAGGCCGCGCCGGCCCATGTCCAAGGCCTCGATCTGCTGCGGCGTCGAGTTGCGGATCGCCGAGTAGTAGCTGTCGCAGATCAGGAAGTAGTCCTTGATCACGCCCCGGAACGGCGACAGCGACAAGAGGTGCCGGCGCTCGTAAGCGGGCCCCTTGATGTCGAAGGCCAGGCGGTTCTCGATCAGCGACAGGCGGATGTCGTAGGGTCCGCCGCCCGCCTCGGCCGGCTCGAAATAGTTGCCTTCCAGGAGGTCGAAGATCGCGACCTGGCGCTCCTGCTCCTGGTCGCGCGAGGCGGCTGCGAGGCTGTCCTCGTCGATCTCGATCGACTTGATGCTGTGGCTGGGGTCGCTGCTCATCTGCGCGGAGGTTCGCGCGTCAATTGCCGGAACGCAACCGCACTGCGGCCGATAGGGCGTGGGCGGGCAATCCCTCGGCCTGCGCCAAGGCCACGGTGTGCGGCCCGAGAATGCCGAACGAGGCCGGGTCGCATTTCACGATCGAGGTGCGCTTGATGAAGTCGTAGATCGACAGGCCCGACTGGAAGCGGGCCGCGCGGCTGGTCGGCAGCACGTGGTTGGAGCCCGCCACGTAGTCGCCGATCGCTTCCGGCGTGACACGGCCCAAGAAGATCGCGCCAGCGTGACGGACGCGGTCGGCCAGGCGCTCGGGCTCGTCCGTGGCGAATTCGACGTGCTCGGGGGCGATAGCGTCGACCAGGGCCGGGCTCTCATTCATAGGCGCGATGATCACCGCGCCATGGTCGCGCCACGAGGCGGCGGCGTCCTCGCCGGTGGAGAGGGTCTTGAGGCGCTCGGCGATGGCCTCTTCCACCTTGGCGGCGAAGGCTTCGTCGTCGGTGATCAAGATCGACTGGGCGGCGGGATCGTGCTCGGCCTGACTCAAGAGGTCGGCGGCGATCCAGTCCGGATTGTTCTGGCCGTCGGCGACCACGACGATCTCGGACGGCCCCGCCAGGGCGTCGATGCCTACGACGCCATAGAGGCGACGCTTGGCGGCGGTGACATAGGCGTTGCCGGGGCCGACGATCTTGTCGACCGGCTCGATGGGTCCCGCCCCGTAGGCGAGCGCCGCGACGGCCTGGGCTCCACCGATGCGCCAGATTTCGGTCACGCCCGCTTCCTTGGCGGCGGCCAGCACGGCGGGTTGCAGCTTGCCGGGCGGGGTGACCATGGCGATGCGGTCGACGCCGGCCACCTGGGCGGGCACGGCGTTCATCAGTACGGTCGAGGGATAGGCCGCGCGGCCGCCGGGGACATAGACGCCCACGGCCTCCAGCGGCGTCCAGCGCCAGCCCAGCGCGACGCCGGCCTCGTCGGTCCAGGCCTGGTCGGCCGGGCGCTGGCGGCTGTGATAGGCGCGGATGCGGGCGGCGGCGAAGGCGATGGCCTCGCGCACGTCTGCAGGCGTGTCGACCCAGCCCTGCTCGATCTCTTCGGCGGTGACGCGGATCGTCTCGGCGTTCAGCTCGACCTTGTCGAACTTCCTGCTGTAGTCGAGCACGGCGTCCAGGCCATGCGTCTTCACCGCGTCCAGCACGCTCGCGACGGCGGCGTCGACATCGGCCGGCGAGCCGCGACGCTCGTCGAGGAAGGCCTTGAAGGCGGCCTGGAAATCCGGGGCGGTGAAGGAGAAACGGCGCATGCCGCTTAAATGCGGCTTTTCTGGCGGCAAGCAAGAGAGAAAGCCTGCAAGCGGCCTACGCCCTCCCCCGCATCATCACCCCATACACTGCCGCCGCGATCGCCAGGCCCACGAACCAGGCGTAGGTGTAGAGCCCGGTCCAGAACACCCCGACACTGCCGAACAGGTGCGGCGCGGCCGCCGCCAGGAAGCCCGGCAGGTTGGGCAGCACGCCCAGCACCAGGGCCACGATCGCCGCGACGTTCCAGCCGCCACGATACGCATAGACCCCGTCCTTGACGTAGAGATCGTCCACCGCCAGCTGGGCCTTGCGCACGATCCAGTAGTCAACGATCAGGATCCCCGCGATCGGCCCCAGCAGCGCGCCGTAGCCGACCAGCCAGGTGAAGATGTAGCCCTGGGTGGTCTCGAGCAGCTTCCAGGGCATGATCAGCACGCCGATGCCGGCCGTGATCCAGCCGCCGATGCGATAGCTGATCCTGCTGGGCCACAAGGCCGAGAAATCATAGGCCGGGCCGACCAGGTTGGCCGCGATGTTGCAGCACACGGTGTCCAGGCTGATGATCAGCAAGCCCACGACCACGGCGACGCCGCCGATGTCGCCGGCCAGCTGCACCGGGTCCCAGATCGCCTTGCCGAACACGATGACCGTGGCCGAGGTCGTCACCACGCTGACCAAAGCCAGCAGGCCCATCGGCGCCGGCAGGCCCACGGCCTGGCCGATGATCTGGTCGGTCTGCGCGCGGGCGAAACGCGTGAGGTCGGGAATGTTCAACGCGAGCGTCGCCCAGAAGCCGACCATGGCGGTCAGGGCGGGCGCGAAGACGCTCCAGAACTGGCCGGCCTTGGCGCCGCCTTCGACGAAGGCCGAGGGCTGGTGAAAGATCGGGCCCAGGCCGCCGGCCTTGCTCACCGCCCACCAGACCATCAGGCCGCAGATCAGGATCTTGATCGGCGCGGTCCAGGTCTCGAGCTTGCGCACCGCCGTCAGGCCCTTGGTGACGAACAGCAGCTGGATGACCCAGAACGCGAAGAAGGCCAGCAGTTGGCCCAGGCCGACGCCCAGCAGCGGCAGCGGCGCGCCCTCCAGCTTCCGACCGACGATGACGCCCAGCAGGGTCAGCAGCGCCCCGCCGCCGATCCAGGTCTGGATGCCGTACCAGCCGCAGGCGACGATCGCCCGCGCCACCGCCGGGACCCGCGCGCCCTTCCAGCCGAACGACGAGCGGGCCAGCACGGCATAGGGCACGCCCCAGCGCGCGCCGGCATGGCCGATCAGCAGCATCGGGATCAGCACGACGACATTGCCCGCCAGCACGGTCAGCACCGCCTGCCCGGCCGACATGCCCTGCTCGATCAGGCCCGAGGCCAGCATGTAGGCCGGCACGCAGATGACCATGCCCAGCCACAGCGCCGCGAAGTGGCGCCAGCGCCAGGTGCGTTGCGCCTGGCTGGTCGGGGCCAGGTCTTCATTCCACAGGTCGCTGTCGGGCGTGTTCATGCGGCGAAGCTTAGGCGCTTCGTCGTCCTTGGCAATCGGCGGAACAGCGTTCTGCGGACTAGCTCAGCGCTGCGTAGGCCAACGTCGCCAGGCCCGCGCAGAACACGAAGCTCAGCACCACCAGCGTGGCCCGCCCCCAGTCGAAGCACGGCCCGCCGTGGCGCAGCACCGGCGGCTCGGGCTTGGAGATGTCGCACGAACGGAAGAAAACCGGCTGGGCTTCGCCAGCCGCATAGGACGACTTCCGGGCCATCGCGGCCTCCCTGGACGATCCGCGCCTCTGACGGGCGCATGGCGTTAACCTAACGCCGCTCGCGTCTCGGGAGAATTGGGCCGCCGATCACTAGCGCGTGGGACGAATCCCCGGCGCCGTCCCTGCCCGCCGAAAGGTCAGAAAAAAGGCGCCGCTCAGGGATTGAGCAGGCGCCTAATTCCCAAGCGGCGTGTTTAGTCCGCGTGGCCCGGGGTCCGGGGCGTGGTCCACGGGTCGGAGACATCGGCCAGGGCCACGTCCAGGCAGTCGACCGAGACGCGCATGTCGCCGCCGCCCGAGAAGGTCAGCACCACCAGGCCGGCGGGCGCCTCCTCGGCCGGCTCGAAGCCGATGGACATCAGCGAAACGATCGCGCCCTTGGCGTCGCGGCGCAGGTTGCGCGCCTGGACGCCAGCGACGTCGCCGAACTGCAGGGCCGACCGCACGCGCTCGCCCTTCTTGCCTTCAGCCTCCCAGCGGAAGCGGTTGCAGGCGATCGTCAGGGTGCGCGCTTGCGCGTCCCAGCGAATGTCGCCGATCTTGGCCACGGCGTCCTGGAGGGCGGCCGACAGCACGCCGAGATCCTCGGCGTCTTGAGCCAGCAGGCGCAGGGGCTTGGGGTCCGCCATCGTCTAGAGCTCCGGCTCGCCGTCGCCCTTGATGCGACGGACCTGAGCGCCACAGGCGCCCAGCTTCTCTTCCAGGCGCTCGAAGCCGCGATCCAGGTGATAGATGCGGCTGACCGTGGTTTCGCCGCGCGCGACCAGGCCGGCGATCACCAAGCTGACCGAGGCGCGCAGGTCGGTGGCCATCACCTCGGCGCCTTCCAGCTGCTCGACGCCGCGCACGCGGGCCTCGCCGCCCGAGACCGAGATGTCGGCGCCCAGGCGCATCAGCTCGGGGGCGTGCATGAAGCGGTTCTCGAAGATGGTCTCGCGGATGCGGCTCTCGCCGTTGGCGGTGGTCATCAGGGCCATGAATTGGGCTTGCAGGTCGGTGGCGAAGCCCGGGAACGGCGCGGTTTCGATGTCGACGGCATTCAGGCGCGAACCGTTGCGGCGGATGATGCAGCCGTCGGCGGTGTGTTCGACGCCGGCGCCGGCCTCTTCCAGCTTGGTCAGCAGGCTGTCGATCAGGCCCGGACGGGCGTTGGTCAGGCGAACCTCACCGCCGGCCATGGCGGCGGCGACGGCGTAGGTGCCCATCTCGATCCGGTCGGGGATCACCGCGTGGGTCGCGCCGTGCAGGCGGGCGACGCCGGTGATGGTGATGGTGGGGGCGCCCGCGCCCTCGACCTTGGCGCCCATGGCGTTCAGGCACTCTTGCAGGTCGACGAGCTCCGGCTCGCAGGCGGCGTTGTGGATCACCGTGACGCCGTCAGCCAGGACGGCCGCCAGCATGGCGTGCTCGGTGGCGCCCACCGAGACGATCGGGAAGGTGATCTCCGCGCCCCTTAGGCCGCGCGGGGCCTGGGCGTAGACATAGCCTTCATGCAGATCGATCTTGGCGCCCAGGGCTTCCAGCGCCTGCAGGTGCAGGTCCACGGGACGCGCGCCGATGGTGCAGCCGCCGGGCAGCGAGACCTTGGCCTGGCCCGAGCGGGCGACCAGCGGCCCCAGCACGTTGAATGAAGCCCGCATCTGGCGGACCAGGTCGTAGGGCGCGAAACCGCTGGTGATCTCGGCGGCGTGCAGCAGCGTCTGCTGACCGTCCAAGCCGTCACTCTCGGTGACCGCGACGCCCAGGCGCGACAGCAGCTTGCCCAGGAAGCGCGTATCGGCCAGGCGCGGCATATTGGTCAGGCGCAGCGGCTCGTCCGTGAGCAGGCTGGCCGCCATCAGCTTGATGGCAGAGTTCTTGGCGCCGCTGACCGGGATCGACCCGTTCAGCCGCGCGCCGCCGGTGATGGCGATGCGATCCATTCAAGTCCCTCGAACGCGCGGGGGCGGGGGTCGCCGCGCGGTCCACATGTGAGGGGCGGGTTCTATCCGTTGCAAGAGGGGTTGCAAGGGCTCCACACCGAAATTCGCCTGTTAAATCGGGGCCGAGAGGTCGTAGGGGCGCTCGTCCTCGGCCCAGCGCAGGTCATGGGTCGCGCCGGCGATGTCCAGGGCGACCTGGGCAAGCTCGATCGCCTTGCGCATCGCCGAGAGGCCGTCACGCCCGAAGGCGGCCTTGCCGTGCTCGGTGTCGAACTGGCCGCCGTCGCCCGCCAGCCGCACCGCCACGGCCCAGCCCTCGCCGTCCGGATTCGGAAACGGGGCCGACAGCTCGACCGTCAAGGCGACCCGCTCGCCGTCGCGGTGAGTTATCCCCAACAAGCTTCGAACGGCGGTGTATGGCCTGGGCGCGGCTTCGGCGGCGGCGACCGCGAGATCCACGTCACCGCCAGAACTCCCACGGGCCGCGGCTTTCCGCTTACGGAGGTTGGTTCTGAGCGCCTCGGCCAGCTTGGCTTCGCGGGTGGATTTGTCGTCGCTGATCGGCATGCGCCGGGGGTGCGGCGACAAAGTTCTGCGGTCAAGACGATTTTGGGCTTGGCGTTCGCGATTCACCTCGCTATACGCCCCTCCTCTTCGCCGCGGTAGCTCAGTGGTAGAGCGCATCCTTGGTAAGGCTGAGGTCCAGGGTTCGAGTCCCTGTCGTGGCACCATGGGGGTCCAAGCAAAGCTTGGACCCCCACCATTCCGAAAAGATCCCAAACAGTTAGCCGCCTAGTCCCGGACCTTCACGAAAGTCGCGATGTGCGCTGCGCTCGACACCGGATGCTGGTGCTGCGGCCCGTGGCCGGCGTTCGGATAGGTCAGCAGCTGCAAGGTCGGCAGTTGGTCGTTCAGGGCGTACCAGTTCTCGATCGGACAGATCAGGTCGTGGTCGCCGCCGATGTGCAGGATCGGGATCGTCGTCGACTTCAGGATCGCCAGGATCGGCGGCGCCGGGAACGGATTGGCCTTGGGCTTGTCCCCCAGGTTCTGCGCGGCCCACTTGTAGGGAACGGCGGGAGCGCGTTCCCCCTTGCGAGCCGCGATGCGGTCATGGCTGGCCCTGGCGGCGGCGCGGCTGGCGGGCGCGTTCGGCTCGAAGAACAGGATCACTTCATCCTCGAAGTCGTTCTCGCGCGCCGCGGCCTCATAGAAAAGCGGCTCGGCCAGCTTGACCACGGGACCTGGCGGCGTGGCGCCGACCAAAACGAGATGGCTGATCTTGTCGGGAAAGATCGACAGCGCCGCCTGGGCCGCGATGCCGCCCAGCGACCAGCCCAGCAGCACCACCGACGGAAGCTTCAGCGCCGCGATCAGGTCGCCGGCGTCCTTGGCCCAGGCGAACGGGTTCAGGGTCGGCTCGCCGGTCGAAAAGCCCAGGCCCGAATAGTCGAAGGTGATGACCTGGAAGCCCTGGCCGGCCAGGCTGTCCAGGAACAGCGGATCCCAGTCGTCGATCGTGCCCCGGAAGCGCGTGCACAGCACCAGGGGCTGGCCGGTTCCGATGCTGCGATAGGCCAGCTTTCGACCGCCGACGTCGATGTGCTGCGTCGGCGCGTCCACGGCGCGTGTCGCGGCCTGCGCGGGGCCCGCGAGCCCGGCGGCCAAGACGCCGATCAGGGCTGAGCCCAGAAGGCCGCGTCGGGCGGTCGTGAAGGCTTGGGTTTCGTCCATGGTCGCAGCTCCGTTGTGGGAGCCGTCAGACTGCGACGTCGGCCGGCGCGGCGATTGCATGAAGTCGTGGTGAGGTTGGACCAACGCCCCGCGCTGCGGATCGTCAGCCAACGGATCGCCCCGCCATCCGTCGCAAACATTTCACATAAAACCCAGGGCCAAACCTGTCCCCGGCGGCGGCTCAGCGCCCTCTCCCCGGCCGACGATCGCGGGGAACCCTCCCCGTCCCGTCACCAGAACCGCAAGGGATCGGGGCCATGAAAAAAGCCATCAAGTTCAACCTTCTGACCACCACGGCGCTGTCCGTCGCCCTGCTGGGCGCGGCGCAAGCCCACGCGGCCGACGCGCCCGCTCCGGCCGCCGAGCCCGCCGCCGACGAGATCGACGCGATCGTCGTCACCGGCTTCCGCGACAGCCTGATGCACGCCCGCGACCTGAAGCGTAAGGCCGTCGGCGCGGTGGACGTCATCGTCTCCGAAGACATCGCCGCCTTCCCCGACCTGAACCTGGCGGAATCGCTGCAGCGCATCCCGGGCGTGACCATCTCGCGCGACAGCGGCGAAGGCCGTCAGATCACTCTGCGGGGCCTGGGCCCCGACTTCACCCGCACCCAGCTGAACGGCATGGAAGTGCTGGGCAACACCGCCTCGGGCATGGACAACCGCGGCGGCGTCAGCCGTTCGCGCGCCTTCGACTTCAGCCTGTTCGCCTCGGAACTGTTCAACCGCGTGACGGTGCAAAAGTCCTACGCGGCGGAGCAGGACGAAGGCGGCATCGGCGGCACCGTGCAGCTCGCGACCGCCAAGCCGTTCGACTATGCCGGCTTCAAGGCCGTGCTGTCGGCCAAGGCCCAGCGCAACAGCAACGCCGACGGCAAGGTCACCCCGCGCGTGGTCGGCCTGATCTCGAACCGCTGGGGCAATTTCGGCGCCCTGGCCTCGATCGCCTACGGTGAGAACGACTCCAACGAATTTGGCTATCGCAGCTTCAACTGGGGCGCCATCCGGGGCAACGCCGCCAACATCGGTCCGGGCGTCAGCGCCGCCGACGCCGCCAAGCTGACGGCCGCCACCCCGACCATCTTCGCCCCGCAGGCCAACACCTATTCGACCTGGTTCGACCACCGCAAGCGCCTGGGCGCGACCGTGGCCCTGCAGTACCAGGGCGACAAGCTGAAGCTGGACTTCGACGGCCTGTACAGCCAGCTGGAAAACAGCCGCCAGAACTTCTCGCTGGCCACCTCGGGCATCAACAGCCTGACCGGCAACATCACTGGCGCCCAGGTGATGCAGAGCGCCGTGATCCAGGGCAACACCCTGGTCGCCGCCAGCTACACCGGCATCGACATCCGCAGCGAGTTCAACCGCGAAGAGGACAAGACTAAGTTCTACCAGCTGGGCTTGCGCGGCTCGTACCAGGCCACCGACAAGCTGCTGCTGTCGGGCCTGGTCGGCTATTCGAAGTCGACCTACGCCCTGCCGGTCTTCGACAAGGTGTTCCTGGAATCCAAGAACTACGCCTTCAGCTTCGATGACCGCCCGTCGATGCCGGTCAACACCTATGGCCCCGGCCTGACCGATCCCACCAAGTGGGACCTGATGCGGATGGACACCCAGGAAAATCGCATTTCCTCGGAGTATGCCAACGCCAAGTTCGACGGCGACTATGCCGTCAGCGAGACCTCCAGCTTCAAGGCCGGCGTCTCGTACAAGAAGTTCAAGAACTTCGGCGCGCAATGGAGCGACAAGCAGTTCAAGAACGTCCCGGCCAACACCAAGATCCCGGACAATCTGAAACTGGTCGTGCCGTTCAAGTCGCTGGGCGCCTATGTCGTCGGCGACGTTGATCAGGTCTACGCCCTGATCGGCCAGACGCGCGACCTGGAAGCCCAGGGCGCCAAGTTCGCCACGCCTGGCACCAACTACACGGTGACCGAGGAGACCAAGGCGGCCTACCTGCAATACGACCTGAACACCGAGATCCTGGGCAAGGGCGTGCGCGCCAACGCCGGCGTCCGCTACTACGCGACCCAGCTGACCTCGGACGGCACGCTGAACACCGGGACCAGCCTCCAGCCGGTGTCGATCCAGCGCAAATATAACGGCTGGCTGCCGGCCCTGAACGTGGCCGTCGACGTCAACGAAGGCCTGGTCGTCCGCTTCAGCGCCAACCGCGACATCAGCCGTCCGGCCCTGGGCGACCTGGCCGCCGCCGGCTCGCTGACCACCGCCCCGTTCGGCGGCACGATCAGCACCGGCAACCCGAACCTGACGCCCTTCACCTCGGACTCGATCGAAGGTTCGCTGGAGTTCTACGACGGCAAGGTCGGCTCGTTCACGGTCGGCGTCTTCTACAAGAAGCTGAAGTCGTTCATCACCTCGCAGACCAGCATCATGCCCTACTCGCAGACGGGCTTCCCGCTGTCGTTCCTGCTGCCGGGCCAGGACGGCTCGATCCTGTACAACGTCAGCCGTCCGGTGAACGGCCCCGGCGCCGACATCCAGGGCCTGGAAGCTGCGTTCCAGCGTGACTTCGACTTCCTGCCCGCGCCGTTCAACCACCTGGGCGTCGTGGCCAACGGCACCTATGCCGACGGCTCCTCGCCGGTGATCATCAGCGGCCAGCCGGTGACCCTGCCGCTGTTCCAGTTGTCGAAGTACTCGGCCAACGCCACGATCTACTACGAGACCGACACCTGGGGCATGCGCCTGTCGACGGCCTATCGCGACGGCTACCTGGACGGCGCCGGCGGCAACGGCAACATCGGCGGCGGCTACAAGGCGACCAACAACATCGACTTCGCCGCTCACTACAACGTGGCGCCGGGCCTGAAGCTGACGCTGGAGGGCATCAACCTCTCCGACGAGCACACCCGGCAGTACACCGACGTGGCCACCCAGCGCACGCAGGTCAACACCAGCGCGGGTCGCACCATCCTGATCGGCGCGACCTACGAGTTCTAACCCCCTTATTGATCCCCTGAACTTGGGGCCGCCGTCCTTCCCGGACGGCGGCCTTCTTTTTGCGTGGCCCTTCTTTTCGTTGCATGGGGGCCACGCCCGGGCAGTGCGGTCACTCCGTCCACAGAACCTTCAAATTACTGACATGCGCTGTTTGTAGGGGTTCGCGAGGCGTCGGAAGCTTTGCCAGTCGCCGTTATGAGGACCCTGATGGCGGCACGGCGCGCCTGGCTGTCGCGTTCGGGGTCGGTGTTGGCCGGCTCGATGCTGGCCCTGGCCGCCGTCGCGGCCGCGCGGGCCGAGGTCCCGCGGCGCTTCGCCATCGAGGGCGGCGACCTCTCTCATGCCCTGAACAGCTTCTCCCGTCAGGCCGATATGCCGGTGATGACCCTGGCTGACATCCGGCATCGCACCAGCCGGGGCGTGCGCGGCCTGCTGACGCCCAGCCAGGCGCTGGAGCGGCTGATCGACGGCCAGAACCTGCGGGTCGTGGCGGCCGGCGGCGGCTATGTCCTGCGCGAAGCCTCGCCGCTGGCCGCGCCGCCGCCGCCGCCCGCGCGCCACGCCCCGTCGCCCGAGGTCGCCACCCAGGTCGACTCCGTCGTCGTCACCGGCTTTCGCGAGACCATGCAGCACGCCCGCGACCTGAAGCGCCAAGTGTCCGGCGCCCAGGAGGTGATCCTGGCCGAGGACATCGCCGCCTTCCCGGACTTGAACCTGGCCGAGTCCCTGCAGCGCGTGCCCGGCATGACCATCTCGCGCGACACCGGCGAGGGGCGGCAGATCGCCCTGCGCGGCCTGGGTCCCGACTTCACCCGCGCCCAGCTGAACGGCATGGAGGTCTCGGCCTCGACCGCCTCGGGCATGGACAATCGCGGCTCGGTCAGCCGGACCCGGGCCTTCGACTATTCGATCTTCGCCAGCGAGCTGTTCAACAAGGTCACGGTATGGAAATCCTACGCCGCCGACCAGGACGAGGGCGGCATCGGCGGCACGGTCGAGCTGCGCACGGCCAAGCCATTCGACTATCCGGACGACAAGCTGGCCTTCTCGGCCAAGGCCCTGACCAACAGCGCCACCAGTACGGTCAGCCCGCGCTTCGCGGCCCTGGCTTCGCGGCGCTGGGGCGACTTCGGGGCGCTGGTCTCGGTGGCCTACAGCGAGAACGACGCCAACGAGTACGGCTATCGCAACTGGGGCTGGACCCCGGTGACCTTCGGCGCGGCCAATGTCGGGCTCGGCGTCGATCCGAAGGTCGCCGAGCGCCTGATCAACGCGACAGGGGCCAAGCGGATCGTCGCGCCCGTGGCGCAGAGCTATTCGACCTGGTTCGACCACCGCGCCCGCCTGGGCGTCACGCTCGCCCTGCAATACGAACCCGGCGATCGCCTGAAGCTGGGCGCCGACCTGCTGTACGGTCGTCTTTCCAATGATCGTGACGAGTTCTCGCTGGCCTCCGCCGGCGACAATCCGCTGACCGGCGACGTCAAGGGAACCCAGCGCCTGCGCGCCGCGCAGATCCGGGGCGACACCCTGGTCTATGCCGACTATGCCAGCGGCGTGGACCTGCGCAGCGAGCACAAGCGCTCCGAGGACTCGACGGTCTTCTTGCAGGGCGCGCTGAGCGGCGAGTGGCAAGCCGCCGATCGCCTGCGCCTGCGCACCATGGCCGGCTACTCCAAGTCGGACTTCGAGGGCCCGGTCTTCGACAAGATCTTCCTGCAGGCCAGCAACAAGGCCTTCAGCTACGACCTGCGCGACGGCGACGCGGCGGCCAGCAACACCTACGGCTTCGATCCGGCCGATCCCGCCCAGTGGAGCCTGATGCGGGCCGACACCCGCGAGGACCAGGTCGTCAACCAGTTCACCACCAGCCGGTTGGACATCGACTACCAGGCCGCTCCCACCCTGACGATCGAAGGCGGGCTGCAATACAAGGCGTTCCGCAATGACGGCTATTCGCGGCGCGGCCGCACCGACTATCCGACCGGCAAGCCGGCGCCCGAAGCGGTCAAGCAGCTGATCTTCGAGACCTCGCTGCGCCCCTATGTCGTCGGCGATGTCGACGCGACCTTCGCCCGTCTGGGCCTGCCACGCGACCTCTCCCAGGCCGACGACCAGCCCGGCGCCGACTATTCGATCACCGAAAAGACCTGGGCCGCCTATCTGATGGCCCGCGCCCGCGGCTTCGTGGGCGACAAGAGCTGGCGCGGGGACCTGGGCCTGCATTGGTACACGACCGACCTGACCTCGGCGGGCATGGTCAACACCGGGACCAGGCTGGAGCCGGCGGTGCTGAAGAGCACCTATGACGGCGTGCTGCCGGCCCTGAACCTGGCCCTGGACATCACCCCCTCGGTGGTCGCCCGCGTCTCGGCCAACCGCAACATCAGCCGCCCCAGCCTGTCGGACCTGCGCGCGGCCGGCAACGTCAACTCGGCCCCGTTCGGCGGCACCATCTCGGCCGGCAATCCCAACCTGCGGCCGTTCCTGGCCGACGCCGTCGAGGGCGCGCTGGAGGTCTATCAGGGCCGCCAGGGCTATTTCGCCGTCAGCCTGTTCTACAAGCGGATGGACTCGTTCATCACCACCGCCACCAACTCGGTGACCTACGGCTCGACCGGCTATCCGCTGGAGTTCCTGTCGCCGGGCAACGGCCCCGACACCGTCTACAGCTTCGTGCGGCCGGTGAACGGCGACGGCGCGTCGATCCGCGGGATCGAGTTGGCGGTGCAGCGCGACTTCGACTTCCTGCCCGCCCCGTTCGACGGCCTGGGCTTCGTCGGCAACGTCACCCGCGCGGCCGGCCGCTCCAACGTGCTGATCGACGACGCCTCGATCATGCTGAACCTGTTCCAGCTGTCGAAATGGACCTCCAACGCCACGCTCTACTACGAGACCAGGCGCTGGGGCGCGCGGATCTCGTCGGCGTTTCGCTCGGGTTATCTGGACGGTCCCGGCGGCCAGGGCTCGATCGGGTCGGGGTACAAGGCCAGCAACAACATCGACTTCGCCGCCCACTACAACACCGCCGGCGGCCTGCGGATCGTGGTGGAAGGCGTCAACATCACCGACGCGCCGATCACCCAGTACACCGACATCACCGAAAAGCGCCTGACCGCCCGCACGGTCAGCGGCCGCACCGTCACGCTCGGCGTGACCTACGAATTCTGACGTCCATGCGGAAAAGCATCTTCTTCCTGTCCCCGTTCGGTCGTCCCGCGCCTCTACCCGACATGGACGCGCGCACGACCATGCCGACCGGAAGCGCCATGACCGACATCATCGCGGTGCTGCGGCCCCACGAGCGCAAGCTCGCGGCCTATATCGTGCGCCGGTCCAAGGACCCGGGGCGCGCCGAGGACATTCTGCAGGAGACCTTCCTCACCGTGATGCGCCAGGCCCAGAAGCAGGAGATCACCCAGCCGCTGGCCTATGCCTATCGGGTGGCCGACTCGCTGATCTATGCACAGGCAAGGCGTGACAAACGCGAGGCGCCGATCGGCGACGAGGACTTCGGCTGCGATCTGCCCTTGCCCGACGCGGTGCTGGAGCACAAACAGCGGGCTGCGGTGTTCGAGGCGGCGCTGAAGCGCCTCTCGCCCCTGCGCCGCGACATCTTCATCCGCCGTCACCTGGACGGCCAGTCACGTCAGGCCATCGCCGACGATCTGCGGATCAATGTCGAGGCCGTCAAGAAACACCTCGTGCGGGCCATGGCCGAACTGGCCGGCGCGATGCAGGACGCGGCGGTCAACGCCGCGCGAGAAGGGAGCGGCCGCGATGCGCGCTAACGACAACTGGCGACTGCCGTCCGAGGACGAGCTGGAAATCGCCGCCGACTGGGTGGACCGCCTGCCCGAACTGACGCCCGACGAACGTAAGGAACTGGAGAGCTGGCTGGCCAACGGCCCCGGCCGCGCCGCCGCCTTCGGCCTGATGCGCGACACCCAGCGCGACACCGCCTTGCTGGAGGCCGCCGAACGCGTGCGCGCTGCGCCCATCGCCAAGCGCTCTCGCCTCGGCCTGATCGCCGCGGGGATCGCCCTGGTCGCGGGTCTGTCTGCCGTGGCGCTGGTCCGTCCCTATCTGGCCGGCGTCGAGAAGCCGGTGGAATTCGCCACACCGCTGGGCCTGCGCGCCGAGCACCAGCTCAGCGACAAGTCCGTCGTCGCCCTGGCCGCCGACAGCGGCGTCTCGGTGCGCTACAGCCGCGGCGCGCGCGACATCGCCCTGACCAAGGGCGACGCGGTGTTCGACGTGACCAAGGACGCCAAGCGCCCCTTCCGCGTCCAGGCCGGCGACACCCAGGTCACCGCCGTCGGCACGACCTTCGAGGTCGAGCTGGTCAGCGACGCCGTCCAGGTGCGGGTCTTCGACGGCGTGGTGCGGGTCAATCGCGACGGCGCCGAGCGCCGCGTGGGCAAGGGCGAGTGGCTGATGCTGGCCTCGAACCGCGCGCCGGTCGCCGGCCGGCTGGAAGCCGACAGCTACCAGGCCTGGCGCTCGGACTGGCTGGACGCCGACGCCCTGCCGCTGAAGTACGTGATCGCGCGCCTGAACCGCTACACGACCCAGAGCGTGGCGCTGCACGATCCCAGCCTGGGCGAGCTGAAGGTCACCGGTCGCTTCAAGCTGGACCGGCCGACCGAGTCCCTGACCATGATCGCCGCCCTGCTGGACATGAAGGCCCACCCCGAGGGCCGCCGCGTCTACCTGACGCCTCGCCGCGAACCAGGCGCCTAGAGCCCTTTCCGATCTGATCGAAACGATCAGTCGGAAAAAAGGGGCTCTCAATCAAAGACCTGGAGCATTTCACCGATCCGTTCGGATCGGAAAATGCTCCAGGTCGGCGTCAGCGCCGGAGGGCGAAACCGACATAGACCGTGCGGGGCGCCGAGAAACTGGCGACGCCGTCCGCTGTCTGGCCCACCGCGAGGTTGGCGTCGAAGGCGTTATCGGCGGCCAGATAGATCTCCGACGTTGGCGACAGCGCCCAGCCCGCGCGCAGATCGACGCCCGTCCCGGCCTTCAACGTCCGCAGGTTCAGGTCGTCCTCATAGCGCTTGCTCTCGTAGCGCAGGTCAGCGTCGAGGCTCAGGCGGTCGACCGGCTTCCAGCGCAGGCCCGCCGTCATGGTCAAGGCCGGCGCCTGGGCGGGCCGCTTGCCATCCAGTTGGGCGACCGCGCCGCCGCCCTCGACGCGGGCATGGGTGGCCGAGAAGGCCGCGCGGACGCTCCAGGCCGGCGACAGATCGGCGGCGACATCGCCCTCCAGGCCGTAGGCGTTGATCGCTCCCGCGTTCTGGCGCTGTCGCAGCACGCCGCCGGCCGGGATGAAGCCGGCGACGGGGAAGCTCCCAGGCCCGATGCCGATCGTGACATTGGTGATGGGATCCCGGACCTGGTTGTAGAAGGCGCTAAGGTTCCAGCGCACCGCGCCCTCGCCCGCCAGCCCCGCCTCGACGCCGTACAGGGTCTCGGGCTTCAGCGCGGCGTTGGACTCGGTGACGTCGTTGCCGACCCGGAACGGGCGGTGCAGTTCGTTCAAGGTCGGCGGCCGGAAGCCGGCATAGGCCGCTCCGCGCAGCCAGGTCTCGCCGGACAGCCGCTGGCGGACGCCCACGCGGGCGGTCGGAGTCGCGCCCGAGGCGTCGGCCGGCGGGGCGGCCAGGATCAGGGCGCCGGTCGCCGTGTCCCGCTCGCGCCGCACGCCGCCGTATGAGCGCCAGCCGTCCAGGCGCGCCCCGGCGACCAGGATGAAGTCCGGCCGGCTCCAGGCGGTCTCGCCATAGACCCCGCCCACCAGGGTGCGGCCCCCAGCCGTGCGCTGGCGGGTGAAGGCGCCGGCCATGTAGCGGAAGAGTTCGTTGGTCCGCCCCTCGGCCGCGCGAACGTCACCGCCAAGCTCCCATGTCCACTCGCCCAGCGCGCCCTGCCAGGCGGCGTTGAGGCCATAGCCGCTGGACGGCGTCGAGTACTGGTCGTTGGCCGGGGTCGCGCCGACGCGCCCGGCCGCGACGGCGGCGGAGGTGTTCTCCAGGTCGCTGGACCGCGCCCAGGCCTGCAGGCGCCAGGTGTCGGTCGCCAGGGTCACGGCCAGCGAGCTGCCGGTGGCGTTCGACTTGGCCCCGAACAGCCCCGCGCCGCGCTTTTCCTGGAACGCCCCGACCCGCGCCGCCCAGCGCACGTCGCCGACCTGGCCCTGCGCCCGCGCGGCGATCGAGCCATCTTCCAGAGTCGTGGGCGCGTCGGCCGCGCCCGCCGCCGAGCCGCGCACGGGACGATAGCCGTCGGTGCGCGAGCCGCTGGCGGTCAGCAGCAAATGGTCGGTCCCAAAACTCCCCGCCGCGCGCCAACCGTTCCGCTCGCGCGCCTCGGCCGTGAAAGTGCTCAGGCCGCCGCCCGTCGCCCGCTCGCGCAGAGCCACGACGCCGGTGAGCGCGCCGGCGCCGTAAGGCCCCGCCCCCGCACCTCGCACGATAGTCGCCCCGGACAGGCCCTCGCCCGGCAAGGCGGTCCAGATCACCCAGCCGCCGAACGGGTCGTTCTGCGGCGCGCCGTCCAGGGTCACCAGCGCTCGGCCCGCGCCGGAGGGCGCAACGGCGCGAAGCGACAGTCCCTGGATCGTCGGATTGGCCGCATCGCTGCCGGTGCGGCGAAACAGCGAGACGCCGGGCGTGATCTTCAACACGTCGTCCAGGCGCGCCTGGGCGCTCAGCTCAGCGGCGTCGTAATAGGCGGTGGAGAAGGCGTTCTGCCCGGGCAGGGGCAGCAGCCTGGGCGCCTCGACGACGACGGCGGAGACCGGGGGCGGCGGGGCATCAAGCGGCACGAGCGACCTCTACGCGGGAAACAGCCCCGTGTAGCGGAGGCGCGTGGCGGCGCCTATCGCTCCCAGCCGCCGCCCAGGGCCAGGAACAGGTTCACCTGATCGGCCGCCACCTGGCTGTCGGACGTCGCCAGCTGCGCCTCGGCCGTCGCGAGGGTGCGCTGAGCGTCCAGGCCCGCCAGATACGGGCTCTTGCCGGCGCGATACAGGCGCTGGACCTGGCTCTCGGCCAACTGGGCCTGGTCGCGAGCGGCCTTCAGGGCGGCTTGCCGCTGCAGGTCGTGGGCGTAGGCGTCGAGGCTGGTCTCGGTCTCGCGCAGAGCCGTCAGCACCACACCGTCGAACTTGGCCAGAGCACCATCCGCGCCGGCCTCAGCCTGGCGGATCCGCGCCCGCTCGCCCTCGCTCGGCAGGGTCCAGGTGATCAGCGAGGTCAGGCCCCAGCGATTAGCCGGCGCCGTGCCGATATCGGCCAAAAGGCCCGTCGAGCCCGCGCCGGCGCCCAGGGTGATGCTGGGATAGAGGGCCGCCGTCGCGACGCCGATCCGCGCGGTGGCGCCGGCCAGGGTGCGCTCGGCCTGACGCACATCCGGGCGGCGCTTCAGCAGGGCCGCGCCGTCGCCGACCGGGATCGGCTTGCTCAGGGTCGGCGGCGCGACGCAGGCCTCGATCGCCTTGGGGAACTCGGCCGGCGGCTTGCCGGTGAGCGTGGCCAGCTTGTAGAGCGCCGCGCGGCGACGGCTCTGGAAGCCGGGCAGGCTGGCGCGCGACAGATCCAGTTGGGCCTGGGCGCGGGTGACGTCCACGACCGTGCCACGACCGGCCTTCACCAGCTTGCGGGTGACGTCCAGGCTGCGGGTCTGGAGATCCACGGTGCGCTGCGCCACCGCCAGTTCGTGACCGTTGGCGCAGGCCTCGACATAGGCGCGAGCGACGTCGGCGGCGACGCTGACGCGGGCCAGGTCGAGCGCGGCCTGCGAGGCCTCGGCGTCGGCATGGGCGGCCTCGGAGGCGCGTTTCAGGCGGCCGACCAGGTCGACTTGGTAGCTCACCTTGACCCCGACATCGGCCAAGTTCTCGACCGGCAGCTGTTCGGCCTTGAGGAACTGCTCGCCGGACTCTCGCGCGTGCATGGCGGCGGCCGAGGCGCCGAACTTGGGCGTGCCGGCGTTGTCGGCCTCACCAACAATGGCCTGGGCGCGCGCCAGGTTGGCGGCGGCGACGCGCAGATCGGTATTGGCCTTCAGCGCTTCTTCGATCAGGCCGTTCAGGACCGGATCGTCATAGAGCTTCCACCATCCCGTCGGGACCGGGTCCTGACTGACGGCCTTCGAGGCCGCGCCCAGGAACGGGCCCTGCGCGGTCGGGACGTTGATCTTGGCCTGCTCCGGCAGCTTGTAGTCCGGGCCGACGGTTGTGCAGGCGGTCAGGGCCAGCAGCGAGCCGGCGACCGCCAAAGTCCTGAGCGGGCTCATCGACCCGCTCCCACCACCGCGACCGTGGCGGTGCGGCCGGCGATCAGGCGCAGGTCGCGCGGCGTCTGGTCCAGGGCCACCCGCACCGGCACCCGCTGGGCCAGGCGCACCCAGCTGAAGGTCGGATTGACGTTGGGCAGCAGGTTGCCGCTGGCGGCGCGGTCGCGATCCTCGATGCCGGCGGCGATCGACTGGATGTGGCCCTTCAGCGGCCGGTCCTCGCCCATCACCTTGACGCTGACCGGCTGGCCGATGCGCAGGCCCGACAGCTTGGTCTCCTCGAAATAGCCCTCGACCCGGAACGAGCGGCTGTCGATCAGCGCCAGCACCGGCTTGCCCGCGGTGACGTAGTCGCCGGTTCGCAAGGTGAGGTCCGACAGGAAGCCGTCGGTCGGGGCCAGCACCACGGTGCGCTTCAGGTTCAGCGCCGCGACGTCCCGCGCCGCGAGGGCCTGGTCCAAGGCCGCCAGGCTGAGCTCGACCTTGGACTGGCTCTGCTCGGTGACCTCGGCGGCGACCAGGTCGCCCAGGGCGCGGTTGCGGGAGAGTTCGCGGCGGGCCTGGGCCAGGGCGGCGCGCTGGGCCTCGACGGCGGCGTCGGCTTGCCTGAGGGCCAAGGCGTAGCGCTCGCGGTCGACATAGAACAAGGGCTGGCCGGCCTTGACCGTCTGGTCGTTGGCGGCGTCGACGCGGGTGACCAGACCCGACACGTCGGGGGCCACCTGCACGACGTCGGCGCGGACACGGCCGTCGCGGGTCCAGGGATCGACCTGGTAGTGGGTCCACAGCGCCTTGCCGCCGACCAGGGCGGCGATGACGACGGCGCCGGTGACGGCGACGCGGGCGGTGGTCATCAGAACGGATTTCAGCGGGGGCATGGCTTAGAACTTCAGGGGCGCCTAAAAGTGGAAAGGGGGGACCGTCACGACGGCGGCCCACAGGATGACGAACAGGGCGGTGTCGAAGAGCGCCGGGTGCCAGACGAAGCGGTAGGCTCCGACCTTCGACAGGGCGCGACGCAGGACAAACGAGGCGGCCAGGGCGATCACCGCCGAGACCAGGACGGACGACAGGAAGACCCCGTCGATATTCAGCTCACCGGTCATCGGGCGATCTCCGGAACGAAGGCGGGGGCCTCCGGGAACAGGTTGCGGCGCAGGCCGACCAGGCCCGAGACGCCCTGCGCCGCCGAGGCGGCCGGGGCGATCGACAGGCTGCGCAGGGCCGCGTCGACACGGGCCAGCAGGTCCTCGCCGGGCTTGCGGCTTTGGCCGGCGGCCAGGGCGGCGAAGTGGTCGCCGACGCCGTCCAGCGCGGCGTCCAGCTGGTCCTTGCCCTCGGGCGGCAGGTCCGGCCGGGCGGTCTGGACGGCGACCAGGTTCATGCCGACCCGCAGGTCGCGCAGGGCGTCGACGCCGACGAAGTCGTGGCGCTCTCCGGCCTGGGCCAGCTTGGGGGTCAGCATGCCCAGCCGGTCGACCAGGATGGCGGCGAAGGCGGCGGGCTCGGGCGCCTGACGGGCGCGGGCGAGGCGGGCCAGCCCCCTCCAGGTGCGGACCAGCAGGCGCCGGGCGCTGGCGTCCACGCCCATCGAGCGCAGGCCGGCCGTGACCATGATCGCGAACAGCAGGCCGACAAACTGGCCCAGATTGCCGTTCAGGAACCCGGCGAAGTCGGCGCTGAAGGTCTCCTGCAGGGCCAGGGCGTTGCAGAAGCCCATCAGCACGGCGAGCGCGGCCCCCATCGTCGCGGGGTTGGGGATGTACAGGCCCAGCAGCAGCAGCGGCGGGGCCATGGCCAGCAGCAGCATGGGGAAGCCGTCGATCGCCGGCAGGATGGCGAACATGTAGACGGCCGCCAGCGGCAGGGAGACCAGCGAGAACAGGCCGAAGTTCTTGATGGCCGGCACGGGATCGTCCATCGCCGCGAAGAAGCAGCAGAACACCGCCGCCATCACCGGCGCGGCCGCGCCGTCGCCCCAGCCGGCCAGGATCCAGGCCGCGCAGGACAAGAGGATGGCGATCGCCGCCGCCCCGCCCGACAGCAGGGCCAGCGGCAGGTCGGCGTGCATCGGGCGCAGCCCCTTGGCCCGGGTCGTGGCTTCCAAGCCGGGCGACAGCGGCGCATCTGGATCGTAGAGGCGGACCAGCAGGGCGTGGCCCTCGGCCAGGGCGCGGACGGCTTCGGAGAGGCGCACCAAAAGGCTCTCGATCAGCAGGCTGTCCCAACCCGCGCCGCGCCGCCGGGCGGCCAGGTCCTGCAGGCGTTCGATCAGGTCGAGACCTTCGTCGCGCGGCGAGCCGGCCTCGACCCAGGCGACCACGGTGTTGAGCGTGGCGCGGACACGGTCGTCACGGACCTCGCGCAGGGCCTGCATGCGATCCGCGAGACCGGAGAGCAGCGGGATCAGCAGCAGCATGCGTTCGTGCAGGGCCCGGACGACGCCCGTGGTCTCGCGCAGGCGCGAGGTGTCGAACGGCAAGTGGACGGCCAGCATCTGGATCTCGCTGGCGGCGGCGGCCAGGTGGCGGCGATCGCGGGCGATGGCCTGCGCGTCCTCGCCCCGCAGCACGTCCAGCGCCCAGCGGTCGGCCTCGCCCAGCCAGGTCTTGAGGCGCAGGCGCAGCACCGTGCCGACCGGGCGCGGAAAAACGAGACTGTGGGTCAGGGTGGCGCAGAGGATGCCCAGACCGATCTCGATCACCCGCGACACGGCGACGTCGAAGATCGCGCCGGGCTGGCTCACGCTGGGAAAGCCGATGATCGCGGCGGTATAGCCGGCCAGCATCAGCACATAGCTGCGCGGCGTGCGGTCCAGCAGCGAGATGGTCAGACAGCCGCCGACCCACAAAGCCAGGGCCAGCGACAGCAGCCAGGGGGCGTTGACCAGGTTCGGGACCAGGGCCACGGCGGCCATGGCCCCCAGGATGGTGCCCAGCACGCGGTAGACGGCCTTGGAGCGCACGGCCCCGGCCAGCGGT
This sequence comes from uncultured Caulobacterales bacterium, assembly GCA_903900155.1. Lineage (GTDB taxonomy): Bacteria > Pseudomonadota > Alphaproteobacteria > Caulobacterales > Caulobacteraceae > Caulobacter. The sequence goes on along the minus strand of CAIUMD010000062.1, from coordinate 216,274 downwards.
TGGCTGACGATATAGGCGGTGGTCATCGCCCAGTAGGGGCGCGGCAGGCCCAGGGCGAAACCGATATAGAGGGCCAGCATCGCCGCCGCGAAACTGTTTGCCGAGAACAGCAGCGTATGCCGATCGAACTTGGGGAGCATGGGAGGCTAGACCCCCTGCCCGGCCGCGGCGTCCAGGGCGGCCTCGAAGGCCGCGAAGGTGCGAACGGCGGCTTGAAGATCCAGGTTGCTGACGCCGGCCAGCATCTGGGCGCGCACCACCTGCACGGCGTCCTCGACGACGGTGGCCAGGGCCTGCCCCTCGTCGGTCAGGTGCAGGGTCTTGGCGCGCTTGTCGGACGGGTCGTCGCGACGCTCGACCAGGCCCGCCTGGGCCAGCTGGTCCAGGATGCGGACCAGCGACGGTCCCTCCACCCCGATCTCCTCGGCCAGCGCGCCCTGGCGCATGCCGCCGCCCGCGCGGGCGATGTGCAGCACCGGCATGGCCTTGGCGTCCGAGATGCCGTGAGCGGCCAGGGCGCGATTGACTTCCTTGCGGTAGACCCGCGCCAGGCGCAGCAGGGCGCCAGCGAAGGCGCGTTCATCGAGGGTGCGGGGCGAGATCATGGAACAGCGATCTTTTTAAATAGGTAGCTTCCTATCTAAATTAGATAGCATCCTACCTATCTTTCCGCAAGAGCGGCGCCGTGAAAGGATTCAGAGCGGCGGCGGACCGTCCTGCCACCGTGGCCAATCGGCGACGATGTGGTCCACGACCCGCGATCCGACCGCGCCGATATTGGCCACGGTCTCGGCGAAGCCGCCGGCCGTCTGGCCGGGCGCCGGGTCCAGGTGCTGCAGGGTCGTCTCGCCCGGCGCGCCCTGGTCGAAATTGACAGCGCCGCGCAGGCTCAGGATCCGCCCCGTTCCCCACTGCCGCTTGATCACCAAGGCCAAAGCGGCGGCTTCCATCTCGGTGATCACATAGTCGTCGGCGCCGTAGAGCTTGGCGATGTACTGGGCCTGCTGCGACAAGCCGGGGCCATGGAAGAAGGTGTCGCCGGTCATGTGCGCGCCGACCATGACCGAAGGCGCCATGCGCGCCCGCCCTTCACGGCCTGGGGCGCGCTCTGGCGCCAGTAGCGTTCGTACCAGGGCTGGAACTCGCCGGCGCGGTCGCCCGTGTTCTCGCCGATCTCGAACATCGCGGCCACGAAGACCTTGACCTTGATCGGGGCCTGCGCCTGAGCGCCGCCCGCCAAGGTCAACGCGACCACAATCGCAGCCAAAGCGGATCGGAAAAGCGGTCGGATGGTCATGACGGGACGCTATCGACCTTCGAGACTGATTTGCCGAAGGCCCGCGCCGTCGGAGACGCGGGCCTTCCCGTCATTGCTCGATTTCGATGCGCCGGGCCCTACCCCAGCGCCTTCTTGTACAGCGCCAGCAGGTTGGCCCAGGCCGTCTCGGCGGCGACCTCGTTGTAGACTTGGCTGCCTTTCACCGTCCACCCGTGGGCGGCGCCGGCGAAGACCTCGACCTGGGCCGGGCGCTTGGCCTCGGCGAAGGCGGCCTTCAGCTTGTCCTTCACGTCCGGCTCCTTCTGATCGTCGTTGTCAGCGATCTCGATCAGGTACGAAGCGTGGGTCTTGGGGATCAGCAGGTGCGGGCTGTCGGCGTCTGCGGTGATCAGGCCGCCGCCATGGAAGGTGGCCACCGCGCCGATCCGGCCCGGCGCCGCGGCGGCGGTGCGGAACGACAGCGGACCGCCCATGCAGTAGCCCTGCACGCCGATCTTCTTGCCCTTGTCGGTCTGGGGCTGGGCGTCCAGGAACGCGACATAGGCCTCGGCGTCCTTGAACGTGCCGGCCGGCGTCACCGAGGCGCGCATCGGCGTCAGCTTGGCGCGGTCCTCGGGGTTGGCGAAGTTGAACGTCCCCTCGATCACCGGCGCCTTCTTGACCCGGTAATAGAGGTTGGGGACCAGCACCACATAGCCGGCCGAAGCCAGGCGGCGGCCCATGTCGCGGAACACCGGACGCAGGCTCATCACGTCGGGCCACAGCAGCACCGCCGGATATTTGCCCTTGGCCTTGGGGTAGAACAGCGCCGCGTCGGACTCGCCATCGGCGGTCTTGATGATGACGTCCTTCTCCTCGACCGTGTCGTCGGCGCGGGCGACCGAGGCGACGCCGGTGGCCGCCACCGTCAGCAGGCCGAAGGCGCGGCGCGAAAGGCGAGGATCGTGCACGAGGCCGGGATGGATGTCGTCATCGCACATGGCGGTCTCCTCCTGAGGTTTTGGAACGGCACGCTATAACCGCGTTACGCCAGCGCCTACCCACTTTAGGAAGCGACCTGATAGGTCGCCTTGCCCGGCAGCAGCAGGTCCTGCTTCCTGCCGTCGCACAGCGCGTAGCTGAAGCCGCTCTGGATCGCCCAGGCCCCGACCTCGCCCTTCTTGTTGACGGCCAGGAAGCCGACCTGGATGTCCTTTGCAGCCGGTTTCTTCTTCAGGATCCGCTCGACGGCCTCGCGGCAGGCGGCTTCGGGCGAGCGCCCCTGGCGCATCAGCTCCACGACCAGGAAGCTGCCGACATTGCGGATCACCTCCTCGCCGACGCCGGTCGAGGTGGCGCCGCCGACCTCGTTGTCGACATACAGGCCCGCGCCGATGATCGGGCTGTCCCCCACCCGGCCGCGCATCTTCCAGGCCATGCCGCTGGTGGTGCAGGCGCCGGCAATGTTCCCCTTGGCGTCGATGGCCAGCATGCCGATGGTGTCGTGGTTGTTCGCCCCGCCCGGCGTACCCAGCTGGCCCGTGGTCTTGCCGTAGTCCAGGGCCTCGCTGTTGGCCTTGGGCGCGTACTTGGCGTCCTTCTTCCAGGCCTCCCAGGCCGCCTTGGAATCCGGCGTCAGCAGCTCTTCGTAGGTGAAGCCCTGCTCGATCGCGAACTGCAGGGCGCCAGCCCCGACCAGCATCACATGCGGGGTCTTTTCCATCACCCGGCGGGCGACCGAGATCGGGTGGGCGATGTGCTCCAGCGCCGCGACGGAGCCGCAGTTGCCCAGCTCATCCATGATGCAGGCGTCCAGCGAGACGTGGCCGTCGCGGTCGGGATAGCCGGCCCGGCCGACGCTGTGGTTCTTCAGGTCCTGCTCGGGAATCCGCGCCCCGGCCTCGACGGCGTCCAGCGCCCGGCCGCCCTTGGACAGCACCGCCCAGGCGGCCTGGTTGGCGGCGACGCCGAAGTCCCAGGTGGAGATCACGCACGGGCCATCCAGCTTGGTGATGGTCTCGCCATTTTTTCCTTGGGCCGCTGACGCCTTGCCGCTCAGCAACGCCGATCCGGCCAGAGACGCGCCGATCAGGCCTCTACGATTCAACATCCGTGTGCTCCAAGAAGACCGCGCTGATTCCCTAGCATGACCTGGAAAGACACCATGGCCGCCCCCCCTAGTCGTCAAGAAGGCCGCATCCTTCTGGAAGTCTGTGTCGATACGCCCGCCGGATTGGCGGCGGCGATCGCGGGCGGCGCGGATCGGATCGAACTTTGCGCGGCGCTGGGCCTGCAGGGCCTGACCCCCGCCCCCGGCCTGATGGCGCTGGCGGCGGAGGCGCCGATCCCGATCTATCCGATGATCCGGCCGCGCAACGGCGACTTCTGCTTCGACGCGCGCGACCTGGACGTCATGCGCCGCGACATCGACGCGGTGCGCGGTTACGGCCTGGCCGGCGTTGCGATCGGCGCCAACCGCCCGGACGGCGAGCTGGATGTCGAGGCGCTGAGCATGCTGGCCAAGCACTGCGAGGGCCTGGGCATGACCCTGCACCGCTCGTTCGACTTCGTGGCCGACCAGGCCGCGTCGCTGGAGATCGCCATCGACCTGGGCTTCGAGCGCATCCTGACCTCGGGCGGGGCCCTGACCGCGCCCGAAGGCGCCGAGCAGATCGCCGTGCTGGTGCGGCAGGCCGGCGATCGCATCGCCATCCTGGCCGGCGCGGGCGTGCGGGCCAGCAATGTCGCCGAGCTGGTCCGCAAGACCGGCGTGCGCGAGGTGCACGGCTCGTTCGCCGGGACGTTGCCCGGCGCCGATCCGACCTCGCGCCTGGGCGCCATGGGCTTCGTGCCGCCGCAGTTGCGGGACACGGACCAGGCGGCCGTGGCCGAGGCGGTCCGCATCCTGCGTTCGCTCTAGGGCGCTACTTGGCCGGGTGGGTCTTGGCCCAGCCGTCGTACATCGCGATCGCCTTGGCCGGGCCCGCGCCGAACCAGGCATAGCCGTTGCGGCGTTCCAGCGAGAGCTCGTTGGCGTCGTCGCGCAGGGTCTTGTCGCGCTCGCCGAAGACCGGCTGGCCGGCCGTGCTGTAATAGCGCGACCACAGCGGACCCGCGCCCGGCTGCTCGACCAGGCGGCGGCCTTCGGGATTGCCCTTCCCGCCGGTCCAGGCCTTGCCCATGATCGCCGCGCCCTTCAGCCAGGCCACGCCCGCGTGGACAGCCGTGATCTCGGCCGGCGTCGGGTCGGGCAGGCTCATCAGATAGGTCAAGAGGTCGGCGCTCTCGCCCGTCGACAGCGCCGGCGGCTCGAAGTTGCGGCCGGCGACCGGGGCCAGGGTGAACGGGTCGGCCTGCTGGCCCCAGAGGGTCGGCTTGCCGTCGACGCGGATCTGAGAAGCGACGATGACCTCGCGGCCCTTCTTGGCGGCGACGCCGGCCTTGGCGCGCAGGTCGGCCGGCACGAAGGCGAACTCGGGCTTCCCCTCGGACACCTCGGTCAGCAGGTCGGCGGCCTCGGAGACGGCGTTGTCGTTGAAGGTGACGGCGTCGTGATAGCCGCCTTCCAGCGGCCACACCTGCGGCCAGCCGCCGTTCGGGAACTGGGCGTTGAGCAGGTAGCGCACGCCCTTCAGGAAGCTGGTCCGGTAGGCCTCGCCGTCCCTGCCCGTCGCCAGGGCGACCTTGGCCAGGAAGCGCAGCTCGGTGATGGTGGCGTTGTTGTCCAGCGTGCCGACATAGCCCCACTTGGGGTCGCGGGCGGCGTCGAAGTCGTTTTCGGTCAGGTACTTTGAATTGTTGTCCGAGGCCCAGGGCTGGCCCGGCAGGCGAAGCGCGCCGGTGCGGTCCTGGTTCTTGCTCCAGCCGCCGGCCGGGGTCTGGAAGCTGATGATGACATCGGCCACGTGGCGAGCCTCGGGCGAGGCGTACCAGGCCGCGTCCTTGTTCAGCGGCATGCCGCCGTCGCCATGGCCAGTCGGCGGCGGAGGCGGCGCGGTCTCACCCGGCTTCAGCTCGGCGGCCAGGGCGGCGCGGTCGGCCTTCTCCTGGGCGTCCGAACGCGCGAGGTAGGCCTTCCACGCCGGCTGCTGGGCGGCCGGCAGCTGGGCGATCCGCGCGGCGGTGATCGGCTGGGCCGGGACGTTGGTCCCGATCACGCTGGCTAAGGCCGGCGCAGCCAGCAGGCTGAGGGCAAGGCCGAGGGCGGCTTGGCGGGTCATGCGGACGTCTCTCCCCGAAGGCGTCATTGTCGTTGAACGCCTTGATATCCAGGGAATGATACCGGTTTCCTACCGGGTTGAAACAGACGGCAAACGCCGCGCGTGATCCTCGTCCTTCGACAAGCTCAGGATGAGGATCAGGGCATATGCAGTAGAACCTCATCCTGAGCCTGTCGAAGGACGAGGTTCGGGCCCTCAGCCCTCGATGATGTGCGGCACGAAGCGCGAGCGGTCGCGCGTCACCCGGCCCCGGTCCTCGCGCACGCCGATGCCGGCCGGCTGGTCGCCGATGACCCACGAGCCGACCACCGGATAGTTCACGCCGAACTTGGGCGGCGGCCTCAGTTCCTGACGGATCCAGCCTTCCTCGCCATAGCCCTGGTCCAGCACCCGCCCCTTGCGGCCGTCTTTCCAGAGTTCGACGTTCGCGCCCTCGCGGCTGAACAGCGGCTTGCGGGCGTAGCTGTTACCCAGCCGCTCGACCTTGGGGTCGTCGTCGAAATAGGTCTCCAGCAGGTTCGGATGGCCCGGATGGCGCTCCCACAGGAGCGGCAGCAACGCCTTGTTCGACAACACCGCCTTCCACGGCGGCTCCAGGAACAGGGTCTTGGAGCCAGCGATATTGGCCGCATACGGCTCTCGCAGCATCTCTTCCCAGGGATGCAGCTTGAAGATCGCGCCGATGATGTAGTTGTCCTGGTCGACGAAGCGGCCGTCGGCGTCGAGGCCGATCTCCTGGATCGGCACGAACTTGGGCTCCAGGCCCGCCAGGGTCGCCATGTCCTCCAGGAACCTGACCGTCTGGCGGTCCTCGACGAAGTCCGGAACGCTGGCGAAGTGGACGAAGCCGCCGTTCGGGAAGATCGCCTTGAACCGCTCGGCCAACTGGTCGTGCAGGCTGTTGAACTGGTCCGTGCTCTCCGGCAGCGCGCCGCGCTGGATCAGGTCTTCCAGCCACAGCCACTGGAACACGCCCGCCTCATAGATGCTGGTCGGGGTGTCGGCATTGTATTCGTAGAGCTTGGGCGGCCCCGCCCCGTCGTAGAAGAAGTCGAAGCGGCCATACAGCGAGGGATCCCTAGCCTTCCACGAGGCGGCGACCACGTCACGCGAGGCTTCCGGGATCTGCAGGCGCGCCATCAGGGCGTCGCTCTGTACGGCGTCCTCGACCAGCTCCAGGCACAGCTTGTGCAGCGCCTCGGTCGCGGGCTCGATATGACCCTCGATCTGTTCGAGCGTGAAGGCGTAGGCCGCCCGCTCGTCCCAATAACGTCGGCCGTCGGCGTGATGCCAGGTGAAGCCGACCGCCTCGGCCCTGGACTTCCAGTCCGACCGAGGCGTCAGGGTGAGACGGCGCATCAGGCGTCCGAGCCGTCCCTATTGCCGCTATTGGGGCCGACCTTCACCTTGTCCTCGATGGCCAGCATCGGGGCGGGCAGAGCCTCGTCCTTCGGGGCCATCAGGCGGGCCAGCACGTCCTCGGCGCCGCCACCGCCCGGCAGGATGCCGGCGGCCGCCAGCTTGGCGTCCAGGTCGGCGCCGGTCTTGCGGTCCTCGGACTCGTTGTGCAGGCGGAACTGCTCTTCGCGGACCGACTGGCGCTCCTTGATGCGTTTCAGGCTATCGGCGGCCGAGCCGACGACGCCGCTGGCCGAACCCGAGCGCGAGATGACGGCGGCCTGGGCCTTCTGGACGCTCTCATTGACCTTCACCATCTCGATCTCGCGGCGCAGGGCCTCGATCTTGACGTCGGTCTGCGAGATGACCGTGCGCATCTTTTCTTCGGCGGCGCGCAGCTCGTTCATCTGGCCGGCCTTCTGGGTCGCGTCCTTTTCCAGGTCGGCGATCCGTTGGGCCACTTCCAGGGCCAGGGCCTGGTCGCCCTTGTTCATGGCCGCGCGAGCCGAGGACTCGTACTTGCGCGACTGGTCGGTCAGCTGGCCGACTTCGGTCTCCAGGCTGCGGCGACGGGCGACCAGCTTGGCCAGCTCGTCGCGGGCCTTGCCCTGGGCGTTGTCGGCGTCACGGATCTCCTGGTCCAGGATCCGCAAGGCGTTAGCGTCCACGATGGTCTGCGCGCCGTCATACGCGGTCCCGCGGAACAGGGCCGAGAGCTTGCTCCAGATCGACATACTAGGTCTCCAGGTCCTGGTCTTTAAGCGGCCGCGACGCGGCTTTTTTCGAACGACTCGCGCAGGTCGCTGGCGGCGGCGATGGCGTTGTCGGCCAGGGTGCGCAACTCGATGACCAGCGTCTGCAAGGTGGTCTTGGACGAGATCTCGCCCATCAGCTCATAATAGTCACGACCTTCGACCGAGGTGATGCCGAAATTCGACAGCGGCACGATCTTCTGGGCCTTCAGCAGGAACTCGTTGAAGGCCGCGCGGTCGTTCTGCTCGTCGCAGGCCCACAGCAGGGTCGAGACGACCAGTTGCAGCGCGCCGCCGCTGACATAGACCGGCAGGTCGCCGAACTCGTGCATGGTGACCAGCAGCACCGGCTCGACGCCCTCGATGACGGTGGCGGTCAGTTCGTCCGGGCGCACCAGAGCGCTCTCGGCCAACGCGTCGCGCAGGCTGTGGATCGTCCAGGCGGTGTCGATTACGGAGTCCATGTGTCTGACGCCCTTTGGGGGATGGGGGTTGGTCTTGAGAGCCGGCCCACGCGCCGATTCCACGACGATGGACTGAACGGCCGAAAGGATGTCGGGCTTGCACGCCGCCGGCGCCCAGACTTCGATCTTCACGAAGCCGGCGACCCGGCGGGCTTCACGCCACGCCCGGGTTCTTTCAGCGGCTTGTGCGCTTCTGGTCGGCTTTACCGGCATGCGTTACATGTACGCATAACATGTACGCTTGACAAGGCGTCGTTCGACGGCATCCTGCGGCCGACTTCTCCTTAGGGCAAGCGCGCCTTGGGGTAGAGCCGGCATCCCCATTCAGATAGGTATGCCGGCCAGGCATTTGAGGGCTCGCGCAGCGCGATGTTCGGAAAACTTTTCGGCAGAAAAGAGGGCGCCCGCCCCACCCTGCCCGTCATTCGCAACGTGACGATCGGCCGGACCGTGGTGCTGGATCCTCTGGCTTGGCGACGCCTGGGCGCGGAAACCAAATTCGCGCTCGACCGCGACACGCTGGAGATCACCGCGCAGGGCCTGATCGAGCTGAACGACGGCGCGTTCGTGCACCGCTTCTATACGGACGACGAGATCCTGTTCCAGGTCGTCTCGGACGATCGCGAAGGCCAGAAAGCCAACGACTTCACGATCTTCATGCCGTGGGCCAGCGAGTATCCGGCCGACCGCGCCGATCGCGAGCTGTGGAGTCGGCGCCTGGCCGCCCGCACGTTCCAGCCCGAGGGCCTGCCCGCCTATACCCGCCTGTGGTTCGGCGACGAGGCCGAGCAGCAGGATCCTGTGACCCTGTGGGAAGACGTCTATTACGACCGCGAGGCCGACCAGCCCGACCGCCGGCTGTTCCAGACCGCCATGCTGTTCCACCGCGACCTCGCCGGCGGCGACGGGCGTGAGCTGCTGCTGGCGCTGACGCTGGAGCCGGAGGACAGCAAGGACGTCAGCCACGAGACGATGATCGGCCTGCCGCTGTCGGTGGGCGAATTCAGAGCTTGATGAGGGGCCAAAGCCAGATGTTCGACTTCAGCGCATTCCAGGACGGCGCGACGGCGTTCCTGCTGGCCTTCTTCGCGGCCGGCCTGTTCACCATCGCCTTCAAGTACATCTACCAGTGGGTCACGCCCTACAACGAGAAGGCGCTGATCCGGGATGGCAACATCGCGGCCGCCATCGCCCTGGCCGGCGCGCTGATCGGCTATGCGCTGCCCCTGGCCTCGGCCTTGAGCCAAACCGTCAGCCTGCTGGAGTTCGTCGCCTGGGCCACCGTGGCCGGCATCGTCCAGATCGCCGCCTTCACCGGCGTGCGCCTGCTGGCCCTGCGCGACGTCAAGGCGCGGGTCGAGAACAACGAAACCTCTATCGGCGTCTATCTGGCCGGCATCTCGATCACGGTCGGCCTGCTGAACGCCGCCTGCATGACCTCGTGAGGCCAGAAACCTGAGGAGAAACGGGACCATGCGCAAGCGCTCAAGCTCGCTGAAGCTCACCACCATGCTGGCCGGGGCCACCGCCCTGACCCTGTCCGGCTGCGACGACCCGAGCCCCCAGGCCAGCTGGGATCCCAACCGCGGTGAGCAGGTTCAGGCCTTCAGCTACAAGTCGCTGGAGGAATGCAAGGCCGCCAACGAAGTGTCCGACGCGCAGTGCGACACCTCGTACGCCTCGGCCCAGAAGGACGACCAGAAGAACGCCCCGCGCTACGAGGCCCGCGCCTCTTGCGAGGACGTCTACGGCGTCGGCAACTGCGTCCCGCGCAACGGCGAGAACGGCGGCGGCAGCTTCTTCACGCCCCTGCTGGCTGGCTTCGTGATCGGCCAGATGCTGGACGGCGGCGGCTATCGCGGCACCGGCATGTATCGTCGGAACGACGAGTACGGCGGTGGTTACTACTCGACCTACGGCGGGCGCCTGGGCCGCGACTACGGCACGGGCCGCACCACGATCAGCAAGACCAGCATCGATCCGCCGGACGCTATCCGCAACGCCCCGCCCAAGATCCAGACCCGCACCTCGGTCGTGTCGCGCGGCGGCTTCGGCGGCGGTCGCAGCTATGCCCGCAGCGGCGGCTTCAAGGGCGGCTTCGGCGGCTAAGCCAAGATCGCTATTTTTGCGCCGCCTCTTTTTGCGATTGACTCGCAAGAGTGCGTCGCGTTTAGTTGCGAGGTGTTCGCAAGAACGCGTCGGGCCGCTCACCGAGATCGGTTCGCCACGGCGGGTGTCGGCCCCCTGCTTGGCGAGGAGATTTCCGGCGTGCGGCCCGACCCTTTCCACGAGACTCACCTGAATCACTGCGGCCCGGTCGGGCTGGCCGATGGCGAGCGGATCCTTCTGTGGATGCTGCGCCAGTGGGTGACGGCGCGGGTGCTGGGCGAAGAGCCCGGCCAGCGACTGTCCAAGAAGGCCGGCGGCCTGGTCTCGGCCCGCGTGGCCAGCGCCTTCATCCTGATGATGACCGCCATCGAGGGCCAGGTTCGCCGCCCCCTCTGCGTCTCGGCGCCCTGCTGCGAGGGCTACGCCGACGACGAGCAGCGCCTGATCACCGCCTGCGGCGTCTGCCCCGCCTCGCCCGAGATCGCCGGCCGCCTGATCGAGGGCATGGTCGTCACGCCCGAGAGCGTCACGGTGATGGCGAGATTCCTGAACATGGCCCTGGCGAGTGACGGCATGGCGCTGCCGATGCGGTTCGATGAGCCTGAGGTGGCAGCGGCCGCGCCTGTGCGGCCGACGCTGCACTGAGGGCCCGCCCTCGTCCTTCGACAAGCTCAGGATGAGGGCTACCTACGCGCTTCAATAGAACCCTCATCCTGAGCTTGTCGAAGGACGAGGTTTCGGGCCCTGGGCCTATTTCCAGCCTTCGCTGGCGAGCCGCTTGGCCAGCGCCTTGGCCGCCATGGTCACATCCCGCCACGTCACGTCGAAGCCCGCATCGTCGCCGTAGTACGGGTCGGCCACGGCCCGGCCTTCGTCGCCGCGCACCAGGTCCAACAGCAGCCCGATCTCCGCCGTCGCGTCACGCGGCGCCACGGCCCGCAGGCCTTCCAGGTTGTCGTGGTCCAGCGCGTAGATGTGGGTGAAGGTCCGGAAGTCGTCCTTGGCCACCTTGCGCGCCCGCTGGCCGCTGATGTCGACGCCGTTGCGGCGCGCCACGGCGACCGAGCGAGGATCGGGCGGATCGCCCGCGTGCCAGCCGCCCGTGCCGGCGCTGTCGACCGTCACGTCCAGGCCCAGCCGCGCCGCCTCGGCCCGGAATGCGCCCTCGGCCAGGGGCGAGCGACAGATGTTGCCCAGGCAGACGAAGAGTACGCTGGCCCTCATGCCTTCCCCCAACCGCCGCCGCCCGGCGTCTCGATGACGATCGTGTCGCCGTGGCCGACCTCGACGAGATCCGTGGCCGCCATAGCCTGCACCGAGCCGTTGGCCCGCTCGACCCGCGCCTTGCCGACCATGCCGGCCGCACCGCCCTCAAGCCCGAACGGCGGCACGCGGCGGCGGTTGGACAGCAAGGTGGCGGTCATCGGCTCGCGGAAGCCGATCTTGCGCACCACGCCGTCGCCGCCCCGGTTCGCGCCCTGCCCGCCCGAACCGCGCCGGATCGAGAAGGCTTCGACCAGCACCGGATAGCGAGTCTCCAGCACTTCGGGATCGGTCAGGCGGCTGTTGGTCATGTGGGTCTGGACCGCGTCGGTCCCGGCGAAGTCCGGCCCCGCGCCCGAGCCGCCGCAGATCGTCTCGTAGTACTGCCGCCGGTCGTCGCCGAAGGTGAAGTTGTTCATCGTCCCCTGCGCGCCGGCCATGACGTTCAGCGCGCCGTAGAGGGCGTCGACAACGACCTGGCTGGTCTCGACATTGCCGGCCACCACCGCCGCGGGATAGCGCGGCCGCAGCATCGAGCCCTCGGGAATGACCAGTTCGACCGGCCGCAGGCAGCCGTCGTTCATCGGGATCTCGTCATCGACCAGGGTGCGGAACACGTACAGCGCCGCCGCCCGGCAGATCGAGGCCGGGGCGTTGAAGTTGGTCGGGACCTGGTCGCTCGTGCCGGTGAAGTCGACGCGGGCCGTGCGGGCCTGTCGATCGACCGTGATCGCCACGCGGACCACCGCGCCGTCGTCCAACTCGTAGGCGAACGACCCGCTCTCCATCGTCGCCAGCACCCGGCGGACGGCCTCCTCGGCATTGTCCTGGACGTGGGCCATATAGGCCTCGACGACGTCCTGGCCGAACTCGGCGACCATGCCCGTCAGCGCCTCGGCCCCGCGCGCGCAGGCGGCGATCTGGGCCTTGAGGTCGCCGATGTTCTGGTCGGGATTGCGCGCCGGCCACTTGCCCGAGGTCAGCAGCGCCCGCGTCTCGGCTTCCAGGAACCGGCCCCCCTCGACCAGCAGGAAGTTCTCGATGAGGACGCCCTCCTCCTCGACCGTCTTGCTGGTGGGGGGCATCGAGCCCGGCGTAATGCCGCCGATGTCGCCCTGGTGGCCGCGCGCGGCGACGTAGAACAGCAAAGCGCCCGCCGCGTCGAACACCGGCATGACCACCGTGACGTCCGGCAGGTGGGTGCCGCCGTTGTACGGCGCATTGAGCATGTAGACGTCCCCGGGCTGCATACCTCGGCCGTCGTGCTCGCGGGCGTCGCGGATGGCCCGCACGCTGTCACCCATCGAGCCCAGATGCACCGGCATGTGCGGGGCGTTGGCGATCAGGTCGCCGTCGCGGCTGAACAGGGCGCAGGAAAAGTCCAGCCGCTCCTTGATGTTGACCGAATAGGCCGTGTTCTGCAGGGCGAAACCCATCTCCTCGGCCACGGCCATGAAGAGGTTGTTGAACACCTCCAGCATGACGGGGTCGGCTTCGGCGCCGATGGCCTTGCGGGCCGGCAGCGCGACGACGCGGTCGAGGATCAGGTTCAGATGGGCGTCGACGGCGGCGCGCCAGCCGGGCTCGACGATGGTGGCGCCGGTGGCCTCGCGGATGATGGCGGGGCCGAGGACCTCGGCGCCGATGGCGAGGGTTTCGCGGTCGAACGCAGGTGTGGCGTGCATCGAACCCGCCATGCGGACGTCGAATACGGCGAGCGGCTCGACGCTCCCCGAAGCGGCGGATTGGAAATCCGTGTGCCCGGCGTCCGAATGCCCGATCGCCTCGACCGACAGCGTCTCGACCACCAGCGGCGTCGTCGGCGAGGTGAAGCCGAAGCGGCGCTGGTGCAGTTCTTCGAAGTCCTCGCGCACAGATGATGCATCGCCGAATGGCGTGACCAGCGGCGTGTCGGCGCCGGCGTACTTCACACGGAGGCTGGCCACGGTCTCGACCGAGGCCATCGGCACGTTCTGGGCGCGCAGGGCGGCTTCGGCTTCAGCGGCGAGCATCTTCGCCCGCTCGGCCATATCGCCCGCCGCATCCAGCGGCCGCTCGACCGTCTCCTCGCGGATCAGGCGCAGGTCGGCCAGGCCCATGCCGTAGGCTGAGAGCACCCCGGCGAACGGGTGGATCATCACCTTGGTCATGCTCAGGGCGTCGGCCACCAGGCAGGCATGCTGCCCGCCCGCCCCGCCAAAGCAGGCCAGCACATAACGCGTGACGTCGTAGCCGCGCTGGATCGAGATCTGCCGCACGGCCTTGGCCATGTTCTCGACGGCGATGGTGACGAAGCCCTCGGCGACCTCCTGCGGGGTCATGGCCTTGCCGGTCGCCGCTTCGATCTCGGCGGAGACCGCCTCGAAGCCGCGCGTCACGGCCTCATGATCCAGCGGCTGGTCGGCGTTCGGGCCGAACACCTTGGGGAAGAACGCCGGCCGCAGCTTGCCCAGCATGACATTGCAGTCGGTGACCGTCAGCGGCCCGCCTCGGCGATAGGCCGCCGGTCCCGGCACGGCGCCCGCCGACGCGGGACCAACCCGCAGCCGCGCGCCGTCGAACAAGCAGATCGAGCCGCCGCCGGCGGCCACGGTGTGGATGTTCATCATCGGCGCGCGCATCCGCACGCCGGCCACCACCGTCTCGAACGCCCGCTCGTACTGGCCGGCATAGTGGCAGACATCGGTCGAGGTGCCGCCCATGTCGAAGCCAATGACACGATCGAAGCCCGCTTCTCCGGCGGTTCGCGCCATGCCGACCACGCCGCCCGCCGGCCCGGACAGGATGGCGTCCTTGCCCCGGAAGGCCCGCGCGTCGGTCAGGCCGCCGTTGCTCTGCATGAACAGCAGCCGGGTGTCGTGGCCCAGCGCGCCGGCGACCTGGTCCACATACCGCCGCAGGATTGGCGACAGGTAGGCGTCGACCACCGTCGTGTCGCCCCGTCCGACCAGCTTCATCAGCGGGCTGACCTCGTGGCTCACGGACACCTGGGTGAAGCCGATCTCGCGCGCGATCGCGGCGACCCGCGCCTCGTGATCGGTGAAGCGGAAGCCGTGCAGCAGCACGATGGCGACGGCGCGATAGCCCACATCGAACGCGGCCTGCAGGCCCGCCCGAGCCGCCGCTTCATCCAGCGGCTTCAGCACCTGCCCCTCGACGCTCATCCGCTCGTCGATCTCGACAACGCGGCCATAGAGGGCTTCGGGCTTGACGATATGACGCTCGAACAGCTTGGGCCGCGCCTGGTAGCCGATCCGTAGAGCGTCGGCGTGACCCGCCGTGATCGCCAGCACCGTCGGCTCGCCCTTGCGCTCGAGCAGCGCGTTCGTGGCGACGGTGGTGCCCATCTTCACCGCGTCGATGGCGGCGCCCGCCGGCAGCAGCGCCCGGACGCCCGCCACGGCGGCGTCGGCATAGTGCTCGGGATTTTCCGAAAGCAGCTTGTGGGTGACCAGCGACCCGTCCGGCCGCCGCGCCACGATGTCGGTGAACGTACCGCCCCGGTCGATCCAAAACTCCCAACCGCGCCGTTCTTGAGTCATGAGGGCGGAACTCCTTGCTCCGCCCTCATAGCCAGCGCTGGGCGCCTACTTCAACAGCCCAATCAGCTCGGCCACCTGCCAAAGGCCCAGCAGCAGGAACAGCAGCGCCGCGCCGATGCGCACGTACTTCAGCGGCACGACCTTGGTGGCGGCCTCGCCCAGGTACACGGCCGGGACATTGGCCAGCATCATGCCCAGGGTGGTGCCGGCGGCGACCCAGAAGATCGAGTGGAACTTGGCGCCCAGGGCGACGGTGGCGATCTGGGTCTTGTCGCCCATCTCGACCAGGAAGAAGGCGATGGCCGTGGTCACGAAGACGCCGTAACGGCCGGCGCTTTGCCCTTCCTCGTCATCGGCCTTGTCGGGGATCAGCGCCCAGGCGGCCATGGCGATGAACGAGACGGCGATGGCCCACTTGAACCACGCCCCGCTCAGGAAATCGGCCACCCAGTAGCCGGCTGTGGCGGCCAGGGCATGGTTGGCCAGGGTGGCGACCAGGATGCCCATGATGATCGGGATGGGTTTCTTGAACCGCGTGGCCAGGATGATGGCCAGCAGCTGGGTCTTGTCGCCGATTTCGGCGATGGCCACGACCAGGGTCGAGACGAGCAGGCTTTCCACTGAAATAGTCCTCCGGGCCGGGCGCATGCCAATAGCGTCGAAACCCCACCCGGCCCGGACAGAGATCGTCGCCATTGGTCTCGCCAAGGAAGCTCCAGTCGCTTCCCTTCCCCGCGCCATGGTCCCCCTCTCAAAAAGAAAAGAGCACCAAGTGTGTTGACGGCGGGGCCCGCTGATAGATGCGGGCGGCTACTCCCCAAAGGTGAGGCGCGTGTAGCCGCTGCGGGCGCCGCCGTCAACGCGTCAGGCGACCGCGGCGGGCGCGTCGAACCTCAGAACGTGGATGGCGACCCTCACCTTCCCGGCGACGAAATTGCCGCCGATGGCGGTCAGCAGCACCGGTGTATCGGCATAGTAGGCCGTCGGGCCGATCACCCCGATGTTGCTGGAGTTCTTCGAAACACCCAGCGAACCGCCGAATTTGCTGGCCTCGCCCGAGACGCCACAGTTGTACGACGCCGCGCCGGTGATCGCGGCCGTGGTGCGGGTCGAGACGGCCAGCACGATGGCGCGGTTGGGGATGGCGATGCTGGTCGCGGTCGACGCGCCGGAGACGGTGACCTCCTGCTCCAGGACCTCCAGCCGGGTGTTGGCCAGGTTCGGCGTCTGGGCGGCGATGGTGCTGCGGAAGGTGGCCGACAGCGGAACCCAGGCCGCGCCGTCGAAGGCGACCATCTGGTTCTCGTCCTTGACCCAGGCCAGCATGCCCTCGGACGGCGTCAGCGCCTCCCAGGCGCCGGCCTCGAAGCGCATCAGGGTTCCGGCGGCCACGCCGGCCCAGGCCGCGATCCAGACGCCGCCGCTGACCGGACTGGCCGGCTGGACCGAGACCGTCCGGCTCTCGACGGCCAGTTGCACCAGGCCGTCCAGCCGGGCGAGACTCTCGTTGATCGGGATGTGTTTCTGGGCCTGGGCGGCGACCACATAGGGCAGGCCCAGGCGGGGCGTCGTTTCGTCGAACATGGCGGCTCCGGGAGCAAATTGAAGTCGCTCCCAGCATCACCGCGCCGCGAAGACCGGGGACAGGCGACGCCCTGTCCCCGTGCTCGCCCCGTCTACTCGGCGGCGAAAGCCAAATGATTTCCGGACGTAAGCGCCGTCTTGGCCGCCAGTTCGGCCTTGGCCTGCTCGTACTCGTCGGCGAAGCGCGCGATGAGTTCGGCGGCCGGCAGCACCTTGTCGATGGCGCCGATGCCCTGGCCCGAGCCCCAGATGTCGCGCCAGGCCTTGGCCTCCTGGTTGCCGCCCGAGCCGAAGCTCATCTTGGACGGGTCGCTGACCGGCAGGTTATCCGGATCCAGGCCCGCCGCCACGATCGACGAGCGCAGGTAGTTGCCGTGCACGCCGGTGAACAGGTTCGAATAGACGATGCCGTCGGCGCGGCCCTCGACAATGCCCTGCTTGTAGCCCTCGATCGCATTGGCTTCCTCGGTCGCGATGAAGGCCGAGCCGATATAGGCCAGGTCCGCGCCCATGGCCTGGGCGGCCAGGATCGAGCGGCCCGAGGCGATCGAGCCCGACAGCGCCACCGGCCCGTCGAACCACTGGCGGATCTCCTGGATCAGGGCGAACGGCGACAGCGTGCCGGCGTGGCCGCCCGCGCCGGCCGCGACCGGGATCAGGCCGTCGGCGCCCTTCTCGATGGCCTTGTGAGCATGCCGGTCGTTGATGACGTCATGCAGGGTGATGCCGCCGTACGAGTGGATCGCGGCGTTCAGGTCTTCGCGAGCGCCTAGCGAGGTGATGACCACCGGCGCCTTGTGCTTCACGCACAGCGCGATGTCCTCCTCGAGCCGGTTGTTGGTCTTGTGGACGATCTGGTTGACGGCGAACGGGGCCGACGGCGCGTCCGGATGGGCCTTGTCATAGGCGGCCAGCTCCTCGGTGATGCGGTGCAGCCACTCGTCCAGCTGCGAGATCGGGCGGGCGTTCAGCGACGGGAACGAACCGACAATCCCGGCCTTGCACTGGGCGATCACCAGGTCGGGATTGCTGATGATGAACAGCGGCGAGGCGATGACCGGCAGACGCAGGCGGTCACGCAGGATGGGCGGCAGGGCCATGGAGGAGCTCCCCTTCGGAGATCGGCTTGAAACGCCGAATATGTGATCACCGATCAGATTAAACGCGCGTTCGACTTCGTTGCAAGGCAAGAGAAGATTTGGGCAAGACTTGACGGCCGTAAGGGCACGAGCGCATCACGGTCCAAAAGACAAAAAATGCTGCAATGCAGGAGAGAGACGCTTTGACCGTGGCGACGACGCCCCTGGCCGAGGAATTTGGCGCCCAAGGCGACGCGGAGACCCGCGCCCGCTGGATGGCGCTGGTCGAAAAGACCCTGAAGGGCCAGAGTTTCGACGACGCCCTGACGGCCAAGACGCCCGATGGCCTGACGATCCAGCCGCTGTACACCGCGCAGGACGGCGTCGCCGTGGCCCGCGACCTGCGCGCCCGCGATCCCGATCGCCCCTGGGACCTGCGCACCCGCACCGCCCATCCCGATCCGGCCCGCGCAGCCAAGGACGTCATCACTGATCTGGAAGGCGGCGCGGCCTCGGTGCTGTTGCAACTCGATCCGACCGGCGAAAGCGGCGTCGCGGTCGGCTCGGCCGACGACCTGGCCAAGGCGCTGTCGGGCGTGCTGCTGGACCTGGCCCCTGTCGCGCTCGATGCCGGTTTCCTGGGGCCAAAGGCCGCCGACTGGCTGGGCGCCCTGGCCAAGGCCGCGCCCAATGCGCCGCTGGCCTTTCACCTGGATCCCCTCACCGCCTTCGCCCAGACGGGCGTCTCACCGGGCCCGATCGAGAGCCACGTCTTCAACGCCGCCACGGTCGCCTCGCGCCTGGCGGGGACCTACGTCAAGGCCAGCCTGTTCCTGGCTGCCGGCCGCGCCGTACACGAGGCCGGCGGCTCCAATACCGAGGAACTGGCGATGATGGCCGCCAGCGCCGTGGCCTATGCCAAGGCCCTGGTCCGCTCGGGCCTGTCGATGGACGACGCCTTCGGCAGGATCGTGCTCGGCGTCAGCCTGGATGGGGAATATTTCACCGGCGTCGCCAAGGTCCGCGCGGCCAAGGCGATGTGGGCGCGAGTGACGCAAGCCTGCGGCGTGACCGTCGCCCCGAAGATCGAGGTCCGCTCCTCGCGCCGCATGCTGGCCAAGGCCGACGCCTGGACGAACCTGCTGCGCCTGACCTCGGCCGGGTTCGCCGGCGCGGTCGGCGGGGCGGACGCGATCGTGCTGGACGCCTTCACCGACGCCATCGGCCTGCCCACCGCCTTCGCCCGCCGCCAGGCGCGCAACACCCAGCTCATTTTGATGGAAGAGAGCCATCTGGGCCGCGTCGCCGATCCGGCCGGCGGGGCCTGGTACCTGGACAGCCTGACCGACCAGATGGCCCGCGCCGCCTGGAGCGGCTTCCAGGCCATCGAGGCCGCCGGCGGGATCATCAAGGCGCTGGAGAGCGGCCTGGTGGCCGAGGCCGTCGCCAAGACCCGCGCCGCGCAGGAAGCCGCCTTCGTCGACAAGTCCCGCAAGATCCTCGGCGTCACCGCTTTCCCGAACGCCGACGACAAGACGCCGGAGGTCGAGACGCCTGACGCAGTCGCGGTCGCCGCCCCCGACGTCCGCCTGCCCGGCCCCGACAGCCGCTGCCCCGCCCTGACCCCGGTGCGCTTCGCCGCCGCCTTCGAGGGCGCTTAAAACCATGAGCAAGTTCCCCGATTTCACCACCATCGACTTCACCGAAGTCGCCTCGCCGGCGCCCCCCGAGGGCGAGGCCTGGAACACCCCGGAAGGCGTCGCAGTCGCCCCCGCCTATAACGCCGAGGACGTGGCGTGCCTGGACTTCACCGGCGGCTTCCCGGGCGTGGCGCCGTTCGTGCGCGGCCCCTACCCGACCATGTACGTCACCAACCCGTGGACCGTGCGCCAGTACGCGGGTTTCTCGACGGCGGAAGACTCAAACGCCTTCTATCGCCGTAACCTCGCGGCCGGTCAGATGGGCCTGTCGGTGGCCTTCGACCTGGCCACCCACCGCGGCTATGACAGCGACCACGAACGGGTGAAGGGCGATGTCGGCATGGCCGGCGTGGCCATCGACTCGATCCTAGACATGCGCACGCTGTTCTCGGGCATCCCGCTCGACAAGATGAGCGTGTCGATGACCATGAACGGCGCGGTGCTGCCGATCCTGGCGCTCTACATCGTCGCGGCCGAGGAACAGGGCGTCAGCCCCGAGAAGCTCTCGGGGACGATCCAGAACGACATCCTCAAAGAGTTCATGGTGCGGAACACCTACATCTATCCGCCCGCGCCCTCGATGCGGATCATCTCGGACATCTTCGCCTTCACCTCGGCGAACATGCCCAAGTTCAACTCGATCTCGATCAGCGGCTACCACATGCAGGAGGCCGGGGCCTCGGCCGACCTGGAGCTGGCCTACACCCTGGCCGACGGCGTCGAATACGCCCGGGCCGGCGTCGCGGCGGGCATGAGCATCGACAGCTTCGCGCCGCGCCTGAGCTTCTTCTGGGCCATCGGCATGAACTACTTCATGGAAGTGGCCAAGATGCGCGCGGCCCGCCTGCTGTGGGCCCGCCTGATGAAGCGCGAGTTCGAGCCGAAGGACGACCGCTCGCTCTCGCTGCGAACGCACAGCCAGACTTCCGGCTGGTCGCTGGCCGCGCAGGATGTGTTCAACAACGTCTCGCGCACCTGCGTCGAGGCCATGGCCGCCGTGAACGGCCAGACCCAGAGCCTGCACACCAACGCCCTGGACGAAGCCCTGGCCCTACCGACCGACTTCTCGGCCCGCATCGCCCGCAACACCCAGCTTTTCCTGCAGATGGAAAGCGGCGCCACCCGCGTCGCCGACCCCTGGGGCGGCAGCTACTATGTCGAGCGCCTGACCTACGAGTTGGCCCAGAAGGCCCTGGCCCACATCGAGGAGGTCGAGGCCGCCGGCGGCATGGCCAAGGCCATCGAGCAGGGCATCCCCAAGCTGCGCATCGAGGAAGCCGCCGCCAAGACCCAGGCGCGCATCGACGCCAATCGCCAGAGCGTGGTCGGGGTCAACCGCTACAAGCCCGAGGTCGCCGACGACATCCCAATGCTGAAGGTCGACAACGCTTCGGTGCGCACTCAGCAACTGGAGAAGCTGGCCCGCCTGAAGGCTGAACGCGATCCGACCGAGACCGAACGCGCCCTGAAGGCGCTGGAGGACGGTGCGCGCGGGACCGGCAACCTGCTGGCCCTGGCCGTCGACGCCGCTCGCGCCAAGGCCACGCTCGGTGAAATGAGCATGGCCATGGAGAAGGTGTTCGGCCGCCACCGCGCCGAGATCAAGTCGATCCAGGGGGTCTATATGAAGGAAGCGGGTAACGATCCGACCACCGCCCGCGCCAAGGCCATGGTCGAGGCCTTCGAACAAGCCGACGGCCGCCGCCCCCGCATCCTGATCGCCAAGATGGGCCAGGACGGCCACGACCGCGGCCAGAAGGTCATCGCCACCGCCTTCGCCGACCTGGGCTTCGACGTCGACATCGGCCCGCTGTTCCAGACTCCCGCCGAGGCCGCGCGCCAGGCCGTGGAGAACGACGTCCACGTGGTGGGCGCCTCGTCCCTCGCCGCCGGCCACCTGACCCTGGCCCCGGAACTGAAGGCCGAGCTCGCCCAGCAGGGCCGCGACGACATCCTGATGGTCGTCGGCGGCGTCATCCCGCCCCAGGACTTCCAGGCCCTGCGAGACGCGGGGGCAGCGGCGATCTTCCCACCGGGTACGGTCATCGCGGAGGCGGCCATTGAGCTGCTGGAGCAGCTGAACCGGCAGTTGGGGTACACGCAGGCGGCGGCGTGAGAGACGCCCGTGCGATAATCGTACGGTATGGTACTATTCGGGTATGAACGCTCCCGTCCGCTTGCTGCAGACGCCACGCCACCGGTTCACGCCGGAGGAAGCGCTCATCTTGCGAAAGGCTGGCATCGTTCCGCCTGAGAACAAGGTGGCGCTGGTCGACGGCATGTTGGTCAGCGAGGAAGCTCAACCGTTCCGATTTACCCTGGACGAAGTCTTCCACATGGTTGAGCTTGGCGTGCTCGATCCCGATGCGCGCGTCGAGCTGATCGACGGAGAGCTGGTCGAGATGTCGCCGCAGAATGCGCCGCACATGGAGGCCAAGCGCTATCTGCTGACCTTGTTTGTGCGCCAGCTCGCCGACGACGTCGCTGTTCAAGTTGAGGGGTCGCTTCGCCTGGCGCCACGAGTGTCCCCCAGCCCGGACATTTGGCTGCACTCGACCGCCATCCGTGTCGATCATGCTCGTGGCCCCGACGTTCTGCTGCTCGTCGAGGTCGCCGACAGCTCCCTACTCCGCGACTTGAACCTGAAGGCCGAACTGTACGCCCGCCATGGCGTGCCGGACTATTGGGTGGTTGACGCCTACGGCCGACGCATCTTCGTCCATCGCCAGCCAACACCGGAGGGTTATGCCGAAGTGCTGGAGATCGGCCGCGAAACCGGAATCGCGCCGCTAGCCTTCCCCGAACTGGTCATCCGCCCTGGCGACCTGCCGGTAATCGACTAACCCTTCCGCCGGAACAGTCCGCGCTTCTTCTTCGAGCGCTCCACGGCGATCTCGTCGGGCAGGCCGTGGCGCGCCTCGATGTCTTTCTGCAGCGCCTTGGCGGCCATCAGGTGGCCGGGGAACAGGGTGTCGACCAGCCAGCCGGCGACCGGCACCGTGTCGGACAGGTTGTCGGCCGCCAGATAGGCCGTCATCCGCGCCAGGGTCCCGGCCGAGGCGCCCGCCTGCATGGCGTGAAACATCAGGAGCGCGCCGGCGCCCAGGCCGTAGGCCAGGCCCGCGCCCGGCACCCAGGCCAGCACGCCGTCAAGGCCGAGACCCACGGGACCGATGCCGATCAGCCGGTCGGACAGGCGCTTGATCGTCTCGGCCGAGCGCCAGGCGCGATGGGCCTTGGCGCGGCGGCCTTCATGCCGATCCGAATAGCCGGCGCTGAGCGAAAGATCGTCGGTCATGCTTGGCTCAACGCTCCGCCCGTCTTGTCGTTGCTCGTGCTGTCAGCCCAGGAAGACGACCCGGCGACGTTCCTTGCCCTGCTGGATGCGGGCCAGCAGGTCGCGATACTCCTGCGTGGCCTGCACGTCCTTGCGCGAGCCCTCGAAGTAGATCGTGTCGTCCATGTGCTTGGTCAGCATGTCGGCCGACCACTTGTGGCCGGTGAACAGCACGTCCACCGCCTTGCCGGCCACCGGGATCGAACCGGCCACGGTGTCGATCAGGATGATGGCCACGATCTGGATGACGATCATCGGCGCGGCGCGAGCCCGCACGGCGTCGAGCACGATCAGCCCGCCGGCGCCCAGGCTGTACAGCTCGCCCGCCCCCGGGATCCAGGTCAGCAGGCCGTCCAGGCCGATGCCCAGCGGGCCGATCCCGACCACGTTGTCGGAGAGCTTCTTCACCCGTTCGACATTGTTGCGGATGTTGTGCAGCTCGATGTGCGACTTCGCGAAGATCACCAGGCGGCTCCGGACACGGTAAACGCCGGCAATCTGCCTGAAGCCACGCCGCGCCGGAAGGGCCGAGCCTCCAGATTCCCCTGTTGAGCGAACATCGCGATCGAAAGTATCGCTTATCCGGGGAGCCCCTCGCGAACGGCGGCGTTTGCGCCTAAGTTAACCCTGTTACGCGCCAGGATTCCCGGATGCTGATCTCGACGACCCCGTTTATCGAAGGCCGCCCTGTCCAGGAGTACAAGGGCGCGATCTATGCCCAGTCGATCCTGGGCGCCAATGTCGTACTGGACCTGCTGGCCGCGATCCGCGATTTCGTCGGCGGCCACTCCAAGTCGTACGAGCGCGTCCTGGCCCGCGCCCGCGAGGACGCGATGAAGAACCTGTCCAAGGAAGCCGAGAAGCTGGGGGCCAACGCTATCCTGGCCGTCGACCTCGACTACAACACCGTCGGCCCCAACGGCTCGATGATGATGGTTTCGGTTTCCGGGACCGCCGTCGTCCTCTAATCGGGCTTGGTGAGCCCCAGTCTCGACATCGACAGCCTGGAGCAGCGCCTGGTCGCCGGCGACCGCGCCGCCCTGGCGCGCGCCATCACCCTGGTCGAGAGCCGTCGCGCCGACCACCAGGCCGCCGCCCGCGCCCTGCTTTCGCGCCTGATGCCTCTGACCGGCAAGGCCGAGCGGATCGGCATCACCGGCGTGCCGGGCGCCGGCAAGTCGACGACCATCGAGCGCTTCGGCTGCGACCTCGTCGAGGCGGGCCACAAGGTCGCGGTGCTGGCCGTGGATCCCTCGTCCGGCCGCCACGGCGGCTCGATCCTGGGCGACAAGACGCGGATGGAGCAGCTCAGCGTCCAGCGAGGCGCCTATATCCGCCCCTCCCCGTCCGGCGGCGCCCTGGGCGGGGTGGCGCGCAAGACCCGCGAGGCCATGCTGTTGTGCGAGGCGGCCGGCTTCGACATCGTCATTGTCGAAACCGTCGGCGTCGGCCAGTCCGAAACGGTGGTGGCCGACATGGTCGACATCTTCCTGGCCGTGCTGATCCCCGGCGGCGGCGACGAGCTGCAGGGCATCAAGAAGGGCCTGATCGAGCTGGCCGACCTGCTGGTGATCAACAAGGCCGACGCCGATCCGCAAAAGGCCGAGCGCTCGGCCCGCGACTACCGCAACGCCCTGCATATCCTCACGCCCGCCCACAAGGACTGGACGCCGCCGGTGCTGACCGCCTCGGGCCTCACCGGTCTGGGCCTTGATGTCCTCTGGCAGCAGATCCAGCGCCATCGCGAGGTGATGACCGCCAATGGCGCCCGCGCCGCGCGCCGCGCCGACCAGGACGCCCGCTGGATGTGGGCCATGGTCCGCGACCGGCTGGAGGACGCGTTCAAGACCGCGCCCGCCGTGGCGGCGCTGGCGCCGGACCTGGAAACGGCCGTGCGCCAGGGCGAGCTCCCTGCCTCGGCGGCTGCCGACCGGCTCCTGGTGGCGTTCGGCCTCAAGAGCCCTTTCCGATCTGATCGAAACGATCAGTCGGATAAAAAGGGCTCTCAAGCAAAGACCTAGAGCATTTCAGCAAGCCTTCCAGCATGGCCTTGAAGGGGTCGGTCATGACCTGAAGATGGAAACGGTGCTAGGACGGCGCCATGGCCCGCAAATTCACCACCAAGATCGTCAAGGATCCGACCGCCGAGGCCGACCGCGCCTGGTTCGAGGCCAATCCCGAGCGGCGCTTTCGCCTGCGCGATCCGGCCCCGGTCGAGTTCAAGGATCCGCTGGGCGATCCTGGCGAAGGCTTTTCGTGGCGCGTGCTGATCGCCCGCCTGCCCGACGGCGGGCGCCTGCGCCTGCCGGTCTCGCTGTCGTGGGAGCTGCACAACGACCATGCCAAGGACCAGCACCTGCGAATCCTGTTCGACCAGGTCGCCTCGCCCGAGGCCAAGGCCCGGCTCGCTTAGTCTATCGGGTCTATTGGGCTAATCCTCGCGCCCCCACAGCAGGGCCAGCATCCGCCAACCCTCGCGTGTGCGCAGCAGAATCGCGCGGTCGGCATAGGTCGCGCCCGAGGCCGACTTGAACGTCCAGGTCGCCGCGCCGAGGGTGCTCCGCCCCTCCTCCGCCCGCGCGACCACGGTCTGCTTCGACGGATAGCTCATCCGCGACCGCACGGCATGACGCGCTTGCCAGTCGGCCACCGAGGCGGCGACCACCTGTGTCGTCAGATCCGGCGCAGGCTGGGCCGGAGCGCCCTTCCAGGCCAAGCGGGTCTGGCCGACGACCTCGCCGTCCTCCATCGCGTAGACGACTGTCGAGGGCTGAACACGCGCGAGCGTCGCAGCCGCGTCGCCGATGCGAAAAGCCTGGGTATAGGCCGCGATCGCGGCGGGAAGGGTCTCACATGCGTCGATCATGACCCGACCCTAGCGCCTCTATCCCATTCGGGAATTTCGAAGATCACAACCGATCGTTTCGCCAGATGGATGCTGGCGATCCCGGCGCGGATCGCGCGCCTTCGCGGCCTTGCTCGGCACCGTCCGCGTGTGGGCGCCGGTGCTGGCCATCGGAGCCTTCGCGCTGCGCGGTGGCTGAAGTACCGGTCCTGGCCCGCGCCTAGAGCCGGACGATCCGCACCGCCATCCACGGCCGGCCAGGCAGCGCCACGGTCGGCCGCTGGGGGTCGTGCAGGTCGTAGGCGTCCTTCTTGGCCATGACGAACTCGCCGTCGACCGCCGTCACGGTCATGTTCCAGGTGTCGAGCACCTCGACCTTGAAACGCTCGCCGCCGGTCAGCTCGTCCTTGGGCAGGTCCAGCGCCCACTGGGTTGGCGCGGTCTCGCCGAAATAGCGCAGGTAGTAATGGCCGGCCTTGCCGCCCAGGTGCTGGTCCCAGGTGCGGTCGATAGGGTCCAGGCCCGGCGTCGGACCGGCCTCCAGCACCGACTTCAGGAAAGCCAGGCGGGGAACACTGTGGCCGGTGAAATGGCCGCCCTTGGCCGTCCAGCGCCCACCTTCCTTGAAGACCTCGCCATGGCCGACATAGGTCCCGGCCACCGTGCCGTGCCAGAAGCGCTGGACCAGGTCCTCGGCGGTCAGATCGCCCCAACGCTTGTCCAGGTCGCCCTCGTAGCGCACCTCGTCGAAGATCACGGGCTTGCGCCAGACGTCGCGATAGATCTGGGCGCGGCTGTCGTCCATCACCGCCGCGCCGTGTTGGACGCTGGCGTGGCTGATCCACGGCCGGCCGTAGTCGTAGAGGTCACGCCAGTTGTGGATCGAGCACAGGCGGCCGTATGGATCCTCGGCCTGGATCAACTGGCCGATGCGCTCGAAGTCGGCGATCGACTTGGCCTTCACCAGATCCCACTCGTTGGCCAGCGACCACCAGACGTTCGAGAAAGCCGCGAACCGGGCGACCATATAGCGGATGTAGCGATCGTCCCGCGCCGGCGTCATGGCATGCCAGCCGGACTTGTCGTCATAGGGGTGGAACAGGATCAGGTCGGCCTGGACTCCAATCTCGCCCAGGCGCCGGACACGGTCTTCCAGCATCCGGAAATAGGCGGGATTGGGCCGGTCGTAGTCCCAACCCTCGCCGGCTTTCTCGAACGGGAAGATCGGCTCGCCCGCCACGTTCGGGAAGATGCACATCCGCATCTTGTTGAACGGCGAGGCCTTCAGGGTGGCCAGGGTCTCGGCGCACAGGGCGTCGCTTTGCTGAGCCCATGAATAGGCCGTGGTGCCGATCTGGCGATAGGGCGCGCCGTCCGCATGGGCGAAATGGAAGCCGGCGACGACCTTCAGCGGGCCGTGGTCGCGCGGCGCGGTCGCAGTCAGGGTCCCGACCTGGCCGTTCAGCGCCTTGACTGGGCTGGCGGTTCGCCAGCGCCAGACGCCTTCGCTCGGTGGGCTGAAGCGGATCTTCCAGGCGTCTTCGCCATCGTGGAAACCGCGCACCTTCAGCGAGGTCTTGCCGTCTGTGAAGACGGCGGTCAGGGCGACGTCGAAAGGGTTGCCGGACGCGGCCGCCTTCAGCGTAATCTCGTGGATATTCCAGCGTGGGACGGACGGGCCGGTGGCCAGGGCCGGGTTGGCGAGCAGGGTCAGGCCGAGAACGGCCTCGCGACGGGTAAGCATGGCCGGAAGTAGCGCAGGCCCGGCCATGATTTACAATAGTCTGAGTTAAGCCGCCTGCAGCTGTTGCTTGACCCGCTCGGCCAGGGTCTTGATGTCGATCGGCTTGGGCAGGAAGGTCACGCCCGTCTCGCCTTCCAGCAGGTCGCTGAACTCGGCCTCGGCATAGCCCGAGATGAACATCACCGGCGCGCTGCCCAGATAGCCGCGCGCCTTTTTAAGCAAGGTCGGGCCGTCGATGCCGGGCATGATCACGTCGCTGATCAACAGGTCGATCGTGCCGGCGTTCTCCTCGGCGATGATCAGCGCCTCCTCGCCGTCGGCGGCTTCCAGCACCTCGTAGCCGCGGGCGCGAAGCAGGCGGGCGGCGACGCTGCGGACGGCGTCCTCGTCCTCGACGAACAGGATGCGGCCGGCGCCCGACAGGTCGCGGGCGGCGCGCGGCTTGACCGGCTCGGCCTTGGCCGCGGCCTGGGCGGCGGCGACGGCCGGCGGCGCGTCATAGATCGGCAGGAAGATGCGGAAGGCCGCGCCCTCGCCCGGACGGCTGTGGACGTGGATCCAGCCGTCGCTCTGCTTGACGATGCCGTACACCGTGGCCAGGCCCAGGCCCGTGCCCTCGCCCACCGGCTTGG
Source organism: uncultured Caulobacterales bacterium (assembly GCA_903900155.1). GTDB lineage: Bacteria > Pseudomonadota > Alphaproteobacteria > Caulobacterales > Caulobacteraceae > Caulobacter. Next base: position 188,347 of record CAIUMD010000062.1, on the reverse strand, counting down.
TGGTGAAGAACGGGTCGAAGATCTTGCCCATGACATCCGGAGGAATGCCGGGACCGTCGTCCGACACCTCGATGAAGGCGCAGTCGCTCTCGGCGGCCGGGAAACCCAGGCCAACAGCCTCGTCGCGGGTCAGGCGAGCGGTGCGGATGCGGACAATGCCGCCGCCCTTGGCCGCGCGCACGGCGTCGCGGGCGTTGACGGCCAGGTTCATGACCGCCGTTTCCAGCTGGCTCTTGTCGGCCCGCACCTGCGGCAGGTCGCGGCCGTAGTCGGTGATCAGCTTGACGTCTTCGCGCAGCAGGCGGCGCAGCAGGACCTCGAATTCGCTGATCAGCTCGCCCAGGTCCAGCACCTCGCGCTGGACGGTCTGCTTGCGCGAGAAGGCCAGCAGCTTGCGCACCAGGTCGGCGGCGCGCACGCCCGTCTGGCGGATCTCGTTGAGACCTTCATACGAAGGATCCCCGACCGGGTGGCGGTGCAGCAGCTCGTCCAGGCGCAGCTGGATGGCCGTCAGCAGGTTGTTGAAGTCGTGGGCGACGCCGCCGGCCAGCTGGCCGATGGCCTGCATCTTCTGGGCCTGGGCCAGTTGCAGCTCGACCTGCTTCTGCTCCGAAACGTCGATCATGTAGGCCACGACGCGGCCGTCGGCGCGGTAGAGATAGAGGTGCGCGATCCGGCTGGGGTCGCGGGCCAGACGCACCTCGAACGGACCGGCGCGGCCCTCGTTCAGGCGCGTCTCGGCCTCGGCGCGCGAAGCGGAATCGATCAGGTCGCCGAACACGCCGCCGGCTTGGGCGCCGGTCATGGCGGTCAGGGCCGGGTTGGTCTCCAAGATCCGCGACTTGAAAGGCTCCATGCCCTCCAGCAGGGCCGCGCCGAACGGCGAGGCGCCGGCGAAGGCGTCCAGGGCGTTCTGCGGCGCGGCGGCGCGTTCGACCACCGGCGCGGGGATCGACAGTTCGGCCACCGGCTCGGGCACGTAGATCGGCGCCAGGCGGATCAGCAGGCGACCGCCGACCAGGCGCGAGACCTTGGCGGTGTAGTCGTTGCTCCCGACGGTCAGCACGCCCTCGGCCATCTGGCCCTTGCGCGCCTGGACCAGGGCGGCGAACAGGCTGGAGCCCGCCGCGCCGTTGGGCAGGCGGCGGCTTTCGCCCATGACGTCGCGCCAGGCAGGGTTGGCCAGCAGCACGCGGCCGTCGGCGCCGGCCAGAGCGGCCGGCTCGCTCAGGGCCTCGACGAAGCCTTCAGCCTGGTCGGAATCGTCACTGCTGGCGCCCGAGCCGCGGATGGCCACCAGGCCCAGCACCGCGACGCCGGCCACGCCCAGCAGCAGCAGCAGGCCCGCCAGGGTGGTCGGGCCGGCCTTCAACGCCGGCGCGGCCGAGAACGCGGCTGCGGCGACGAAAAATATAGCCGCACCGATCAGCCACGGATCGAAGCGCCGGCGCGACGCGCCGGTCGAAGCTTTGTCCTGGAGCTGAAAATCGGCCATGGGCGGCATTGTTACTCTGGCTACGGTGAGGCTGCGACTCACCCGCGATCGGAGAAAGAATAGCCTTTCCCGCACGCTAGGTCAGTTTATTGCAGATTGCTTCAGAGCGGACGCGCGCGGGTCGGCTGACGGGCCTGCGGCTTCTTCCCGTTCATGATGAAGCTGATGACCTTGGCGACGGCCTCGAAGTGCTCGACGGGGATCTCCTCGTCGACCTCGACGCTGGCGTGCAGGGCGCGCGCCAGGGGCGGATCTTCCAGCACTGGCACGCCATGCTCCTCGGCGATGGCGCGGATCTTCAGGGCCAATTCGTCGACGCCCTTGGCCACGCACAGCGGCGCGGGGGTCTCGCCCGGCTCGTACTTCAGCGCCACGGCGTAGTGGGTCGGGTTCATGACGACCACCGTCGCCTTGGGCACGGCCTGCATCATGCGCTGGCGCGAGCGCTGCATCTGGATCTGGCGACGCTTGCCCTTGATGTGGGGGTCACCGTCCGACTGCTTGAACTCGTCCTTGACCTCCTGGAGCGTCATGCGCATGCGCTTCATGAACTGCTGGCGCTGGATGAACCAGTCGAAGGCGGCGGTGGCGACCAGGAAGATGATCACCATGATCAGCAGCTTCTTGATCAGCTTGATCGCCTCGGGGATCAGCAAGCCCACATCCATGCCGACCAGGTTGCGCACCTCATTGACATTGGGCTTCAGCACCATCCAGGCGATCAGGGCCGTGACGCCGATCTTCACGATCGACTTGGCGAACTGGATCAAGCCCTGCATGCCGAAGATGCGGCCTAGGCCCTTCATCGGGTCCAGCTTGCTGAATTCGGGCTTCAGCTTGTCCGGCGTCAGCATGAAGCCGGTCTGGGCGACATTGCCTACCACGCCCAGCACCGAGGCGACGATCATCACCAGCACCAGCGGCGGCAGGGCGGCCATGGTCGCCTGCTTCATCACCAGCATGACGCCGCCGCTGGACAGCTCGATCGTGCCCGCATGGGCGATGAACGGATAGAGCGCGCTCATCAGGTCGCGCGTCAGCCAGCCGCCGGCGATCAGGATCACCGAGACCGCGCCGGCCAGCGAGGCCAGCTGTGGGATGTCGGCCGACTTGACGACGTCGCCCTTGGCGCGGGCGTCCGAAAGCTTCTTGGCTGACGGTTCTTCTGTTTTCGACTCGGGATCTGAATCGTCGGCCATGCGCGCCTCCTAGCTGAAAATTCGCAGGAGTTCGGCGTAGCGGTCGGTCCAGACCATGGCGATGCCGCCCAGGGACAGCGCCAGCAGAGACAGGCCCAGGATCACGCTGAGCGGCGAGGCTACGAAGAAGATCTGAAAGGCGGGCATGACCCGGCCGACCAGGCCCACAGCGAGATTGAAGACCAGGGAGAACACGATCACCGGCGCGGCCAGCTGGACGCCCAGGGTGAACGATTGGGCCACCGTCCGCACCGCCAGGGTGACGGCGTCATTGACCGGCACGGGACGGGTGAACGGGAACAGGGTGTAGGACTTGACGATCGCCCCGATGAACAGGTGGTGCAGGCCCGTGGCCATCACCAGGGTCAGGCCCAGCATCGACAGAAAGGTGGCCACCGCCGTGCTCGAACCCTGCATTGAGGGGTTGGTGCTCTGGGCGAACGACAGGGTGGTCTGCATCGAGATGATTTCACCGGCCGTGGTCAGCGAGGTCATGAACAGGCGCAGCACCGAGCCGATCATCAGGCCGATCAGGATCTCGTGGATCACCGCGCCCACCAGGCCGCCCAGGGTGCTGGGGATCGGCGGAACGGTCGGCGCGACCAGCGGTCCCAAGACCAGCGCCATCAGCAGGGCGAACGACAGGCGGATGCGCGGCGGCACCGACTGGTCGCCGATGCCGGGCATGGTCATGACCATGGCGCCCACCCGCGAGAACACGAGGGCGGCGACATAGACCTGAAATGCCGTGGCGAAGGAATCCACCGGTTGCGCCCCTGCCCTTTCCTACATGCCTGCGATGCGGGCGGCGATCTGGCGCATGAAGGCGCTCATCAACGCGCCCATCATCGGCAGGAAGATCAGCAGCGAGACGAAGATGGCGACGATCTTGGGGGCGTAGACCAGGGTCTGTTCCTGGATCTGGGTCAGGGCCTGGAACAGGCCGATGGCGACGCCGATCACCAGGCCGACGATCAGGCAGGGCGCGCACAGCTGAAGCGTCAGCCAGATCGCGTCCCGGCCGACATCAAGAACCTCGGCGCCACTCATGCACAGCCTCGTCGGGAATCGGCCGTACTGGCCGCGTTGTTTCGAGGCGTGAAGATGCTCGGAATATGGTTAACAGGGCGTTAGGAGTTGTTACCCGGACGGTCAGAAACGGGGGGCGCGACGGTGGGTCGCGGGCATCATTTGGGGCCAAGCACCTCGACCAGCCGGCCGCCTGAAAACCGCGCGCCCACCCAGGTCAGTCGCTCGCCCGGGGTTCGGGACCAACCATGGATCGCGACCAGTTGCTCGTTCTCGGCCTGGCAGGAGATCTCGAAATGAGAGAACAGCGCCACCTTTTGCAAGGCGTCGTTCCACATCTTCAGGTCGGTCGCCCGGTGTGAACGCTCTATCGCGCTGTATCGTGTGACCTTCACCCAGTCATAACCGGCGGAGATGTGGAGCCGCACATTCGTTCCAGGGCACAGGTAGCTAGCCGACAGCTCCGTGCCCTGCGGTGCGCGAAGCTCGACGATTCCTCTCGGTATTCTGGTGTCAGCGACCTCGGCCAGGACCAGGGCGGCAACGGCGGCGATCAGCATGGCCTAAGAACACCCCTCGCCCTTCTCCGCCCGCTCGAACCGCGCCCTGACCGCGGTCGGGTCGCTCCAGTCCAGCTTGCAGCCGTGCTCGCGCAGCCAGTAGGCGTCCAGGATCACGCTGGACATGCTGTCGGGATGGGTCACCTGGCGCGCCGTGAAGAACTCGCGCAGCGGGCCGCCGCGCCACAGGCCCCAGTTGTTTCGGATCCACATGCCCACGCTCATGTGGGTCAGGATCACCTGCTTGGCCGGCAGGGCGGCGAAGCTCTGCTTGGTGTCGGCGCTCCAGTGCTTGTCGAGACAGGCCATCGCTTGTGTCATGTCGGCGGGCGCGCAGGCGGCCATGGCCCGCGACTTCTCCGCCTCGGCGCGATCTTCAGGGGTCTCGTTTTCGGGATTGGCGTCCAGCCACAGGCTGTTGCCGCCACGGTCGGTCATCCCGCCGCCGTTCTTGCCGAACTCGCTGTCCACAATTGGAACGTCCGGCGCGGACACCGCCACTTGGGTCCAGATGAAATTGTCCGGCCGACGATAGGGATAGACGGCGCAGACCCCACCGCCGTCGAAGCGCGTATAGGTCACCACCCCGACCGCCCCACTGTCGCAGCGGATCTTGATCTCCGCGCCGCCACGCGGCGTGAAGCGGCCGGTGAAGCCGATGCGCTGCTCGGTTTCGGGCTTGGACTTGGGGAGCGCCGACCACTGGGCCTCGACCCAGCCGCGAACGCGGGTGGCGACAGCATCGGCCGTCTCGGCCCTTGCCGTCCCGCCTAGCGCGAAAGCCAGCATGCAAGCCGCCATCGCCGGGTTTCGCATCGCCATCTCGCCCCTCGCGCCTTGCGTCGTCGAGCGAGATTACAATCTTAAATTACAAGGTCAATTTCAAGTTGTCCGAGGATGAAGCGGGTGCGGAGGCCCGCTCCTCTCGGGATCGTCTTAGCGGATGCGGATGCGCACCGGGACCTGGATGTACGAGCCGGCGCGGCTCTTGCCGTCCGGGCCCAGCAGGTCGACCTGGAATTGCGAGGCCATCGACAGGGCGGCCTGGCCCACGCCCAGGTCATTGGGGCTTTCTTCCTGCACGGTGCAGCCGGTCAGGTGACCGTCGTTCTTGACCAGGCAGTTCAGCAGGGCGACGGCGACGCGCGGCTCGGAAACCGGGGTCAGCAGCTCGGAAGGCGCCTTGGCCGGAGCGGCGTTGGCGAGAGCGGCGGCGAGAGCGAGCGAAGCGATCACGAGTTCATCCCTTACTTTATCTTTTTCCGGCGGCCCCTCGGCTGCCGGTGTCCTATTTCGGATCAGGCGGCCTGGGCCTGCTTCAGGCGTTGCAGGCCTTGTGCCGCCAGATCGGTCAGCGAGCGCAGGCCCAGTTCCGAGAAGACGTCGAAGGCGCAGGCCAAGGCGGCGCCGGCGCGGGCCAGGCGGCCATCGTCGCGGCCGGTGATCTCGACCCGGGCTTCGTACAGGCGGGCCAGGTTCATCTGGGCCACGGCCCAGCTGGCCGGATCGCATCCGCCCGGGGCGGCGGCCAGCTCGGCCTTGAAGGCCAGCTCGGCGGCGTCCAGCACGGCCAGATCCGCGGTCAGCTCGGCGCAACGCGCCAGGCTGAGGGCGCGGTTGTTGGCCACGACGGCGCGCAGGGCCAGGGCCGGCTGGACCTTCAGCACCACGGTGGCGCGGTCATAGGCCGACACGGCCTGCTCGAAGGCGCGCTCGCTGGTCGAGGCCTCGCCCATCGCCTGCATGGCCGCGCCCAGCGAAGCCTGGGCCCGCGCCCAGTCCATCGGGCTGTGGTCGGCGGCCAGAACCTCGGCGGCGGCGCTCAGCGCCTCGACGCCGTCGGCGATGCGCGACAGCTCGCCATCCAGCTCGCCAAGCAGCACCAGGGCCTGGCCACGCAAGCCTTCCAGCCGCGCCCAGGCCAGGGGTTCGAAATCGGGATCCAGCACGGCGGCGGCCGTCCTGGCCTCCGCTGCAGCCAGCTCGGCCAGGGCGCGGTCCTTCAAGCGCTCGGCGCAGGCCAGGATCAGTTCGATACGCGCCGCGCGCTGGTCGGCCAGCTGCAGGCGAGCGGGACCGCCCTTCACGCGCTTGGCGGCGGCCAGGGCGCGCAGCGGCGCCTCATAAGCCTGGACCGCGGCCAGGACGCGGTCGACATTGTTCTCGGAGAGCGCCGCGCGGCCTTCCAGGCCAGCGGCAAGCGCGCCGCACAGCGCTGAGCGTTGCGGCGCCGGCGTGCGCTCCAGGGTCGCCGAAGCGGCGGCCACCAGGCCCTCGTCGCCGAACAGGTCCGCGCCCAGCACGGCCAGCACCGCCTGCTCGCAGCGGGCGGCGGCCAGGGCGTCCTGGCGGCGCTCGGTCTCGAAGATCTTCACGGCGGCCTCGGCCTGGGCCGCGCCTTTCCTGAGAGCCGTGGCGTCGCCGCTGCGGCGGGCCAGTTCGCGCCAGACGACGGCGGCCTCCAGCAGACGCGCGCCACGGTCTTTGGACCCGATACGGCCGGCGACCACGTCGGCCGAACGGGCCTCGTTGGTCAGGAGACGAACATCCAAGAGCTCCAGCAGCGACGTGTCGCCGCCCGTGAGCCCCTCACGCCACGCCCCCTTGAAACCGCCGTCGGCCTCGACGCCGAACAACCGCTTCAAATCCCGTCCGAACTCGAACATCGCTTCGCGCACTCCGCTTGCGGATCGTCCCACGTCGGGACAGCCCGACGGAGGTTCAACGCGTAATCAGCAAAACCGGAGCCAACGCACTTAACAAGTGGTTAACGAATGTATACCGCGCGTTAACCATAAATATTTTCCATATTTTTACACCATGTTCCGAATTTCAACCATATTGGGCGAAGGCGTAGTGAATTGGCACACTTCTTGCTTTGACGAATACAAGCGAGACCGCGCAGCGACATGATTTATTAGAACTTTGTTCATTGAACTAAAAATGACGTTAACCCTAAGTTTTAAGTCGCGGTTTACCTTTCGTTCACAAGCGTCCTCCCCTCCGCCGCGCAAAACGGTCTAGAAAGCGGGAAACCTCGCCGATTCCGGAGCCCCGCCATGGCCGCCGTCACCGTCTGGATCTCCAGCCTCTGCCGTACCGATCCAGGTTATGGCGGCTGGGCCTGGGTGCGCCGGATCGATGGCGAGACCGGCGCGGCGGCGATCAAGGGCGCGGCCGGCGGCGAACGGCGGACGACCGCCGCCAGCATGAGCCTGGCGGCCCTGGCCGAGGCGCTGGACGGCCTCTCGGACCTGCCTGCTGACGTGGCGGTGACGCTGCGCTTCCTGGATATGGATCTAGCCGGCCAGCTGGTGGCCTCGGACGGCGTCTACGCCACGGCCGAGCCGGACGCCTGGGCCGCCGCCCGCGCCGCGGTCGCCAAGCGTACCGCCTTGGAACTGGTTCCCGCCGCGCCCGCCGACGCGGCGACGGGCTTCCTCAACGCCTGGGCGGAATTTGGCCTGGACACAGCCAAGTCGCGCGGCAGCTTCAAGGCCGCCATCCCCAAGCCGAACCTGATGAAGTTCCCGGGCTAGCTAGCCCTCGCGACAACCCACGATCAGGTCCGCCGTCGCCGGATTGCAGGCAAACGGGATATCGGCCAGCGTCGCCAGGCGGATCAGCGCCTTGACGTCGACATCGTGCGGCTGCGGCGACAGCGGATCGACGAAGAAGATCAGCACGTCTAGCCGCCCCTCGGCGATCATCGCGCCCAGTTGCTGGTCACCGCCCAGCGGCCCGCTCTTCAACCGCACCAGGTTGAGATGCGGCAACGCCTCCAGAATCCGCCCGCCGGTGGTGCCGGTCGCGAACAGCGCCTTGTCCTTCAGGAAGTCCTCATGCGCGATCGCCCACGCGACCAGCGCGGCCTTCTTGTCATCGTGGGCGACTAGGCCGATGGCGAGAGGGGCGGTCATGCGGAAGCTCCATGGAAACCCTTTGCGCCGACCTGATCGAATCAAGGGCTTGTCCCGAGGCAACGTGCCACGATTGATCCAGCGGTTGAAATCACGCCCGCCACAGCTGAAGCTGCGCGCCTGATCGCGCGGACATTGAGGACGTCAGGTGCTGGATTTCGCTGGGGTCTGGAGATCTTTAATCGCTTGGTTTCGCGGCGCCGCGAGCTGGCGGACGCCTCTGTATGGCGACACGTTCAGTCCACCCCGGCCCGGCGGGGTTTTCGAGACCGCGTTCGAAGCAGCTGCCCGCCCCTTCGTGCCACACACGGAAGCCCCGGCTTCGCCGCGCTCCGCTCGCGCCACTGCTATGCCGGGTCTCACCGGCTCTCTTCTGGACCTGAAAGTGCGCAGACTGCGCCGCGCGGCGGTGTTCGATATCTTCGACCAACTAGGCCTGGAGGTCGTTCCGGGACACGTCTGGGGCTTTACGGACGAGGCCGACGACATCGCGGACGGCATCTCCGTCTTCTTCGATCGGATCGGTGTCGAGCCCAAGGCGCTGAGGGCAAGGGATGAAACCGCCAGAGCGCGCGCCAATACGGTTCTGGACCTGCTCGTCGAGGTCGGCGACGCGTTCCAGCACCTCCGCCCCGACGTAAAGGCCCGGATCGAGGCCCGCCTTTCTTCCGGCGACTACGATCTGGTGCGAGAGACGGCCAGAACGGTCGCGATCTTCCAGCGTATCCACCGTCAGGGCGACATCTGGCCCGAAGACCGCCGCATTGGCCTTTTCAACGTCTTCCTGGATAGCGTCGCCGAAGCTCTGGAAGATCCACTGTCCATAGCTGCCGATGACGTAGAAGCTGCCGCGGCCTCTTCCGGAGAACTCCAGGACCTGATGCTGCGGTTCGATGCGGCCCGATCTCGCTATGCCGTGCTCTACAACGCGTTGATCGATCTATGGCCCGAAGCCTGGGACACGGGCCCCGAACGTATTCAGTTCGATGAGCAGACCAGCCTGTTCGATTCTCTGACAGAGACTCTGCAGACGACGCGCGACACGACGATCGACGCCGTTTCAGAGAGCCTCGGCGTCCTGGAAGAGGTTCTCCATCAACTAGAAGCGATCCACGCCGAAGCCATGCGTGCGGCTGGACCTGGTGGAGCAACAGGTGGGAGCCACGGCGGCGGATCGGGCAAGTCCGGATCTGCTGGCGGCAAGAGCGATCCTGGCTCGATAAAGGACAGGAAATGGGCGCTCGAGGTCCTGGGCCTGTCGATCGACAGCGACCCGACCGAGGCGATGGTGACCAAGGCTTTCCGCGCCTATCAGCGCCTACACCACCCGGATATGGGCGAGCAGACCAAGGAAGAACGCGAGCGGCGTGAAGCTCTCAGCGTACTGGGCAACCAGGCACGCGACATCCTGCGGAAAGGCTATCGGGTGTGAGGTCGACGAAGTCGGATCTCGATACGCCGTCGAACCTTGTCCGCCTTGCGTGACCGCCCATCCGAAACCGTATCGTCAGGTCTTAGAAACGGACCGGCCGACAGTGGAACAATGACATATCCCTGATCGACACCCGCCCGCTTCAGCGCGCGCGATACGGCAACCGCTCGCGCTAGGCCCAGCCCGGCGTTGTCGGCGGGCACGGGCTCTGCCGCGCGCCGGCCGGTGAACAGCGGCCCTAGAGTAGCGTCGAGATTTCCACTGCCCATCGATACCGCCACCTCGTCGGTATGCCCGATGACCTCGATCACATGTGCATCGTAGCGATCGGCGAATTCGCGCAGCTTCGGAGCCACGTGCTGGCTTAGCTGCTGGTCGAACTGTCTACTGACCAGCGAGGATCCGGGCTTGAAATAGAAGCCGTCCGCTTCGCGCAGGGTGACGATCGGCGGATCCTCATAGTGGCGCCGTTCGTAGGCGATGTAGGCGATCAGCAGGATCGACACGAAGATCGCGGACGTCAGCAGCAGATAGAGGGTCTCTTGTCCCATCTGCAGGTGGAGACTGCTATGGGCGCGCGATCGCATCTTCATGGTCAGCGACGCCCGCTGGGCGCCACAAAGCGTTCGACCGACTCGATCAACTTGGCCAAGGCATCCATGAGCACGCCCGTGTCCGTCACGGACGATTTGAGCTTGGCTGTTTCGGTCGCCAAGCCGCCGACCTCCGTGCGGCCCGCGCCTGCGGCCCCGCTAAATCCTTTCAACTCTGCCTGTGTTTCAAGAAGAACGAGCTTCAAACGCTCGCCTTCCGTCTGAACATTGTCGGCCAAGCTTTTCGTCGAAGCTGACGCGGCCTTCAGCGCCGCCTGCAGCTCCATCACGCCAGCACGCGCGCTCTCCATCTCGCGGGTCAGTCCGGCCATGGCCCGTGTCATGCCCGTCACGTCACCTACCGCATCGCCGGCGCCATCCAGCTCAGCCACGCGATTCCGCAGAACCATCGCGAACAGCGGCGCCAGACCGGCGGTCGCCAACCCCTCCAGGAAGGGGGTCACGACGCGCATCACCCCTTCCTTCTTGAAGACATCGCCTAGGGCGTCGCCGGTGAGCAAAGGATAGGCCGCGCTGACCAGACTGAGGATCAGCGAGGTGACGCCGAAAGCCACGATAGTCTCGGCCGCGACCACCGGGTCAAAGCCCGGACGGTTCTCCTTGTGAAAGCGGACTGCGGTCGTGCTGAGCATCACCAAGCATGCCAGATTGGCCATGGCCAGGATCCACAATTCGGTCCCGGTGACGGCCTGGAAGAGATTGGCGCATACGCTCGCAGCGACAGCCGCCATGGCGACTCGGCTATAAGACCAGGTCTTGGGTCTCATTTGGAAGAGTCGCCCAAGAGCAGCGTGGCAAATGCCGCTGCGTTGGAGGTCAAGGCGGTCCGGGCGACGTAGTCCCGAACACCTTGCTTCCCTTTCAACGTGGCAAGCATCGCCAGAACGGCCATGTCAATCATAGCCGCCGAGCCATCCAGCCTGCCGGACTTGCCACCAGACGCGTCAGCTATTTCACGGAAGGCGATGATCGTCGGACCGTGATCCCCCACCACAAAGGTATGGATCGGCGTCTTGTCGGCCCCAAACCGCGCGGCCAGCTGCTGAGCGGTCTGGCTCTGCGCCCTGCCTTGGGAAGCCAAGAAGACTTGGCCATTCGGTGGCTCGTCGCCGGCGATGATGATCGAGCGAAAGCCGCCCAAGGTCTTGATATGACCCAGTGCGAACTCGATGGCCTCGCCATCATTGCTTCCGCCGCCCATTGCCTCGACTCGCGACAACCATGCGATCAGATTGTTGGCGTCACCGCTCAGCGACGAGCTCTCCAGCACCTGCGGGCCGCAATCATAATCGCGGTAGGCAAAGAGCTGGATCTTGATGGGTCGCCCCGCCTCATGCGTCACACGGCGAATGATTTCACTCAGTGAGGCCTTGGCGCTTTGCAGTAGCGTCGCCATGCTGCCTGTCGCATCCAGCGCGATCGCAAAATGTGCAGACTTGGAACGATCAATCTCCCTTTCCTGCAATCGATCGGCCGATAACTGCCTGGCGGCTGTGAGAAGAGGATTTGAGGTGGCGGAATCGTCCGACCGTGCGGGCAGATTTTCGCCACGACCCAATTTCGCCAGACCATTTTTGAATTGATCGAACTTGCCCATCGCGCACCCGCCCTGCCGACAACTTCACCATAGAAGATCAATACATACGCGCGCTAGAGGCTGATACTCGCCCAGAGCGAAAAGCCGATTCATTGCCTTCTCAGCCGGCCAACCCTGATATCGCCGTCGACGCTGCTTCCCTCACCGGCTATCCCCGCCCTCATGAGCGAAACCGAGATCGACGGCCGCCTGCTGCAGCGCTGGCTGCGGACCGATGGTGCGGAGCCTGGTCTGCTGGTCGGCTGCGCGCTGGACGACGGCGAGTGCGATGAGCCTTTGGCGATCACCCAGGTCGACCTGGAGCGCCAGGCGATTGTTTGCGGCCGCGTGCGGATCGCCTTCGCCCGTCTGCCCGATTGCCTGCTGGTCGCGCCAGCTGAGCATCCGGCCGTGGCCGCGGTCCGGGCCTGCGTCTCGCCGCAGGAAAAGCTGCACCAGCAGATGAAGACCGAGCTGGGCGAGGAGTATCCCCGCCCCTTCGCGTCGGTCGACGACCTGGAAGCCGTCCACGCCGCCGAGATTGCCCGCCGCGCCGGCATATTGCCCGAGCGCGCCCTGCGCGGGCCGTGGGTGCGGGCGTTGAAGCGCAACGAGCTCTATCGTCAGGGCGCGCAACTGGCTCAGTCGTGGCGGCAACTGGCCAATAGCCTAGGCGCGCCGTGGTCGGACATCGCCCTGCACGTGGCCTGGTTCCAGCGCCATGCGGGCCATCCGAACCGGGCGATCGAGACGGCGCAGGACTTCTGGGCTTCGAAGGCCGTGGCGTCCCAGACCGAGATCGCCATGCTGGCCACGGTCGAAGCGGCGTCGTGGATCGATCGCTTCGAGCGCAAGGGCGGCGCGCCGCCGGACCTGATCGAAGCCCGCCGCGCGGCCGCCAAGGCCTATGCCATCAACACGACCGACCCGGAGATCAAGGCCGTCTACCAGCGCCTGCAGGCGATCGCCGACGGCCCTGACGACAGCCGTCGCGGGCGCTAGGCGCGTTCCTTAGTCCGCTCGAAGCGCACTTTCGGATAGCGCTCGGCGACATAGCCGATCTCCCAGGCCGACTTGCCCAGGAACACGGGCTGTTCGTCGATGTCCTGGCCCATGGCCGACTTGTGCTTGCCCACGAAGTCCTCGACGTCGGCCCGATCGCCCGACAGCCAGCGGGCTTCGGCATAGGGGCTGGCTTCGAAGATGCATTCCAACTGGTATTCGTTGGCCAGGCGGTCGGCCATGACCTCGAACTGCAGCTGGCCGACGGCGCCGACGATGAAGTCGCTGCCGATCATCGGACGGAACAGCTGTGTGACGCCCTCTTCGGCCAGGCCTTCCAGCGCCTTCTTCAGGTGCTTGGCCTTCAGCGGGTCCTTGACGCGCACGCGGCGCAGGATTTCAGGGGCGAAGTTAGGCAGGCCGGCAAAGCGCAGGGCGCCGGTCTCGGACAGGCTGTCGCCCACCCGCAGGACGCCATGGTTGGGGATGCCGATCACGTCGCCGGCGAAGGCGTCCTCGGCCAGCTCGCGGTCGCTGGCGAAGAACATGATCGGCGCGTTGACGCTCATGGCCTTGCCGGTGTTCTGGGCCTTCAGCTTCATGCCGCGCGTGAAGCGGCCGCTGGTCAGGCGCAGGAAGGCGATCCGGTCACGGTGGTTGGGGTCCATGTTCGCCTGGACCTTGAACACGAAGCCCGAGACCTCGTTGTCGCCTGGGGCGACATGGGTGTCGACGCCGGCCTTGTTGACCTTGGCCGGATGCGGGGCCGGGGCGTAGGCGCCGATGCCGCCCAAGAGCTCCGACACGCCGAAGTGGCGCAGGGCCGAGCCGAAGAACACCGGCGTCATGTGGCCTTCCAGGAAGCTCTGGACGTCGAACGGCTTGCCGGCTTCGGTGACCAGCATGGCGTTGTCTTCCAGCTCGGCCTTCTCCTCGGGGTCCAGGTACTGGACCACCGCATTGCCCTTGAAGGCGATCGGGTCGGGATGGCCCTCCTCGTCGGTCGAGCTCTTCTTGGCGTACGGGATGAACTTGTCGTTGCGCAGGTCCAGCATGCCCTTGAAACGGCCGCCCGAACCGGCCGGCCAGTACAGCGGCGCCGGGTCCAGCGCCAGCTTGGACGAGACCTCGTCCAAGAGCTCGAACGGGTCCTGGGCCTCGCGGTCCATCTTGTTGATGAAGGTGATGATCGGGATGTCGCGCAGGCGGCACACCTCGAACAGCTTCAGGGTCTGGGGCTCGATGCCCTTGGCCGCGTCCAGCACCATGATCGCCGCGTCGGCGGCCGTCAGGGTGCGGTAGGTGTCTTCCGAGAAGTCTTCGTGGCCTGGCGTGTCCAGCAGGTTGAACATCAGGCCGTCGTGGTCGAATGTCATCACCGAGGCCGAGACCGAAATGCCGCGCTCGCGCTCGATCTTCATCCAGTCCGACTGGGTGCGGCGGATCTGGCCGCGCGCCCGCACCGCGCCGGCGGCCCGGATCGCCCCGCCGGCCAGCAGCAGGTTTTCCGTCAGGGTCGTCTTACCGGCGTCGGGGTGGCTGATGATGGCGAACGTGCGTCGACGGGCGGCTTCAGCGGCGGGGGACTTGCTCATGGCGCGGGACTAGCGCTCCGGAGCCTACTTGTCACCTTCCTCGGATGTCGCGGCCGGCTTTCGCCGCGCGATGGCCTCGTCGAACCGCCGCTTGGCCTCAGCCGCCTGGGGACCGGCGTGCGGGTCGTTGAACACCGGCTCAACCAGGGCGGCGGCCTCGTCGAAGCGGTCACGCCGCATCAGGGCGTCGGCGGCGGCGATGCGGAACTGCGGCACCTGCGGCGCCAAGGCCTGAGCCTTCAGCAGCACGTTGACGGTGTTGTCGTTGGGATAGTTGGCGTCGCCGCGCCGGCTGATCCCGTAGTCGTACAGCAGCAGCGCATTGTCGGGATCGACGGCGAAGCCCTTGCCGAACCACTCGCGGGCCTCGCGCATGAAGTTCGCCGCGTTGGCGGGATCGGTGCGCGCCTGCAGCATGCAGGACCAGCCCAGGGTCTGCAGCGCCTCGACGTCGCGAGAATCCCGCGAGATCAGCTGCTTGAGCACGCCTTGCGCCTTGGCGCGATCACCATAGTCGTTCTCGACCCGCGCCAAGGTCATCTCGGCCAGGCGGTCGCCGGGATAGCGGGCGGCGCGCTCGCGGATCATGGCCAGCAGGCCGGGACGCTCGGCCGGCGGCACGCCCATCTTCAGCCGCTGGTTCTCCAGCAGCAGGTCGTCGGCCGAGGCCGGCAGGCGGGTGACGGCCAGCGCCTGCGCGGCCGACGGCGGACGCGGCAAGCGCCGTCCCGGCAGGGCCAGCATGTACTGCTTGAGCACCCGCTCCAGGTCCTTGAGCGGGACGCCGGCCGCCTGCGGCATCAGCGCCACCGGATCGCCGCCGGCGGCCACCGCGGTGGCGTACTGCGTCAGGCGCGCCAGCCGCGCGGGGTCCGACATCATGTAGTGGGTCAGCAGCCACGACTGGGCATAGAAGGCGGTGATGTCGAACTTGTTGCCCGTCAGCGCTCGCCGGCCCAGGATCCGGTCGAACGGCGTCCAGACCGCGCCACGCAGCCAGGCGATACGCGGACTGGTGCGGCCAAGCTCTACAACGTCCGGCTTGAACAACGCGGTGGAGAAGTACTCGGCATAGCCCTCGACCAGCCACGAGGCGTAGGCGGCCGGCGCATGCCGCTTCATGAAGTGGTGGGTGTATTCGTGGAACAGCACCTGGCGACCGCGCTCGGCGTCGCCCTCCAGGCTGATGATGGCGAAGATGTCGCCGACCGACGCGCTGTAGAAACCGCTGACATTGGTGATGCCCGGCCGCACGCGTTTCAGGTCTGTCTGGCGCGGCACGATGTAGATCGGCAGCGGCCGCTCGCCGGCTGAGGCGTCGACGCCATGCAGGCTGCGCAGCAGGCCAGCGAAGTCCTCGAGGTCCTTGGCCATCTGGACCAGGGTCCTCTCGCCGACATGGCCATACAGCGAGAAGGACGGCGTACTGGTGTGCAGCCAAGCGCTGGTCGCCTGGGCGCGGGCTAGGCCCGAGGCGGCCAGCGGCGCCACGGCCGCGCTCAGCGCGAACGTCCGCCGGGAGATCGGGTTACGCATACTCAGTCCTTCTTGTCGGTCGCTGGCTTGTCTTATGGGCCACCGGTCGCCTTGGCGACCGGCTTCTCTTCGGGGAGCGCCTTCAGCATGGCCTGGGCCGCTTCGGCTTCCGGACCGCCGTGCGGGCTGCCGGCCAGAGGCGTCAGCACCGTGCGGGCGGTGTCGAATTCCTTGAACGCGACCAGCGCCCGACCCGCATCCAGGCGCAGGTGGCCGACCTGGGGCGCCAGGGTCATGGCCCGCACCCGGATGTTGACCATGTTGTCGGTCAGCGGCTCCAGCTGCTTGGCCTCGGCATAGCCGTGCAGCACGCGCGGATCGTCGGCGTCGACCTTGAAAGCGCGGGCGAACAGCTTGCCGGCCTCACCCAGGATCTCCTTGCGATGGTCCTTATCGGCGTCGGCGACCGAGAGGCGGCTTTCGCCCAGCACGACCAGGGCGTCCTTGTCCTTGGGATCGGCGACCAGCAGCTCGTTGAGGATCGTCTCCCCCGCCGCGCGGTCGCCGAACTGGGTCTCGGCCTGGGCCCGCACCAGCCGGGCGAAGCGATCGGTCGGATAACGGGCGGCGGACGTGCGGATCGACTGCAACACGCCGGCCCGGTCGTCCTTGCCCACACCCAGCTTCAGCCGCTGATAGTCCAGCAGCAAGACGTCGGCCGAAGCCGGCAGGCTAGTGACGGTCATCTGGGCTTCGGCCGGCGTGATGCGCGGCAAGGCCCCGGCCGGCAGCGGACGGTCCAGATACGACTTCAACGCGTTGCGCAGGCTGTCCATGTCCTGGCCGTAGACCTTCTGCCAGGCTTCGGTCGGCTTCTGCCCGGTGCGCACGGCCTCCAGGTACGGGCTCAGCTTCTTGCGGCGCTCGGGATCCGACAGGATGTAGTGCGTCAGCAGCCAGGCCTGGGCGTAGTAGCTGTTGGTCTCCCACTTGCCGAACGCGCTGGGGTGCTTGGTCAGCAGGTCGGCCATCGAGACCCAGCTGGAGCCCGGCGCGACGAGGCTGTAGGCCCGCCCCTTGTTGTAGCCGCCCACGACGAAGCGATTCCAGCCCAGGTCGGTGGTCATGTAGTACTCGGCATAGCCCTCTACGAGCCATGCCGGATAGGCGCTGGGATAGTAGCGCAGCATGAAGTGGTGCACGTACTCGTGCATCACCGTGTCGTCGCCGCGGTTCGGGTCGTTGTCGGCCGACACGCCGTCGCGGATGGCGACGGTGAACACCTCGGTCGTCGCGGGGATATAGACCCCTTGCGTCCCTTCCCGCGCCCAGGGCAGGACCCGGCGCAACTGACCCAGGTCGGTGACCAGATAGACCGGCAGCTTGATCGGCGGCGCTTCTTCCTCGGGCTGCTTGTGCAGCCGGCGCAGGACGGAGTCGAAATCCTCCAGCATCGAGGCGTACTGGCGCACCGCCTTCTCGGTGCGGCCATAGACGACGAAGTGCTCGGTCTCGGCCCGTCGCCATTCGGCGCTGGCCGTTGCGGGCGCCAGCAGGGCCAGGCCCAGCAGCGCGGCGGACAGTTTGCGGATCATGGACTAGCCTCGCTGGACGACGCTTCGCCGCCGATCTTCTGCAGCAGGGCCTTGGCCTGCATGGCCGTCTTGCCGCCGTGCGGGCTGTTGGCCACGGGCTTGAGCAGCGCCACGGCGTCGCCGTTCTGGCCTCGCGCTGCCGTGCAGGTAGCGCAGCAGGCCGTCATAGCGCTCCAGCTTGACGACATACTCTTCCAGCTGGGTCGGGGTGACGTCGCCATAGACGGTGAAGTGCGGGCTCTCGGCGCGGGTGCCTCTTCCGCCCGGGCATTGCCCGCCAGCACGGTCGCCGACAACAGGCCTACGACCGCCGCCACGCTCCTGCGCCTCATCATGCGCACACCCCTCAGCCCGCAATCTGCGATTGAGGCTAGGCGGGTTCGAGGCGCTCGTGCAAGGGGGTTCGAGGCGCGGCCGAAACCGCGCCTCGAAGACTGTCTAGAACTTCGCCGAAATCCGGGCATACCAGAGGCCGCCATCGGTGTCGTACGGCGCGTTGCGCGAGTAGATCAGGCCGCGCGAGGCCTGGAAGGTCGCCTGGTCCGGATAGGTGTCGAACAGGTTCTCGGCGCCGGCCGTCAGCTTGGTCTGGTCGCTCAGCTTGGCGCTGTGGAGCGCGTGAGCTTGGTGTCGCTCCAGTTCCAGGTCGCCGTCACGCCGGCCTTGCCGCCCAGGGCCTGCGAGGTGCGGGTGTTGTTGATCTGGCCGGCGGTCGACGCGGAAGCCGGTCGAGACAGCGCCGCGAATGGCCAAGTTCGGGTTGAACTAATACCGCGCGGCGATCTTGCCGTCGGTGGTCTGGCCGAACTTCGAGAAGTTCTCGTGGCGGATGGCGCCGTCGCGCAGCACCTCGATGTAGCCGAGGTCCCCAGCGAAGGCTCGGAACGACGTTCGCCGAAACCTTGGGCGCAACCAAGCCCGCCCCTGTCCATTTCGCCTAGGGAAGCGACAAAAAGCCCCTATTCGAAAAATGGGTTTGGAGTCATGCTTCCCTCATCCTGCACCGACGGCGTCAGATCGTCGGGCGATTGGAGGAAATCAAACGATGGCCCTGCTCGACCATCCGCATCGCCAAGGCCGGCAACATCCGGCTGGAAGCGCGCTGTGCTTTGGGATCACCATTGCCGGACTTGTCGTCCTGGCTACGACCCTGAGCTGGCTGTTTACGCTGATCAGCTTCTAAGGTTAGGCGGCCAGGCGCCGCCAGACCTGACGGTCGGCTTCGACATTGGTGAGCGCGCCGGAATTCTGGCGCTGAAGCAGTGCGGCCATGACCTCGATGCTCAGCTGCGCATAACGCACCTGGACGTCTTCCTTGCGGCAGCCGCGCCCCGGCGCGATGAACAGCGCCGCGTTCACGTCTGGCGCCTTGGCCACGATCAGGGCCGCCAGGCGCTCAGCGCGTTCACGATCCTTGTGCGGCAGCAGCGGCTCCTCGGCGAACAGCTCTTTGCCCAGTTCCCCGACATAGGTCAGCGACAGCGCCGCGAAACGGTCGCGAGCCATCGGCGGCGTCAGTTCGGCCGCGTCGAAACTCAAGATCACGTCGTTCATCAGGAAAAGCATGGCGGGCACTGGGGAGAGCGTTTTGGAGGCCCGCGCAAAATGCCTGAAACACGCTTTAGGTCCGGTTTAGGAGCAGGGTTAACACTGCGCCTAAGTCGAGTTCTCCACAGACACTCCACCTAAGAGATTCAAATTCCCTAAGTTTCAGGCTTCCACCGGCTCGGTCAGGAAGTGACGGCCGTCGCGGTCCTCGATCTCGATCACCCACACGTCCGGATCGATGCGGGCGGCGCGTTCGGCATAGGCGTCGAGATCAGGCTCGAACTCGGAGCGAACCGGCTGCATCCAGAATCGCTCACCATCGCCGCGCGTGGCCTCGCTGTAGAGGCGCGCCGTCCCGGCCCGGCGGTCGACCACCTTGACCAGCACCGCCCCCGCCCGCTGGTCGCCCTTGCGGGCCACCATGGCGAAGGCTCCGCCCAGCTCCGCGCGGCGGATCAGCGCGCCCACCCAGATATCCGTCGAAAGAAGCATCCGCTAACCGAACCGCAACTACAGCGCCCCTATAGGTCGCCTTTCCAGTCTCGAAGCATACGAGAATATGACGCCCCTCCGCTCGCCTAAAAAGGCGAGCGGAATTCTTGGAGTGAAGCGCGATGGCCGCCGAAACCGGCTTCCACTTTCGGCTATCGCGCTTCTCCGACCAGAAAGGTCGCGGGACGCGATGGATCGGGGTGTCGATTGGGATGGCCGCCTTGGCCGTCCCCAGCGCGCTGCTTGCCGCCAACGCCGCCGACCAGCTCTACGAACGCACGCTGATGACGGCGGCCGACGGGCGCTGCCGGCTGTTCACGCCCACCATTTCGGCGGCTCTCGACGCCTCCCGCGCCCAGGCGCGCGGCGCGACCCTGCGTTCGGGCGCCAGCGAGCAGCAGGTCGTAGCCCTGGAAGGCCGCGCGCGCGCCAAGGCCGCAGGCGCGGCCTGCAACTCCAGCGACCTGACCCTGGCCGCCAGCCGCGTGAAGAAGGCCTTCGAAGGCTATTCGCAGATGCTGAGCCAGGTCTATCCGGGCGATGTCGCCTCGTGGAAGGCCGAGCGCTCGGTCTCGGCGACCATTCCGGTCTGGCGGCTGTCACAGCCGTCCAGCTTCGGCCCCGACCGCCTGATGTTCGGCCTGGCCGGCCGCGCCAAGGCCGTCACCGCCGTGGCCACCTTCGACAACGGCCAGCGCCCCTATGCCGCGCGGATCATCGTGCGCGACACCAACCGGACCCTGGGCCCCTATATCGCCCCTGGCGCCGGCCGCAATCTCTCGGGCAAGGTCGCCCCGCGCAACGCCAGCCTGGTGTTCACGGCCGAGACCCGCGAGGAAGCTCCCCTCACCCTGCTGCCGACCGGCGCCAAGACGGGCCTGGCCTTCCGCTTCCCGACGGCGGCGGCCGACGCGATCTCGCAGTTGGACCCGCGCGAGGCGGTGACGGTGGAGTTCGCCTTCACCGGTCGCGGCGACGAAGTGACCCGCAAGGCCTATGTCGAGGTCGGCGACTTCGCGGCGGGGCGGGCGTTCCTGCGCTAACGCCTAGCGCGGCGCGAAGGCGATGACGTTGTCGCCCAGGTTCGCGGCGGGCGGCGGCGCGGGCGGGCCTTCCTCGGGGGTGGTCAGGTCTTCCACGGCCATCGGTTCGGGCGCGGCCGGGCGCAGCGGCGTCAGCAGCACCGGCAGGCGCACCGACACGCTGGTGCCCGCGCCCAGGCGGCTCTCGATCGTCATTTCGCCGCCGTGCAGCTTGGCGAAGGCGCGGACCAGGGACAGGCCCAGGCCCGTGCCCTTGGCGCGCTGCTCGACGCCGCCGGCTTGCTCGTAGGGACGACCCAGGCGTTCGAGGTCCTCAGGCGAAATGCCGACGCCGGTGTCGGCGACGATGATCTCCAGCACGCCGTCATAGCCGTGGGCCGTGACCGTCACCTGACCGCCGCGCGGGGTGAACTTCAGGGCGTTGGAGACCAGGTTCAGCACGATCTGCTTGAGGGCGCGGCGGTCGGCGTCGACCTCCAGCTCGCCCGGCGGCAGCACGCCGCGCAGCTGGACGCTGGCGGTGTCGGCCTGAACGCGCAGCAGGCGCATGGCCGCCTGCACCGCCTCGCGGGCGTCGAAGACGCCGCGCTGCAGCTCAAAGCGCTCGGCTTCGATCTTGGACATGTCCAGCACGTCGTTGATCAGGTCCAGCAGGTGACCGCCGCTCTCGTGGATCAGCTCGGCATACTCGCCATAGCGGTCGCTCAAGGGGCCGAACATCCGGCCGCGCATGATGTCGGAGAAGCCCATGATGGCGTTCAGCGGCGTGCGCAGCTCGTGGGACATGTTGGCCAGGAAGCGGGCGCGGCCGGCGGCCAGGGCCTCGGCGTCGGTGCGGGCCTGGTCCAAGGCGCTTTCACGATTCCGCTCGGCGGTGACGTCGCGCAGCACGCCGACCAACTGGTTGGGCGAGACGCGCACGAGGTCGATGGCGACGATGCGCTCGACGCCCAGGGCCGGATTGAAGGTCAGGCTGGCCACGCCTTCGCGGTGGGCGGCGGCGATGGCGGCGGTCAGGCGCTGGCGGTCGCCGGGCGCGGCGGCGCCGGTCAGGCCGCGATTGACCAGGTCGACCGTGGTGACGCCGGGCGGCGGCGCGCCGCGCACGGCGGTCACCTGGCCCTGCCCCTTCACGGCGATGGCGAGGTGCGGAAGGCCGTCCAGCAGGGTCTCCAGCGCCAGGATCTCGCTCGCGTTGCGATCATCGCGCGCCCCCTGGCGGCGACGGCCGATCAGCAGGCCGGCGGCCAGGCCCAGGCCGGTGGTGACCAGAGCCAGGAAGCCGAGCACAAAGCCCAGCGGGCCGCCGGGCTCGGGCGGGGCCAGGCCGGACAGCTGGGTCAGGGCGGCCACGCAGCCGCCGATCAGCGCCAGGGCCGCGCCCTCGGCCAGACGCCGGGACTGGTTCATGATCGAGGCCGCCGCGACGGGAGCCAGGCACCAGGCGGCCATGGCGCCGGAGACGCCGCCGGTCAGCACCGCCGCCAGGGCGCCGCCCACGGCCCACACCACCAGCAGCATCGACTGGCTGCGCTCGTCCTCACCGGTGAAGATCATCGAGGCCAAGGCCGGAACCGCGCCGGCGCTCAAGGCCGCCCAGATGGGCCAGCCGCCCTCGTCCGTGAACAGGGTGGCCGCGGCCGCCAGACAGATAGCCGCCAGCCATCCCAGGCGCCATGCATGCGCGGGATCGAACCCCGCCGCGCGAGCGGCCGGGCGCCTGATCGGGTCTGGAAGCGTCTCGAATTCCAAAGGCCGTCGACTTCAAGCGCGGTGCGGGAAGGATCACCGTCGTCAAACCTTAACGCGGAGCCGCCGATCCCCCAAGGCCGCACAATCGTTAAGCGACCTTTCCTCGTGGACGCGTTGTGGACGGAAACGGATTCGTAAGCGCCCGGCCCCATAGTCCCGACCTAATTCGTCACGGACAGAAGGTCCGGGAGCCTACCATGCCAGAACCGGCGTCCCTGGACGCTTCGATCGTCTCCGCCTTCGCGGACCCGACCTCGGCCGAGCGCCGGGCGGCCGCAATCGAGCGTCGACGTCTGGCCCTCGACGACCGCAAGCGGTCGTTCCTGCGCATGGTCAGCCACGAACTGCGCACCCCGCTGAACGCCGTGATCGGCTTCTCCGAGATCCTCTCACAGGAGCTCTACGGCCCGCTGGGAAGCCCGCAGTACAAGGAATATGCGGGCATCGTCCATGAGAGCGGCTTGAAGCTGCTGAAGCTGGTCAACCAGATCGTCGAGATCGCCCGCCTCGAAGGCCACGTCACCGATATCGAGATGACGCCCGAGAGCCTGGACGAGGCGATCGAGGACGTCATCGACGCCCTGGGGTCGGAGATCCGCCGCCGCGACGTGATCGTCCACGTGGTCGGCGAACGCTCCCTGCCGGCGGTCCTGGCCGACAGCCGCGGCCTGCGGACCATGCTGACCAATCTCTTGCAGAACGCCGTTACGCACTCGCCTGCCGGGGGAGTCGTGCATGTGGCGGCGGCCAGGATCGGCCGCGAGGTCGAGATCACCATCCGCGACCAGGGTCCCGGCGTGGAAAGCGCCGAACTGCCCCGCCTGCTGCAACCGTTCGAGCAAGGCGGCTCGACCCTGACCCGCACCGCCGAGGGCGTCGGCCTGGGCCTGCCGATCGTCGACCTGTTGTCGCGGGCCATGGGCGGCTCGCTGAAGCTGTCCTCCAGCCTGGGCGCGGGCTTCCTGGCGCGGCTGATCCTGCCTGCGGCCTGAGGGGCCGCAAACCTCGTCCTTCGACAAGCTCAGGATGAGGTTTTCTACTGAAACGCCTTATCCAGTAGTCCTCACCGTGAGCCTGTCGAAGGGCGAGGACGGTCCCGCTGCGCTTGCCATGCAGCAGCCAGCCCCCTAATTGGCCCGCCATGACCAGCCCGATCGACACCGCCCTCAACGACCTCGCCGACGAGTTCGAACTCCTCGGCGACTGGGAGGAGCGCTATCGCTACGTGATCGAGCTGGGCAAGGCGCTGGAGCCCCTGACCGACGCCGAGCGCTCGGAAGTGAACAAGGTGCGCGGCTGCGCCAGCCAGGTGTGGCTGGTCACCGAGCCCCAGGCCGACGGCTCCCTGAAGTTTCGCGGCGACAGCGACGCCCATATCGTCAGCGGCCTGGTGGCCATCATGCTGCGCCTCTATTCGGGCCGCATGCCCGCCGACATCGCCGCCTTCGACGCCAAGGGCGCGATGGACAAGCTGGGCCTGTCGGGCGCTCTGTCCTCGCAGCGCTCCAATGGCCTGAAGTCGATGGTCGCCCGCATCCAGCACGACGCCCATGCCAGTCTTGGATAAACGAGGCTCGCCTAAATACCGCGTCGCGGCGCTGTACCGCTTCACGCGGTTCGAAGACCCGGCGGCGATCCAGGGGCCGCTGGCGGCGCTGTGCTGCGGCCTGAGCGTCAAGGGCACCTTGCTGCTGGCCCGCGAAGGCGTCAACGGCACTATCGCCGGCGAGGACGCCGCCATCGAGGCGGTGCTCAATCACATCCGCGCCCTGCCCGGCTGCGAAGGCCTGGCGCCCAAGACCGCCTGGGCCGAACGCATGCCGTTCTACCGGATGAAGGTCCGCCTCAAGAATGAGATCGTCACCCTGGGCGAGCCTGACCTCGACCCCACCGACGCCGGGACCTATGTCGCGCCCGCCGATTGGAACGCCCTGATCAGCGATCCCGACGTCGTGGTGATCGACACCCGCAACGACTACGAGGTCGCCGTCGGCCAGTTCGAAGGCGCGCTGGATCCGAAGACGGCCAGCTTCTCGGATTTCCCCGCCTGGTTCCGCGACTGGCGCCAGGGGCTGCAAACCCCGCCCAAGAAGATCGCCATGTACTGCACCGGCGGCATCCGCTGCGAGAAGTCGACGGCGTTCCTCAAGGCCGAGGGCGTCAGCGAAGTCTTCCACCTGCAAGGTGGCATCCTGGACTATCTGGAGCAGGTGCCCGAGCCGGAGAGCCTCTGGCGCGGCGAGTGCTTCGTGTTCGACGAGCGGGTCGCGGTCGGTCACGGCCTGTCGCCAGGAACCCACGCCCTGTGCCGGGGCTGCCGCATGCCGGTGAGCCCGCAGGCCAAGGCCTCGCCGCTGTATGTCGAGGGTGTCTCCTGCCCTGCCTGTCACGATCAGCGCACGGACGACCAGAAGGCCCGCGCCGCCGAACGCCATCGCCAGGCCCTGCATTGCGAGACCCTGGGCATCGACCACGTCGGCGCGACTTTTCCCGCAAAGCCAAGCTGAACGCTTCGCCGCCGCCCCGCGTTGACCCGGCTCCCCTACCCCAGCGAGGAGCCGCCCGATGCACACCAACGAAGACCACATCAAGCTCGTCAACGGCCTGGTCGAGACCACGATCGACAGCGCCGACGGTTATGCCGAGGCCGCCAAGGACGCCGATAACTCGCGCTACAAGGACCTGTTCGAGCGCCGCGCCCAGGAGCGCCGCACGGTCGCCTCGGAGCTGCAGGACGAGGTCCGGCGCCTGGGCGGCGAGCCCAAGGACGACGGCACCATCCTGGCCGCCGCCCATCGCGCCTTCCTGAACCTGAAGGACGCCGTGACCAAGGGCGACGAAGCCGTCGTCACCGAGGTCGAGGCCGGCGAGGACCACATCAAGGCCAAGTACGAAAAGGCCCTGCAGGACACCGACGTCGATCCCCAGACCCGCGCGGCGATCGAAAAGGCCTGGACCTCGGTGAAGTCCGGTCATGACCAGATGCGCGATATCAAGCACATGCTGAAGCACTAAGGCCCTTGGCCCGTCCTCGTCCTTCGACAGGCTCAGGATGAGGACGACGGTCAGGGCCGTTCAGTCGAAAACCTCACCCTGAGCCTGTCGAAGGGCGAGGTCTTCGCACCCCTGTTTGCTTCCCGGCGCGTCCCACCGCATATGAGAGCCATGGAAGTCGCGTCGCGCACCGCTCTGGACGAACGCCAGGTGAACCTGATCGCCAAGGCCCTGGCCGATCCGCGCCGTCGCCAGATCCTCAAGGAGGTCGGCGCGGCCAGCGAGCCCTTCCCGTGCGGCGCGATGGCCCAGCACGTGCCCGTCACCGCCGCCACCCTCTCGCACCATATGAAGGAACTGGAGACGGCCGTCGTCTCACGGGAACGTCGAAGGGCATCGGGGCCGCGATCGCCAAGGCCCTGGCCGCCGAAGGCGCGGCCGTGGCCGTCAACTACGCCTCCAGCCGAGAGGGCGCCGACAAGGTCGTGGCCGAGATCACCGCCGCCGGCGGCAAGGCCATCGCCGTCCAGGGCGACGTCGCCAAGGCCGCCGTGGACTCGATCACCCGCGTGCTCGCCAAGGAGCTGGGTCCGCGCAAGATCCGCGTCAACGCCATCTCGCCCGGCGCGGTCGAGACCGAAGGCGCCCACGCCATAGGCATCATCGGCAGCGAGCTGGAAACCCAGATGGTCGCCCAGACCCCGCTCGGCCGTATGGGCCAGCCGTCGGACATCGCCCCGGTGGCGACCTTCCTGGCCTCGCCCGACAGCTACTGGATCACCGGCGAGATCATCGCGGTCGCAGGCGGCAACCGCTAGGGCTCAGGCCATTCTGTAATGCTGCGCCAGGCGCTGCAGGGCGAGTTTCAGGACCGTCTTGCCCGCCCGGCGCGGCAGCTTCAGCTCGGCTTCCGCCTGCTCCAGGGCCGAGCCCATCAGGCACACCGTCTCCAGGATCTCGCGCAGGCCGGGACCAACCGCCGCCAGCGCCTTGGCGATCCGCTCGCGGGCGGCGTGGTCGCGTTCGGCGGGCGCCAGACCCGGACGGCCGCCGGAGACCCGGGGCGTCAGGTCCCAGCGCATGGTCGTGCGCCCTTGCGTCCCCAGGCTCTCGAACTCCTCACGCAGGCGCTCGCCGGCGGCGGCCTCGACCGGCGACAGCCACGCCCGCCCTGCCCCGTCGCGACGCGCGGCCAGCCAAGCGATCGGCGACTCCCCCAGATTGCGCCGCACCTTGCCGCCGTCGGGCGTCTTGACCACCGCCTCGATCACGCCCGGCCGTCCAGGCGGCGGGACATCGGGCTCTGGCCGCGCCATCATCGACCAGCCGCCCTGCGGACGGACCTTCAAGGTCGCCTCGCGCGCCAGGACCTGGAACGCGGCTTCGTCCAGCACCAGCATCACGCTGCGCCGCCGGCTGGCGCCCAGGCGCACGCCGTAGCCGACGCCCTGCGCCTCGATCACCGCGCCGGGACGGGCCAGCAGCCGCATGGCGCGCTCGGCCAACCGGCGAGCCTCCAGCTCGACTTCGAAGAGCTCGTCAACGCCCATCACGGCATCTCCTCGGCATGGGCCGGGGCCTGACGCAGGCAGGCTTCCAGCGCGGCGAGCCGGCGGTCGAAGGCGACGTCGTCGCGCAGGTCCTCGATCTTGCGGCAGGCATGGCCGCAGGTGGTCCGGTCGCGGCCGAAGGCGAAGGCCACCCGCGCCAACGGCCAGTGGAAGGTGATATGGGTCAGGTAGATGGCCAGCTGCCGGGCGCGAACAGCCGCGTGTGAGGCCCGCTTGGGCGTAGAGATCTCGGCCGCCGGAACGCCGGTGGCCAGGGAAACGAGATGGGTGACGAAGCCGACCGTCAGGCGGTCGCGACGGGGATCAGGCGTGATCGCCCAGATGTCCTCAAGGGCTTGAACCAGCATGGCGTCCTCTCCTCTCGGCCGCGAGCACGACCGATGGATACGACTATAGGTTTATTTTCCCATAGAGAGGAAGATATTCCTATTGCGCTCAAGCTTCATGAAACCAAGGTATTGATTTCATTGACTCGAGGTCCGCGCAATTCCCGCCTCGAGACGGGCATTCGCGTCCTGAAGGCTCGCGACCGGGATGCGCTCGAGAATCGCGCACATTCGTCCAGCCACGCCTTGTCGCCGACGGCGCCCGCGCGCAGGGCGCGGCACATCTCGATCGCCGCCTCACGGCCCGCGAGAGGGCCAAGGGCCAGGATATCGGGCGGCCAGAGGGGGCTCGGCGCAAGCGCGTCAGGTGGTGAGATCATGAGCGGCTCAGGACGCTCGAGCGACGTTCAGCGCCAAACCATGCGGCAGGATCGCGCCCCGGTGCGAAACCACCAGCGCGGCCAGGGCGTGAGCCCGTGCGACGGCCTCCGGAATCGGCAGCCCAGCCAGACGCGACGACAGGTATGCGGCGTTGAAGCCGTCCCCCGCCCCGGTGGTGTCGACCGCCTTCACCCGGCCCGGCGCCGGCGTCGCGGTGCGGCCGTCGGGACGATGGACGTTGACGCAATGGCTCTCGTCGCGGGCCACCACCTCGGCGCCCGCCGCGGCCCACTCCCCGGCCAGGCCCTCGGCCTCGCGATCGTACAGCGGACGGCTGTCCTCGCTGCTCAGCGAGACGTAGCGGCACGACGGCACCACGCCGTCCAGCGCCTCGCGGGCGGCTTCCGCGCTGGGCCACAGGGCCGGGCGATAGTTGAAGTCCAGGGCCACGGCCACGCCGCGCGAATGGACATAGGCCAGCATGTCCTTCAGGCGCGCCCGGCCGATGTCGCCGACCACCGCCAGGGTCACGCCCGACAGATAGACGAGGTCGCTGGCCTTGGCCGCCTCGATCAGCTGGTCGGCGGTGTGGGCCGAGAACAGGTCGCGGATGGGCGCCCGCTCGCGCCAGTAGTGGAACTTGCGCTCGCCGTGCTCGTCCAGGACGATGGCGTAGAGGCCCGGCAGGCGGTTCTCGACCTGGCGGACCAGGCGGGTGTCCATGGCCTCGCGGCGCATGGTCGACAGCACGCCCTCGCTGAAGGGGTCCCCCTGCCCTAGCGCCGTGCAGTAGGCGACCTGGTCGCCCAGGCGGGCCATGTAGATCGCCGTGTTGAAGGTGTCGCCGGCATAGCCCATCCGGTACAGCGGCGCGCCGCCATCAGACGCTTCCGGCGACAGCTCGACCATGCATTCGCCGAGGACGGTGATCTTGGCCATGTCAGCCCTTCTTCTTGTGGTTCTGCCCAGACTTGGCCTGATCGTTGATCCAGGCGTCGA
The DNA here is from genome assembly GCA_903900155.1 of uncultured Caulobacterales bacterium. Taxonomy (GTDB): domain Bacteria; phylum Pseudomonadota; class Alphaproteobacteria; order Caulobacterales; family Caulobacteraceae; genus Caulobacter. Next base: position 159,748 of record CAIUMD010000062.1, on the reverse strand, counting down.
CGCGGGTCTCCAGCACCGACAGCGGCAGCGAGCCGTGCAATAGCACCGCGTCGTGGAAGCCGCGCTCGTCGAAACGATCGCCCAACGCCTTCTCGGCCTTCTGGCGCAGTTCCAGCAGCTTCAGCTCGCCGATCTTGTAGGCCAGGGCCTGGCCGGGCCAGGAGACGTAGCGCTTGAGCTCGACCTCGATGTTCACCGGCGACAGGGCGGTGTTGTCGGTGAAGCAGGCGCGGGCCTGGTCCAGGGTCCAGCCTTTCCAGTGCATGCCCGTGTCGGCCACCAGCCGGCAGGCGCGCCACATCTCGTAGGACAGGCGCCCGAACAGCTCATAGGGATCGCGATAGATCCCCATCTCCTCGCCCAGCCATTCCGAATACAGACCCCAGCCCTCGCCATAGGCGGTGAAGTAGAGGTTCTTGCGGAACTCGGGCGCGCCGACCTGCTCCTGGGCCAGAGAGGTCTGGATGTGGTGGCCCGGCGCGCCTTCGTGCAGCACCAGGGCCGGCAGTTCGTACAGCGGCCGCTGGTCCAGCTCGGAGGTGTTGATCATCAGCCCGCCGGCCCGGCCGACCTTGGGGTCGCCCCCGAAGTAGCGGCCCGTGGTGTAGCCCTTCTCGATGCTGGCGGGCACCGGCCGCACGCCATAGGTCAGGCGCGGCAGGACGCCGAAATGGGCCGGCAGCTGGTCGTCGGCGCGCTTGGCGATCTCGCTGGATTTCTCCAGCAGCTGCTGGCGGCTGGTGGCGTAGAAGCGCGGATCCTGGCGCAGCATGGCGATGAAGGCGGTCAAGTCGCCCTGGAAACCGGCGGCCTGCATGGCCTGCTGCATGCGGGCGCGGATGCGGGCCACCTCGGCCTGGCCGATGTCGTGGATCTGGTCCGGCGTCAGGTCGGTGGTCGTGTGTCGACGGGCCAGGAACGCGTAGTAGCGCTTGCCGTCGGGCAGGTCCGAGGCCGCCAGGCTCCTGGCGGCGTGCGGGACGTACTCCTCGGCCATGAACTTGACGAAGCTGGCGCGGGCGGGCGCGACCTTGTCGGTGACGGCCTTCTCGCCCTCGGCGATCAGGGCCGCGCGATCGGGAATGCTGTCGGGCAGCGCCCGCAGCGGGACCAGCAGCGGATCCTTAGGCAACGGCGTTGCGGCCGCGCGCTGAGCCCGTTCCAGCACAGCCTGGGCGGTGGGAACGGCCTGGACAAAGCCGCTGGCGACGCCGCGCCGAGCGTTGTCGATATTCGTCGCGTACCAGCCGGGCATGCCGTTCAGCAGCACGATCCAGCGGCGGGCCTCGTCGGCGTTGCGCAAGGTCGCGCCGCTGGCGCGGTACAGCATCATCACATCGAAGCCGCCGTCGCTGCTGAACGGCATGCGGGCCTCGTCAAAGCTGGCCGCCTCGATCCGGTCGCGCAGGCTGAACAGCAGCAAGTCGCGGGTCAGGCGCTCGTCGTCGGCCAGGCCCTTGTCGCCCAAGGTCTTCAGCTCGGTCTGAATCTGCTTGAGCTTGGCAGTGCGGTCGGCGTCGGCGGCCGGCGAGACGTCGGGCAGCTTCCAGCGCGCATCGGTCGAACCGCCGGAATCGGGGTCCTCGCCCGGATCACCCAAGGCCTCGTAGCGGATGACCAACTTGGTCAGGTTGACGGACGCGGGAGCGGCCCAGGCGGCCGAGACCGTCAGCGCGGCGAGGCAGACACCAGCCAGGCATGATGCGATGCGAGTCATGCGGCGGAGCTTAGGCCAAGCCGCCGCGCAGGGACACGCGAATCGCCGCCCCCAGTCAGGGCTGTCATGTTCGTCTAGTTGTCCGGAAGATCTTCGAGAATGGAGCGGGCGAAGAGATTCGAACTCTCGACCCCAACCTTGGCAAGGTTGTGCTCTACCACTGAGCTACGCCCGCCCATTCGCGAGATATGGTCTCAATCCACACTACCCGAAAACCGGGAGAATGGAGCGGGCGAAGAGATTCGAACTCTCGACATCAACCTTGGCAAGGTTGCGCTCTACCACTGAGCTACGCCCGCATCGGAGGGGCTCGAAAGAGCGTCCCGCGACGAGGAGGCGGCTTATGGCAGAGGCCTTCGCGCTTGGCAAGCGCCCTTTGAGGGGTTGCGAAGCAGGTTTTTTCAGAGGCTAGTTTCAGCCGGGTTTTCCGGGGGCGGAGTTCCAAGCGTTGCGTCTGTTTGTGTTCGGTCTGGGTTATGTCGGCGCGGCGTTTTCCCGCGCCTTGCGAGCTCGCGGTTGGGAAATCGCCGCCACGGCGCGGGACGCGGATCAGGCCGACCGGCTGCGCGCCCAGGGAATCACGCCCGCCGATCCGGATGACCGCGACGCCATGGCCGCAGCGCTTACAGGCGTGCGCGCCATACTGGTCACCGCGCCGCCCGGCCCCGACGGTTGCCCGGCGCTCGAGGCGATCATTCCCGCCCTAGCGCAAGCCCAGGCCTTCCCCGACTGGATCGGCTACCTGTCGACCACGGGCGTCTATGGCGATTTCGAAGGCCGCTGGGTGTTCGAGACCTCTCCGCTCAAGGCCCAATCGGTCGAGGGCGCCCGCCGTGTCGGGGCCGAGCGCGACTGGCGCCAGGTCGGGCGCGGCATGGGCCTGACGGTCACGACCTTCCGCCTCCCCGGTATCTATGGTCCCGGCCGCAGCGCCCTGGACCGCCTGCGCGCCGGCGAAGGCCGCCGCATCGTCAAACCCGGCCAGGTGTTCAGCCGCATCCACCTGGACGACATCGTCACGGGCCTCCTAGCCTCACTGGAGCGTCCTCGCGCCGGCGGCGTCTACAACCTGGTCGACGACGCCCCGGCCCCGCCGCAGGACGTCATGGAACACGCCGCCCACCTGCTGGGCGTCGCGGTCCCGCCAGACCTGCCTTTCAACGAACTGGGCATGTCGCCAACCACGCGCCGGTTCTACGCCGAGAACAAGCGCGTCTCGAACGCGCTGGCCAAGGCCGAGCTGGGGTGGCGACCACTGCACCCGACCTATCGCGAAGGCCTGGCGGGGATTTTGAGAGCAGGCGGCTAGAGACTGTCCGGCCAGCGGCGAGAACCGTGGAATACGCGAAGGATTTCGATCACATCGCCCCTGACCTTGTAGGCGACGATGAAAGGGCCGCCGTGGACAACAAGCTCACGCGTTCCGCGGCGACGGCCCGGCCGCCCCAGATTCGGGAAGTCGCTCAGCCCTCTCGAGGCCCGTAGGATTTTGCTGACTTGGTCCAGAGCGGCCATCGGCCGATCCTGCTCGATCGACGCTTGGGCGTACTCAAGGTCGTCTAGCGCAGGATCGGTCCAGCGAACCCGCACAGGCTATTTGCGGCCAGGCCTGGGTAGCTCGTTCGGCTGCCCCCACGACTCCACCCACCTGGCGACTTCGTCGTGCTCGAAGACGCGCCCCTCCTCGGCGGCTTTCAGGCCTTCGTCTATAGCCCTGTCCTGCCAATCACGGAGTTCGAGGAAATTGCGCAGGGCCTGCTCGACAACCGCCGCCCTGGGCTGTTCCATCTCGTCGGCGACCTCTGAAAGCCGCCGATCCAAGTCGTCATCAAGCTCTATGCTGAGAGAAGCCGCTTTGGTCATTCGCCCAATCCGGAACAATTCAAGAACACACTACATCGATCGCTGAAAGAGTCCAGCTACTCGTCGTCGATCGCCGGCATGCGCGGCGTGATCCCCACCGCGTCCAGGCCCGCCGCGTTGCGCAGCCGCGCCGCACGGGCCAGGCGGCGGCTGACGAGGTCGCCCTCTTCCGGTTCGGCCTGGCCCTTCATCTCGGCGACGGCCGCCACCAGGCGTTCCAGGTCCTGAGGACGCGACAGGCGATGGTCGCCGTCCTTGATCAGGCTGAAGACAACATCGTCGGACTTCAGGGCGTTGGCCAGCTCCAGGGCGTGGGTCCACGGCACGTCTGGATCAGCGCCGCCCTGCAGCACGCGCACCGGAACGTCGATCGGCGCCGGGCCCGGGAGGATCGACCACCGCGCCCCGTCCTCCAGCAGCGCGCGGGTGATGGCGTAACCGCTGTCGTCATAGTCCGAAGGCCGGATCCAGAAGCCGTCGCGGGCGATCGCCGCCTTGGCCTCGGCGGAGAGTTCGGGCTCCATCAGCTTCTCGGTGAAGTCCGGCGCGGGGGCGATGAGCACCATGGCCTTGACCCGATCGGGCCGCGCGATCGCCGCCAGGCACGACAGCCAGCCGCCCATGGACGAGCCGACCAGCACCAGCGGCCCCGTCGTCAGCTCGTCGATCACCGCCAGGGCGTCCGCGCGCCAACGGCTGATGGTTCCGTCCTTGAACTGCCCCTCCGACTCGCCGTGGCCGAAATAGTCGAAGCGGATGTAGTTGCCGCCGGTCGCCTTGGCCTGCTCGGCCAGGACCTCGGCCTTGGTCCCCGTCATGTCCGAGTGGAAACCACCCAGCCACACGACCGTTGGCCCTTCGCCCTCCACGCGACGAAAGGCGATCTTCGAGCCGTCTTCGCGCAAAAGCGCGCCCCGGGATTCGGTCATGGCGTCGCCTCGATCCTTTCGCTAACTAAAATCCGCTCGTTTTTGTCGAGAGTCGCGTGCCCGACCTACCCGCCGATTTCACCCTGCTGCAAGTCACGCCCGAGCTGGAAACGGGCGGGGCGGAGCAGACGACGATTGATGTCGCCCATGCGGTGGTGGCGCAAGGCGGCAAGGCCCTGGTCGCGACCAAGGGCGGCCGCATGGCCGCGCGCCTGGAGGCCGACGGCGGCCGCCTGGCCCAGATGCCGGCCCAGTCCAAGAACCCGCTGGTCATGCTGGGCAACGCCGCCCGCCTGATCGACCTGATCAAGCGCGAGAAGGTGAGCTTGGTGCACGCCCGCTCGCGCGCTCCGGCCTTCAGCGCCCTGTGGGCCGCGCACGCGACCAAGGTGCCGTTCGTGGCCACTTACCACGGCGTCTACAACGCCAAGTCCGACCTCAAGCGCTGGTACAACGCGGTCATGACCAAGGGCGACCTGGTCATCGCCAATTCCGAATACACCCGCCAGCACGTGATCAAGGAACACGGCGTCGCGCCTGAGAAGGTGGTGGCCATCCCGCGCGGCGTCGACCTGTCGCGCTTCGAACCGGGCGTCGTGCCGGCCTCGCGGATCGAGGCCCTGCGCAAGGCCTGGGGCGTCGCGCCGGATGAGCGCCGCCTGAAGGTGCTGCTGGCCGGCCGCCTGACGCGCTGGAAGGGCCAGGGCCTGATGGTCGAGGCGATGAAGATCCTCAAGGATCGCGGCGAGAACCGCATCCTGCTGCTGCTGGCCGGCGACGACCAGGGCCGCAAGGGCTATCGCGCCGAGCTGGAGGCCGCCATCGCCGCCGCTGGCCTGCAGGACGCGGTCAAGCTGGTGGGCCACTGCGACGACATGCCGGCCGCCTATCTGCTGGCGGACCTGGCCATCGCCCCCTCGCTGGAGCCGGAGGCCTTCGGCCGCACCGCCGTCGAGCCGCAGGTGATGGGCCGCCCGGTCCTGGCTTCGGACCATGGCGCCACGCGCGAGACGGTTTCGCCCGCCGAAACGGGCTGGCTGGCGCCCCCCGGCGACGCCCAGGCCTGGGCCGAGGCCCTGCTGCACGCTTGCGAGATCGGGGCGGCCGGTCGCCAGACCATGGGCCTGGCCGCGAGAACACGTGCGCGGCGGTTGTATTCGGTGGACGCTATGTGCGAAGCGACCCTCAAGGTCTATGCCCGTATCCTGGGGGCGCGCGTATTGGGTTTGGAGCGTTCGGCTTGAGCAAGGAGATCAAGAAGGTCCTGGTGATCAAGCTGGGCGCCCTGGGCGACTTCGTCCTGTCGCTCGCCGCGATGAAGAAGATCCGCGAGGCGCATCCCAAGGCCAAGATCACCCTCTTGACCACGCCGCCGTTCGAGGGCCTGGCCAAGCTCAGCCCCTACTTCAACCATGTCGAGACCGACGGGCGTCCCAGCGATGTCGGCGAGACGCTGGCCATGATCGGCCGCATCCGCAAGGCGCGCTACGACCGGATCTACGACCTGCAGACCAACAGCCGCACCAACTGGTATTTCCAGCTGCTGCGCCCCTTCCCGCCGCAGTGGAACGGCATCGCCGTCGGCGCCCAGCTGCCGCAGAAGGGCAAGGCCCGCCTGCGCATGCACACGCTGGAGCGCCAGGCCGACCAGTTGCGCGCCGCGGGCATCTGGCCCGACGCTCCGACCGAGCCTGGCAGCGCCCCGCCGCCGGACCTGTCGTGGATCCTGCGCAAGCACAAGGAGCCGCGCCCCGTCGCCGGCGCCGCCACGCCCAAGCCCTATGTCCTGTTCGTGCCCGGCGGCTCGGCCCATCGGCCCGAGAAACGCTGGCCGGTCGAATACTACGCCCAGTTGGGCTCGCTGCTGAAGGCGCGCGGGCTGGACATCGTGATCATCGGCGGTCCGCAGGAAAGCGCCATGGCCCGCCACATCCAGAAGGCCGTCGGCGGCGCGCGCGACCTGACCGGCCGCACCGACTTCGCCCAGCTGGCCGTGCTGGGCGCCAAGGCCGCCCTGGCCGTCGGCAACGACACGGGTCCGACGCACCTCCTGGCCGCCGCCGGCGCGCCGACCATCGTGCTGTTCTCGGACGCCTCGGACCCCGACCTGTGCGGCCCGCGCGGCCACGTGGCGGTTATCCGCTCGCCGGACCTCCAGGCCCTGCCCGTCAGCACGGTGGCCAGCGCGGCGATGGCCCTGCTGCCGCACTAGACGGCGCGAACCGCCGATCAAAACCTGTCATCCCGGGCGAAGCGGAGCGAAGACCCGGGACCGCAGGAAGCACTATCGCCAACTAAAAATGTTCGCGATATGTTCACGCCATGCGCGAGCACGCTTACGCCGCCTATCTGATGACGAACACGCGGCGCGGAGTTCTCTACGTCGGCGTCACTTCGAACCTGCCCTATCGCGCCCAACAGCACCGTGAACATTTGCTGCCGGGCTTTACCAACCGCTACGGCTGCACGCGCCTCGTCTGGTTCGAAGATCACACGCACATCGAAGGCGCGATCCATCGCGAGAAACTGATCAAACGCTGGCGACGCGAATGGAAGTTCGAATTGGTTGAGGCGCGCAATCCCGATTGGGCTGACCTCTATCCGGCGCTCATGGGCGAGGCTGAGTATCCTTGGTACGAACCGTCCGCCGTTCCGGGGCTTGGCGGTCCCGGCTCTACGCTATGCTTCGGCCGGGATGACAAAGAAGGGTAGGCGCGCGCTGCCTAGTACCCCGCATACCGCCCCGGCTTGTGGTTGGCGATGATCACCGCGCTCAGCGCCACGGCGCTGGCGATGGACAACAAGAGCTTGTCGAAGCTGATCGTGAAGAAGGCCGCGGCGATGACCAGGCAGTCGGCGGTCATCTGCACCTTGCCGGCGCTGACGCCGCGCCGCTCGTGCAGCCACAGCGCCAGCACGCCCGTGCCGCCGACGCTGGAGCGATGTCGCGCCAGGGCCAGAATGCCCATGCCGATGATCGTGCCGCCGAACACGGCCGAGAAGATCGGGTCCACGTGGCCGACCTTCAGCCAGTACGGCATGCCGAAGGCCAGGCCCGCCAGCAGCAGGTTGGTCGCCAGGGTCTTGAAGGTGAACGCCCAGCCCAGGGTCCGCTGGGCCAGCACGTAGAACGGCAGGTTCAGCAGGAAGAACACCGTCCCCACCTGCCAATTCGTCAGATACGAGATGATCAGCGCTACCCCGGCGACGCCGCCCGTGACCAGGCCGGCGGCCTTCAGCAGGGTCAGGCCCACGGCGATGAAACTGGAGCCGATCAGGAGGGCGTGGACGTCCTCCAGGGCGGTGTGGCGATGCTGGGTCATGAAGGTCGGAACAAGCGTCTCAGATCAGGGAAAACTCGTCCCCATCCCGCCGTTTCCGCCCTATTGGCCGCTAGACCAGAAAAAACTGGACCTGCGCGGCGTCTCTTTGTCCGCCGTCGCTTGATACGCGGCAGCGGGCGCGTCATATATCACTTTCTCGCGGCGCGCCCAGCGCGGCGCGCATGCGTTCAACTGTACCCTTATCAACTCCTATCTTATCAACAGTCTCGGAGCCGTCCCTATTCGCCGTCCTATGCAAACGCCGCCCGTCAAAGACGGACCGCGTATCAACGAAGACATCCGCGTCCCGCGCGTCCTGCTGATCGACCAACACGGCGAAAAGCAAGGCGAGATGCCGACCGCGTCCGCTATGGAAGCGGCCGAGGAAGCCGGCCTGGACCTGGTGGAAATCGTTCCGAACGCCAATCCTCCCGTCTGCAAGATCCTGGACTACGGCAAGTTCAAGTTCCAGGAGCAGAAGAAGAAGAACGAGGCGCGCAAGCGGCAGAAGGTCGTCGAGCTCAAGGAAATCAAGCTCCGTCCGAACATCGACATCCACGACTACGAAGTGAAGGCGAAAGCCATGACTCGCTTCTTCGAGGAAGGCGACAAGGTCAAGGTGACCCTGCGCTTCCGCGGTCGTGAAATGGCGCACCCGGAGCTGGGCATGAAGCTGCTGCTCAAGGTCAAGGCCGACTTCGACGAAGTCGCCAAGGTCGAATACGAGCCGCGCATGGAAGGCCGGCAGATGATCATGATCCTGGCCCCGCGCTAAGATCGGATCACTGAGTAGACACCGAAACGCCCCGGTTCCGCGCCGGGGCGTTTTGTTTTTGCGAAACACCTTTCCCAGCACGCCCCCTCCGCCTCGCTCGCGCGCTCGACAATCGCGCAGCCCATGGTAGAGCTTTGGCCGTTGAGGGGGATTCAGCGCGCTCATCGACTTGCGCCTGAACGCTTGTTTTCGAGGACCAGCATGTTGAAGCTGATGGCGGCCGCGTCGATGGCTGCGCTTCTGTCCGTTGCGCCCGCGCAGGGCGCGCCGCTCGAGGCCTATGGTCGCCTGCCCACCATCAACAGCGTGGATGTCTCGCCGGACGGCTCCGCCCTGGCGCTGATCGTCACCGTCAATGACGAGAGCCAGGTCATCGTCAAATCGTTGGCCGGCCCGGTCCTGGCCTCGACCAAGATCGGCTTCCGCAAGGTGCGCAGCGTGCAGTGGGCCGACGGCGACCACATCGTCATCGAGGTCTCCAACACCGCGGTGATCGACGGCGTCAGCTATTTTCGCGAGAACTACCAGGCCGTCAGCCTGAACGTTCGGACCGGCGATTTCGTGCAGCTGCCGACCAAGGCCATGGACACCGTGGTCAACGTCATTGCCGGCCGCATCCAGCCCGCCCGGGACGGCCAGAAGCCCGTGCTTCTGGCGCCGCTGATGACCACCGAAGCCCGCAACATGCAGTCCAAGGGCAGCCACCTGGACCTGTTCAAGGTCGATCTGGAAAGCGGCCAGGCCACGGTGGTGCAGATGGGCGACGCCGACACCTACGACTATCTGGCCAGCGCCGACGGCAAGGTCCTGGCCAAGGCCAGCTACAAGGAGAACCAGGCTCAGAACAACGCCACCTGGACCATGTCCCTGCGCAAGGGCGGCGGCTGGCAGACCGTGTTCTCGACCACCGAAGCGGCCGAAACGCCGTCCCTGTGGGGCGTCTCGCCGGATGGCCAGGCGGTGATCATCGACACCTGGGACAAGGAAACCAGCCTGTGGCGGCCCACGCCCATCGGGCTGGCCGACGGCAAGGCCGGCGGCTTCGTTGGTCCGGCTCGCAGCCTCTCGCCGGTCATCGGTCCCGATGGCGTGGTGCTGGGCTTCAGCTATCACGACAACTTCATCGAATACGATTTCATCGAGCCGCGGCTGAAAGCGCTGTGGCCGGCGTTCCGCGGCGCCTTCAAGGGCCAGTTGGTGGCGCTGACCTCGTGGACGCCCGACTTCAAGAAGCTGATCCTCTATGTCGAGGGCGAGAACAGCGCCGGCGCCTACTATGTGGCCGACACCACGACCAAGCGCGTGGACCCGATCGGCGTGGCCTATTCCAAGATCGGCCCTGCCGACATCGCCCGGGTCCGCGAGATCCGCTATCCGGCCGGCGATGGCCTTGAGATCGACGCGATCCTGACCATGCCCAAGGGGCGTGGGGAAAAGAACCTGCCGCTGATCGTCCTGCCGCACGGCGGGCCGGAGGCCTATGACACCACCGCCTTCGACTGGTGGGCCCAGGCGCTGGCCTCGCGTGGTTACGCCGTGCTGCAGCCCAATTTCCGCGGTTCGACCAACCGCGGCCACGCCTTCAAGACGGCGGGCTACGGCGAGTGGGGGCGCAAGATGCAGACCGACCTATCGGACGGCGTGGCGTTCCTGGCCAAACAGGGCGTTGTAGACTCCAAGCGCGTGTGCATCTTCGGCGGCAGCTATGGCGGCTACGCGGCCCTGGCCGGCGTGACCTTGCAGAAGGGCGTCTATCGCTGCGCCGTCTCGCTGGCCGGCCCCAGCGACCTGCCCGGCCGCCTGCATGACGAGATCCTGCGCTATGGTGAGCAAAGCGCGCGCATCCGTTATCGCAAGCGGTTCTATGGCGTGACCGGCGAACGTGATCCAAAGCTGCGCGAAATCTCGCCCGCCGCCCATGCCGGCGCCGTCGAGGCGCCGATCCTGCTGATCCACGGCAAGGACGACACCGTCGTGCCCTACAGCGAAAGCCAGAAGATGGCTTCGGCCCTGAAGGCCGCCGGCAAGCCCTATGAGTTCGTCACCCTGGACGGCGAGGACCACTGGCTGTCGCGCAGTCAGACCCGGCTCCAAATGCTGACCACCGCCGTCGCCTTCCTGGAAAAGCACAACCCGCCGAACTGAGGTCGCCAAGCCCAAGGTTCAGGCGTAAACCGCGCGTCCTGATGTCCGAACAGTCTCACAGCGCCCGCGCCCTGGTCGTCCTGCTCCTGGTGGTCTTCATCAACCTGGTGGGCTTTGGCGTGGTCATTCCGCTGCTGCCGTTCTACGCCAAGTCGATGAACGCCGCCCCGTGGCAGGTGACGACGATGTTCGCCGCCTACAGCCTAGGCCAGTTCTTCGGCGAGCCGTTCTGGGGGCGGATGTCCGACCGGATCGGCCGGCGGCCGGTGCTGATCGTCACCATCGTCGCCAACACCCTGGCCTATCTGGCTCTCGCGTTTGCCCCAAACATCTGGATCGCCATGGCCGTGCGCCTGGTCGGCGGTTTCGGCAGCGGCAACATCTCGACGATCCAGGGCTACATGGCCGATGTCACCCCGCCCGAGAAGCGCGCCGGGCGCATGGGTCTCCTGGGCGCGGCCTTCGGAGCCGGCTTCGTGATCGGCCCCGCCCTGGTGATGGTGATCCGTCCCGGCGCGGGACACCTGGGCTACCAGCTGCCGCTGTTCCTGGCCGCCGCCATGGCCGGGACCGCCGCCCTGGGCGTCGTCCTGTTCGTGGCCGAAAGCCGCGCCCCCTCCGCGCCGGGCACGGTGCAACCCAACCGCCGCGAAGCTCTGGCCGCCGCGGCCGCCCATCCGATTCTCTCGCGCGTGCTGCTGGTCACCCTGATCTCGACCGGCGCCTTCGCGGGCATGGAGGCGGTGTTCGGCCTCTATGCCGACGTGCGGTTCCACTGGGGGCCGAGCCAGGTGGCCGCGTGCTTCGCGATCATCGGCGTCATCGCCTCGCTAGGCCAGGGCCTTCTGACCGGACGCCTGGCGCGCCGGTACGGCGAAGGCCGGGTGCTGACCACGGGCCTGTCGATCATCGCCCTGACCCTGCTGATCACGCCGTTCATCCCGAGCCCGCCGGTGGCCGTCGTCGCCGTGGCCTGCACCGCCTTTGGCCAATCGCTGGTCTTCCCCTGCGTGGCCGCCCTGATCTCGCGCGCCAGCCCGACCGACCGCCAGGGGCAGATGCTGGGCCTGAACATGGCCGCCGGCTCGCTGGCCCGCATCGGCGGCCCGCTGCTGGCCGGTCCGCTGTTCGGTCTGCACATCGGCGGGCCCTACTGGTTCGGCGCGGCCTTGATGGTTCCGGCCATCGGCTTTGCCCTGGTGATCGTCCAGCGCACCAAGGCCGCCGCCTAAGTGCTTGCCAGAACCGAGTCTTTCCTGTAGCAACGCCGCCTTTCCGGAACCGCCTGGCCAATTGGCATGCCATGGCGGTTCGTCATGCTTCTAGAGGACGGGGCGCAAGCTCCGACGCGAAATGCCGAAGTTGAAGACCAAGTCGGGCGCTAAAAAGCGCTTCAAACTGACCGCTACGGGCAAGCTGAAGGCCGGCGTCGCCGGCAAGCGCCACCGCCTTATCGGCCACAACGGTAAGTACATCCGCCAAAACCGCGGCACCAAGGTGATGAGCGAGGCTGACGCCAAGATCATCCGTACGTACCTGCCCTACGGCCTGTAAGAGGAGCGCTGACACATGGCTCGCGTTAAACGTGGCGTCGTCGCCCACGCCAAGCACAAGAAGGTTCTCGAGCAAGCCAAGGGCTTCTACGGGCGCCGCAAGAACACCATCCGCACGGCCAAGGCCGCGGTCGACAAGGCCGGCCAGTACGCCTATCGCGACCGCAAGGTGCGCAAGCGCGCCTTCCGTTCGCTGTGGATCCAACGCATCAACGCCGGTGCGCGCATCGAAGGCTTCACCTACTCGCAATTTATCCACGGCCTGGACGTGGCGGGTATCGAGATGGACCGTAAGGTCCTGGCCGATATCGCGGGCAACGACCCGGCTGCGTTCAAGGCTATCGCTGACAAGGTCCGCGCTGCCCTGGCCTAAGGATATCTGAGCTCTGTCGAGCTCTATCGATCCTGAAAAGCCCTTCGGCGCGAGCCGGAGGGCTTTTTGCTGTCCGGAAAAGCTGTCATCCCGGCCAAGCGCGTAGCGCGCCGAGCCGGGACCGCCGGAAGCGCCGGCGTTTGTTGCGGTCCCGGCTCTCCGCTTCGCTGCGGCCGGGATGACAACGCGAGTTTAACCGCCTAGACGGATGCCCGTCATGACCGATCTCAACACCCTCGAATCCGACGTCCTGGCCCAGGTGGCCGGCGCGACGGACCTCCAAGCGCTCGACGCCGTCCGTGTGGCCGCTGTGGGCAAAACCGGCTCGATCTCGGGCCTGCTCAAGACCCTGGGCGCGATGAGCCCCGAGGAGCGCAAGACCCAGGGCGCGGCGATCAACGCCTTGCGCGACAAGGTCGCGGACGCCATCGCCGAGAAGAAGGCCGGCCTCGAAGCCGCCGAGCTCGACGCGCGCCTGGCCAGCGAGACGCTGGACCTGTCCCTGCCCGCCCCGCACCGCCGCAAGGGCAGCGTCCACCCGACCATGCAGACCATGGACGAGATGGTCGCCATCTTCGCCGAGATGGGCTTCGCCGTGGCCGAAGGTCCGGACATCGAGGACGACTTCCACAACTTCACGGCCCTGAACTTCCCCGAAAAGCACCCGGCCCGCGAGATGCACGACACCTTCTTCTTCAACGCTCGCCAGCAAGAAGATGGGTCGACCGGCGAGCGCATGCTGCTGCGCACGCACACCAGCCCCGTGCAGGTGCGGACCATGGTCAGCCAGAAGCCGCCGATCCGCATCATCGCGCCGGGCCGCACCTATCGCGTGGACAACGACGCCACCCACACGCCGGTGTTCCACCAGGTCGAGGGGCTGGTGATCGACAAGGGCATCCACATGGGCCACCTGAAGTGGACCCTGGAGACCTTCCTGGCCCGGTTCTTCGAGACCGACGCGGTCACCACCCAGTTCCGCCCGCACCACTTCCCGTTCACCGAGCCGTCGGCCGAGATGGACGTGCAGTGCGACCGCTCGGGTGGTGAGATCAAGATCGGCCAGGGCGCGTCGTGGCTCGAGATCCTGGGCTGCGGGATGGTTCACCCGAACGTCCTGCGCGCCTGCGGCATCGATCCGGACGAGTACCAGGGCTTCGCCTTCGGCATGGGCGTCGATCGCCTGGGCATGCTGAAATACGGCATGCCGGACCTGCGCGACATGTGGTCGTCGGACGTCCGCTGGCTGTCGCACTACGGCTTCAGCGCCTTCGCCGCGCCGAACGCCGCCTCGGGCCTGAGCTGAGACTAGAGCAATGAAATTCACCCTCTCCTGGCTCAAGGATCACCTTGAGGCCACCGCCACCGTCCCCGAGATCGTCGCGGCCATGACCATGGCCGGGCTCGAGGTCGAGCACGTCACCGATCCGGCGACCAAGCTGGCGCCGTTCACGGTCTGCAAGATCGTCGAGGCCGCCCGCCACCCGAACGCCGACCGCCTCCAGGTCTGCCAGGTCGACACCGTCGACGGCCGCAAGGAGATCGTCTGCGGCGCGCCGAACGCCCGTCCGGGCCTGACCACCATCTACGCCCCGATCGGCGCCTATGTGCCCGGCCTGGACGTGACCCTGGTCGAGAAGCCCGTGCGCGGCGTCGTCTCGAACGGCATGCTCTGCTCGGCCGCCGAGCTGGAATACGCCAGCGAGAGCGACGGCATCATGGAGCTGCCGGACGCCCTGCCGGTCGGCACGCCCGCCGTCGACGCCCTGGGCCTGGAAGCCGTCATCGACTTCGAAGTCACCCCCAACCGCCCCGACTGGCTGGGCGTCGTCGGCATCGCCCGCGACCTGGCCGCCGCCGGCGTCGGCAAGCTGAAGGACGTCTCGATCGCGGCGATCCCTGGTTCTTATCCGAGCCCGATCACCGTGACGGTCGACGGCGAGGCCTGCCCGGCCTTCGCCGGCCGCTACATCCGCGGCGTCAAGAACGGTCCCTCGCCCAAGTGGCTGGCCGACCGCCTGACCGCCATCGGCCTGCGCCCGATCAACGCCCTGGTCGATGTCACCAACCTGATCTCGTACGACCGCGCCCGCCCGCTGCACGTCTATGACGCCGCCAAGCTGTCGGGCACGGTGATCTCGACCCGCCTGGGGCGCCATGGCGTCCACGGCGACGAGCACCTGATCGCGCTGGACGGCAAGACCTACGAGCTGACCCCGGAGATGTCGGTGATCGCCGACGCGAGCGGGGAACGTCCGATCGGCCTGGGCGGCGTGATGGGCGGCGAGAGCACCGGCTGCTCGGACGAGACGGTCGACGTCTTCGTCGAGAGCGCCTGGTTCGACCCGATCCGCACGGCCCAGACCGGCCGCGCGACCGGCATCGCCAGCGACGCCCAGTACCGCTTCGCCCGCACGGTCGACACCGGCTCGCTGGTCGACGGCGTCGAGCTGGCCACCAAGCTGATCCTGGAGCTGTGCGGCGGCGAGCCGTCGGAGGTCCTGTTCGTAGGCGAGGTGTTGCCCGCGCCCAAGCCGATCCTGTTCGATCCGGCCTATGTCGGCCAGTTGTCGGGCCTGGAGATCGAACCGCAGAAGTCGTTGCAGATCCTGCGCGACCTGGGCTTCACGATCGAGCCGCCCAAGGACGTCTCGGCCGCCGACTTCGTCACCCATGCCGAGAGCCTGGTCTGCGTCACCCCGCCGACCTTCCGCCGCGACGTGGAAGGCAAGGCCGACCTGGTGGAAGAAGTCGCCCGCATCGCCGGCTACGGCGCCCTGCCCTCGACGCCGCTTCCCGAAGCAGCGCGCGCGGTGGGCGGCATCCTGACGGCCAAGCAGGCTCGCGCCCGCACGGCCCGCCGCGCCCTGGCCGCCGCCGGCTATGCCGAAGCGGTGACCTTCAGCTTCACCCACCACACGACGGCCGCGCTGTTCGGCGGCGGTCAGCCCGAACTGATGCTGGCCAACCCGATCGCCTCGGAACTGGACTGCATGCGCCCGTCGCTGCTGCCCAACCTGATCGACGCGGCCGGCCGCAACGCCCGCCAAGGCTTCCCGGACGCCGCCCTGTTCGAGATCGGCCCGACCTTCCATGGCGAGCGCCCCAGCGACCAGCGCAACGTCGTCGCGGCCATCCTGGTCCCGAAGGCGCCGCGCGGCTGGGACAAGGCTCCGCAAGGCGACGTCTTCACCGTCAAGGCTGACCTGCTGGCCCTGCTGGAAGAGCTGGGCGCGCCGGTGGCCTCGCTGCAGACGGCGCAAGGCTCGGCCTCGTCCTGGTGGCATCCGGGCCGCTCGGCGCGCCTGCAGCTGGGTCCCAAGGCGGTGATGGCCGAGTTCGGCGAGATCCACCCGGCGGTGCTGAAGGCCCTGGACGTGGCCGGCCCGGTCTACGGCTTCGAGATCACCCTTGAGGCGATCCCCGAGCCGAAGAAGAAGGCGATCAAGACCCGTCCGGCCTTCTCGCCCTCGGCCCTGATGCCGCTGACCCGCGACTTCGCGTTCCTGGTCGAGAAGACCAAGGCCGCCGGCGACCTGGTGAAGGCCGCCGGCGGCGCCGACAAGGCCCTGATCACCGCCGCGCGCGTGTTCGACGTCTATGAAGGCCCCGGCGTGCCGGAGGGCTTCAAGTCGGTCGCCATCGAGGTCGTGGTGCAGCCGCGCGAGGCGACGCTGACGGACGCGGATATCGAAGCGTTGTCGGCGAAGGTGGTTGCGGCGGCCGAGAAGGCCGGCGGCAAGCTGCGGTCATAGTTCTCCTTCTCCCCTTGCGGGAGAAGGTGGCAGCCGTAGGCTGACGGATGAGGGGTCGCTCCGGCGGCCCCTTTTTCGTAGCGGACAGGGCATTCAACCCCTCATCCGGCGCTTCGCGCCACCTTCTCCCGCAAGGGGAGAAGGAAACCGATCTGCTCAGGCTTTGATCAGCGCGCTCTGAAACAGGCAAAACCCGCCCCTCCCGCGACCGATCGCCTCTTCCGCAGGCAAGACCTTGCGCACGCCCCGCTGTCACGCTACCTGTATTAGGCGCTAACGGGACTCATCGCTTCCACATGCAATCGACCTTCGCCTTCGCCGCCTTCGTGACCACCGGCCTCGCCGCCGTGGCTGCGATGTCGTGCGCCGTGGCGATGTGGAATATGATTAACACCCAGATTAAAACCGTTCCCATTCGGACGGGGCAAAATCGGCGCAAGCAGCGGTAGGAAAACCTACCAAAACCAAAGCCGAAGGATCGCAAGATCTCCAAAAGCCCCGCTCCCACGAGCGGGGTTTTTTGTTGCGCGCTCCCTCGGTCCTTCAAGCCTCTCATGCAAAGGACCACCCCAGTGAGCTACCTGCCCTCCCCACCAGCCTTCCATAGCGACCAGGAAGGCGTCACCGTCCACCAGCTGCTGCTGGCCGCCCAGGACGCCCCCAGCGCGCTGGAAGCCGTCCGCCAGGGCCTGGCCGACAGCGGCGCCGAGCTGTGCGGCCTGACCATGCGTCCGGTCGGCCAGATCGTCGAAGCCTCGCTGAAGGTGCGCCACCTGGGCGACCAGGCCGCCCGCCTGCTGGCCCGTGACCTGGCCGCCTGGCCCGGCGTCAATTCGGCCTCGGTCGAACACCAGTGGCTGCGCCCGTGAGCGACCTCGTAGACGCCGCCAAACCGGAAGACGAGAAACGTCGTCTCTTCCTGGTAACCGCCGAAGACACCCCCGACGCCCTCATGCGGGTGCTGGGCGTGGCTTCCGTGCAGCAGGCCCGCCTGCGCGCCCTGTCCGCCGCTCCCGAGGGTCAGCACATGACCATTAGGCTCGAGATCGACGACCAGGGCGACGACCGGGCGCAGGTCCTGGCCTCGCGCCTGGCCGCGTGTCCCAGCGTGCGCGGCGTGGGTTTCGGCTGGCGGCTGTAACCTTCGCCTGCTTCCGTGCGTATCTGAGTTCGAGTCCGCTTTCTGGAGAGACTTGAGATGCGCCGCTTACTCGCCCTTTTGGCCACCGCGTTTGCCCTGTTCGGGGTCAGCGCTTCCGCCGCCGCCCTCTCTCCTAAGGGCTCTGGGAAGACCGAGACCGCCGTGTTCGCCGGCGGCTGCTTCTGGTGCATGGAGCACGACATGCAGGGCGTGCCGGGCGTCATCAAGGTCGAGAGCGGCTATACCGGCGGCCACCTGAACAACCCGACCTATCGCGACGTCACCAGCGAGACCTCAGGCCACTACGAGTCGGTGCGCGTCACCTATGATCCAGCCAAGCTGGACTACGGGTTCCTGCCGTATCGCTACTGGAAGCTGGTCGACCCCACCGACGACGGCGGCCAGTTCTGCGACCGCGGCCCGTCCTACCGCCCGGCGGTCTTCGTCACCCCGGCCCAGCGCCCGATCGCCGAAAAGTCCCGCGCCGAGGCCGCCAAGCGCCTGAAGACCGGCACGATGAAGACCCAGATCCTGCCGTTGCAGACCTTCTACCCGGCCGAGGAATATCACCGCGACTACGCCAAGCGGAACAAGCTGAACTACTTCGCCTACCGCACGGGGTGTGGCCGTGACGCGCGGCTGAAGGAGGTTTGGGGCGGCTAAACCATCAGATCCTCCCCCTAGCGGGGGAGGTGTCGGCGCGCAGCGACGACGGAGGGGGAAGAGGCAGGCTCAGCAGCACTTCCCCCTCCGGCGCTTCGCGCTACCTCCCCCGCTAGGGGGAGGATCTCGTTAGCATCCTAGAACGGCATCCACCGCCGCTGGCGGCTGTAGCCCAGGTAGCCGACATTGGCCCCCAGGCGCAGGCCCACGCCCGCGCGGATCGGCGCCAAGGTGATCTCGTCGGCCTTCTGGTAGTTCACGCCCAGGCCGCCGATCAGGTAGGCGCTGCCCTCCACGCCGGGGAAACGGCGGAAGATGGCGTCCGGGTACTGCAGGTTATAACAGAGGGTGAAGGTGCGGCTGGCGTTGCCGCCCCAGTCCCAACCGATGGTCGGGCCCTGCCAGAAGACTTCCATGGTCGGGCGCCCCTTCATGTACAGCAGGCCGCGGCCATAGCGCAGGCCGGCCACGAAAGCGCCCGAGCCCTCTTCGCCGGCGATGTAGGCGGTGGGCTGGCCCTTATCCTTGAAGATCCGCTCGATCGCCGAACCGGCGCTCTCGGCCGTCACGCCCAGGAAGTCGGACGTGGCGCGGATCATCTCGTCGGCCGAATAGGTCTGGGCGCGGCCGGTGTCGTAGACCGGCTGCGAACCGTTCGAGGCGGGCGCCGGCCCAGGATACGAAGAAGGGGGCGGCGCAGCGTTGTACTGGTCCTGCGCCACAGGCTGAGGCGACGAGGACGCATAGGGATCGGCCGAAGCCGGCCGCGCAGGTCCGATCGGCTGCGGCGGCGGCAGTTGTTCGCTGTAGTTGCTCTGACGGGCCAAGGCCTGCGTCGCGGCGGCGCTCAGGCCGGCGGCGGCGCCCGAGAGGATCAGCTTGCGACGGTCCATGGGAGCCCTCCGGATCGATTTGATTGCAACACTGTTGCAAGCCATTGAGACCGGTTTGCGGCTCCAAACTTAACGACCGGTTAAGCATGCGCGACGCGTCGCCGCACTGTGTTCAGTAACGGCCCTCGCGGAGCGGGCCAAATGTGACCCTCGCGGAGCGATCCAAATGTGATATGCGCACGCCCATGACTTCGACGCCTCTCGACAAGATCCGCAACTTTTCCATCGTGGCCCACATCGACCACGGCAAGTCCACGCTGTCGGACCGCCTGATCCAGGAGACCGGCGGCCTGACCGCGCGCGAGATGAGCGCCCAGGTCCTGGACAACATGGACATCGAGAAAGAGCGCGGCATCACCATCAAGGCGCAGACCGTGCGCCTGAAGTACAAGGCCGATGACGGCGAGGACTACATCCTCAACCTGATGGACACCCCCGGGCACGTCGACTTCGCCTACGAGGTCAGCCGCTCGCTGGCCGCCTGCGAAGGCTCGATCCTAGTCGTCGACGCCTCGCAAGGCGTGGAAGCCCAGACCCTGGCCAATGTCTACCAGGCCATCGACAACAACCACGAGATCGTCCCGGTCCTGAACAAGATCGACCTGCCGGCCGCCGAACCCGACCGGGTGCGCGCCCAGATCGAGGACCTGATCGGCCTGGACGCCAGCGACGCCGTGCTGGCCAGCGCCAAGTCGGGCCTGGGCATCCACGACGTGCTGGAAGCCATCGTCACCCGCCTGCCCGCCCCCAAGGGCGACCGCGACGCGCCGCTGAAGGCGCTGCTGGTCGACGCCTGGTACGACGCCTATCTGGGCGTCGTCGTGCTGGTGCGCATCTTCGACGGCACGCTGAAGGCCGGCCAGCAGGTCCGCATGATGCAGACCGGCGCCACCCACCGCATCGACAAGGTCGGCGTGTTCACGCCCAAGGCCACCGACGTGGCCGAGCTTGGCCCCGGCGAGGTCGGCTTCTTCACCGCCTCGATCAAGGAAGTGGCCGACGCCGCCGTCGGCGACACCATCACCGACGACAAGAAACCCACCGCCGAACCGCTGAAGGGCTTCAAGGAAGTCGTGCCGGTGGTGTTCTGCGGCCTGTTCCCGGTCGACGCCGCCGATTTCGAGGATCTGCGCGCCGCCGTCGGCAAGCTGCGCCTGAACGACGCCAGCTTCACCTACGAGATGGAAAGCTCGGCCGCGCTGGGCTTCGGCTTCCGCTGCGGGTTCCTGGGCCTGCTCCACCTGGAGATCATCCAGGAGCGCCTGTCGCGCGAGTTCGACCTCGACCTGATCGCGACGGCCCCGTCGGTCGTCTACAAGATCCACATGCGCAACGGCGACGAGATCGAGCTGCACAACCCGGCCGACCTGCCGGACGTGATGCAGATCGAGAACATCGCCGAGCCCTGGATCAAGGCCACGATCTTCACCCCCGACGACTATCTGGGCGGCGTCATTAAGCTGTGCCAGGACCGTCGCGGGGTGCAGCGCGAGCTCAGCTATGTCGGCAGCCGCGCCATGGTCATCTACGACCTGCCGCTGAACGAGGTCGTCTTCGACTTCTACGACCGCTTGAAGTCGATCTCGAAGGGCTATGCCAGCTTCGACTACCAGCTTGAGGACTACCGCGTCGGCGACCTGGTGAAGATGTCGATCCTGGTCAATGCCGAGCCGGTCGACGCCCTCTCCATGCTGGTCCACCGCGACCGCGCCGAGAGCCGCGGCCGCGGCATGTGCGAGAAGATGAAGGAACTCATCCCCCAGCACATGTTCGTCATCCCCATCCAGGCGGCCATCGGCGGCCGGATCATCGCCCGCGAAACCGTCCGCGCCCTGCGCAAGGACGTGACCGCCAAGTGCTACGGCGGCGACGCCTCGCGTAAGCGCAAGCTGCTCGACAAGCAGAAGGCCGGCAAGAAGCGCATGCGCCAGTTCGGCAAGGTCGAAATCCCGCAGGAAGCCTTCATCGCGGCGCTCAAGATGGACGAGGATTGATCGTCCCTCTCGACTTCAAAAGACCCCCGTCGCCGTGCTGACGTCGCTGGAAGCCCGCAGCCGTAACCTTACGACCGCCAGCGCCTGAACTTTGTAGGGCGGTTCCGTTCTAGACTCGGAGCCGCCCCTGCGCTCTCGTGGCGCCATGTCCATCGTCATCATCGATCACGACGACATCATCGAGCGCGAGCTGGCCCTGGTGCGCGATCGGGTCGGCGCGGATTTTCCCGGCTATCGCAACCATGTCTATCGGGTCCTGACCTACGCGCTGCACTTCCTGGGTCGGGCTCAGCAATGGCGCGCGCCGATCGCCTTCGCCCTGGCGCATCACGATGTCGGACTATGGACTGACCGGGCGCTGGCCTATCTCGAGCCGTCCGAGCACCATGCCGAACTGGCCCGCCAGGCCCGCGCGCCGGCGCTGGACGCCCAGCTGGTCCGCGACTTGATCCACTGGCATCACAAGATCACCCCGTTCCGAGGTCCGAACGCCGAGGTCGTCAACGCCGTGCGCAAGGCCGACTGGGTCGACGCCAGCGGCGGGCGGGTGTCCAAGGGCCTGTCGCGCAAACAGATCGTCACGGTGATGACCGCCCTGCCTCCACTGGGCTTCTATGAGACGTTGATGAGGCTGCCCGGCGAATTGAACCGCGGCCGGACACTGGGCGGGCTGGCGGTGATGGCGGCCCACGTGTTCAAGGCCTGAGTACGCCTCAGTGGAACGGCGGCTTCATCCGGTAGAAGCGCGCGTCGCCCAAGAGGTCGTAGACGCGGCGGATGCGGAAGGCGCCGGGCTGGGCCTTCGCCAGTTCGAACTCGGCGTGGCTGAGGCCGAACGGAGCCACCTCGCCGGCCAGGGTGGCCTTGACCACGATCAGGCGCGGGATCTCGTCCAGGCCGAAGCTGATCACGTCGCAGCCTTCGGCGTCGCCGTCGCGGGCGGGGCGGATGCGGCCGGCCAAGTCCGGGCGGCCACGGTCCGACAGGCGGCGGGCCTCATGCGCCACGACGCTGGCCACGCCCAGGCCTTTCAGGAACCGGTCGTCGGCCTCGCGGCCCGACATGTCGAAGCGCTGGATGGCGCGGATCAGGCGATCGTCCATCGGCATCGGCTTGGGCGGCGCGGTCTCGATCAGCGGAATGGCCGACGGCGCCGTGAACAGGGCGGCGGGCCGGACGGCCGAGGCCAGCAGGGTCGGCTTCATGGCCAACTGGTCCTCGACGGCGTCCAGCAGCGCCTCGTCATAGGACCACCGCGGCGGCATGTCCTTGAGGATCGGCAGGCCGATCAGCGACAGCACCGCCGAGATCTCGCCCTGCTTCCAGGTGATCGGCATGTCCGACTTGCCGGTGACGAAGCGCACCGTGCGGTCATGCGCAGCCCGGTCGAGTGGTTTCCCGGCGAGCGTCTTCTCCAGCTGGGCCACATAGTCGCCCACCACCACAGCGAGGTCAGCCCCCGTCCACTCGCGCCCCGATTCCCCCATCATCTCATGATGATGAGGGAGTCGCGGCGCGCGCGCCACACGCTTCAGTTAGAAGGCTAGCGACCGCTCGCTCCGGACGCGACCGCCATAGGCGCGTCCTGCACCGGCATCTGGTCGGGCAGCAGCTTGGCCTTCTCCATCGCTTGGCGAACCGTCGTGATCGGATATTCGGCGTCGACCTTGAAGGTCAGGGCCGCCGTGTGGGCCGGGTTGTCGCCGAGATTGGCGAAGCCGCCGTCGCGGGCGGCGTTGAAGGTCACGCCATAGGTCTTGTTGGACAGCACCCGGCACAGCAGGACGAAGGTCTTCTGGTCGGGCAGCAGACGCGGCGTCTTCACGCAGTCCATCGGCTCGGCGCCCTGGGCCGGAGCGTAGTTCCACGCGGTCGGCGACATCTGCTGATCGAAGACGACCTTCAGGATCAGCACGCCGGGCGCCACCGTCTGGTCCTGGGCCGGATAGGTCGCGGTGACGTTCGGCGGCAGGGTCGGCGGCAGGATCAGGACCGGCGAGACCTCGTTGGGGTCGCCCTTGACCTGAGCGTGGGCGCCCCCCGCCGTCAAGACGGCGAACGCGATCAGGACGGGAACCGAACGGGGCGACGACATCTTTCCAGACTGACCTGCAAGCGCGGCCTTCTCAAGGCGCCATTCGAGGCCTACATCGCCCTGATGACCGATAAAGCCGACGTCCCCGCCGATGAAACGCCGATGCAGCGCGCCTTGCGCCTGAAGAAGGCCGCCCAGGGCAAGCATGGCCACGGCGCCAAGGCCTCGACCGGCAAGGTCGATCGCGCCAACGCCGCCGCCCCCACCGGCAAATCCAAGCCCTGGATGACCCGGTGACGATCCCCAAGGTCCTCGGCCGCACCACGTCGATCAATGTCCGCAAGGTGTTGTGGACCTTGGACGAGTTGGGCGTCGCCTATGAGCGCGAGGACTGGGGCCAGGGCTTCTCGCCCACGAACGATCCGAAATTCCTGCAGTTGAACCCCAACGCTCTGGTGCCCGTCCTGGTCGACGAGCACGGGCCGGTGTGGGAGAGCAACGCCATCTGCCGCTACGTGGCGGCCGGCACGCCACTGTTCCCGGAGGACCGCCGCCAGCGGGCGCTGGTCGATCAGTGGATGGACTGGCAGAGCGCCGAGCTGAATACCGCCTGGCGCTTCGCCTTCGCAGGGCTGGTGCGCAAGACGCCCGGTTTTGGCGACAAACGCCGGATCGCGACCAGCGTCACGGCCTGGAACACGGCTATGGGCCTTCTCAGCGCGCGCCTGGTGGATACCGGGGCCCATGTGGCCGGCGACCACTTCACCCTGGCCGACATCGTCCTGGGTCTGTCAGTGCACCGCTGGCTGTACTCGCCGATCGAGCGCGAGGATTGGCCGACGCTCAACGCCTATTACGAGCGCCTGCGGCAGCGGCCGGCTTTCCAGAAATGGAGCCTGGCTGAGGTTCCTTAGGCGGTTCCGTAACCGGCTCCGAGCCCTCCCGGGGCAGGCTGGAGATCGGCACGCCGGGCAGCAGCGGCTCGCCGGTCCATTCCCAGTGCCAGGGCTCGTAGGCGTAGTTGACGAAGCCGAAGCGCGGCGCGTTGACGACCATCCATTTGAACAGCGCCGACCGCGCCATCACCAGCCGGTTGGCGTCGGCCGAGCTGTCGGGGCCAAAGCCCGGCGCGGCGTCGATGACCACGTCCATGGCCAGGCCCGTGCGGTGGGCCGAGCAGATGGTGCGGATCAGGCCCTGGCAGTTCTTGTCCCGCGCGCAGCGCTGGGCGTCGGCGTCCGGGGCGCGGAAGCCGGAGAAGATGCGCAAGGCTTCCGGGCGCGGCAGCACGCCGGCCGACTTGGCCTCGGCCACCATGTTCCGATAGGCCGCCAGCGCGCCGGGGCGCATTCGGATGACCTTGCCGCCATAGCTCTCCTCGGGCTTGGCCAGCTCGAGGTTGGCCTCGGGCGGCGCGCCGGGGCAGACCCCTTCGCGATTGGTGCGTACAAAGGGCCGGGCCAGGCGCCAGCGCACCAGCATGGCCGAAAACACCGTCGGGTCGACCACGCCGGTCTTCTGCAGGCCATGCGCCCCCTGCCAACGCGCCAGGGCCGAGGCGAAACCGTTCGAGCCGGGGCCGCAGGTCGTGCCGATCTCGGCGGCGATGCGCGGGGCGTAGATCTCCCAGCCCGTCTCGGGCTTGCCGAACGGGGTCCAGGCCAGGGTCGACAGCGAGGCGGCGTTGACGGCGGCGGCGCTGTCGGGGGCGTCGTTGCCGTCACAGGCCTCGGGCGCGCCGGCGAGCGGCACGGCTCCGGCCAGTGGCGGCGGGTCGATCGAAGGCACGTGCTGAGGGGGCAGGTAGCCAGCCTCGTCGATCGGAGGCGCTGGCTTCGGCGAGGACTGCCCCGAAGGCCAATAGACCCACGTCCAGAAGCCGCCGACCGCCAGAAGCAGCAGGCCCAGACCCCACAGCAGACGTCGCAGCGCCCTCAAGCCGATCCTCATCACGGGTGGAACTTCGCCATGGCTCAAGGCTTGAGACCAGGGAGTCGTTCCCTGGCTTTGGCCCCTGGAGTATCTATGACCGGCCTGGTTTCCCGTTTCGCCCTGATCGCCGTCCTGGCCCTGTCGGCCTGCGACGACAAGCCTCCGGCCAAGCCCGCGCCTACCCAAAATCCTGGCAAGACGGTCCAGAAGACGACGCCGCCGCCCGTCGTTCCCGCACCGCCGGCCGTGGCGGCGGGCTCGCCGATCGCCCAGGCGATCAATGGCGCGACCGTCGATCCGGCCGCGACCGACGCCGGCGCCCATCGCAACCTGCTGGTTCGCGTGCAGACCCTGCTGGACCGCGCCCACTTCTCGCCCGGCGTCATTGATGGTCGTGACGGCACGAACCTGACCCTGGCGATCAAGGCCTTCCAGGGTTCACGCAACCTCACCGCCGACGGTCAGATCACCAAGGAGCTGGTCGACACCCTGGTCGCCGGCGACGCGGGCCAAGTGCTGGTCGACTACCAGATTACCCCGCAAGACGTCGCCGGCCCGTTCTCGCCCGTGCTTCCCAAGGAAGACTACGAGGCGATGGCCAAGCTGCCGGCCATGAACTACCACACGCCGTTGGAGCTGCTGGCCGAACGCTTCCACATGGACGAAGCCTTGCTGCAGGCCCTCAATCCCGGCGTCGACTTCGGCGTGGCGGGCGCGACGATCGTGGTCGCGGCGGCTGGCGCCGACACCCTGGATCGCAAGGTCGACCGCATCGAGATCGACAAGGCCCTGGGCCAGGTCCGCGCCTTCGACAAGGACGGCGCCGAGCTGGCGGTCTATCCGGCCACGGTCGGCAGCACCGAGCGCCCCGCCCCGTCGGGCGAATGGGCCGTGCGCACCCTGGCCCCCGCCCCGACCTATACCTATGACCCCTCGCGCCTGACCTTCGGCAAGCCCAAGGCCAAGCTGACCATCAAGGCGGGACCAAACAATCCGGTCGGCTCGACCTGGATCGACCTGACCAAGGACACCTACGGCATCCACGGCACGCCCGATCCCAAGCTAGTCAACAAGCGCGCCTCGCACGGCTGCGTGAGGCTGACCAACTGGGACGCGGCCGAGTTGGGCTCGGCCGTGAACAAGGGCGCCAAGGTGATCTTCATGGGCGCGGAGGCCCGGGCTTCGTAGGCCCGAAAACCTCGTCCTTCGACAAGCACAGGATGAGGTTTTCTACTGGAACAGTCGCTTGAAGTCGTCCTCACCCTGAGCCTGTCGAAGGGCGAGGACGACCCCTCAGAGGTGACCTATTTGGGCTTCCTGAACTTCAGGATGAACTGATCGGTCTTCCCCCGGATCGACAGGTCGAAGACGCTGACCGTGTGGGTGTCGGCCTTGTCGGCCAGCAGCGGGCTTTCGCTTTCCAGCTTGAAGCCGGCGGCCTCGACCTCGCTCTTCACCTGGGCAATGTCGATGCGGTGCAGGGCGTCCGGGGAACGGCTTTAAGTGCATGTCGTGGTAGTTCTGGAGGGTGATCACCGCGTCGACGTTGTCGGGCAGATCGAGACCGACCATCGGGCGGTGGAACCTGGCAGCACAGCCAGGAACGACGAACGACGTTATCCAGAGGTTTCGACCAGCTTTCGTCGAAACCGGCTCTTCCGTCGACGAAAGCCGCCCTTCATGATCAGCGGTAATCAACAAGGGGCCTCATAGGCCTGGATGGGGGAGGCTCGGATGAAGTGGATCCTGCGCGGGGTCGGCGCCCTGCTGGCGCTCGTCGTGCTGGCCGGCGCGGCGCTGATCGTCATCGACCAGGCCAGCCTGCCCAAGGCGCCTTCCCGCCAGGCTTTGCTGGACAAGGCCAAGGCGTACGATGTCCGCATCCGCCGCGACGAATGGGGCGTGCCGCACGTGCTGGGCAAGACCGACGCCGACGCGGCCTTCGGCCTGGGCTTCGCCCAGAGCGAGGACGATTTCGACACCTTGCAGGACGTGGTGCTGGCCACGCGCGGCGTGCTGGCCCGCGACAAGGGCGCCAAGGCCGCGCCGACCGACTATGTCGTCGCCCTGCTGGACGTCTGGAAGACCACCAACGACCACTACGCCCAGTTGCCCGCCGACCTGCGCAAGATCATGGAGGCCTATGCCGACGGGGTCAGCGTCTATGCCGCCAAGCACCCTGAGAAGGTGAAGGCAGGCCTACTTCCCCTGACCGGCCAGGACATTGAGGCCGGCTTCATCTTCAAGCAGCCGTTCTTCTACGGCCTGGACACCGAGCTGAAGCACCTGACCGCGCCCCAAAACAAAGATGGGGCCGAGAAGAGCCCGCCGCCGAAAGGCTCCAACGGCTTGGCGACCGCGCCAACCCGCAGCGCTGACGGCGCCACCCGGCTGCTGGTCAATTCGCACCAGCCCTATACCGGCCCGGTGGCGTGGTACGAGGCGGTGATCGAGAGCGGCCAGGGCTGGCACGTGGCCGGCGGCTTCTTCCCCGGCTCGCCGTTCATGCTGCACGGGCACAACGCCACGCTGGGCTGGGCCAATACGGTCTCCAAGCCCGACCTGGTGGACATCTACCGCCTGACCCTCAACCCGGCGAACAAGAACCAGTACCGCCTGGACGGCCAGTGGAAGGACTTCGACCGGCGCACCGTCACCCTGCGCGTCAAGCTCCTGGGCCCCATCGTCCTGCCGGTTAAGAAGGCCGTGCTGCGCTCGGTGCATGGGCCGGTGCTGGAGACCGATCACGGCGTCTTCGCCATCCGCTACGCCGGCATGGGCGAGTGGCGCCAGCCCTTGCAGTATTGGCGGCTGAACCGGGCGCGCACGATGGACGAATGGCGCGCCGCGATCGCCACCCACGCCATCCCCAGCCTGAACTATGTCTATGGCGACGCGGCCGGGAACATCGGCTTCGTGCACAACGGCCAGTATCCGAACCGCACGGTGCAAGCCGACTGGAGCGGCATCGTGCCCGGCGATCGCTCGGACCTGATCTGGCAGGGCTACCGCCCTGTCGACCAGACCCCGCAGCTGTGGAATCCGAAGTCGGGCCTAGTCTTCAACTCCAACAACACGCCGTTCCAGGCCAGCGAGGCGGCCGATAATCTGAAGTCCGAGGCCTTCCCCGCCTCGATGGGCCTGCAGACTAACATGACCAACCGCGCCTGGCGGGCTCTGGAGACCTTCGGGACCGACCAGGCGATCACCGACGAGAGTTTCCGGGCCCACAAGTTCGACATCGCCTTCAGCGATCGATCGTCGGTGATGCAGATGGTCCGCGAGGTCACCGCCATCGATCCCAAGGGCGACGCCGATCTGGCCAAGGCTCAGCAGATCCTGCGCGCCTGGGACAAGCGGGCCGATGTGCACAATCGCGGCGCGGCCCTGGCGGCGCTGATGACCCAGCCGATCCTCTTCGCCCGCAACAACGGCGATCCCGCCCCGGCGCCGGTCGACAGCCTGCGCGCGGCGATCACTCAGTTGAAGACCCACTTCGGCCGCCTGGATCCGGAGTGGGGCCAGGTCAACCGCATCCGGCGTGGGACCGTGAACCTGGCCATCGACGGCGCGGCCGATACCTATCGCTCGGTGTGGGGCAAGCCCCAGAAGGACGGCACCACCACCGCCGACGGCGGCGACACCTTCATCATGTTCGT
The DNA here is from genome assembly GCA_903900155.1 of uncultured Caulobacterales bacterium. Lineage (GTDB taxonomy): Bacteria > Pseudomonadota > Alphaproteobacteria > Caulobacterales > Caulobacteraceae > Caulobacter. The sequence continues at coordinate 130,998 of CAIUMD010000062.1, read as the reverse complement.
CACCTGGGACAAAGCCGGCCAGCTCCATTCGGAGAGCATCCACCAGTTCGGCTCGGCCACGCTGGACGCCCGGTCGCCCCACTATGCCGACCAGACACCGCTGTTCGTGGCCATGAAGACCAAGCCCGTCCGGTTCACCGAGGCCCAGCTGAAAGGGCGCGTCCAGGCTGACTATCGCCCACAGGACCGCTGAGGGCTAAAACTTCGCCGTTCAGCCGCCGTTCAGTTGGGGGACGGCTAGCTGGCGTCAACAACGACGCCTTTCGGTGGGGAAACCGATATGCACAAGACCCTCGGCCTCGCGGTCCTTTCCACCCTCCTGCTGGCTGGCGCGGCTTCGGCCCAGGCGCCCAGCTGGAACGGCCGCTACGACGATCCGCCGCGCGGCTCCTATACCCAGTCGTGCCGTGACATCACCGCCTTCAACGGCCAGGTCTGGGCGCGATGCCAGACCAGCCGCGGCGGCTTCGAATGGTCCAGCGCCCGCACCCGCGACTGCGGCGGCCAGGGCCTGGAGAACCGCGACGGCCGCCTGCAATGCGTCGGCTACGGCGGTGGCGGCAATGGCGGCTGGAACGGTGGCGGCGGCAACAATGGCGGCGGCTGGAACAATGGCGGCGGTGGTCGCGGCGGCGTCGTGCTGTTCGAGGATCCGCAGTACCAGGGCCGCGCCTTCGAGGTGAACGGCGACATGCCCGACCTGGGCGCGGTCAAGTTCAACGACAAGGCCTCGTCGATCCAGATCGGCCGCACCGGCGGTCGCTGGGAGATCTGCGAGCACGCCAACTACCAGGGCCGCTGCAGCCGTCTCGACGCCGACCAGGCCATCCTGCCCCGCGAGTGGAACGACCAGATCAGCTCGGTCCGCCGCGTTCGCTAAAGCCAAAGCCGCGCCGGGCCCTCTTGAAGCTTGGTGCGGCCTAAGCTTAAGGTCCCGCGCCTTCCAAGCTGGAGCTTCAATTCATGCGTAAGATCGTCGTCCTGGCCGCCGCCGCGGCCGCCCTGCTGGTCTCGGCCTGCAACACCATCGAAGGCGCCGGTCGCGACGTCTCGTCGGCGGGCAAGGCCGTCGCCGGCGCCGCCCGCGAAGCCAAGCACTAAGTCAGGCTCACGCGTCTTCCTCACGCGAGGTTTCAGCGCCGATCGTCCGCTTCTCGTGCGGAGCGACGGCGCCTTGCGGCGCGTGGCGGACGGCGTGTTCGGCCTTGGAAGCCGCCTCGCCCCTGCGAGGCGGCTCAGCGCCCGAATCGGTGGGTTTTCGCGGGTCGGGCGTCATGCTCGCCTCCACTTTTCAGAACAGGCGATCAACGTCAGCGCGTCGTCACAGTTCCAAAGACCCCGGATCGAGGACTCCAATTCCAGGAACACCGGTCCGGAAACTATTCTTCATTAACCAGGACCAGATCGAAAGATCACCGCGGCATCGTTTGCATGACGTTGTCGCGATAAGATCCAGGAACAAGTTCACCGATACTTACGTAGATCCTGGACAAATCGTCGCCGTGCGACGGCTGGTCGCCCTTTTCTCGCCGCGCCCGAAGGCGCATATGAGCGCCCATGTCAGAGTCCCAGCCCTCCCCGTCCCTTCTGACCGGCCTCAAGCGCGGCCTGATGCACCGTTGCCCCAACTGCGGTGACGGTCGCCTGTACATGCGCTACCTGAAGGTCGATCCCGAGTGCGAAGCCTGCGGGCACGAACTGGGCCGCTATCCGGCCGATGACGGTCCGGCCTATTTCACCATCCTGCTGGTCGGCCACCTGCTGGTCGCGCCGCTGCTGTTCTTCCCCTGGATCTGGGAAGCCTCGCCATGGCTGGTCGCGCCGCTGACCCTGATCCCGCTGGCGGCCCTCACCTTGCTGCTGCTGCCGCGCGTGAAGGGCGGCGTGATCGGCGCCCTGTGGGCCATCAAGCTGAGAAAGGCCGAAGACACCCCCGCCTGACGGGAACCTTTTGGCGCGGAACCGACAAGCGACGCCAAGAATTCCGAAGTTCTGAACCCAGCGTCGCCACGGTGGCTGACGCGGGATTGGAGGGAAACTTCGGACCATGCTTGGCACGATCCTCATCATCATCCTGATCCTGGCCCTGATCGGCGCGCTGCCGACCTGGGGCCACAGCCGTTCGTGGGGCTATTTCCCCAGCGGCGGCCTGGGCCTGATCCTGGTTATTCTGATTATCCTGGTCCTGCTGGGCAGGATCTAGCGAGCGTCTTGCCCTAAACTTGGGTTCGCCTAATCTCCCCTTCGCAACGCGAGGGGAGATCCACATGACGGCGACCGCCGAAGCGGCCAGCACGCGCCTCTCGCCGCTGGCCCGCGCCAAGGCCATCCTGGGCGGCTCGGCCGGCAATCTGGTCGAGTGGTACGACTGGTTCGCCTACGCCGCCTTCACGCTGTACTTCGCGCCCGCCTTCTTTCCCAAGGGCGACCAGACCGTGCAGTTGCTGCAGGCGGCGGCGGTGTTCTTCCTGGGCTTTGTCGCGCGCCCGATCGGCGCCTGGCTGATGGGGCTCTATGCCGACCATGCTGGCCGCCGCGCGGCCCTGTCGGTCTCGGTGGCCCTGATGTGCGGCGGGGCGCTGATCATCGCCATCACCCCCGGCTTCAAGACCATTGGCCTGTGGGCGCCCGCTATCCTGCTGTTCGCGCGCGTGCTGCAAGGCCTGTCGGTCGGCGGCGAGTACGGCGCCAGCGCCACCTATATGAGCGAGATGGCCGGCAAGGCCCGCCGGGGCTTCTGGTCCAGCTTCCACTACGTGACCCTGATCGCCGGGCAACTGCTGGCCTTGGCCGTGCTGATCATCTTGCAGCGTTTCCTGGGCGAGGCCGAGTTGAAAGCCTGGGCCTGGCGCGTGCCGTTTGTCATCGGCGCCCTGCTGGCCGTGGTGGTGTTCTGGATCCGGCGCGGGCTGGAAGAGAGCATCGCCTTCAAGCGCCCGGCCCAGCGCGAAACCCTGTCGCGCGGCCAGGTGATCAGCGCGGCGGTGTTTCTGGTCCTGACCGTGATCTCGGGCGTCCTGGGTGTCACCACTGGCCCGCTGGCCCGGCCGGGCCAGATCCTGGGCGCGGTGTTCCTGGTGCTGTTCTTCGTGTCGCTGATCGTGCCGCTGGTGCGCCGCCATCCGCGCGAAAGCCTGCTGATCATGGGCCTGACGGCCGGCGGCTCGCTGACCTTCTATGTCTACACCACCTACATGCAGAAGTTCCTGGTCAACACAGCCGGTTTTTCCAAGGGCCAGGCGTCCGAGATCAGCGCCCTGTCGATGATCGGCTTCATGCTGCTGCAGCCCCTGGCCGGCTGGCTGTCGGACCGCTTCGGGCGCAGGCCGATGCTGATCCTGGCCTTCGGCGGCGGCGCCCTGACCATCTGGCCGATCATGACCGGCGTCAGCCAGACCGCCTCGGTGACCACGGCCCTCGTCCTGATCCTGGCCGGCATGACCTTCCAGTCCTGCTACACCTCGATCAGCGCGGTGGTGAAGGCCGAGATGTTCCCGGCCGAAATCCGCGCCTTGGGCGTGGCTCTGCCCTACGCCCTGGCCAATGTGCTGTTTGGCGGCACGGCCGAGATGGTCGCCCTGGCCTTCAAGCACGGCGGGCTGGAGAGCACCTTCTACCTCTATGTCGCCGGGGTGATGACCCTGGGCCTGATCTGCTCCGTCATCCTGAAGGACACCCGGCATCACAGCCTGATCCACGAGGACTGATCACTGGGACTGAACCCCGTTTTCCGACTCTGTTTGTCGGGCTAGAAAACCGTCATGCACGTGCTTGATACCATCGTCCTGACCGTCTTCGCCGCCTGCTGGCTGCTGTACGAGCCCATGCTCAAGCGCCTGGGCGAAGGCGGCGGCGTGCTGAACACCGACATGACCGTGATCCGCCGCCGGTGGATGCAGGAGATGGCGGTGCGCGAGATCGCCCTGCTGGACGGCCAGCTCTTGGGCCACGCGATCAACTCGGCCAGCTTCTTCGCCTCGTCGAACCTGATCCTGATCGCCGCGGCGGCCGGCGTGCTGTTCGGCGGCGACACCGCCTGGAAGAGCGTCGAGGGCCTGGCCGTGCTGGCCAAGACCACGCCGATGATGTTCCAGATCAAGCTCGGTTTGGTTTTGATCGCCCTGGCGCGTGGCCTGCTCGACTTCATCTGGTCGATCCGCCAGATGAACTACTGCCTGGCCGCGATCGGCGCCGCGCCGATGTGGGCGCCGCCGGCCGTGCAGGCCGAATATGCGGAAGCGGCAGGCGGCATCCTCAACCCCGCCCTGTCGGCCTTCAACGCCGGCGTCCGGGCCTACTACTTCGCCCTGGCGGCCGCCGTGTGGCTGCTGGGCCCCTTGCCCTTTCTGTGCGCCACCGTGGGGGCCATGACCCTGCTGCTCTGGCGCCAGCGTCGGAGCCGCGCCTCGACGGCGGTGCGCAAGGTGCGCCAGATCCTGGAGCGCCAGCCGGTCGTCCATGGCCCGCACCTGACGCGCCTGAACCCGCCGCCGCCCGAAGACCGGATCTAGACCAAACCGGATTTAGGGACACGAAAGCGTGGCCGGAGGAACGTCGCCCTGGGCGCGGCGTTCAATTGGCCGCGAACACCAAGACCCCGAATGCAATAAGCCCCGCCGGTGACTTGGTCTCCGGCGGGGCTAATGGGAAGTCTTGTGGGTAGACAAGTTCTTCATACCTTAACCCGAGGGGTTTCGCAACCACCTAGCTACGGGAAACCGACATTTCGTCGTGAATTCGTGTTGCAACTTCCGCTATTGCAACGCTCCGACGAGATTCCCGCAGCCGAGCCCACAATATCGAGCGCCAGCCGCCAACCGCCGACGAAGGCCTCCCCAGCCATTCAATTTATTAAGTTCTGCAAGAAAGGTTTACTCAACAATGCTCTTATCCAACATTGAAGGATAAACACTACAAGAATGACCATGCCCTGAGATCGATGCTGAACTTTACTTCCAAACGCTTCCGTTGGAGGTGAAATCGCTTGAAGGTTTTGCGACCATTCTCCAGCTAGGCGAACTCGGCGCGCCTTTTGCGAGGCGACGCCGACAGATCATTCCCGGCTCTGGCGGCAAGAACTCTCGCCTAACGAGAATGATCAGACGCCCAAAGCGCTCCAGACAGGCAGGGCCTTGGAGTTCCACGCATCGGCCTGGGCCCTTAGCTCGGTCAGATTGGCGTCGCCCTGCAGCGCAACACCATCCTTGATGATCGCCTGCCCTTGCGCCTGCAGCACCGACCACGCGAACTGGGCCCAATCGGCGGGCGTCTTGCCGCCGCTCTGCTTGGACAGCCAGAACAGCTGCTGGAACCGCGAGGCGGAAATGCCGCCGCCTGTCACTGGCGAGGCCAGCACGCCGATGTCGCCCGCCGCGAGCGATCGACGCGCGATCGCCTTGTTGAAAGCGTTCGTGCGGGTTTTGGCCTTGGAGATATCCTGTCCCGGGGCGGCGGGGCTGAGCGCGTTCAGCCCAAACAAGATCGTCAGGGCGGACATCAGCTGAGCGAAGTTGACGCCCCTGAGCGCGACATGGGCCTCGATCTCCTCGATCGTGTGCGGCTTGTGGTCCAGCAACAGTTCGAAGATCGGGCCGTAGATCGTGTCGATCAGCGACGCCTCGCCCAGCACGCCGCGCACCTTGGTCGGCAGGTCTTCGCGCGCCGAGGTCAACACGATCCGCTCCTCACGCAACGCCGCCACTTGCTCGTGGCCGACCAGATTGCGCACGCCGCGGATCCAGTAGTCCCGCCGGAACTGCTGATTGACGCAATAGTCGCGGATCGTCTCGCGCAACGAGACGTCAGGAATGTTGCGTATGAACTCCGCCTGCTGCGGCGTCAGGTTCACCTCCTGCAGGTTATCGAGCGAGTGCGCGGACCCTGCGAAGCCGACCTTGGCGTCGCTCAACCAATTTTCCAGGTCGGCGAAGTACATGGGGTGCCAGTCGCGGTTCATGTACTCATGGGCCAGATACTTGCGGTCCTGGTTCCTGACCTGCTTGAGGCGCTCGACAGCGGCCGGGTTGGTCTTGGAATAGAGGGGATCCAGCGCCACGAACTGATCGATGAAGTTCAGCGCCGCGTCGGTCTGGCCGATAATGCCCTGGCCGGGCGCGCCCATCACGTCAGCATGGCGCTTCATCAGGTGACGGATCGGCGCAGAGCCCGACCAGCCCGGCAGGGTGTTGTAGGAGATATAGAGCACGCCACCCGGGCGCAGCTTGCGGCGAATGAAATCCACCAACACGGCGCGGTTGGCGTCCGAGATCCAGGTCCAGATGCCGTGCAGGCCGATAAAGTCGAAGTCCGGCAGATCCGGACGCGCGCAGAAATCGGCGAAGGCCTCGTCATAGAGCTTGGCCTCGGCCCCGGACAACCGGACCATTTCCGAGGCGAAAGCGGCCTGCGAAGGATTAAAGTCGGTGCCGTACCAATTGATGCCGGGCTGAGCCGCGGCATGGATCGAGACCGACAAACCCTGGCCAAAGCCCAGCTCGCAAGCATTTTCGATCTTCGGCGCGTGGCGCCCGACCAACAGTAATGGCAGGCGACAACGGAGAGGATTGAGCTCACCGTAGTAGCCAAAGGTGTAATTCACGTCAGTGACGTAGCCAGCGTTCCACTCAGTCGACACGCATCCCTCGCTGCCGAGCCTTCCCGAACAAACCGATTGCTGCACCGAAACGTCGTCGCTGACAAGTTGCCACCACAATTTGAAACAAACGCCTTTCCCGTGGCGCGTTCGCGCCGCGAACCGCTATAGGTCCACCCAGACGGTGATCAGATACTGTACGCACACGCCATGAAGTCTTCCCTCCTTGCGCTCTGGCGTGGCCTGCCAATTCCTGTGCGACGTTTGGCGCATCAGGTCGTTGGCGCCCCCGGCAGTGCGTACAAGGCCGCCGCGGACGCGTTCGCCGACGCTCGGAAGGCGCATGTCCAGCGGACCGCCCAGAACCGCGCCCACCGCCGTGCTCGGCGTCGGAATCTGCCGCCCACCCTGCCGATCACCATCGCAGGCTTCCACGGCGCCGTGCATGGCCTGGGCGAAGGCGCGCGCATGCTGGCCCGAGGCTTCGCCGACGCCGGCCTGCCTGTTCGCGCCATCGACCTTTCGGCAAGCGTGGGTTTTCCGGTCGACCTGCCAGTCCCTTTCTCGTCCCCTGGCGAGAACGAGCGTGGAGTGGTGATCTCGCACATCAATCCGCCCGAGCTCCTGCGCTGGGCCCGTGAGACCGAGGGGCGTCCGTTCGAAGGCCGCCGCCATATCGGCTACTGGGCCTGGGAGCTGGAGGAGGCGCCGGCCGACTGGATACCGGCCTTCGACCTCGTCGACGAGGTCTGGACGCCCTCCGCCTTCGCCGCCGACGCCATCCGCAAGATCGCGCCCGCCCGGATGCAGGTCACGCCGGCCCCCTACCCCGTGTACCTGAACCCGCGACCCGCGCCCGATCGCGCGCGTTTCGGGTTCCCCGACGACGCCGTCATCGTGCTGATGGCCTTCGACCTGCGCTCGACCGCCCAGCGCAAGAACCCCTATGCCGCGCTCACGGCCTTCCAGAAGGCCCACGCCGCGGCCGGGCGCTCGGCGCTGCTGGTCTGCAAGGTGGTCGGGGCCGACCTCTATCCCGAGACCTTCCAGGCCCTGCAAGACCTGGTCGCCGACGATCCGTCGATCCGACTGATGACCCAGAACCTGTCGGCGGAGAACATGTCGCTGCTGACGGCCAGCAGCGACATCATCCTGTCGCTGCATCGGTCGGAGGGCTATGGCCTGCTGTTGGCCGAAGGAATCTGGCTGGGCAAGCCGACCCTAGCGACCGGCTGGTCCTCGACCGTCGAGTTCATGGAGCCCGCCTCGAGCCAGCGCGTCAACTTCACGCTGATCCCGGTCGAAGGCGACGGCCAGATCTACCGGACAGGCCGCTGGGCCGACGCCGATGTCGACGATGCGGCGGCAAAGCTGGCGCGGATGCTGTCAGACGACGTTTGGCGCAACGAAATAGCCGCTGCGACGGCGCGCAACGGCTATGTCTCGTTCGATCGTGAAGCCTGGCTGCGGATGACCCGTGGCCTGCTGCCGCTCTAACCTCTGGGCGAGGTCTTGACCGGCGAGTCGTCCGTCAGGGGTGACAACTCGTTGATCGACGGCGGTCGCGCGACCTTGTCGGCCGAAACCGGCGCGGCCGGCAGCTGCGACGACGGCGGCCGGATCGGCGTGGTGTCGCCGGGTTCGGGCTTCTTGGCTTGCATCGGCAGCGCGATCCTGTCGACGGTCTGCACCACCAGGTCCGTCGGCAGCACGCCCTTGTAGCGAACCTTCTTGAAGTTCCGTGTCGGGTCGTAGGGCTGGACGCCGGGCGCCAGGTTGCCAACCTCCAGCGTGCCGACCTGGGCCAGAAGCTGCAGGCGGCCGACATATTCGCTGGCCCGACCGCGCAGGAAGTTGATCTGGGCGGCCTGCAGTTCGGCCTGGGCGTTCAGGATCTCGATCGTGCTGCGCAGGGCGAAGCGTTCTTCCTCGCGCACACCCAGAAAGGCGATGCGGTCGGCATTCATTTCCGCCTCGATCGAGACCAGTGACTTGCGAGAGGCGGTCAGTTGGTCCCAGTACTGCGAGACGCCCAGCACCATGTTGCGGCGCGCATCTTCGATAAGCAGCTGGTCGCGATTGTTTTCTTCGATCGACTGACGAACCTGCGAGTTCAGCTGGCCGGAGGAAAACAGCGGCTGGCTCAGCGTGATCGACGCGTTGATCGTGTCGCTGCGGTTCGAGTTCTTGGCGCTGTAGGGAATGTAGGGACCGTTGCGATAGTCGGCGCGCGCCGAGACCGAGAACAGGCGCTGAGCCCGCGCCTCGGCGACGCCCAGACGGGAGGCCTTCTCGGTGAACAGGGCCGCGTTCAGCGTCGGGTTGGCCTCTTCGGCCTGGTTGAACGCTTCGTCCAGCGTCGTGGGCAGACCATCGACGTCCGGTTCAGGCTCGAGGTCGTCGGGCAGATGGCCGACCAGCGACGCATAGGCCGCAACGCTGACATTCAGCTGGGCCTCGGCATTGGCGACCTGGGTGCTCGCCTGGGCCGCGCGGGCCTTGGCCTGCTGGACGTCGGTCAGGGTGACTTGGCGAACGCCGTACTTGTCCTGGGTGTCCTGCAGCTGTTTACGCAGCCAAGTCTCGCCGCCCTGGCTGACGCGCAGCACTTCGCGGTCGCGACGCACGGATACATAGGCGTTGGCGACACGAACCAGCAGGTCCATCTCGATGCGGCGAAGGTTCTCGCGCGCAGCCTTGATCTGGGCCTCGACACCGCCGAGACGGGCGGCATAACGACCATTGGTGTAGAGCGCCTGGCTGACGGACACGTTGGTCGACAGGCCGGTCGCGTCCTGAGCCTTGTTTATGCCGGTGAACTGGTTGCGCGTCTGCGGGCCCTTGGCATAGCCATAGGCTTCCGAGGCCTGCACGCTGGCTTGCAGGCCATAGGCCGCCCGCGCCTGGGTATAGTTCTCGTCCAGGGCGCGCATCGCCGCGCGCTGGGCCTGGATGTTGGGATTGCCGTTGTAGGCGGCGGTGATCGCGTCGGCCAGGGTCTCGGCGTGCGCGAAGTCGGCGCGACCGACTGCCGCCATGGCCAAGGCCAAGGCGATCACGGACGTCCGAACGGACAGGACTTTCGACAGCACTCGCATTTCCCAGACTTTCACGGCCCCCGCCGGAATGCGGCGTTCAAGCCAATATTTGTGGCTTAATCAAGAAGGCGACGCACCGTCGCCTCCCAAGTAACATTCTTGCTGCGCCAAAGATCGCGCGCCGCGCCCCCCAGCGATATCGCCCGCGCCTTGTCGGACGTCAAACGGTCCAGCGCCTGGGCCAGGGCCTGGGGCGTCGGCTCGGCCACCGCGCCGGTGTCCTGGCTGACGATCTCCAGCAAGCCGCCGCTGTCGGTCACGGTCAGCACGGCCTTGCCGGCGGCGAAGGCCTCCATGGTCACATAGCCCACGCTGTCCTCGTCGAAGGGCAGATAGGCGCAGGCCAGGGCGCCGTTGGCCCAGCGGGCGATGTCTTCGCGCGGATGGAAGCCGAACCGCAGATCGACACGGCCCTTCAGGTCCAGGTCCTCGACCAGCCTGGTCAGGCGATCGGCATAGGCCTGGTTCTCCGGCGGACCGGCGATAACCAGGCGCAGGCTGCCCGGCAGCAAGGCCAGGGCCTCGACCAGCAGATGCTGGCGCTTGCCCGCCGCGACCCGGCCACCCGCGAAGACATAGTCGCCATAGTCGCCGCCGGTGAACAGCTCGCCGTCGTTCAGCGGCGGATACAGCACCTCGCTGGCCACGCCGTTGAACTTCATCAGGCGGTTCTGGGTGACCGGCGAGTTGCACCAGATCTTGCGGCACTGGGCGAAGCATTCGTTGTCGGCCGCCTTGATCGCCGCCTTCACCGTGCGCCCCGTCTCGTCGAAGTCGAGATGGCTCTGACCGGCCTCGGACAGGTCATAGGCCTGGCGGAACTGGTGCAGCAGCCACAGCACCTTGTCCTGGTGCGGGATCAGATAGGCCGGGAACTTCAGGCCGATCACGCGGTCGACATTGTACAGCCGCATGCCCTTGGAGATCAGCATCTCCTCGATCAGGCGCTCGGCGGGCTCCCAGGTGAAAGGAACGCGGACCAGTTCGGACTGGACGCCGGGCGTGGCGTTCAGGCGGCGGACCAGGTGGTCGGCCAGTTCCTCGGCGCCGCCGCGCTGGAACGGGGCGGCGTTGTTGACGACCAAAACCTTCATGGGAGAACCTTCATGCGGTCAGCCGATCCACAACGGTGCTCCAGTCGATCTTCATCTCGGCCAGGCGGTTCAGCGAGGCGGTCCCCATCTTGGCCACGCCCTGCTTGTCGGCGTGCAGGCGGTCGAACTGCTCGGCCAGGGCGCGCGGATCGGGCTCGCTGATCAGGCCGTTGCGGCCGTGCTCGACCAGTTCCAGCACCCCGCCGCTATCGGTCGTGGTGACGATCGCCTTCTTGGCGTGGGCGCCTTCCAGCGAGGGATAGCCGTAGCTGTCCTCGTCCTTGGGCAGATAGGCGATGGCCAGGGCTTCCTTCAGCATCTGCGCCTTCTCGTCCTCGCTGATCCAGCGGTCCTCGAGGATGACGCGGTCCTGCAGGCCCAACTCCTGGACGCGCTGCAGCAGCTGGCGGCCGTATTCCGGGCTCGACGCCGTGCCGGCCAGGCGCAGCTTCACGCCGGTCTTCACGTGCGCCATGGCCTCGATCATCAGGGCCTGGCGCTTGTGCGGCTCCAGGCGCGAGATCGCGACGATCTCGTCGCCGTAGCCGGTGTGGGTGAAGCGCTCGGGCTGGTAGACCGGCGGATACAGCGGCGTGGAGTCCAGGCCGTTGAACGCCTTCAGGCGGTCGGCGACCACCTGCGAATTGGTGAATACCGCCCGCGCTTCCGAGATCGCCTGGGTGTCGAGCGCTCTCAGGTTGTCGCGGATCGCCCGGTGCTGAGTGTCGTCGGGCATGCCCCGGTATGGCGTGTCCCACAGGTCGTAGAAGGTGCGGATATGGTGGATGAACCACAGCACCTTGTTCGGGTGATCCACCACATAGGCGGGCGGCCGGAAGCAGATCACCCGGTCGCACCACAGGGTCAGGTCCATCAGCCGCCAGGCGGCTATCTGGTGCAGGATCTCGTTCGGATCGTCCGTGAACGGCAGGTAGAAACGTTCGACCTGGTGGCCGGCCTCGATCAGCTTCTCCTCGAGCCACTCGACGATGAAGCGCGCGCCGCCGTTGATGAACGGCACGATCGAGGACAGGAGGATGATGCGCATCGGCTAGACCAGCACCTGGTCGAGCGCGGCGACGACACGGTCGATATCGGCCTCGGTCAGGCCCGCATGGGTCGGCAGGTTCAGGCCGTCCGCGCCGCAGGCCTCGGCTTGCTTCAGGTCATCGGTCGCCAGATGGGCGTACGGCGGCATGACGTGCATCGGGTGGAACACCGGACGGCTTTCGATACCCAGGGCGTCCAGGTCCTTGATCACCTGGTCGCGCGAGGTCGCCAGGCCCTCGCCCAGGCGCACGGTGTACATCCAGAACACGTGGCGGCCGGTATCGGCGACGAACGGCTTGATCACCCGGTCGCCCAGGCGCGAGAGCTTCTCCTCGTACCAGCCGATCACCTTTTCACGCCCGTCCAGATGGGCGTCGACCCGCTCCAGCTGCGCCAGACCAATAGCGGCCTGGATGTTGGTCATGCGGTAGTTGTAGCCGACGATCGGGAACCAGTAGCGACGGTTCGGGTCCATGCCCTGGCCGCGCAGCAGACGCATCTTGGCCGCCAGCGCGTCGTCGTCGGTGGTGATCATCCCGCCTTCGCCGGTGGTGATGATCTTGTTGCCGAAGAAGCTGAAGGTCGCGCACGTGCCCAGCGCGCCCGATATCTTGCCCTTGTAGGTCGCGCCGACGGCCTCGGCGGCGTCCTCGACGACGAACAGATCGTGCTTGCGGGCGACCTCGAGGATCGGGTCCATATCGCAGACCTGGCCGTACAGGTGCACCGGCATGATCGCCTTGGTGCGCGGCGTGATCAGCGCCTCCAGCTTGGCCGGATCCAGATTGAAGGTGCGCGGGTCGTTGTCGATCAGCACCGGCGTCGCGCCGCAATAGGTCACGGCGTTGGCCGAGGCGATATAGGTCAGGCTGGGGACGATCACCTCGTCGCCCGGACCGATGTCCAGCGCCACCAGGGCCAGGTGCAGGGCCGTCGTGCCGTTGTTGCAGGCGATGGCGTTGCGCACGCCACAGTACTCGGCGAAGCCCTTCTCGAACTCGGAGATGAAACGGCCGACCGACGAGATCCAGGTCGTGTCCATGCATTCGAGGACATACTCGCGCTCCTTGCCGTCAAGGCGCGGGGCGGCGACGGAAATCCTGGGCAGCGTGTTCGCCGGGCTGGTCATGGCCGGTCTCCTTTGATTTTGGCCGGAACGCCGATCGCGAGGACGGCCTCCGGTAGGTCTCGCACCACGACGCCGCCGGCGCCGACGGTCGTATCGGCGCCGATCGTCACGCCCGGGATCACCCGCACGCCGACGCCGAGGAAGGCATGGTCACCGACCGTCACGCCGCCGGCCAGGGCGCAGGCCGGGCCCAGGTGGCAAGCCACGCCCAGGCGGCCGTCATGATCCACGACAACGCCGGTATTGATGATCGTCAGGTCGCCGACCTCCGTATCGGCGTTGATCGCCACGCCGGCCATCACCGCCACGCCCTGCCCCAGCTTGGCGCTGGGCGAGATCACGGCCGACGGATGGATGGCGTTGACGAGGACAAAGCCCAGGCCCTGAGCCTTGCGTCCCAGCTTCTCGCGCAGGCGGTTGTCGCCGATGGCGACGAACAGCTGGGAAAGCCCCTGCGCTTTCAGCTCGGGAAGCTTCAAGTCATCGCCGACCACCGGAACGCCCAGAACCTCGCGCGGCGTCGGATCGGCGTCGACGATCGCCGCCACGGCCTGGCCAGAGGCTCGCAAGCTCTCGATGACCACCTTGGCGTGGCCGCCGCCGCCGATGATGACGACGCCGGCGCTCATCAGTTGCGCGAACGCCGAGCGATATCGGCTTCCACCATCTCGGCGATCAGCGCCTGCATGCTGATCTTCGGAACCCAGCCCAGCTTTTCCTTGGCCTTGGTCGGGTCGCCCAAGAGCAGATCCACCTCGGCCGGACGCAGGAACTTCGGATTGATGGTGACGTGGTCCTGATAGTTCAGGCCCACCGAGGCGAAGGCCACCTCGCACATCTCGCGCACGGTCCAGGTCTTGCCGGTGGCCACGACGTAGTCATCAGCCTCGTCTTGCTGCAGCATCAGCCACATGGCTTCGACATAGTCTTGGGCGTGGCCCCAGTCGCGTTTGGCGTCCAGGTTGCCCAGCTCGACGGTCTTCTGCTGGCCCAGCTTGATGGCCGCCACGGCGTCGGTGACCTTGCGGGTCACGAACTCGATGCCGCGCAGCGGGCTCTCGTGGTTGAACAGGATGCCGGCCGAGGCGTGCAGGCCAAAGCTCTCGCGATAGTTCACCGTCATCCAGTGGGCGTACATCTTGGCCACGGCGTACGGCGAGCGCGGATAGAACGGGGTTTTCTCCGACTGGATCGGATGCTGCACCAGGCCGTACATCTCCGACGACGAGGCCTGGTAGAAGCGCGCCTGCGGGCACTCCTCGCGCACCGCTTCCAGCATATTGGTGGCGCCCAGGCCGGTGACCGAACCGGTCAGGTGCGGCTGGTCCCACGAGGCGCCGACGAAGCTCTGGGCGGCCAGGTTGTAGACCTCGTCCGGCTGCAGGCGGCGCATCAGGCGGGTCAGGCCGCCCTGGTCCAGCAAGTCTCCCAACTCGAACTGAACGTCGTCATAGACGCCGATCCAGCGCAGGCGGTCGCCGATCACGTCGGCCGACGCCGAACGGCGCAGCATGCCGTGGACCGTATAGCCCTTCTCGAGCAGCAGCTTGGCGAGATAAGCCCCGTCCTGGCCCGTGATGCCGGTGATCAAAGCCGTCTTCGCCACACTCGACTCCAGTAAGAATGAAAGGTGTCTGACTACACTATTGGAGCCGATTGGAAAGCGCCGCCGGCGACATTTCGGCCGCCGGGCGCCGCTTTCCGAAAGGTGTGGGAAATCAGGCCTTTGAAATCGCCCGCCCTACTCCTCGCGCATGGTGGTGCGCAGGGTGTCGCGCAGCGGCGAGAACAGGTACTGCAGCACGGTGCGCTCGCCCGTCGGCACGATCACCTGGGCCGGCATGCCGGCGGTGATCTTGGAGCGCAGGGGCTTGGGCAGCTGCTTGGGGTCGACCCGGACGATCCCAAGGAAGTAGACGGTCTTGCCCTCCGGATCGCTGAGGCGGTCGCGCGAGATCGACTCGATCTTGCCGTTCAGGATCGGGATTTCGCGCGAGTGGAATGCCGGGAGGCGGACCTCGGTGACCATGCCCGCGCGAACATTGTCCACATCGGTCGGCTGGAAGTGCGCCTGGATCACGAAGGCCTCGTCGTCCGGCGCGATGTCGACCATAGGCTCGGCCGGACGGATAACCGCGCCCTCGGTGAAGAAGCGCAGGTTTTGGGCCGTGCCGCTGACCGGCGAAACGACCTTGATACGGCGTTGCGCGTCGGAAGCCACGACCTCCTTCTCGGTCACCTCGGCCAGCTTCACGCGGGTCTCGGCGATGTTCTGGCTGACTTCCTGGAAGAACTGCTGCTTGATCTGGCGGATCTTCAGCTGGGTCTCGGACATCCCCTGCACGGCCTTGGAGCGGTCGGCGGTCAGCCGGCCGATCGAGCCGGACAGCGAAGCCTGCTCACGCTCCAGCGCCAGCAGGCGTGGACGCGGCACCAGGCCCTTGTCGTAGATCTTGCGCAGGTCGTTCAGTTCGTCCTCGATATAGCCCAGCTGGTCCTTCAGGCCCTGGGTCTGGCGTTCGATGCCGTCGATCTCGCTCTGGAACTGGTCGCGCTGGGCGTTCATCAGGTCGACCTGACCCGAGATCGTCTGGCGGCGCTCCAGGAACTGCGACTGCTCGTCGGCGAGCGTGCGCGCGACGGCCGGGTCGTTGCGCTGGCTCAGCAGGTCGGCCGGAAAGCTGATGGCCGGACGCTGGTCGCGCTCGGCCAGCAGGCGGGCTTCCATGGCCTTCAACGCAACATACTGGTTCTTGGTGATGCCCGCCGCGGCGTCCACCTGCGTCGGATCCATCTCGAACAGCACCTGACCGGCCTTCACCTTCTCGCCTTCACGGACGAGGATCTTGCGGAGCATGCCGCCTTCCAGGTGCTGAACGGTCTTCTTGTTGCCTTCGGCCGACACGACGCCGTTGGCGATCACCGCGCTGTCCAGCGGCGCCAGAGCCGCCCAGCCCAGAAGGCCGACGAAGGTGATGCCGATGACGATGTAGCCGATGCGGGCTACGCCTTTGTAGTTGTCCGTCGGACGCTGGAGCTTAGGGGGCTTCATCTTGTTTTCAGCCTGATGGGCGCGCGCGAGGCGGCCTTAAAAATGGGGGCGAACGGACGGATCAGTTGGCGCGGATCGGCGTGGGCGCCGGCGCCGGGGGCGGCGCATTGCCCATCAGCTTGGCCAGCATGGGATCACGCTCGCCGAAATCGGAGATCACACCCTGGTTGATGACCATGATGTAGTCGGCCTGGCCCAGCAGGTTCACCTTGTGGGTGGCGAAGATCACCGTGCGCCTGGCGGCCTTCAGGCGCTGCATCGCTTCCATGAGCGCGAGTTCGCCCACCTGGTCCAGGCTGGCGTTCGGTTCGTCCAGCACCACCAGGGCCGGCATGCGGAACACCGAGCGGGCCAGGGCCAGACGCTGACGCTGGCCGCCCGACAGCGAGGCGCCGCCTTCGCCGATCGGCGTATCGTAACCCAGCGGCAGACTCTGGATCATCTCGTGCACGCCCGCGAGCGTGGCCGCTTCGATGACTTCCTGGGACTCGTACTCGGTGAAGCGGGCGATGTTCTGGGCGACGGTGCCCTGGAACAGCTCGATGTCCTGCGGCAGGTAGCCGATGTGGCGACCCAGTTTTTCAGGGTCCCACTGCTTGATGTCGTAGCCGTCGAGACGGATCACGCCGGCCACGCAGGGCCACACGCCGACGATGCCGCGCAACAAGGACGACTTGCCGGCCGCGCTGGGGCCGACCAGGGCCACCGACGTGCCGGCGTCGATGCGGAAGCTGGCCTGACGCATGCTGGGCGCCTGGGCGCCGGGCGGCAGGATGGAGGCGGCCTCGGCCGACAGCACGCCGCGCGGTTCGGGCAGCGGCATGTGGTCGGCTTCCTTCTCCTGGTCACGAAGGGTCCCTTGCAGGCGCTCCCACGCACCGCGCGCGCCCAGGAAACCCTTCCACTGGCCCACGGCGCCTTCGATCGGCGCCAGGGCGCGGCCGACCAGGATCGAGCCGGCGATCATCGAACCGGCCGAGATCTTGCCGTCGATGGCCAGATAGGCGCCGCCGCCCAGGATCAGGGTCTGGACAACCTGACGGAACACCTTGATGCCCGACATCACGCCGCCGCCGGCGTCGCTGGCCGCGGCCTGCCAGGCCACCTGCTCGTCGCGGCGAACGCGCCAGCGCGCCTGCAAGCCGCCCCACATGCCCATGGCCTTCATGACCTCGGCGTTGCGCAGGGTCGAGTTGGCGTCGTTCTGAGCGGCGATCGAGGCCATGGTCGCCATCTGCAACGGGTTCTTGGTGGCGCGGTCGTTCATCACGGCCAGGCCGAAGATGATGATGCAACTGACAATGGCCAGCACGCCGAAATAGGGGTGCAGGATCCACGAGACGATGATGAACACCGGGGTCCAGGGCGCGTCGCAGAAGGCGATCAGGCCGCCCGTCATGAACTCACGGACCTGGTCCATGTCGCGGAACGACTGACCGCCCTGCCCCTTGCGGGTCACTGACGAATCCAGCACCGCCTTGAAGACCGGGTCGCGCGCGACGCCGTCGAACTTCAGGCCGCCGCGCACCAGAACCTGGGTGCGAAGCGCTTCCAGCAGGCCATAGACCACGAACAGGAAGATGCAGATCAGGGTCAGCACCACCAGGGTGGCGACATTGCGGCTGGACAGCACGCGGTCATAGACCTGCAGCATGTATAGCGGACTGACCAGCGCCAGGATGTTGATGAAGAAGCTGAAGACCATCGCGGTGATCACCGCCGGTTTCGCGACCAGGACGGCCTGATCGAGGATGGTCGGCTTGTCGCCGGTGCGGTTGAAGATCATGTCAGGCCTTCGAGACGCCGCGCCGTTTGGCGGGGTCGTATACAGTAACAACTGAGGTCGCGTCTCGACCACGAAATTGTGGCGAAAAGTGAGCGACCCGCTGCTGATCGCTAGACCACAAGCTCATGCGATCCGCAACTTGTAGAGCGCCGCCTGGCGACAGGAAGAGCTCCAACAAAGAAAACGCCGCCCTGGATTTCTCCAGGGCGGCGCAGTCTTAACACTGGTGCGGAACGGTAGAACTGTTCCGCTGCCCGAGCCTTAGAGGGCCAGGGTGTTGGTGCCCAGCGTCAGCGTGGCGTTCGTCAGGTCGACGATGCCGGTCAGCTTCACAACGATGTCGCCGGTTTGGATGCCAGCACCAGCGGTGTTGTCTTGGACGACGTAGGTGTCGGTGCCGTAGGTGAACCAGCTCACCGAGCCCAGCGTACCCGAGTTCGAAGCAGCGCTCAGAGCTTGGGTCAGGTTGGTCGCGGTAGCGATGTTCGCCTTCGTGAACGTACCGGCAGTGGCAGCGAACACCAGCGAGTCGCCAGCCGAGAAGTCGGTGACGATGTTCGCGGTGCCGCCGGCGCCGGCCACGGCCAGCGAGACGTCGATCTTGTCAGTGCCAGCGCCGGTCGTGATGCTCGAACCCACGCCGGTGGCGAGGATCGAGACCGTGTCGTTACCAGCGCCCGTGTTGACGGTCGAGACACCGCCGCCAACCGTGACCGCGTCGTCACCGGCGTTGGTGGCCAGCGTCGACGCTTGGGTCAGGGTGACAACGTCCTTGCCCGAACCGGTCGACAGAGCGAAGCCGCCCGTCGCGGTGGTCAGGCCCAGGCCAGCCGTGCTGATCGTGATCGCGCCGGTAGCCGCCGAAGCGTCGACCGAGCTCACGCCGTTCGCGCCGGCGGTGCCGAAGCCCGCGAAGCTCAGGTTCAGAGCTTGCGAACCCGTAACCGTCACGGTGTGAGCGTCGGCGTTCGTCAGTTGCAGGACGTTGGCGCTCAGGCCCGAAGCCGAACCCGATTGAACGGTGACGTTTTCGATGCCCGTGAACGCCACGTTGCCGGCGTTGTAGGTCGCGGCCGTCGTCGTGGTGCTGCCGATGCCGTTGAAGGCGATCGTGTAGGCGTCAGCCGCACCCGCCACGTTGGCGAAGCTCAGCACGGTGGCGCTGGCGCCGCCGACGTTGCCGGTCACCGACAGCGACTGGGTGGTCGCGATGCCCGTGTAGGCGGTCGTCGCGACTTGAGCCGTAGCCAGCTCGAGGGTGGTCAGACCCGAAACCAGCGAGACGTCGAAGGTCGTCGCGGCGGCCGAGGTCAGGCCCAGGACTTCGAAGTTCTTGAACAGCGAAGCGTTGCCGACGTTGATCAGGCCCGAACCGACGGTGTCGATGCCGGCGCCGCCGTCGATGACGGTGGTCGTCGAAGCAGCAACGGCGGTCGTGCCGAACAGCTTGTCGTTGCCGCCGCCGAGCGAGATCGAGCCGCCCGAAGCCAGCGCGCCATTCAGGGTGACGGCGTCAGAACCAGCGCCACCGACGTAGGCGACCTTCGTGGCGTCGATCGTCACCGTGGTGGTGCCGGTCGAACCCGAGGTGTCAACCTTGGTCAGAGCCGCAGCCGTGTTCAGGTTGGCGGCGGTGATGCCAGCCGCGCCGGTCACGTTCAGGGTGGTCAGGGCGGCCAGGCCAGCGGCCGTGGTCAGCGTGACAACGCTCGTGCCCGACACGTTCAGGGCGGTCGCGGCCGAAGCGTTGATGCCCGCAACGGTGTTGGCGCCCGAGGTGACGACGTTCAGGGTCTTGTACTGGTTCGCCGTGATCGCGCCGGTCGTGCCCGCGGCCAGGTTCAGGCCCAGGGTCGTAGCGGCGACGCCGCCGGTGATGGCGGTCGCGTTGGCGGTGATGCCAACGGTGCCGACAGCGCCCGACAGGTTCAGGGTCGACAGCGAGTTGTCAGAGATCGTGACAACGCCAGCGTTGGTGATCGTGGCGGTCGTGATCGTGCCGGCCTTGGTGCCCGACGTGCTGTTCACGTCCGTGATCGACACAGCGCCGTTGGCGACACCGGCGACCGCAGCGGCGGCGGTGGCGGCAGCGCTCTGAGCGACGGTCACGGCGGTGGTCGCCGTGGTGCCGGTCACGGTCACGGCGCCCAGGGTCACCGTGGTGTTCACGGCGTTCTTGGCGGTTTCGGTGACCGAGATGGTCGTACCACCGTTGACGGTGATCGCGCCTTGAGTGGTAGCGTCCGCACCGCCGTAGCTGGCGGCGACGGTCACGGCGCCCGTGGCGGCGGTCGTGGCGCCGATGTTGATCTGACCACTACCAGCGCCCGGCGTAGCCGTGGCAGCCGAGTTCACCGAAACGGTCGAACCGCCGTTGACGGTGATGTTGGCCGCAGCGCCGAGAGCCACTTCCACAACCGAGACGGCGGTGGTCGAAGCGGCCGTGGCGGTGACGCCACCCGTCGTCGTGGTTTGCAGCGACGAAACACCGGTCCAGCCCGTCGTGTCCACGATCGAGGTGCCGACCGAGCGCACTTGGACGGTTTCGACGTTCTTCACGACCAGACCAGCGATGCCGGTCCAGTTGGCGGCACCGGCGGTGTCAGCGAGCACCAGGGTGTCGTTGCCAGCCAGGCCGTCGATCGTGTCGAGCGCGGTCAGGGTAGCCGGGGTCGCGTTGATGGTGTCGTTGTTGCCCGAAGCGACCGGGGTGTCGATGCCGGTGGTCAGAGCCAGGGTCAGACCGACCGTGCCCGTGCCGCCGTACGAGGCGAACAGGTCGATGCCGCCGGTCGGGTTGTTGGCGGCCAGGACGCCGTCATCAGCCAGATCCTTGATCATCGTGGTGGCGGCCGAGGCGTACGAACCGATGCCAGCGCCATCGTTGTACTTGGTCGCTTGGTACATGATTTCGCCGACGATCGCGGCCTTGACGGCCAGCGCTTGGTCGTCAGCCGACGCGGTCGGACGGACTTGCTTCACGAAATTGGTGAAGTAGGTCGTTTGATCCGTGAAGAACTTGTAGGCGCTGTCGAGGTTGACGCCAGCGGCGACAGCGGTCGAGTTGCCGATAATGATGTCGTAAGCAGCCTTGACGACATCAGCGATCGACATCGCGCCGTACGAAGTGGCGAACTTGGCCTTGGCGTCGGTGTTGTCCAGCGCCAGCGAGATCGACTGGGCGATGAAGCGGTTTTCAGCGTTCAGCGAGGCTTGCGTGCCCGTACCGACGTAGGCGGCGTTCAGAGCGGTCAGACCAGCTTGGTTCGGCGCGTAGCCGAGGAAGAACTGGTAGGCCTCGACGCTGACGGCGGTGGTCGAGTCGGAAGCCAGGTTCACCGTGGCGGCGAAGGCTTGGTCGTTCGACAGCGTGCCGGCGGCGTTCTGGTTGGCCAGAGCCTGGAGGCTCAGGGTCTGGGCCGAGGTCGGCCCAGTGCCAGCGTTCGCGTTCTTGAAGAACGTCGAGAGCTGATCAACAGTGTAAGCCATTTGGCTTGTCTCCCAAAGATAATCCCACACCCCCTGCGGCCAAACGGCGCGCATAGGAGCAGCGAAGGCTATAGAGCAAACGACATACGTCCACAATAGCTGAAATCGAGCCGTACAGCATTTTTCTAACCGGTACAGCATTTTCCTATGTCGCGTTCCTTGTACCGCGACCATGGAAGGGGTATATGGAGAGGGTATTTTTGCGCGCGGCAGGCGAGCGACAGCGCTCTCCGCCCCCGGGCGCCGGGACGGCATTATAATGTATGGCAACCCTCAACGCCGCAGCGCCACGGAGGTTCAAGACCTCCGCCGCGAAGGTGGTCGCTGGCTCAAGGAACAACGCGAGGCCGCCGGCCTGTCGCAGCGTCAGCTGGCGGCCAAGGTCGGCGCGGACTACTACACCTTCATTTCGCAGCTGGAGACGGGGCGCGGACGCATTCCGCCGGACCGCTACCGCGACTGGGCCCGGGCGCTGGAAGTGCCCGAGCGGACGTTCGTTCGCGAGCTGATGCGGTTCTACGATCCGATCACCTACGAAATCCTGTTCAACGAAGAGTAGTTCGTCTAACGTGCCGCCGTCGGCGATTGCCGGCTGTCTCTACTCAGGCGTGGGAACCTACCGCCAATATGGCCGCGCAAGTCCTCTCGTTCTTCCAGCGTTCGCCGCGCTATGCGCCCGCTCCGGCCGATTGGAGCCAGCAGGAGCTGGCCGAGTTCTATCGCGTCGAAGGGGCCCTGATCAAAGCCGGCATCCGCGTGGGCACCGATCGCGGGCTCAGCGACGAGAACGAGCCGTGGTTCGTCTTCTACCGTACCGACGACGGCGAGGTGGTGATTCACTTCGCGCGCATCGATGGCGAATATCTGATCGCGGGCCCGGCCTATGAAGAGATCGCGCGCGGCTTCGACTTCTCGTCCCTGGTGCGCAATCTGGTCGCGCGCCACCCGCTGATCCGTCGTTCGCAGAGCGGCGACAACGTCTCGATCCACCCCGCCGCCCTGCTGGTGGCCGTGGTCGGCACCGCCTTCTTCAAGACCGGCGAAGCCCGCGCGGCCGAGACGGGCGCAAGCAACGCGCCCGCCAGCTCGCGCCCCGTGCTGCTGTCGTCGAGCGCGAACACCAGCCCCGCCAAGTCCGGCGCTCCGGCCAGCGTGGCCGCCGCGGCCTCATCGAGCTACGACACCGTCCAGTTGCCGGCCAACCAGGCGGTGCTGGTGCTGGCCGCCGCCCTGCTCGCCTCGGACTTCCGCGCCGACGCGGGCAGCCTGGACTCGGCCGCCCATGGCGCGCTGGCCTCGGCCGCGGCCGAGCTGGACTTCAGCGGCCCGGCCGCGCTCGGTGTTGCGTCCGGCAACGGTGCGATCCAGCTGAACGAAAGCCATGCCTCGGCCATCGCCAACACGCCGGTGCAGACCGTTTCGTCGGTCCTGTCGCTGGTGGCCCTGCTGTCGACCCTGCCCCATTCGGCCGAGCTGACGGCGGCGCCCGGCGTGGCGCTGACCATGGCGGCCCCCGCACACGCCAACATGGACGCGACGCCGTTGGCGATCCCCGACCTTCACACGGCCGCGACCTGGTCGCTGGAAGTGCGGCTGGGCGCGGGCGCTCTGCCTAACATCGAAGCCGTGCAACTGGTCCGCGCCCTGGTGGGCGACAACGCCGCCCAGAAGATCTCGGTGATCGAAGTCGCCAAGCTTCCCGACGTGCTGGCCGAGATCATCTCGCGCGGCGATCGCTACCAGACCACGCCGGTCCCGGCCCAGTCGAACGAGACCAGCGCGGGCGGCGAGACGCAGCCGACGCCGGTCTCGGAGTCGCAGGAAACGCCTGGCGGCCAACAGACCAACACGCCGCCGGCTTCCGGCAACGAGACGACATCGACGCACGTCGGCCTCGCCTCGCTGGATTTGGTAAAGCAGTTCATCGACTACTTCGTGGCCCATACCGACCACGTGTCGATGATGATGCAAGGCTCGCAGGTCGTAATGTTCGACGACCGCGTGCTGAGCGATCCTGGCGCGATCGACCACATGACCAGCATGACCTTCGACTTCGTCGACGGCAGCTCGATCAACCTGGTGGGCGATCAACATTCCTTCCTGCACGGCGGGATTCTGCTTTAAATCGGAATCTGTCCGCTGCCCCGCAGCGACGATTTTCGCGTATAGGACGGGCGATGGCCGAGAGGCTGCGCCCGGGAAGGACTGACTTGAGGCCCGCACGCCTGGACCTGGCGATGAGCTCCGCCATGCGCGCTCCCGTCAACGACTCCGCTCCGCCCGGAACCGGTCCAACCGGCCCGCCGCCGCGCCGACGCTTCGCCTTCGCCCGCCGCCTGCTGGGCCCGGTCGTCGCGCCCGTGGCCAACTACGCCCGCCGCTACCTCCAGGCTACGGTCGAGCATGAGCTGCGCGAGACGCGTAGCCACCTGAACGTCCTGACCGGCGAGTTGCACGTCGCCCAGGCTCGTCTGGGCCAGACACAGGACATGCTGCAGGCGGTTCTGCAAACCATGCAAACCATGTCGGCTCAGCTGGCGCATATCCAGACGCGCGGCGACCAGGCCCATGGCCAGCTGGCCGCCATCCCCGCGATGTTTGGCCCGCGCTTCGACGAGCTGGAGATCAAGCAGCGCCCGCTGATCCAATACGACGCCGAGTCGACCGCGATCCGCATGCGCGACGGCTACGTCATGGCCCCCACGGCCCTGCCGACCTTCGTCACCATGCTGGCCAACGCCACCAGCAAGGGCCTGGAGCCCGGCACTACCGACGTGCTGCGCCGCCTGGTCCAGCCCGGCATGGTGGTGGCTGATGTCGGCGCCAATATCGGCCTGCTGACGCTGGTCATGGCCTGGGCCGCCGGCCCGGGCGGCAAGGTCATCGCCTTCGAGCCCGAGGCCGTCCCGCGCTCGAACCTTGAAAAGATGAAGCATCTCAATGGCCTGTCCTGGGTCGAGGTGCGCGATCAGGCCGTCGGCGAGAAGGCCGGCCAGCTGACCTTCCACGTCAGCGACATCATCGGCCACAGTTCGCTGTACGCCCTGCCCGAAAACGAGGGTTCCCGCGAAATCCAGGTCGAGGTGGTCCCCCTGGACGACGTCGCCCCAGCCAAGCGCATGGACGTCGTCAAGATCGACGTCGAGGGCGCCGAGCTGGACGTGCTGGCCGGCATGACGGGCGTGATCGCCAAGAACCCGGACCTGGCCATCGTCGCCGAATTCGGCCCCGAGCACCTCAAGCGCGTCGGCCAGACCCCGGCCCAGTGGTTCAAGGCCTTCGCCGACGCCGGCTTCAAGGCCTACATGATCGATGAGGCGACCGGCGCCGCCGAGCCGACCAACGCCAAGGCCGCCGCCAAGGTGGTCTCGGCCAACATCGCCTTCGCGCGCGCCGGCGGCGACGCCGAGAAGCGCCTGCTGGGCCGCTAGGACGCTCTTGATGAAGATCTGCTGGGTGACGCCCTTCGTCCTGCGCTCGTCGATCGGCCGCGTCAGCGCCGAGGTCGCCAGGGCCCTGGCCGCGCGTGGCCACCAGGTCGAGATCCTGCGCTGCGAGGACGAGGTCGGCGAGGAGCCGCTGCATCCGACCGCCCTGCCCGTCCATCACTGGCGCCGCTACGACCTTTCGCGCCTGCGGACCGAATTCGACGTCGTGATCGTCAATATCGGCGACAACTATCCCTTCCACGCCGGCGTGTTCCATGTGCTGGACGCCGCGCCGTGCCTGGGCATCTTCCACGACTTCTACATCTACAACCTGTTCTCGGGCTGGCTGCACTACAACGGCCTGGACTACCGCACCCACGACGCCGAGATCGTCGCGACCTATGGCGAGGCGGCCCGTCCGCACGCCGTGGCCGTCCGCTCGGGCCAGATGCTGGACATGGGCGAGATCGCCAAGCATCTGCCGATGACCGAGTGGCTGGCCCGCCGCTGCGAAGCCGCCCTGGCCCACGCCCAGTTCTACGCGCCGAAGCTGGAAGCCGTCGTCCAGGGCCCGGTGGCCGTGACGCCGCTGTGCTGCCCCGACCGCGCCAGCCCGCCTGGCGCACCGAAGACCAAGACCCAACTGACCCTCACCACGGTCGGTGTCATGAACCCCAACAAACGCGTCGAGGACGTGATCCGCGCCATCGGCGGCTCTGAGGCGCTGAAGGCCTGCGTCTACCACCTGGTCGGTCCGATCTCGGACGAAGAGCGCGCCAAGCTGGAAGGCGTCGCCGCCGAGGTGGGCTTCGCCAACCTGGTCATCGACGGCGCGGTCGACGACGACACGCTGGACCGCCGCCTCGACGAGGCCGACATCATGGTGGCTCTGCGCAAGCCGGTGCTGGAAGGCGCCTCGGGTTCGGCCTGTGAAGGCATGCTCAGCGGCCGACCGACCGTGGTGGCCCGCGCCGGCTTCTATGGCGAGCTGCCCGACGACCTGGTGTTCAAGATCGACGGCGAGATCGCGGTCGAGGAGTTGCGCGAGATCCTGGAACGCCTGGTCGCCGACGAGGCCCTGCGCCGCGAGACCGGCAAGGCCGCTCGCGCGTGGGCGCTGGCGAACCTGAACGCCGCACGCTACGCCGAGGCGGTCGAGACCCTGGCGAATGCGCAAGTCACCAGCCGTCCTCTGCTGGACGTCGGCGCCCGCATGGGCTGGCAATTGCAGGCCATGGGCTTGTCCGACACGGACCCGGCCACGGCTCGGATCGGCGCCACATTGCAGAAGCTGTTCGCGCCGCTGGACGCGTAAACGCAGCGGGGCCGCCCTCGTCCTTCGACAAGCTCAGGATGAGGACTACTTTTGACGCCGGTTCGGTAGAAAACCTCATCCTGAGCTTGTCGAAGGACGAGGTTTTCGGCTCCTCAGGCGCTCTTGCTGACCGGTTCGGCGCAGTAGCTGTCCAGGAAGGCCTGGTGCTGCGGCAGGCGGGCTGTCGCGCCGGCGATGTTGCGCTTCAGATCCTCGAGCGCGGCCTTCAGCTGCTGCGGCGGCATCAGCCGACCCATGTGGTGATGGGTCTGGGGCTGGATACGCTGGCCCAGCAACACCTGCAGCCAGGAGTCGGTCTGGAACAGCTCGCCGGGCGCCTGGTAGACCTGGGCGCTCTCGCGGAACAGCGCGATGCGGTGGGCCAGGCTGTCGGGGATGTCCATCGTCCGCACACGGTCCCAGAAAGGGCTGTCAGTGCGTTCGGTCGCCTTGTAGTGCAGGATGATGAAGTCGCGGACTTTCTCCAGCTCGCCATCGGCCTGGCGGTTGTAGAAATCGATCGCCGACTGGGCCACGCCGCCGAACGGGAACAGCTTCATCAGCCGCGTCATGCCGACCATGATCAGGTGGATCGAGGTCGACTCCAGCGGCTCGACGAAGCCGCTGGCCAGGCCCAGGGCCACGACGTTCTTGTCCCAGGCCTTGCGGCGGCGACCGGTGCGGTAGCGGATCAAGCGCGGCTCGATCAGGGTCTCGCCCTCGATCTCGCTCGTCAGCATGTCGCGCGCTTCGTCGTCGCTCATGTGCTCGTTGCTGTAGACCAGACCGTTACCGCCCCGGTGCTGCAGCGGGATCTTCCAGCGCCAGCCGGCCTCGTGGGCGATGGCGCGGGTGTAGGGCGCGGCGGGCTCGGTCGAGCGGGTCTGAACGGCCAGGGCGCTGTTGGTCGGCAGCCAGTGGCCCCAATCCTCGAAACCGGCCTTCAGCGTCTGCTCGATCAGGAGGCCCCGGAAGCCGGTGCAGTCAATGAAGAAGTCGCCCTCGACGACGTCGCCGTTCTCCATGACCAGAGCCTCGACGAAACCGCTCTCGGCGTTCTGGCGGACGCTGGCGATCTTGCCCTCGACCCGGCGCACGCCGTCGCCCTCGGCCATGCCGCGCAGGAAGCGACCATAGAGGCCAGCGTCCAGGTGGTAGGCATAGTTCAGCGGGCTCTGCTCGCCGGTGTAGAACCTGTGCTGCTCGGCCGCCTTCAGCTCGAAGCAGTAGTCGCCCAGCTCGCCGCCGAAGCCCTGCTCCCGCGCCGCCAGCCAGAAGTGATGGAAGCCGCCCATCCAGGTGGATTTGCCGACCTGGCCGAACGAGTGGATGTAGCGGTCGCCGATCTCGCCCCAGTGCTCGAACGAGATGCCCAGCTTGAAGGTCGCCTGGGTGGCGCGCATGAACGCCGGCTCGTCGATGCCGAGCAGGGCGTTGAAGGTCCGCGCCGTCGGAATGGTCGACTCGCCCACCCCGACCGTGCCGATGTCCTCGGACTCGACCAGGGTGATGTCCAGCAGCGGACCCAGCTGGCGGGCCAGGGCCGCAGCGGCCATCCAGCCGGCCGTGCCGCCGCCCGCGATCACCACCTTGCGGATCGTCTGTTGGGTCATGGCGTCCCCTCCCCCGTTCTTATCGGTTAAGCCGGTCGAGCAGATGCGCCCGCAGCCGCCTGGTCTTCGTCTCGTCCATTGGTCCCAGCGGACCGCGCGCCGCTTCGGGCATCGCCGCTCCGGCGCGGTCGGCGGGGCCGAATACGTAGTAGTCGAACAGGGCCTTCCAGCCCTGCTTCTCGAAATCGGGTCGGTCGCGCAGGCTGAGCAGGCCGTGCAGCAACGTCGTCATCGGCGTGTCGACAAAGCCCGGCGCGGCGTTCCACCAGTAGTTCACCAGCACATTGAACGGCTCCAGCGCCTCGACCTGGTGCCACCACAGGGCCGGGTAGACCAGCACGTCGCCGGGCTCCATCTCGGCGACCTGGGCGCTGTCGATCGCCTCGTGGAAGCCGGGATGGGCGTCGAAGTCAGGGTTTTGGAAGTCGACCAGGCTGACCACCTGGCCGCCCGGCGTCGGCTCCAGCGGGCCGGGATAGAGATTGGCCACCTGGTCCGGCGGGAACAGGGTGAAGCGCCGCCGGCCCACGGCGCAGACGGCGATATTGTTGGACATGTCGTAGTGGGCGGCAGCCGTCGTACGGTTGCCGATCCAGATGCCGGCCATCGGCGGCTCGGGGCCG
This sequence comes from uncultured Caulobacterales bacterium, assembly GCA_903900155.1. Lineage (GTDB taxonomy): Bacteria > Pseudomonadota > Alphaproteobacteria > Caulobacterales > Caulobacteraceae > Caulobacter. The sequence goes on along the minus strand of CAIUMD010000062.1, from coordinate 102,729 downwards.
AACACCTCGAGTCCCAAGCCCAGGTCGTTGGCGGCCTTCAGGTCCGGGAAATAGGCGTCCAGATCGGCCGAACCGACATAGACCGCCGGCGCGTCGTTGCGGCCCTCGACCTCTTCGAGACGCTGAAGAAACACCTCCAGCGGCGCGCGTTCGGCCTTGAAGTTCATGGCCGTGCGGGTGTCGTCATAGAAGAACCGGCCGCCGATGGCGGGGTCGCCGGTGTAGCCCACCACCCGCCCGCCCCGGTCGTGGGCGCGGATATAGTCGCGGGCCGCCTGGCCGGACTGGAGGCCCGCCTGGACCAGTGGCCAGTCGCGCGCCAGGCCCTTGAACAGCATGGGCGTCTGGCCCGTCAGCACCGCCTCGAACGGGATGTCGCCCGGCGTCGCCACCATGGTCTCCAGTGTCCGTCGGGCGGTGATCGCGGTCATGCGAGATGCGCCAGCTTGCGAGTCTTGCGGGCGATAAGTTCCTCAATGTTGCCCATCGACGAGATGATCCAGTGCGCCGCCTGCAATAGGCCCGACTGGTGCAGCTGCTCGAGGTTGTCACCGGTCACCGCCGCCAGCCGGTCGTGCGCCAGGGTGAAGACGTCGGGCAGGTCGTAGGTGGTCTGGTCGTCCAGCTTGATCTCGATATCGATCGGCTCGATCAGGCCCAGCTCGTCGAAGAAGGCGAACATCGGCGCAGCGATCTCCAGCCCCTCATGAATCTGGCCCAGGGCCCGATTGACGCTTTGCAGATACGGCGCGTTGCCGCCGGCCGGCAGGAACAGGCGCTCGCCTTCGTCTCGGCTGACGCGCGGGTGGTCCAGATCGACATGGATCATCGGCCGGGGCTGCGCGCCTGGCTCGTCGCGCTGCAGGGCGATCGAGAACGGGCCGCGCCGCTGCACGGCTGGAACGTAGCGGGCATTCCAGCCGGTCTCGTCCAGGAACAGGTTCTCGTCGCGGTCCAGGCCCAGCAGCGCCACGGCCTGCCAGGCGCCGGCGGCGTCCTTGCGGATCAGGATCGGGTATTCGCGCTGCACCGCCTCGAACTCGGTGGGCAGCACCAGGACCTGGTTCAGCGCATCGCCATAGGCGACGCCGTAGCTAACGATCACGCGCAAGTCGGCGTGGTCGACATTGTTCAGAAGCACTCGGTTCATATCGCCTACTCACGCCCCTGGGACGTGTAGTTCAAAGGAAGAAAGGGACCGCCGCAAGCGCGGCGGTCCCTGCCCTCGCTGCCAAGAGACTTCCGGTCCTAGAAGCGGTAGCGGGCGCCGAGGAGGAAGCGGCGGTCCAGTTCTTGAGCGAACCAGACCTGCTTCTCGTCACGCGCGTAGGTGCGCAGGTGCTCCTTGGTCAGGTTGATGCCTTCCAAGGACAACGACAGCTTCGAGGTGACGTCGTAGCTGATGTTGATGTCCAACTGGCCGAACGGCGCGACGTTGACGGGATTGCGCGAGCCGCCGCGATTGGTCGCCTGCAGGAACTTGTCCCGCCAGTTGTAGGCCACACGGGCCGAGAACCCGTACTTCTCGTAGATCAGCGTGGCGTTGGCCGTGTCCGACAGGCCCAACAGGGCGAACTGGTCCTGGCCGGGGTCGGCGGCGTTGTTGAAGCCCACGTCGCCGCGCACCAGCGTGTAGGCCCCGGCGACGCCGAAGCCGGTATCGCCGAAGAAGTGCTGGCCGGCGACTTCGAAGCCGTGAATGTTGCCCGTCTTGTTGATCGGCTGCGAGACTTGGAAGTTGAACAGCGGATCGGTGGCGCTGGCCGTAATGTCCACGGCCGCCAGGATCTGGTCCACGAAGGCCTGGTTCAGGTCGCCGTTGGCTTGGCGGTTGGCCTGGAACTGGGCCGTGGCCGCCGCCACCGAACCGGTCGTCTGGATCAGAGCCGCCATCGTGAACAGGTTCACGTCGCCGACCCCCGCGCCGATGGCCGCCAGGGCGGTCTTGGCGTTGCCCGACAATGTGCCCGCCTGGCCGGAGCCGGGGTCGCGCAGGCCGAACATGCTCATCATCTTCGTGCCGGTGCCGACGAAGTTGCTTACCCGCTTGTCGAAGAAGCCGACCGAGATGTAGCTGCTGGGCTTGTAGTACCACTCCAGCGAGACATCGACGTTGTCGGAGACCAGCGGGTCAAGGTCGGTGTTGCCGATGGCGCCCAGCGGGATGGCTCCGTTGGAGACCGGGCGGTTGGGCGCCTGGACGCTCTGCGCGGCGAACAGGTTGTTGTAGTCCGGGCGCGCGATCGTGCGGCTGAACGAGAAGCGGCCCGTCAGGTCGTCCCGCAGCTGGATCTTGAAGTCCATCGAGGGCAGCAGGTTGTTGTACTTGCCCTTGCCTGTCAGCGGCTGGTAGACGCCCGAGGTCTTCAGGGTGAAGTCGTTGTCCGCCGTCCAGACGATGGCGCTGGGCACCAGGACCAGCGAGACGGCGTCGGTCTTGGTGGTCTCGTAGCGCAGGCCCGCGACCAGTTCGGTCGGGCGATCCAGGAGCTCCGACCTCCAGACCAACTGGCCGTAAACCGAAGCGATCTTTTCCTTGATGCGGTTGTTTTCCTGGCCCGTGACGCCGACGGCGTTACCCTTGGCCACATAAGCCGGCGACAGGGCGTTGTAGAGGTCGATCGCGTTGGCGCGGAACGACACCAGGCCGGCGCCCGACTGGTTCAGGTTGAAGTCATTGAACTGGCAGGCCAGGCAGAACGCCTTCACCAGGCTTCCAGCGTATTGCGAGACATCGCGCGGGCTGGACATGCCCCAGCTGCCCAGGTCCTGCTGGGTCGACTTGCTCGTCTGCAGCATGTTGGAGTCGCGGTAGTTGCCGCCGAACTCGACACGGCTGCCGTTGTCGTCCAAGTCCCAGCGGAAGTCCGCCCGGATTTCCTTGACCTTCTGCTGCTGGCGCTGCGACCAGGTGCGGGCGACCTGGCTGGCCAGGTCGCCGACGTCCAGCTGGCCGTTGCCGTTGCCGCGCAGGGCGTCGTTCAGCGTGATGCTCTGGATCGGGACGTCGCCCTGGTAGTTGCCGGTCTGGGTCGTCAGGACCGGCGCGGCGATCGAGACCGCGGTCGAGCTGGCGCCGTTCGGCGTGTTCGGCTTGGAGTCGGCCTCCGAGATGTGGCCGTCCACGGTGACGTGGAAGCGGTCCGAGACGTCCCACGCGCCGTTCAGCCCGAACGACTTCAGCGAATCCTCGTTGCCGCGATACTGCTGCTCGAAGCCGGTGTCCTTGGTGCCGCTGAGGTTTTCCGACAGCAGGACGGCGGTGGCGACCGTCGGATTCTTGTCGAAGGTCACCCTGTCGAACGGGCGGTTGAACCAGTTGGTGCTGTCGTTGCGGCGCTCGAACGTCTTGTCGTTGGCATAGAGCGCATCGGCCGTGATCGTCATGGTCTCGACCGGACGGAACTGGACCGTCAGCTGACCATTGACGCGCTCGCGGCTGCCCTGGGCGAAGTGGTAGCGGCTGTCATTGGGGATCGCGACCCAGGTGCTTCCACTCGACGGCGCGTTGGTGATCTGGGTCGCGCCGCCGGGACGAACAAAGCCGTTATCCGGATTGATGAAGTCGGCGTACGACTTGATGTTCCAGTCGTTCACCGTGGCCGAGCGCGAGGTGTAGTCGCGCTTCTGGTAGCTGCCGAACAGGGTGACGCCGAACTTCTCGCTGTCGTCGACCCAATTGATCAGGCCCGAAGCTTCCGGCGTGTACTTGTGGCCGAAGTCGTCGACCTTCTTGTCCATGCTGGTGTCGTAGACGCCCTTGACCCCGATGCTGCCGTTTAAGCCCGGCTTGCCGTCCAGCGGACGGCGGGTCTTGACGTTGATCGTGGCGCCGATGCCGCCGGTCGGAATGGCCGCGCGACCGGTCTTGTAGACCTCCAGCGTGGACACCCCTTCCGAGGCGAGGTTGGAGAAGTCGAACGAGCGGCTGGTGCCGGACGCGCCGTCCGAGGACTGATCGCCGCCGACCGTGGCGACCCGTGCGGTCGGCATGGTGCGGCCGTTCAGGGTCACCAGGTTGAAGCTGGGGCCAAAGCCACGGACCGTGACCTGGGAGCCCTCGCCGTTCGTCCGGTCGATCGACACGCCGGTGATGCGCTGCAGGGATTCCGCCAGGTTGGTGTCTGGGAACTTGCCCATGTCCTCGGCGGAGATGGCGTCGACGACGCCGCTGTTGTTGCGCTTGATCTCGATCGACCGTTCGAGCGAAGCGCGGATGCCGGTGACGACGATCTCGTCCACGGTCGTGTCAGTCTGCTGGGCCAGCACCGGGCTGGCGAACATGGCCGTCGTAATGGCGACCATAGAGGCAGACGCGTGCAAGCGACGAAGCCGCTTCATAGCCGTTCCCCCTAATAGGCCCTCTGTGGGGCAATGTTTATTATTACGAACCGGAAACATTTCCCGGTCGCTCTTCCCGTTCCCGCCGTGGGTGAACAACCCATGCATGAGAGACTAGTTAGCGGTAACATCGGTCTCTGACCGCTGCAATGGCCAATTGACAGCGCTAGCAATTATTTTTCAAGGCCATTTTGGTCGTATTTCTACTATAAATGACCCGTGTTTTTGGCGAACCGTTGCACTGCCGCAAAGGCGGCTTATTCCAATAAGCGCGCCAAAGTTGCGTTACATTTCATTCCGGAAACCGGTGTCCACGCACGCGAATGCATGACGGCGGCCAGCATCGCGCCAGCCGCCGCCTCCCATGCGTGAATGGATTTTTCAGTTGAGTTGCGGCGTGTCAGCCGAGGTCGAGATCGACGCTCGCGCTCTTCAGGCCGTCGGCGGTCGCGACCACCCTCGCCCGCCCCGACTGATTCCGCCGGGTCCGGACGATCGCCTGGGCCAGGCCGTTGAAGGTCTTCCGTTGGCTGGCGACGTCGGGCTCGTGGATGGTCGGGTTGCCGTTGCCGACGCCGATCACGTCGACCGCGCCCGAGAGATCGAAGCGCACCAGCGTGTCGGCGCGCGGGACGATGCGCCCCTTGGCGTCCAGCACCTCGACCTTGAGGATCGCCACGTCCTGGCCGTCGGCCTTGAGCTTCGTGCGATCGACGGTCAGGCGCAGGGCGGCGGGCGCCCCGGCCGTCTCGCGACGCGTCCGCAGGATCACCTTGCCGTTCTTGTATCCATGAGCCTCGAGCACGCCCGGAGCGTAGGGGACGGACCACTCGACGTGGTGGTTGGCCTTCACCTCGCGCACGCCCTGGCTCTTGCCGTTCAGGAATAGCTCGACCTTGTCGCAGTTGCTGTGCGCCCAGACCGCCACCGACTGGCCCTCGCGACCTTCCCAGTTCCAGTGCGGCAGGAGGTGCAACAGCGGCTCGGAGCGCCACCAGGCGCGGTAGTAGAAGTAGTTGTCCTTCGGGAAGCCGCAGGTGTCGAAGGCCCCGAAGTGCGAGCTGATGCTGGGCCAGCGGTTGAACGGCGTCGGCTCGCCGCGATAGTCGAAGCCGGTCCAGATGAAGCCGCCCGCCATCCAGGGCCGCTCGGCCGCGTGGCTCCACCACTTCTCGGCCGTCGTCGCCCACCAGGGGTGGTCGGTGTCATAGGCCGGCACGTAGCTCTTGGCCTCGTCGCGGACGTACTCGCCGCGCGTCGTCACCACGCTGGCGCTCTCGCTGCCGATGATCGGCATGGCCGGGAACCGCTCGTGGAAGGCGTCCATCTTCTCGTGGCGATAGTTGAAGCCCTGCACGTCGATGACCGTGCTGATGCCTTCGCCAAAGCCGCTGTCCATCGCCGCCGTGACCAGGCGCGTGGGGTCCAGGCGATTGACCAGGCGCTTCATGGTCCTGGCGACCTTGACACCCTGGGCGGTGGTCTGCTGCGGCTCCTCGTTGCCGATCGACCACAGGATCACCGAGGGGTGGTTGCGATCACGGCGGACCATGCGCTCCAGCTCGTCCAGGGAGGTCGGGTCGCTGGACATCCGGCGGGTCTCGTCGATGACCAAGATCCCCAGGCGGTCGCAGGCGTCCAGCAACGCGATCGTCGGCGGATTGTGCGAGGCGCGATAGGCGTTGCAGCCCATCGACTTCAGCTGCTCCAGCCGCCAGACCTGCAGGGCGTCCGGGATGGCCGCGCCGACGCCGGCGTGGTCCTGGTGGTTGCAGGCGCCTTTCAGCTTCACCGGCTTGTCGTTGAGGAAGAAGCCCTTGGCCGGATCGAAGCGCGCCGAGCGGACGCCGAAGCGGGTGAGGAAACGGTCGACCACGGCGCCGTCGACCTTGGTCTCGGTGACCAGCGTGTAGAGATGCGGGGTCTCCAGCGACCACAGGACGGGATTGGTCAGGGTCACGGTCTGCGACAGGCTCTGGCGCTCCCAGGCCGGGATGCGGTCGGTGGCGGGGGCTACGGCCAGCACCGGCTTGCCGGCGGCGTCCAATACGGCGTGCGAGAGCTCGAAAGCGACGGCCGCGTCGCCCTCGTTGACCAGGTCGGTGTCGATCCGCAGCGTGCCGTCGACCTTGGCGCGGACGAAGACGCCCCACTGCGGCACGTGCACCGGCGCGGTCTTGACCAGCCAGACGTGGCGATAAAGCCCGGCCCCTTCGTAGAACCAGCCCTCGCCCAGGCTGGCGTCGACACGGACGGTCAGTTGGTTGTCGCCGCCGACATTGGCGATGTCGGTGATGTCGACGCGGAACGGGCTGTAGCCGCTGTCCTCACGCTCGAGGATGTAGCCGTTGACGATGACCAGGGCGTCGCGGAAGGCGCCGTCGAACTCGATCGACAGGCGCTTGCCGGCGTCGCTGGCCGGCAGGGCGAAGGTCTTGCGGTACCAGCCGACGCTGGTGTCCGGGAACTCGCGGCCCAGGGTCTTGTAGCCGTGGGCGGCGCGCAGGTCCTCGTCGTCCGGCTTGCCCGAGGGCTTGTAGTCGGGGTTGTCGGCGAATGACAGCTCGACGGCCCAGTCATGCGGCAGGGTCACCGGCTTCCAGGCGCTGTCGTCGAAGTCCTTCTGCGCAGCGGCGGCCACCCACCAGCTGGGCGCGCTGGCCCCGGACTTGGCATAGGTGCGCTGGTTGGCCCCGAAGCCGAAGTCCTTGGCCGGATCGGACGCGTGGCCCAGGGCGAAGCGCCAGTCGAAGTCCAGCGAGGTCCGTTCACGCGGTCCCAGGTCCACGGCGGCCACCGGAGCGACCTGGGCGTTCGCCGCGGCCGTCCGTGTCAGCAGCGCGGCGCCCGCAGTGGCGGCCAACGCTTGGCGTCGGTTGATCTGGACCATCAGAAACTCCCTCAACTCAACGCCGTCTTCCCGGCGAAAGCCGGGACCCGGGACCCCAAGCGCCCGGGCTGGCTGGAAGAGCGCCGAGCCGATGGCGTCAGCCACAGCGCCCTTCCATCTGGGCCCCGGCATTCGCCGGGGATACGGATCTTAAAGCTAGAACTTCAGCGTCACGTCGACGAGGAAACGACGGCCGTAGCTGTCGTAGCGCCCGATCCGGTTGGGATCGTTGTCGCGGTACATCCGCAGCACCTGGTTGGTCAGGTTGTTGACCTGGAAGCGGACGCCGATGCGCTCGTTGATCTGGTAGGACGAGCTGAAGTCCAGGGTCTTCTCGGTCTGCAGCGTCTGCAGGTCCGAGCCGTTCCAGCCGTAAATGACGGTCATCGGCGAGTGGTACTTCCAGCCCAGGCGCGCCTCGAAGCCGGCGTTGGAGTACCACAGGTCCACCGTCGCCGTGTTCTTGGCCAGGCCCGTCATCCGCAGCGGATTATTGGCCGGCGAGAACTCCTTCAGGTTCGAATCGACATAGGCGAAGTTCGAATAGACGCCGAACTTGCTGAGCGGGCCCGGCAAGAAGAAGAACGGCGTCTGGAAGGTCAGCTCCACGCCCTGGATATGGCCGCTGCCGCCATTGGCGGGGCTGGCGACCGTATAGGTCTGGCCGTTGAACGTGGCCGGGGTCTGCTTCCAGCCGATATAGCTGTCGACGGCCTTGTAGTAATACGACACTGCCACCAAGGCTTCCGGACGGAAGTAGTATTCGGCCGAGGCGTCGAACTGGATGGCCTCGAACGGCTTCAGCTTGGGATTGCCGGCGCTGCCAGTCCACGGCGACCAGTTGGCCAGGGTGCGGCTGGCGCGCAGTTCGTCGAGCGGCGGACGGGCGATGACCTTGGCCACGCCCAGGCGGACCAGCTTGCCGTCGCCGAAGTCCAGCTTGGCGTTCGCCGAGGGCAGGAAGTCGGTGTAGCTGTTGTCGACCGTCATGGCCTTGAAGGCGCTGGCGGTGTCCTGCTGCATGCCGTTGCTGCTGGTCTTGGTGTGGACCAGGCGGGCGCCGACATTGCCGGTGATCCACGAGCCGCCCACGCCGTCGCCGGCGAAGTTCAGCTTACCAAAGCCCTCATAGACCTTCTCGTTGACCCCCCAGCGCGAACCCAGATCCTCGCTGGCGTTCTTGAGGTCGAAGGCGCCCGCCGCGTAGGCCACGGCCGCGATCTTGTCGATGTCGCCGGTCAGCAGGGCCGGCACATTGGCGCCGTCGCTCAGCTTGTAGGCGCTCAGCAGGCTGGCTGGCACCGTCGCGCCGGTGGCCGCCGGGCTGAAGGTGAAGCGGGTGTGATCCTTGGTGCGGTCCGAGGCGCGAACGCCGAACTGCACGCTCTTGAAGACGCTGTCGCCGCCGAAGTCGCGGGCGAAGTCCAGCGATGCGGCCTTCAGCTCGTCGTTCAGGCGCTCGGGACCGTCGTGCGAGCCGGCCAGGTCGGCGGTCTGGCTGAGCTTGATGCTGTCTTCGCTGGTGGTGATGGTCGGCGTGACGCCGGCGCGCCAGTCGAAGGTGGTCCAGGCGGGCCAGGCCTCGAAGCGCACGGCCTTCCAGGTGTTGGTCCGTTTGGCCCTGGAGTACGAGGCGTCGGCGGTGACGGTCCACTGGTCGCCGGTCCACTTGCCGTTCAGGCCGCCGGCGAAGAGGTCCTTGGCTTCGGTATATTTGGCCAGCACGGTCTGCACCGAGCTATACGGCAGGCGGCCGGCCACCACGGCGTTGTTGATCAGGGTGAAGGACGCGCCGGCGGCGTGGTAGTCGGCGTCGTTCCAGCCGGTGTTGGTTCCGTCGCCCCGGTTCCAGTTGCCCCAGTTGTTGGCGCCCCAGACGGTCTGGTCCTGGACCTCGGTGATCTTGATCTTCGAATAGAGGGCGTCGGCCTTCAGCTCGAAATGGTCGGTCGGCTTGAACTGCAGGCCGCCCGAGACGCCGGTGCGCTTCTGGTCGATGCGGCTGGCCGACATCTGTGCGCCCCAGGGCGTGTAGTCGACCTTGCCGTCGCGGTTCAGGTCGCTGGAATAGTCGCTGGCCCCGGCCGGCGGGCGGGCGTTGCTGTCGTTGTAGCCCCAGCCCGTGAACGAGCCATAGCCGTTCTTCTGGCGCTGGGCGGTGACACCCAGGACCACGGCCAGGTCGTCGTTGATCTTGTGCACCCAAGAGCCCGAGCCGCGATAGCCGGTCGTGCCGTAGTTCGGGATGTCCTTGCCGCCGTCATAGAACACCGGGCCGGCGCGCAGCACGAAGGCCGGGCCGCGATAGTCCAGGGGCGCGATGGTGTCGATGTTGATGGTGGCCGCGACACCGCCGGCGATCAGGTCGGCCGACTGCGACTTGTAGACCTGCACGCCGGAGACGACTTCCGACGGGTAGATCTCCCAGCGCACGTTGCGGTCGGGCTCGGACGAGGCGACCTCGCGGTTGTTGATCGTTCCCAGCACCAGGCGCGCGCCCAGGCCGCGCACGACGGCCTGGCTGTCGTTGCCGCGGTCGCGGGTGGCGTTGACGCCCGGCAGGCGGGCGATGGACTCGGCGATGGTGACGTCGGGCAGCATCCCGATGTCTTTGGCCGAGATGGCTTCGACGACCTTGTCCGAGCCCTGCTTCACGGCCAGGGCGTCGCGCAGGCTCTTGCGGACGCCGGTGACGACGACTTCCTCGACGGCGTCGTTGGCCGGAGCGGCCGTGTCCGGAGCGGTTTGGGCGTAGGCGCCGGCAGCCGACGTCAGAACGATGCCGCTGACAGCGGCGAGCAGAATAGCATGGCGAGTCATGTGTTTCCCCCTGGTGAAACAGCGCCGCGCTTCGTTTTTGTGGCGTGGCTGCCTTGGGCTTCGACGAGTCTGGACGTCAGACGCTCCCGCGAGCGTCACGGACCTCATTTATCATATCAATCGCACAAGGCAAGCGCCGTTACTCCAGCGGAATGACGCTGACGCCCTTGCCCACCGTGGCGGTCTTGGCTGCGGCTTCACCGACAGCGGCCGCGTCGGTCGCCGTGGCGGCGGTCACCGAGGCGCCGGGCATCAGGCGGGTGCGATAGATCCAGGCGCCGTTCTCCAAGGTCATGGGGCGCGGGCCGATCCCGCCCAGGAAATCGCCGTCGATGAACCGCGCGGCCTCGCCATGGGCCGGAACACGGAAGGTTACGTCCACCGGCATGACATAGGGCGCGGTCAGCCATTGTACGCCTTCCAGGGCCTGACCCTTGAAGTCGAACAGGGCCGCGTTCTCCCAGTTGGAGCCCGCACCCCAGCGGGTCTTGCACTTGGTCGAGAGCCACGCCGGCTCCCAGTAGACCACCCCTACCCCGCCGCTGGCGTAGACCAGCTGGGTCAGGTCGGTGAGGTACTTCTTCTGGCCCTCAGGGGTGGCCGGATAGCCGGCGATAAGGGAGTCCGCGCCCAGCAGGTTGGGCGAGCTGTCGGCGCCGTCATTGGTGAAGGGATAGGCCGTCTCGACCACCAGAACGTCGGCCGCATAGAGGTGGCGCAGGCGGTTGATCGTCTGGCCCAGCTGCGCCATCGAGCGCTTGGACCACTTGCTGTAGTAGCTGATGCCGATCAGGTCGAAGTCGGTGACGCCGGCCTTCGCGGCCGCTGCAAACCAGGGCTCGACGTTCTCGGGCTGGGCGATGTGCAGCATCACCCGCGGCTTGATCTTCGAGGCCGCGCCGGCGTCGCGCACGGCCTTGATGCCGGCGTTGAACAGCAGGGCGTTACGCTGCCAATTGATCGGCTCCTTGGCCTTGGCCAGGCTGGAGACGATCTCGCCATTGGTCTCGTTGCCGACCTGGACGAGGTCGGGCATCAGCCCCTCGCGATCCAGCTCGGCCAGGGTGTCATGGGTGAAGGCGTACAGCGCCTTGGCCTGGTCCGGCGTGGACAGCTTGGCCCAGGCCTTGGGCGCGATCTGCTTGTCGCCGTCGGCCCAGTCGTCGGAATAGTGGAAGTCCAGCAGCACCTGCAGCCCGGCCTTGCGGGCCTTGGCGATGCTGCGCTTGACGTCCTTCAGGTTCGAATAGGGCGTCCAGTCGGGATCGTTCCAGATCCGGATCCGCGCCACGTTGGCGCCGGCCGACTTGAAGAACGCGTAGGGCTCGACCGTCTTGCCGCCCGAGCGATAGACCGCTCCGCAGTCCTCCATCTCGTTGGCGTAGGAGATGTCGACGCCCAGATAGGTCCGGGGCGCGGCCTGGACCGGCGCGGCCAGCAAGGCGGCCAGGGAAAGCGCGATCAGCGAGCTACGAGCGTTCGGCATGTTTCCTCCGTGGCGGACGCATCGAGGCGCGCCGCTGCCGAGCGACTATCATTTATCGTACAATTGATGCAAGCCGTCGTTCAGGTCGCGGCGAACCGCGCCTGGGCGACATCGGCCAGCAGGGCGTAGAGGGCGGCGACGTCCAGCGGCTTGCGCAGCACGCCATCGGCGCCGTCCTCACGATAGCGGGCGACATCCTCGGGGAAGACATTCGCGGTCAGCATCCAGATCGGGATGCGGATCCCGGCCGGCTCGGCGCGGCGGATCTCGCGCACGGCGTCACGCCCGCCCAGCACCGGCATCTTGACATCCATCAGGATCAGGTCGAAAGCCCCGGTCCGCCACAGGTCCAGGGCCAGGGCCCCGTCCTCGGCGAAGGTCAGGGAGACCGGCGCGCTCTCCAGCGCCAGCGCTAGCACCCGACGGTTTGCGCCATTGTCCTCGGCCGCCAGGACCCGGATCTCGCCGGCCTCGCCCTTCTCGCGCGGGAGCGGCGCGGGCGCCGGGCGTTGGATCGGCGCGGTGAAGGCGAACCAGAACACCGCCCCGCCCTGCCCGCCCAAGGCGGCGGCGGGCGGATCAACGGCGATCTCGCCGCCCATCAAGGCCAGGTTCTGGGCGCAGATCTTCAGGCCCATGCCCGTACCGCCCTGCAGCCGGCCGCGCTCGGTCTGCTCCCAGGCCTCGAACACCTTCAGCCGCTCGTCGGCGGGGACCGGCGGACCCGTGTCGGCCACCTCGACCAGCACCCGCAGGTCGCCGCCCTGCACCGCCCCGGCCAGGCGCAGAGTGACCTTGCCGCCGGCCGACACCGCGCCCAGGGCGTTGGAGACCAAGTTGACCAGGGTCTGCTCCAGCCGGACGAGGTCGGCGACCACGTGGAAGGACAGGGCCGGGTCGGCGTCCTCCAGGACCAGCGACACGCCGATGGCCCGGGCATGGCTGCTCCACACCCGCACCACCGAGCGCGCCAGGGCCCGCAGGTCGACCGGCGCGATGTCCAGCTTGGCGCGCAGCGGGTCGGCGCGGGCCAAATCGAGGATGCCATCCAGCAAGCGGTTCAACTGCTCGCCGCCCTCGATCACGCCGGCGGCCAGCTCGGCTTGGCGCGGGGTCAGGGGCTCGCCCCGCAGCGAGCGGGCAAAGCCCAGTATGGCGTTCAGCGGCGTGCGGATCTCGTGGCTGGCCACCGCCAGCAGTTCGCTCTTGGCGCGGTTGGCGGCCTTGGCCTCATGCATGGCCTGGGTCAGGGCGACGTTGTTGCGGGTGAGGTCTCTCGCGGTCCGGGTCAGGGCCTGGTCCGTCGCCTGCTGGCGCGCGGTCACCAGCAGCACCGCCGCCACGAACAGCATCGTGGCCAGGGTATAGTGATCCAGGTGGAAGGGATGGCTCCAGTCGACCGCGATCCAGACCAGGGTCAGGGACGGCGGGACCACACCGATCACGTAGCTGACCCGCGTGAGGTGCACCCGCAGGGCCGCGAACAGCAGCACACATATCGCCAGCAATGCCGCCTCGACCTGGTATTCGGAGCCATCCCACAGCCGGATCCGCACCGCCATCCAGCAGGCATTGGAGACCAGCAGCAGCATCAGGATGTCGGACTGCAAGGCCAGCCGCTTGTGCGCCTTCTCGGGGTCGGGATCGCGCAAGGCGACCTCGGTGGCCATGAACAGCGCGAAATAGAGACCGAGCTCCATGACGCCCAGGACAGCGATATGCCAGGGCGCAAAACTCATCAGCAGCAGGACAAAAACCGCGACCAGGGCCAGGCGCGACAGCGCGACACTACGCGAGTAGCGCACCAGCCCGTCCAGCTGGGTCACGTCCGTCGGCCGCTTCAACATCTGGGTCGCCCGAGCCCTCTTCCGTCAGGGAAGTCGCGTTCTCATAGGGCTACGATTCGCGCCCGAAGGATCACCCGAAACGCGAGTTCTCAGACGACCAGGCTCAGGCCCATCACGCACAGCAGGCCGACAACGCCGACCAGGCTTTCCATCACCGTCCACGACAGGAAGGTGCCTTTGAGATCCAGGCCGAAATACTCCTTGAACAGCCAAAATCCCGGGTCGTTGACGTGCGAGAACATCAGGCTGCCCGCGCCGACCGCCAGCACCATCAGGTTGGGGTCGACATGGCTGGCGGCGATGACCGGCTGCAGCAGGCCGGCGGCCGTCAGGCCCGCGATGGTGGCCGAGCCCAGGGCCACGCGGATGACCATGGCGATCAGCCAGCCCAGCACCAGCGGATGCAGCGGCAGGGCCGTCAGCCAGGCGCCCAACTGGTCGCTGATGCCCGCATCGACGAACACCTGCTTCAGCGCGCCCGCCCCGGCCAGGATCAGGAGGATGCCAGCGACATCCTTCAGGGCGTCGGCATAACGCCCCATCTGGCCGGTGAAGGCCTGCCCGCGCAGCACGCCCAGGCTGAAGGTGGCGTAGATCAGCGCCAAGGTCAGCACGACGACCGACTGGCCCAGGAAACCGACCAGCGGCTTTCCGGGCGAAGTCGCCGGCATGGTGACCATCAGCACCGTGGTCACGGCGATCAGCAGGACCGGCAGCAGCGCGGTGGTGAAGCTGTTGAAGGCGCCGGGCGTCCTGGCCTCGTCGGTCTCGGCGACGGCGAACGAGGTCTCCGCGCCGGCCTGCGCCTGCGGGATGGCGTTCAGGCGCTTGAGGGTCAGGGCCAGCAGCGGCCCGCCCGCCGCCAGGGCCGCGATGCTGACGATCAGGCCGTAGCCCAGGGTCAGGCCGGTGTCGGCGTTGAACAGGCTGATCAACGCCACCGGCGAGGGATGCGGCGGCAGGAAACCGTGCGCCACCGACAGGCCGCACAGCAGCGGCAGGCCCACATAGACCGGCGGCAGGTTTGCGCGCTTGGCGATGGTCAGGATCAGCGGGACCATGACCACGAAGCCGACGCTGTAGAATAGCGGGATGCCGACGATCAGGCCGGTCAGGGCCATGGCCAGCAGGATGAAACGCAGGCCGACGGCGTCGATCAGGGTGCGGGCGATGCTCTGGGCCGCGCCGCTATCGGCGATGGCGCGACCGAACATGGCGCCCAGGCAGATGATGGCGGTCAGGCCGCCCAGCATGTCGCCGACGCCCTTCTCCATCGACTTGGCCACCTGATCCAGCGGCATGCCGAAGCTGAAGGCCGCGACCAGGGCGGTCAGCAGGAAGGCGACGAACGGCGGGACCTTGCCCCAGCCGATCAGGACGACCAGCAGCGCGATCAGCGCGACGACCGCGAACACCATCAGGAGCCTCGCCCTCAACCCGCGGAGACGTTCCGCGATCTGACTAGAAAAGAGCGATTCCCCGGTGTCGCGAGGTCCGATCGCTATACCGGGGAATCAGGAACCCTCGCGGCGGGGAGGACCGTCGGAGGGGCTCTGCCCGCCGCTCCACCGGGGAGGTGGGAGAGCGGCGGACGATGAAGCGCGCCGACCGGCGACGCGCTCCAGGGGGCTTAGAACCTCAGACGCACGCCGGCGCGGTACATCCGGCCGATGGTGTCATAGAGGAACGGGTTCACGCCGGGGCTGACATTGGTGGTCGGCGAGGCGGCCGGATCCTTGTCGAACAGGTTGTCGACCTTGAAGTAGGCCGTCGCGTTGTTCGTCACATCGTAAGAACCGCCGATGTCGATGTAGGTCGCGCCCTTCATCTTGTTCTTGTCGATGGTGCGGTAGGCCACGGTCGAGACCGGGCAACCGGTGGCGCACTGGATCCACTCGTTGTTGTAGACGCCGTCGCTGAACCAACGCTCGTAGATCGACAGGCTGAGCTTGTCGGTCGACCAAGTCTGGCTGAACGTCGCCTTCCAGTCCGGGGTGTTGCCGCTGTTCACGCCGGCGCTGTCCACGGTGATCGTGCCCAGGACGCCTGAATTGGTCTTGAACTCGATCATGTGGGTGGCCAGGGCGCGCAGCGAGAGCGTGCCCTTCAGACCCCAGTCTTCCAGGTTCTTGCGGTACACGGCTTCCAGGTCGAAGCCCTTGTTGCTCAGGGTGGCGACGTTGAAGGCCTGGACCCGGACGAAGTTGGTGTTCGGGACCGTGCTGGTCAGCAGCATCGCGCCGCAGATCTCCTGGTTCCCGGCGACGCACAGGTCGACCAGGTCCTGGGCGGCCAGCGAGCTGATCGCGCCGTCGACCTTGATCTGGAAGTAGTCGGCCGAGAAGCTGAAGCCCGGCAGGAACTTCGGCTCGGTCAAAACGACGCCGACCTCGGTGTTGCGGGCGATCTCGGGCCGCAGGTTGCGGTTGCCGACGGTCTCCTGCAGCACGTTCACGGCCGTGCCGCGATAGAGAACGGTGGCGTTGACCACCACCGGCGGCGCGGCGATCTCGCCCAGGTTCGGAGCGCGGATGTCGCGCGAGGTCACGGCGCGGAAGCGCAGGCCCTCGAACGGGGTCTTCCAGACGCCGCCGATCTTCCAGGTCGTGACGTTGCCGGCGGTCGAGTACTTGGTCTGGCGGACCGCGCCGTTGATGTTGCCTTCGCCCAGGGCGTCCGACTTGAACAGCGGGACGTTGGCTTCGACGTAGCCTTCGGTGACGTTATAGTAGCCCGCGCCGCTGTGGTAATTGCCGGCGTACCAGTTGTTTCCGGCGGCGCGGATCAGCGGATCGGCCGGGTAGTCGTCGGTATAGGGGTTCTCGGCCCAGATGCCGTCGCCATAGGGGTCGCCGAGGGTCTTGTAGTCCTGCTCGCGCCATTCGACGCCGGCGGCGATGGCCACCGGACCGGCCGGCAGCGAGAAGGGCTCGCCGCTGACGTTGAAGCTGGCCACCGACTCGATCAGCTTCGAACGCTGACGCGGGCCGTTCTTGGGCATGACGTAGTTCAGCGCCGCCGGATCCAGGGCCACCTGGCCGATGACGTTCAGCGGCGCGCAGCCATTGGCGCGGGCGACCGGGTCACGGCAGATGATCGTGCCGTTCGGACCGGCGATGGCGTCGATCGCGGCGTTGTAGCGCGGCGTGATCGAGATGTTGTCCACGTCCAGCCGGACGCGGTTCATGCCGTAGGCGTAGTAGGCGTCGTATTTCCAGTCGGTGCCGAACAGGTTCCGAGAACCGCTGAAGCCCAGCACGAAGCGCTTCTGCTCACGCTTGATGTTGACGTCGATCGGGCCGAACGCGCCGTTGCTGGTGCCGAACTGGAAGTTAGTGATGCCATTGGCGGCGCAGGCGGCCTTGATGGCGGCCGGCACGAACGGGTTCTCGCACTGGATCGTCAGGCCGGTCCGCTCGGCGCCGATGTTCGGCTGGTTCAGCGAGAACACCTGGGCGAAATTGGCGGTCAGATAGACTTCGAGGTTGTCGCTGATCTGATAGGCGACGCGGGTGTAGGCGACCTTGCGCTTGATGCGTGCGGCCAGGGTCGGCGAGGCGCCGATGCCGCCGGAAAGATCGCCGCCCACGCAGAACGGGCTGAAGCAGTTGGTCACCGCGCCCGTGCCGGTGGCGACGCCGTTCGAGCCGTACTGGAACTGGCGGGGCTGACCGCCGGGGCCAAAGGCGATGCCTTGCAGCGGGCCGTTGGTGATCAGGCCGTACTGGGCGTATTGGGTCTGCTGGGCGTTGTTGATCACGCGGTATTGCGGCAGGCCGTCGGTGGTCGCGGCCAGCGGGCGCACCTGGATGGCGGGCGTCGTGAACCAGTCGCGGCCGCCGGCCTGCTTCGTGCCGAAGCCGCCGGCCAGGACGCCGGCTTCGCGGCTGAACTCGCCGCTGGCGGTCACGTGCAGGCGGTCGTTCAGGAACGCCTTGCCGACGGCCACCTGGGCCACGACCGTATCGTTGTCGCGATATTTGCTCTCGCCGCCTTCGAAGCGGGCCTTGAAGCCCTCGAAGGTCTTGTCGGTGACGAAGTTGACCACGCCGCCGATGGCGTCCGAGCCGTACGAGGCCGAGGCGCCGCCGGTCACCACGTCGACCTGCTTGATCAGCAGCTGCGGGAACTGGCTGACGTCGGTGACGCCGTTGACGTTGGCGGGCGTGACGCGCTGGCCGTCCAGCAGGGTCAGGGTGCGGGTCGCGCCCAGGCCGCGCAGGCTGAGCGAGCTGAGGCCCTGCTGGCCCGAGCTGGTGCCGTTGGCGCCGACCGAGCGGCCGGTGCTGCCCTGCAGGGCCGGCATCTGGGTGATGGCCTGGAAGACGTTGGGCTGCGAGACCTTTTCCAGGTCCTCGGACGTCACTGTGGTGGTCGGCGTCGGCTGGTTGAAGCCGCGCGAGTTGAGGCGCGTGCCGGTGACGACGACTTCGGTGATGACGGTGTCGCCCTCGGCGGCCGCCGTATCAGCTTGTTGCGCCGCATTGGCCGTCGCCCCCCAGGACAACAGCGCCAGCGCCGACGCGGTTCCTGCGTAAAAGCCGCGATTGAACTTGAACAAAATCCCTACCCCCGTGCTGAGAAGACCACTCTCCTGGCGCCCTCTGATGGAGCGCTGACTGCGTCGCATTACTTGTTTTTTATTATCAGCGCGGGAGCGCTGTAAGCGTTTCGACTTCCGGAGATCGGCAAGGAATCGAAGCGTACTTTCGATACGCTCTCAATGACTTTTACCGAGTGCCTTGATCAGAACGAGACGAGGATAGGCATGGCGCTCGAATAACGTCAATCACAAAACATTCATTTATGTAGCACTCATAAAATCAATGCCTGCTTTCGCATCACCATTCGGTGAATTTCCCTTTCTTTTCAAGGTGACATCAGGATGCCTAAGAACGCGGCGCCGGCGCGCTAAAGCCCGATTTCCACGCCCGCGCCATGCTACCGGCCCCACAGCCGGATACCTCGTGTTTTCAATAATTTCCGGAAATTCTACCCAAGCGACAGCTTCCGTTGCACCAACACCTAATGTCCAGCCCCCCCCTCTCGACCCGATGGAAGGCGTGATGTAGTCACACTATCAAACATGATCGCGGCGAATGCCGGGAGGACATCGACATGACGGCTCTTCGCCCCCTGATGCTGGCCCTGGCCGCCGCCTCCTGCCTGGCTTCGCCGGCCCTGGCGGCCTCGACGCCGGCTCTCGTGCCCTGGCCCGCCGCCTATGCGCCGCAATCGGGCACCTTCAAGCTCACCGCCAAGACCCCGATCCATGTCCCCGCCGGCGACGCCGAGGCCAAGGCCGTGGCGCAGCAGCTGCGTGACATGCTGACCCGCGCCGGCAAGCCGCCCCTGAAGATCGTCGAGGGCGGCGCGGTCCCGGCCGGCGCCATCGCCCTCAAGCGCGGCGACCACACGGGCGAGGCCTATGACCTGGAGATCAGCCCCGCCGGTGTCACGATCGCCGCCGTTGACCGCAAGGGGCTGTTCTATGGCGCGGTCACCGTCTGGCAGCTGGCGACCAACGGCCCCGCCCTGCCCGCCGCCAGCATCCAGGACGCCCCGCGCTACGCCTGGCGCGGCTTCATGCTGGACAGCGCCCGGCACATGCAGAGCGTCGCCGAGATCAAGCGCCTGATCGACGCCATGGCCGCCTACAAGCTGAACGTCCTGCACTGGCACCTGAACGACGACCAGGGCTGGCGACTGGAGATCAAGGCCTATCCGAAACTGACCAGCGTCGGCGCCTGGCGCACGCCCAAGGGCGCGGACGCCTGGCGCCCCGCGCCCGCGAAATACGAACCCTATGGCGGCTTCTACACGCAGGACCAGGCGCGCGAGATCGTCGCCTATGCGGCGGCCCGCAACATCATGGTCGTGCCCGAGATCGAGCTGCCCGGCCACGCCACCGCGGCGATCACCGCCTATCCGGAGCTGGGCGTCACGGGAAAGGTCCCGGAGTCGGGCATGTCGGACTGGGGCGTGTTCCCCAATCTCTACAATGTCGACGACGCCACCTTCGCCTTTCTGGAAACGGTGCTGGACGAGGTGGTCGACATCTTCCCCGCTCCCTACCTGCACATCGGCGGCGACGAGGCGATCAAGAACCAGTGGCAGGCCAGCCCCAAGATCCAGGCCAAGATCAAAGACCTGGGCCTGGAGAACGAGGACAAGCTGCAAAGCTGGTTCATCAACCGCATCGCCGCGCACCTGGCCACCAAGGGCCGGCGGATCGTAGGCTGGGACGAGATACTCGAGGGCGGCGCCCAGCAGAGCTCGATCATCATGGCCTGGCGCGGCGTCGACCGCGCCGCCGAGGCCGCCCGCCACGGCCACGACACCATCCTGACGGCGCACCCGCAGTTCTACATGGACAGCCGCCAGAGCCTGTCGGCCAACGAACCGCCGGGCCGCAGCGAGCTGTCGACGCTGAAGGGCCTCTATACCTTCAACGAGCTGGCCGAGGGCATGACGCCGGAGCAGGCCAGCCACGTGATCGGCGTGCAGGCCAACACCTTCACCGAACACCAGCGCACGGCCAAGCGGGTCGAGACCATGGTCTTCCCGCGCCTGACCGCCGTGGCCGAACTGGGCTGGACCCAGCTGGCCCGCCGCGACTGGAACCGCTACAGCCACGGCCTGCCAGTGACCTTGGGCCAGCTCGACACGCTCGGCGTCGCGCATGACGGCGTGCCGTTCGAGCCCGAGGCGACTCTGGCCCCGGCCGGCAACCGGCTGAGCGTCAGCCTGGCCTCGGCCCTGGGGGTCGGCGAGATTCGCTACGCCACGGACGGCAAGGCCCCGACGGCGACCTCGCCGCTCTATGCCGAGCCACTGACCCTGACGGACGGCGCCAAGCTGAAGGCCCGCACCTTCCTGAACCGCCAACCGCTGGGCGGCGTGCGCGACATCGACGTCTCGACCCGGGCGCTGAACACCCGCGTCAGCAGCCATCTGAAGTTCTGCGGCGAGACCGTGCCGCTGCGGATGGAAGCCGACTTCCCGCGCGAGGGCCAGCGGCCGGTGTTCATGACCGGCAACTACCGCCCCTGCTGGGTGTGGGAGAGCGCCGACATCGCCAAGGGCGCGACCCTGACCGCGCGGATCGGCCAGACGCCGTTCAATTTCCAGCTGGCCGGCGGCCGGCGCATCGTCGACTTCAACAAGCCGACGACCAGCCCCTATGGCGAGCTCGTGGTTCGTAAGCGCGAGACCAGCGGCCCGACGTGCGAAGGCCAGCCCCTGGCGATCCTGCCGATCGACGCGGCGGCCGCCGGCAAGGCGGGACTGTCGGAGATCACCGCGAAGATCCCCGCCACGGCGGGCGTCAAGGACGTGTGCATGACCTTCAACCGGCCCAACCGGGATATGCTGTGGGCGTTGGATGCAGTGACGATCGAGCCGTCCCGCTAGCGGGCCCGCCCACGTCCTTCGACAGGCTCAGGATGAGGGCTACTTCTAGCGCGGCGCTTCAATAGAAACCTCACCCTGAGCTTGTCGAAGGGCGAGATTTCGGCCCCTCAGTCCCCGATCGGCTGCTGCGGCGCGATGCCATGCAGCCACGCCACGCTGCCGCGCGCTCGGCGCAGCATCTGATGCGCGCGGTCGCCCAGGGCCACCGCCACGGCATAGGCCAGGCGGTCGATCACGAACAGCTGCGCGAAGCGCATCGGGTTGGGCTGGAACTCTTCCACGCCCGAGGCGGCCAGGCCCACGTGCAGGCAGATGTCGGCGTCGCGGCCCAGGGGCGACTCGCCGTCGGTGATCGCGATGCAGACGGCCTTGTAGTACTTGGCCAGTTCCATGCTCTCTTGCAACTCGCGCGGGCGGCCGGTGGAGGACAGAAACACCGCCACGTCGCCCTCGGACAGGATCGCCGCCGACATGCGCTGGGCATAGCCGTCGGTGAAGACCATGGCCGGCACGTCCAGGCGGAACAGGCGGTTGTGGATCTCGGTGGCCAGGGCCGCCGAGCTGCCGCCGATGCCGTAGATCACCACTCGCCCGGCCCGCGCGATGGCGGCGGCGGCGGCGTCCAGGTCCTTCTCGACCAGGGTGTCGCGGGTGCGGCCCAGGGCCTCGATGATGGTGTCGAAGACGCGGTCGCCGACCGCCTCGTCGCCGGCCGCCAGGTTGCGCGCGGCGGGGTCGGGACGGCGCGGCGCGGGGGCCGGACGCGCCGCCCGCTCGCGCTGGTCGGTCATGGCCTGAGCCAGGGCCAGTTCCTGGATCAGCCGGAACTTCAGGTCCTTGAAGCCCTCGCAGCCGACGGTGCGGCAGAAGCGCAGGACAGTGGGTTCGGAGAGGCCCAGATCGGTGGCGACGGAGCGGACGCTGGAGCGGACGAATTCGTTGGGCGACTTCAGGATCAGCTTGGCGATCTTGAGATCGGAGCGCGTCATCGACTCCATCATCGACTCGAGTCGCGGGAGGATGTCGCCGCCATCCCCAGGCATATTGGCTGCCGGCGCTGCAGGCTGGCTGCTCATCCCGTCATTCCCCTTACACCCCACGGGCGCCCCACGAGCCATATCTTCGGACTGTTTCGCGTCGCACCGCAACAGATAGTGGCGCCGATGTGAGCCGGCAATCGTGTTTGATGGCTGAATGATAGATCAAATGAAAGTTTCACTACATTTTCGTTGACACCACTACATCCATAGTGGCTCTTGCGATCGCAACAGCGCGTGTTTCGCAAGCTTTTGGAGGTTCTCTTGTCGATCGAACGCATCGGGGCCACGGCCACCGGAACCGGCGGCCAGACCCTGCCCTTCTGCCAGGCGACGATCGCCAACGGGTTCGTGTTCGTGTCGGGCCAGGTGGCCATGGACGAGAACGGCGTCGTGGTCGAAGGCGGCATCGTTCCGCAGACCCACAAGACCATCCAGAACGTCGTCGCCATCCTGGAAAAGGCCGGCTGCACCCTGAAGGACGTCGTGAAGGCCAATATCTGGCTGGACGACGCCCGCGACTTCCACGCCTTCAACCGCGTCTACGCCAGCTATTTCGACGGCGCCTTCCCGGCCCGCGCCTGCGTGCAGTCGCCGCTGATGATCGACGCCAAGGTCGAGATCGAAGTCGTCGCCCTGAAGCCTCAAGCCTAGAGGGCGACGCAGGTGGGGCCAAAAATCCAGATCGACGACGTCGAAAGATTGGAACTGGCGCCAGGGACCAAGGCGATCCCGCTGGACGGCGCGATCAAGACCGTGGGCGACCTGGCCCATGCCGGCCTCAACCTGCTGGCCGGCGACGTGCCGGTCCCGGCGGCGGTGCTCAAGCGCTCGGCGCTGGAGAACAACCTCGCCGTCATGCAGGCCTATGTCGACAAGGCCGGCGCCAAGCTGGCCCCCCACGCCAAGACCACCATGTGCCCGCAGCTTCTGCGGCGTCAGCTGGACGGCGGCGCCTGGGGGCTGACAGTGGCGACCATGACCCAGCTGAAGCTGTGTCACGACCTGGGCGCGCCGCGCATCATCCTGGCCAACCAGCTGGTCGGCCGGGCCGAGATCGAAGGCCTGGCGCGCCTGACCGCCGCCGCGCCGGACCGCCCCTGCTACGTCCTGATCGATAGCGAAGGCGGCGCCCGCGCCATTTCTGACATCTTCGCCCGCTTCCCCGACGCCCCGGCCGCCCGCCTGCTGATCGAGCTGGGCATGGCCGACGGCCGCTGCGGCGTGCGCACCCTGGACGAGGGTCTGGCCCTGGCCCGCCTGGTCCGCGACCTGCCACGCGTCGAACTGCATGGGGTCGAGGGCTATGAGGGCCTGATCTTCACCGACCACGCCAGGCAGGACGCGACCGATGTCGACGCCTACCTGGGCGGGGTCCTGGGCTTCTACGAACAGCTGCGCGCCGAGGGCCTGTTCGCCGATCCGGACCAGGTCATCCTGACCGCCGGCGGCTCGGCCTATTACGACCTCGTCGCCCGCGCCCTGGCTGGCGACACGCCCGGCGCCGCGCCGGTGCTGCGCAGCGGCTGCTACGTCACCCACGACAGCGGTTTCTATCGCGAGCTGCTGGCGCGCATGGACGACCGCAGCGTCATCGGCGAACCGCCGCGCCTGAAGCCGGCGCTGGAGGTCTGGACCCGGGTCATCTCGCGCCCGCAGCCGAACCTGGCCATGGTCATGATGGGCAAGCGCGACGTGTCGTTCGACATCCACCTGCCCATGGCCCGCAAGTGGTTCCGCCAGGGCCTGCACGCCGCGCCCCAGCCCGCGCCCGACGTCACCGTCGAGAAGCTGGCCGACCAGCACGGCTTCCTTTCCGTCCCGCCCGACGCGGACCTCAAGGTCGGCGACCTGCTGGGCTTCGAGATCTCCCACCCGTGCACGACCTTCGACAAGTGGTCGCTGCTGCTGGAGGTCGATGACGACTACGCCGTCCTGGGCGGCCTCAAGACGTTCTTCTGACGCGTATCATGGTCACAGACAGCATCACCGCCGACATCCTCCTCAAGAACGGCCTGGTCATCGACGGCGGCGGCGGTCAGGCCTTCGCGGCCGACGTGGCGATCAAGGACGACGTCATCGTCGCCATTGGTCCGGAGCTGATGATCGAGGCCCGCGAGGTCGTCGACGTCACCGGTCTGGTCGTCGCCCCCGGCTTCATCGACGTGCACACGCACGACGACCTGATCTGCATCACCCAGCCGGACATGACGCCCAAGATCAGCCAGGGGGTCACCACGGTGGTGGCCGGCAACTGCGGGATCTCGGCCCCGCTGCTGCGCTTCGAGGACGCCGTCGCCGAGCCGTTCAACTTGCTGGGCGCGCGCGAGGACTTCGCCTACGACACCTTCGCCGACTACCGCCGGGCGGTGGAAGCGGCCGCGCCGCGCGTCAATGTCGCCGCCCTGGTCGGCCACTCGGCCCTGCGGGTGGTGGCGATGGACGACCTGGAGCGCCCCGCCGACGCCGCTCAGCGCGCGCGCATGGACGCGCTGCTGCAGGACGCCTTGGACGAAGGGGCCCTGGGCCTCAGCTCCGGCGTCTTCTATGCCCCGGCCCAGGCGGCCGATGTCGCGGAACTGCAAGGCCTGGCCCACACGGTCGCCAAGGCCGGCGGCGTCTACACGGCCCATATCCGCGACGAGCGCGAGGGCATCATCGAGGCGTTGAAGGAGGCCTTCGAGGTCGCCTCAACCGGCCCTGCTCCGTTGATCCTGTCGCACCATAAGTGCGCCGGCGTGCGCAACTGGGGCCGCGCGGCCGAGACCCTGGGCCTGATCGATCACACCCGCCAGAAGCAACCAGTCTACCTCGACTGCTATCCCTACACGGCCGGCTCGACGATCATCCGCCCCGACCTGGCCGACGGCGAGATCGAGATCCTGATCAACTGGTCCGAGCCGCATCCCGAGATGGGCGGCCGAACCTTGAAGTCGATCGCGGAAGAGTGGGGCCTGACCGAGCCCGAAGCGGCCGAGCGGCTGCAACCCGGCGGCGCCAGCTACTTCCAGATGGCCGAAAGCGACATGCGGGCCATCCTCAGCCACGCCTGCTGCATGATCGGCTCGGACGGCCTGCCGCACGACACCCTGCCCCATCCGCGCCTGTGGGGGGCCTTCCCCCGCGTGCTGGGCCACTATGCCCGCGACCTGGGCCTGATGACCCTGGAGGCCGCCGTGCACAAGATGACCGGCCTGGCCGCCCAGACCTTCCGCCTGAAGGACCGCGGCCGCATCGCCGTGGGCATGAAGGCCGACGTCACCGTGTTCGACGCAGGCACCATCCTGGACCTGGCCACCTACGAGGCGCCCACCCAGGCGGCGCGCGGCGTCGCCCACGTCTTCGTCAACGGCGTGCTGGCCTGGTCGGACGGCGGGCCGACTCCGCAGCGCGCCGGCCGCTTCCTGCGCCGCGCCGCTTAGGGCGCGACCACGAAGTCGTCGACGTCCGCCCAGCCGATGCCGGTCGGCGCCTGGGCGAACAGGCCCACCTGCGCCCCGACCCAGCGGCCGGGCTTGCTGACGAACGGCTCGCCGACGGGCTGGAAGGTCACGCCGTCCAGGCTGTAGCTGAACACGACCTTGGCCTGCACCGAGCGCAGCATCGACGGCCAGTACGGCGTCAGGCTGGGCGCCGGCTCGGGCGCGGTCATGGGCTCGGCCGAGCAGAAGACGCCCTGGACGGAGTTCCAGGCCGAGTTGCACACCGTGCTGCATCTGCCTCGCGCCTGCGGCGGCTTCATCGTCGGCCTGACGGGCGTGGCGCTGCTGTCGTCGCTGCTGTCGGGCGTGCTGTCGCATCCGCGCGTATTCAAGGACGCCTTCGCGTTTCGTTGGGGCGGCTCAAAGCGCCTGCAGGAGGCCGACCTGCACAACCGCATCTCGGTCTGGGGCTTGGCGACCCTGGCGGCCTGCGCCTCGGCCATCGTCGGCACGCCGGCCGGCATCTCGATCGCCCTGCGCCGCATCGCCGCCGGCCTGCTGGCCCTGGTCGCCGTGGCCCATGCCGGCTTCAACTTCGGGGCGATGGTCGATGCGGTGGGCTGGATCATCGACGCCAGCCTGCTGGCCACGGCCGCCCTGCTGGCGGCCACGACGCTGAAACCCAAATCGGCCGCTTAGTGGTGGCGACCGGCTGCCGCCGGCGGTCACGGTGCAGAACGCCTTCGGCCTGTTCCGCGACAAGCAGGTGATCGACACCCCGGCGCTGAGCCGGGCCTGGACCTTCGGGACAGGCAAGTCGCGCAAGGATCCGGGCTTCGACTTCCAGAGTCCCGGCGGTCCCGGCCAGGGCGCGGGCGTCCCCGGCGCGGCCTGCCTGTCGAACCGGGGACACGCCACCTTGCTCCGCGCCATCGGAACCGCTACGCGAACGCTTCTCATTCGCCGAGCTCTCGATGACGCCCAAGACCGTCCGCGCCTGGACCCTGATCCACAAATGGACCAGCCTGATCTGCACGGCGTTCCTGCTGATGCTGTGCCTGACTGGCCTGCCGCTGGTGTTTCACGACGAGATCGACGGAGCGTTGAACCACGATCCGAAGATCGTCGCCCAGCCGGGTCAGCGCCTCGCGACCCTGGACGAGGTGCTGGACACCGCGCTGAAGACCCGCCCCGGCGAGGTCGGCCTGTTCATGAGCTTCGACATCGAACGCCCGGTGGTGAACGTCACCAGCGGCCCGCGCCCCGACGCGCCCGAAAGCCAGATGCATTTTGCGTCGATCGACCTGACCACCGGCAAGATCCTGGCGCCCGGCGGCGCGGCGGGCGGGGTTATGGACATCATCCTGCGCATCCACAAGGACATGTTCCTGGGCTTGCCCGGCCTGCTGTTCCTGGGCTTCATGGGCCTGCTGTTCACGGCGGCCATCGTCTCGGGCCTGGTCGTATACCCGCCCTTCATGCGCAAGCTGGACTTCGGCACGGTGCGCGTCTCGCGCTCGAGCCGGCTAAAGTGGCTGGACTATCACAACCTGCTGGGCGTGGTGACGGCCGCCTGGGTCATCGTGGTGGGCCTGACCGGGGTCATCAACACGCTGTCGGAGCCGATCATCCAGGTGTGGAAGGCCAACGAACTGGCCGCCATGACCGCGCCCTACAAGGGCAGGCCCGTCCCGACGCAGCTGAGCTCGATCGGCCAGGCCGTGGCCACCGCCCAGGCCGCCGCGCCGGGCATGCGGGTGCAGTTCGTGGCGTTCCCGGGCGGCTCGTTCTCGAGCAACCACCACTATGCCGTCTTCATGCAGGGCGAGACGCCGGCCACCGAGAAGCTGCTGACTCCGGCCCTGATCGACGCCGAGACCGGCCAGCTGACCGCCATGCGCCGCATGCCCTGGTACGCCCAGGCGCTGCTGCTGTCGCAGCCGCTGCACTTTGGCGACTATGGCGGCCTGCCGCTGAAGATCCTGTGGGCGCTGCTGGACGTCGTGACCATCGTGGTCCTGGTCACCGGCCTCTATCTGTGGCTCTCCAAGCGCCGCGGCGGAGAGGCGTCATGAGCCCCTTCCGCCGCGTCTGGGCCGCCCCGATCGCGATCGCCGTCGTCAGCCTGATCGGCCTGGTCGCCGCCCTGCTGGGCGACGGCCTCAACGACTGGATCTCGTGGATCGGCCTGGCGGTCCCGCTGGTGGTGATCGTCTGGGCGAGGCTCAAACGACGGGTCTGAGAAAAGCGGGCCGCCCCGCCGGCCGGGGAACCGGTCGGAACGGCCCTTCGGGTCCAGTCTGCAGCGGTGGTGGCGGACCCGAACCCACGACGCCAACCGAGACCGCAAGCTTGGCGAGATCGCGCCCGCCGGGATTGAACAAACTGACCATGGATCACGCTTGGTTGGTGCAAGACCGTCCAGCCCCGCCGGACCAAGGATGCCCGCGTTCGAAAAACGGGGGCTTTGATGAACTCACCCGAACCCAAGGACGACGATGTCACGCGTCGCGGCGTCGTCGGCGGAGGCCTCGGCATCGCCCTCCTGGCGATGGCCGCGCCCCAGGCGGCCTGCACGGCCCAACCTCAGAACCAACAAGGAATGACCCAGATGAGCAGCGGCTTTGTCACCACCAAGGACGGCGTCCAGATCTACTACAAGGACTGGGGTCCCAAGACCGCCCAGCCGATCGTGTTCCATCACGGCTGGCCGCTGAGCGCGGACGACTGGGACAACCAGATGATGTTCTTCTACGCCCAGGGCTTCCGGGTGATCGCCCACGACCGCCGGGGCCACGGCCGCTCGACCCAGACCGATACGGGTAACGAGATGGACACCTACGCCGCCGACATGATCGCGCTGGCCAAGCACCTGGACCTGAAGAACGCTGTCCATATCGGCCACTCGACCGGCGGCGGCGAAGTCGCCCGCTACGTGGCCCGCGCCGAGCCCGGCCGGGTGGCCAAGGCCGTGCTGATCGGGGCCGTGCCGCCGATCATGGTCAAGTCCGACAAGAACCCCGGCGGCCTGCCGCTGGAGGTGTTCGACGGTTTCCGCGCCGCCACCGCCGGCAACCGCGCCCAGTTCTTCCAAGACGTGCCGGCCGGCCCGTTCTACGGCTACAATCGCGCGGGCGCGAAGGTCGACCAGGGCGTGATCCTGAACTGGTGGCGCCAGGGCATGATGGGCGGCGTCAAGGCCCACTACGACTGCATCAAGGCCTTCTCGGAGACCGACTTCACCGAGGACCTCAAGGCCATCACGGTCCCGACCCTGGTCATGCACGGCGACGACGACCAGATCGTTCCGTATGCGGATAGCGCGCCGCTGTCGGTCAAGCTGCTGAAGAACGGTACGCTGAAGACCTACAAGGGCCTGCCGCACGGCCTGTGCACGACCCACCCCGAGGTGGTGAACCCCGACCTGCTGGCCTTCATCAAGGCCTGATCCTCGCCCAAACTCTGAAGTCTTCTCAGCGCACGGCGTACGGGTTCTCCGGCGCCGTGCGTGTTCACTGTCGAGGCCTCTGGGGTCTCGGGGAGAACATCATGCTGGGCCATGTCGGGGACGTCGAAACTCATACCTATCGCGAGCCGTCCCACTACGAGCCGCCAAAGATCGGCGGCCTGGCGCCCTGGCGCGCCCGTCAGGTCGAGCGGTTCATCGACGAAAATCTGAGCCTGCCGCTCAGCGTCGCCCGCATCGCCGCCTTCTCGGGCGTCGGACCGGGCTATTTCGGCCGGGCCTGCAAGGACACCTTTGGCCTCGCCCCCCGCGCCCTGATCACCCGCAAGCGCCTGGATCGGGCTAAGATGCTGATGGCCACCACCGACGAGCCGCTGAACCAGATCGCCCTGGCCTGCGGCTTCGCCGACCAGTCCCACTTCACCAACCGCTTTCGTCGCCTGACGGGCACGACGCCCACGGCCTGGCGACGCGATCAGCGCAAGGTCTAGTCGGCTCGCACCAGCTTCAGCCGGCCCGGCCCATCGGGCACGGCCCGCACCGGATAGAGCTTCGCCAGGCCGCGAGCGAAGCGGGCGTTGTCGCCAGCGCGGAACTGGCCAGTGATCCGCAGGGCCGCCACCCACGGATCGTCGATCACCAGCTGCAGCACGGCGTAGCGATTGAGCTCGGCGACCACTTCACTCAGCGGCTTGTCGTCGAACACCAGGCGGGTCTCGCGCCAGGTTTCGACGCGGATCGTATCGGCCTGGCGCACCACCTCGGGCTTGCCCGGCGCGACCAGCAGTTCCTGGCCTGGACGCAGCACGACGGCAGCCTGGGCGGGACTGGCGCCCGGCACGTCGACGCGGACGCTGCCTTCCAGCAGGGCCACCCGCAGGCCTTCGGAGTCGCTGCGCACGTCGAAGCGCGTGCCCAGCGCCGTGACCAACCTGCCTTCGGCCTCGACCACGAAGGGCCGCGTGGCGTCATGGGCGACGTCGAAATAGGCCTGCCCCCGCACGAGCCGCGCCCGCCGTTCTCCGGCCGTATAGGCCAGGTCCAGGGCGCTGCCCGGCGCCAGGGTCGCCTTGCTGCCGTCGGGCATCGGGAACAGGCGCTGTTGAGCGGCGGTCTCGAAGTCGATGGTCTGGGTCGCCGTCGAAGGCGCTACGGGATCGGCCTTCCACGGCGCCAGGGTCACGGCCAGCCCAACCGCCGCCACCGCGCAGGCGGCGGCGGCCAGCCACGGCGTGACCGAGCGCGGCCCCCTTAGCGCCTTGGCGCGACGGCGCGGCAGGTCCAGCGGCCGGTGCTCGTCGGCGAAGTCGAAGCTGGCCAGCATCTCCTGGGCGTCCAGCCACGCCTCGCGATGGGCCGGATCCTGGTCCAGCCAGGCGTCCAGGCGCGCGGCCTGGATCGGATCGGCCTCGTCGATCTCGACCAGCAGGCGGGCGGCGGCCTGGTCCGGCGGCAGGCCCGAAAGATCGCTGAGCATACGGTCGGTCATCGCGGGATCCTCGTATGCGCCAGCAGGTGTTCGAGGGCGCGGACCATGTGCTTCTCGACCGCGCTGGTCGACAGGCCCAGCCGATGGGCGACCTCACGAACGGCCAGCCCCTCGATACGGCGAAGGATGAAGATGGCCCGGGTGCGCTCGGGCAGGGTCGCCAGCGCCTGGGTGGCGAGGCGCAAGGTCTCGCGCGCGTCCAACTGGCGAGCCAGGTCCAGGCCCTGGCCATCATGACGATCCGGGTCGAAGGGCACGTGCCGATCCGCCCGCCGGGCCTGGCGCCGCCGATGGCGATCGATCCACACGCTGGCGGCGACGCGAAAGACATAGGCCCGCGCGTGCTCTTCCTCGGCCAAGCTCAGTTGGTCGGCGGCTCGGACGAAGACCTCCTGCACCAGGTCCTCGACCTCGGCCTCCTGGCAGGACCCCAGGCGGCGGCGGAAAAAAGCGGCCAGCGGCTCGGACAGGGACGCCGCGCGCGCCTGGGCGCGACGGCCCCGATCGCTCGCGCACGGATCGTTGGGTCCCTCCATGAACTGTTCATGCTCCAGGAGCATGCGGAACTCCAGCGCCGGCCATTCTCTCGAACACGCACCGGCGGCAGAAACCCGTACCCTCAGCAGTGGGTGTTCCGGACGTCCTGTTTCAGGAAATGGACCTCGGCGATCTCGACCAGCACCACCGAGCGCGGTCGCTGGCCTTCGTGGGTGAAGCGGACCATCAGGTCCTCGCGCGTCGTCACCCGCGCCAGGCCGTTCAGCCGCAGCACCGCGTCGACGCCGGGGACGAAGAACACCAGCCCGACGCCCGGCTCGCGGACGATGTTGCCCAGAGCGTCCAGACGGTCGGCGCCGGGACGGTCGGGGAAGGCCAGTTCGGTGTCGCTGATCGCGTGGACGAAGCCGGCCTCGCCGCCACGGGGGCTGACGTCGCCGCGTCCGTCGGGCCGGGTCGAGCCGATGCAGAAGAACGACGACCGCTCCAGGAACCGGCGGCTATGGCGGTCCAGCCTGGGCGGATCCGCCCCGTCTCCGATGATGTTCGGCTCGCTCATACTCAACTCCGCTTCCGCGGAGCATGATATGCGAATCATTCTTAACTGCAATCACCGACGCGCGTAGCGGCCCGGTGACAGCCCGAACGACCGCTGGAACAGGGTCGCGAAGGCGCTGAGCGACGAGAAGCCCAGGGCCTGGGCGACCTGGGTCGAGGATTGGCCCGCGCCGAGCAGAGCGGCGGCCTGGGTCATGCGCAGCTGCTGGCGCCAGGCCACGAAGCTCATGCCCGTCTCCTGGCGGAAGTTGCGGGTGAAGGTGCGGCGGCTCATGCCGGCCTCGGTCGCCCAGGCGTCGATGTCGCGGCCGTCGGCGGGATCGCGGCGCAGGGCGGCGCAGACCCGTTGCAGGCGGACGTCCTCGGGCAGCTTGGGACCGGCCTCGGTCGAGGGCGGCGCGCGGGTGATCTCGCCCAGCATCAGGCGCACGATCTCCCCTTCCCGCCCGGCCTCGTCATAGAGGCCGTCGAAAGTCAGGAACTCCTCGACCAGGGCATGCAGGAACGGACTGATGTCCAGCACCCGCAGCCCGTCGGGCTGAGGGCTGGCGGCGGTCGTCACGTAGAGGACGTTGTAGGCGGCGGGGCCCGCGCAGCTGACCTCGTGGCGCAGGCCGGCCGGGATCCAGACCCCGCGCCCCGGCGGCAGCACGATCGAGGCGTCGCCGGCCCGCACCGCCGCCACGCCTTCCAGCCGATACGAGAACTGGGCGCGATCGTGGACGTGGGGCGGGTCGTAGTAGCCGGTCGGCTGGCGGCCATAGAATCCGACGACGGGGCGCACCGGCGGATGGTCGGCGCTGCTCTGGTCGATCGGCGGTTCGGACGGCTCGGCGGACAACGGAATCCCTGGGCAGCGGCAGTTGGATATCAGCCGCGGATCCTCGTACGCGGCAGTCGCGAACGGGTCGATATGTTCCACGATCGGGCCAAAGCCTGGCCACATCATTGCGACTGCCTCTCAATAACTCTAAGCGAGCCCGAAATCAAAATCTCGGTGGGCTTGAAGAGGTGTCGGGCGTGAAGACGGCGGACGTCGCAAACGCGAAGGGGCGAAAGGGTTGGGACGTGACCGCACGCATCGTGCTGACCATCCCTGGCGCCTACGCCGTCACCGCCGCCTGCACCATGCTGCTGGCCCGCACCATCCCGGCCTCGCGCCTGGACGCTACGCTGTGGGCCACGATCGCCGCGTTCGGGATCTATGCCGCTCTGGTGGTCTGGGTGTTCGCCGCCTCCAGCGCCCTGCGCGCGGGCCTGGTCCTGCTGGCCATCGGCGCGATCGCCGGTCTGGGCGCGATGTGGGCGGCATGAAGCAAGGTTTCACGAAGCAAGGGTTCCGACAATCGCAGGCGGGACTGCACACCTGGTCGGGCCTGCTGGTCGGCTGGGTGCTGTACCTGATCTTCCTGAACGGTGCGGTCAGCTACTGGCGCGAGGAGATCACCCGCTGGGCCCAGCCCGAGATCGGCGCGACCCGGAACCTCGAGACCGTGACACGCGGCGCGATCGCTCATCTGCAAGCCACCGCCCCCAAGGCCGCCTCATGGCAGATCATGCTGCCCGACGAACGCGCCAGCGGCGCGACGACGACCTACAGGGAAAAGGGCAAGAAGCCCGTCCTGCGCGGCGACGACCCGACCGCCACGCTGATCGGCCCGGACGGCAAGCCGACGGTCGCACGCGACACCGAGGGCGGCGACGTCTTCTACCGGCTGCATTTCGACCTGCGCTACATGCCGGTGATCTGGGGCCGCTGGGTGGTCGGCTTCTGCTCGATGTTCATGCTGGTCGCGATCGTCAGTGGCGTGATCACCCACAAGAAGATCTTCGCCGACTTCTTCACCTTCCGGCCGGGCAAGGGTCAGCGCAGCTGGCTGGACGGCCACAACGCCCTGGCGGTGCTGGCCCTGCCGTTCCACGCCATGATCACCTACACCGGCCTGGTCACCCTGATGGTGATCTACGTGCCTTTCGGCGTCACGGCCAACTATCCGACTCTGAAGGCCTACTACGCCGAGAGCGCGCCACGCCTGAAGCCGGTCAAGCCGACGGGCCAGCCCGCGCCGCTGACCGACATCGGCCCGGTGCTGGCCACCGCCGCCCGCCTCTGGGACGGCGGCCAGCCGGGCATCATCCGCATCGACAATCCGGGAGATAAGGCCGCCCGCATCGTTCTCACCCGCCGGGCCTCGGACAAGCTGGTCGACGGCCGCTGGGAGATCGTCTTCGACGGCGTGACGGGCAAGGTCCGCAGCAGCGTCGCGCCGACCTCGGCCGGCATGATCACCCGCGGCGGCATGATCGGCCTGCACGCCGGCCGCTTCGCGCCGATGACCCTGCGCTGGCTGTTCTTCCTGTCGGGCGTGGCGGGCACGGCCATGGTGGCCACGGGCCTGGTGCTCTGGACCGCCAAGCGCCGCGCCAAGCTGGGGACCAGGTTCCACCTCGGCTTCTGGGTGGTCGAGCGGCTGAATGTCGGCGCGGTGGCGGGCCTGCCGCTGGCCATGACCGGCTTCCTGTGGGCCAACCGCCTGCTGCCGACCGGCATGGCCCATCGCGCCGACTGGGAAGTCCACACGATGTTCCTGGCCTGGGGCGCGACCTTGCTGCACGCCTTCGTCCGCCCGCCGAACAAGGCCTGGATCGAGCAACTCAGCCTGACGGGCGTCGCCTTGCTGCTGCTGCCGGTCTTCGACCAGGCCGCCACCCCGCGCGGACTGATCGACAGCCTGAAGGCCGGCGACGGCGCGCTGGTCGGCATGGAGCTGGGCTTGCTGGTCCTGGGCGCGAGCTTCCTGGCCATCGCCTGGCGCACGGCCCGCTCGCAGGCCAAACGCCGCGCCAAGGACGCCGCCCTCGTCCAGCTGGCGCAGGCGCGCGGATGACCCTGCTGGCCCTCCTCCTCAGCCTCGCCGGCTTTACGGCCCTGGCCCTCGCCATGGATCGCCACCACCACACGGCGACCGGCGCGCGCCCCGCCAAGCGCCGAAAGCGACTGCTGCAACTGGCCGGGATACTAGCCCTGACCCTGGCCTTCGTCGTCGCGATCGCCGCCTGGGGCTGGGCCTACGGACCGATCTACTGGCTGGGCCTGCTGACCGCTGGCGCCGCGCCGGCGCTGCTGGCCCTGACCTACGCGCCACCGCGCCGAAAACCCTGAAATTCCTGACCTTTTCGCACCTTTCGAACCAAAGGAAGCCCAAGCCTTGTCCGCTCGCACCGCCCTCCTCGCCAGCGCCGCCCTCCTGGCGCTCAACTCAGCCGCTCAAGCCCAGACGACCGAAGACACCACCGTCGACAGCGTCCTGGTGACCGGCCGCACCGAGGGCTACCAGGTCAAGGGCGCCAACACCGCGACCAAGCTGCCGCTGACCCTGCGCGAGACGCCTCAGTCGCTGACGGTCTTCACCCGCCAGCGGATCGAGGACTTCAACCTGATCACCGTGACCGAGGTCTTCGCCCAGACCCCGGGCGTCAACGTCCAGCAGTACGATTCCAACCGCGTCCTCTTCAACGCGCGCGGCTTCGCCATCACCAACTTCCAGTTCGACGGGGTGCCGACCCAGTACACCACCGGCGCCGGCGGCAATTCGGTCCTGTCGGACACCTCGATCTACGAGCGCATCGAGGTCGTGCGCGGGGCCACTGGCCTGGTCACCGGCGCGGGCGATCCGTCGGCGACGATCAACATGGTCCGCAAGCGCCCGACCGAGGACTTCCGCGCCTCGACCAGCCTGTCGGCCGGCTCGTGGAACTATCGCCGGGCCGAGGTCGACGTCTCGGGCCCGCTGGTCAAGAGCGGCAAGATCCGCGGCCGCCTGGTTGGCGCCTACACCGACCGCGAGTCCTATGTCCGCTTCCAGCACGACAAGTCGCCCAGCCTGTACGGCGTGGTCGAGGCCGACCTGACCGACAGCACCCGCCTGCGCCTGGGCGCCGACTACCTGCGCACGGACTCGCAGGGCGGAGCCTGGAGCGCCGCGCCGATCTTCTTCCGCGACGGCTCGCGCGCCGAGCTGCCGCGCGCGTACAGCGCCGGCGCCAAGTGGAACCGCTGGGAGCGCGACAGCCGCAACCTGTTCGGCGCGCTGGAGCATGACTTCGGCGGCGGCTGGGTCGGGCGCCTGGCCTATAACAACCGCTCGACCGACACCGAAAGCCTGCTGCTGGCGGGCTCCAACAGCGGCGGCTTCGCCGACAAGACCACGGGCCTGGGCCTGACCATCTCGGACACCTACACGGTCACCGAGACTCGCGAGCAGTCGGTCGACGCCTATGCCTCGGGGCCGTTCCAGGCGTTCGGCCGTCAGCACGAACTGGTCGTCGGCGGCAATTTCTTCAGCCGCGACCTGCGCACGCTGAACGCGGCGATCACCAGCCGCCCCTACAGCCTGACCGCCTTCCCCAGCATCTTCAGCTGGAAAGGCGACATCGGCCTGCCGGGCGTCTCCAACACGGGCAAGCCGCGCAGCATCGCCAACACCACCGAGGCCGGCCTCTACGCCGCCGTGCGCCTGAACCCGACCGACCGCCTGAAGGTGATCGCCGGCGGCCGCTTCAGCGACTGGGACGTCAGGACCGACAACTTCAGCGCTGCGACCGGCAACTTCGTCAACACCACCGGCCGCTACGGCGAGACCCGCATCGCGCCGTATCTGGGCGTGCTGTACGACCTGACCGGAAATCTGACGGCCTTCGTCAGCTATGCCGACGTCTTCCAGCCCCAGAACCTGCGCACCAAGGACTTCGAGCAGATCGCCCCCAAGGTCGGCGGCAACTGGGAATACGGCCTAAAGGCCGAGTTCTTCGACAAGCGGCTCTACGCCGCGATCAACGGCTTCTACATGCAGCAGGACAATGTCGCGGAGATCGACCCGACCGTGCCGCTGAACAGCCTGCCGGACGGCACGACCGCCTACCGCGCCGTCAGCGGCGTCAAGACCCAGGGCGCCGAGATCGAGGTGTCGGGTTCGATCACCAAGGCCTGGAGCGTCACCGGCGGCTATACCTACACCTTCAACGAGGACGCCAAGGGCAATCGCGTGTTCACGGTCAATCCGCTGCACATGTTGAAGCTGAACTCGACCTACAAGCTGGGCCGCTGGACCCTGGGTGGCGGCATGAGCTGGCAGACCAAGGTCTATCAGAACATCAACGCCCCGACCGGCCGCTTCACCGCCGCCGGCGCGCCGGTGCTGGCCGCCACCCGCGTGACCCAGGGCGGCTACTTCCTGGCCGACGCCCTGGTCCGCTACGCCTTCACCGACAAGATCAGCGCGGGCGTCAACGTCACCAACCTGCTCGACGAGAAGTACTATCGCAACGTCGGCTACTTCAACGGCGGCTACTGGGGCGAGCCGCGCCGCGTGCTGTTCAACGTCCGCGCCCGCTATTGATCGAAAAATCACATAAAGATATCTTTATATCTTTATTGACTTCCCGCCCCGGCGGAGCCACGATGATTGTGTCGTGGTTCCCTGGGGCGTTCGCGTCCTCGTTCGCGTCCTGGGGCTAAGATGGGAATCCGGTGCAGAGCCGGAGCTGCCCCCGCAACTGTAAGCGGCGAGCGGCTGTCCACTACGTGTCACTGATGCGCCCAAGCTGGTTCGGCGGCGTATCGGGAAGGCCCGGACAGCCGCGTTGACCCGTGAGCCAGGAGACCTGCCGCGACAGATAACGTCCTCCGGCGGGGTGTCCGGTCAGGTCGCATGCCTAAGGCGCGACCGGTCCCTCCGTGCGTGCCCGCTGCGCTGCGTCCCGATCAGCCTCCGCTACAACACCGGCAGAGGCTTTTTCGAAGATGACCGTCACCGTCGCCACCCTTGGCTTTCCCCGCATCGGCCCCAGGCGCGAACTGAAGACCGCGCTCGAGCGCTACTGGTCGGGCAAAATCGACCAGAACACCCTTCAGGGCGTCGCCGCCGACCTGCGCGCCCAGACCTGGAGCCGCCAGCGTTCGTTGGGCGCGGACCACGTCCCGTCCAACGACTTCTCGCTCTATGATCAGGTGCTGGACACCAGCATCCTGGTGGGCGCGATCCCGGCGCTGTACGGCTGGACCGGGGGTCCGGTCGCGCTGGAAACGTACTTCGCCATGGCGCGCGGCAGCCAGGGCGTGGAACTCGCGCCCTGCGGCCATGACCACGGCCACAAGACCGGCGTCCCGGCGCAGGAAATGACCAAGTGGTTCGACACCAACTACCATTATCTGGCGCCGGAGGTTTCGCGCGGCCAGGCCTTCGTCCTGTCCTCGACCAAGCCGGTCGACGAGTTCCTGGAGGCCAGGGCCCAGGGCGTCCAGACCCGCCCCGTCCTGCTGGGTCCGGTGACCTTCCTGAAGCTGGCCAAGACCAAGGACGAAGGCTTCTCGCCCCTGTCGCTGCTGTCGGCCCTGCTGCCCGTCTACGCGGAAGTGCTGAAGCAGCTGGCGACCGCCGGCGCGGACTGGGTGCAGATCGACGAGCCGTGCCTGGCTCTGGACCTGACCGACTTCGAACGCGCCGAGCTACGTCGCGCCTATGGCGCCCTGACCCACGCCGCACCGGGCCTGCGCCTGATGCTGACCAGCTATTTCGGCGGCTATGGCGAGAACCTGACCACCGCCGTGAACCTGCCCGTCGACGGCGTGCACCTCGATTTGGTCCGCGCGCCGGAAGAGCTGGAACGCGCCCTGTCGGCCAGCCGTGAGAGCCTGGTCCTGTCGCTGGGCGTCATCGACGGCCGCAACGTCTGGCGCGCCGACCTGCCGGCCCTGCTGGACCGCCTGGAGCCTGTCGTCGCCCGGCGCGGCGCCGACCGCATCGTGCTGGCCCCGTCGTGCTCGCTGCTGCACACGCCGATCGATCTTTCGTTGGAAACCGCCATCGATCCCGAGGTCCGCCAGTGGCTGGCCTTCGCCGTGCAGAAGATCGAAGAGTTGGCCGTCCTGGCCAAGGCCCTGAACCAGAGCCGCGCCAGCGTCGCCGCCGAACTCGACGCCAGCGCCGAGGCCGCCCAGACCCGCCGCGTCTCGCCCAAGATCCATGACGCCGCCGTCGCCGCGCGCCTGGCCGCCGTCACCGAGGCGATGAGCCAGCGCCACGCCGCCTTCGACCGCCGCCGCCAGCAGCAGCTGCCCCTGCCCGCCTTCCCGACCACCACGATCGGCTCGTTCCCGCAGACCGAGGAGGTCCGCAAGGCCCGCTCGGCCCACGGCAAGGGCGAGTTGACCGACGCGGCCTACGAGACCTTCCTGCGGGAGGAGACCGAGCGCGCCATCCGCTGGCAGGAAGAGGCCGGCCTCGACGTGCTGGTGCACGGCGAGTTCGAGCGCAACGACATGGTCCAGTATTTCGGCGAGCAGCTGTCGGGCTTCGCCTTCACCAAGAGCGCCTGGGTGCAGTCGTACGGCTCGCGCTGCGTGCGGCCGCCGATCCTGTTCGGCGACGTCTCGCGACCCGCGCCGATGACGGTGGCGTGGTGGCGATATGCCCAGAGCCTGACCCCGCGTCCGGTGAAGGGCATGCTGACCGGACCGGTGACGATCCTGAACTGGTCGTTCGTCCGCGACGACGTCCCGCGCGAACGGGCCTGCCGCCAGATCGCCCTGGCCATCCGCGACGAGGTCGTCGACCTGGAAACAGCCGGCGCCAGGATCATCCAGATCGACGAGGCCGCCCTGCGCGAGGGCCTGCCCCTGCGCCGAAAGGACTGGGACGCCTATCTGGCCTGGGCCGTGGAGTGCTTCCGCCTGACCGCCTCGGGCGTGGCCGACGTGACCCAGATCCACACCCACATGTGCTACTCTGAGTTCAACGACATCATCGCCGCCATCGGCGCGATGGACGCCGACGTGATCTCGATCGAGACGGCGCGCTCGAAGATGGAGCTGCTGGACGCCTTCGCCGGCTACGCCTATCCGGCCGAGATCGGGCCGGGCGTCTACGACATCCACTCCCCGCGCGTGCCGTCGGTCGAGGAGATGGCCGATCTGCTGACCGCCGCCCAGGCGCGGCTGTCGACCGGTCAGCTGTGGGTCAATCCCGACTGCGGCCTGAAGACCCGAAAGTGGCCCGA
This sequence comes from uncultured Caulobacterales bacterium, assembly GCA_903900155.1. Classification (GTDB taxonomy): domain Bacteria; phylum Pseudomonadota; class Alphaproteobacteria; order Caulobacterales; family Caulobacteraceae; genus Caulobacter. Next base: position 63,404 of record CAIUMD010000062.1, on the reverse strand, counting down.
GACCAAGGCGGCCGTCGCCAACATGGTCGAGGCCGCGCGACGGGCGCGTGAGGTCGTCTAACGCGCGCGCCCTACCGAGCAAAAGGGAACGGCGACAGGGACTTGCTGGTCTCCTCGACCAGCAGGGTCCTGTTGATCGGCGCCGCGGCCCGCTGGGGACAGGCGGGCCGTTCGCAGATCCGGCACGAGGGGCCGATCTCGACGGTGATGGGGTTGGCGATGTCCAGCCCCCGCGCCTGCACCAGCTTGCTGGCGTATTTCAGCTCGCAGCCCAGGCCGACGACCAGCTCGTCCTCCAGACCAGAGTGCAGCCCCGACACCCGACGCACCGTGCGCGACAGGGTGAAGTAGCGTGCGCCGTCGGGGGTCTCGATCACCTGGGTGACGATGCGGCCGGGGGTCTTGAAGCTGTCGTGGACGTTCCAGCGCGGGCAGGCCCCGCCGAAGCGCGAGAACGGGAACGGCCCGGAGGCGAAGCGCTTGGAGATGTTTCCCGCCGCGTCCAGCCGCATCATGAAGAACGGCACGCCGCGCGAGCCGGCGCGGCCCAGGGTGGTCAGACGCTGGGCGGCCTGTTCGTAGCTGACGCCGAAGCGCGGGCGCACCCGCTCGATGTCATAGCCGCTGGCCTCCATCGCGCTGAGGAAGGCCTCGTACGGCATCATGATCGCCGCGGCCAGGTAGCCGTCCAGGAACACCTTGAGCAGCTGGCGGGTGGCGCGGTCGGGGGCCTTGAAGCGGTCGGTCAGGTCCGACAGCACCTCGCCGCCCTCCATCAAACCCAGCTGGTAGCACATGCCGAAGATGCGGCTGGCGGGAGCCAGGGTCTCCGACAGCATCAGGCGCTTGCGGTGATGGTCGTAGCGGCGCAGCGAGCCGGTCATGACCTCGACCGGCATGACCCGGGTCTGGACGCCGAACTTGCTTTGCAGGCGCTCGCGCACGGCGGGTCCCAGGTCCTGCGGGTCGGCCTTCAGCTGGGCGACGATCTTCTCGGCCAGGGTCTCCAGCTCGGCGAAGTGGTTGCGCTGGGCGCCGACCAGGTCGCGGACCCAGTCGGTCGGCGACGGCTCCGACACCGGCCCCGCCCCGTCCGGCCGCTCGAAGGCGCCCAGGTCGATCATGCGACCGCGATCCAGATAGGCGCGATAGAGCCGCGTCACCGCCTCGGCCAGGCTCGGCGACAACTCGGCGACCTCGGCCGCCTCGTGGCGCGAGACGCCCAGGTCGGCGAACATCTTGTCGGCCAGCACCTCTTCCAGCCCCGCGCCGCCGCCCGGATCGTCGGCCGACAGACTGCGCAGGTCGAGATCGTAGGCGTCGGCCAGGCGCAGCAGCAGCTGGGCGGTGACCGGCCGCTGGTTGCGTTCCAGGAGGTTCAGATAGCTGGCGGACACGCCCAGTTCCTCGGCCATCCGCGCTTGGGTCACGCCCAGATCGCGCCGCAGCCGCTTCAGCCGCCCCCCCAGAAAGAGCTTCTTGTCACCTGTCGCCATTTCGTCAACTTGTCACGACTTTACAGATTTTACAAAGTCGATCTTTGACAAATCACCTTCAATAGGTTCGACCCATCCCGCAGCGCAGCGTTAGCTCCCCACGAACAGTTTTCCTTGGCCCGCAAAGGCGCAACGCCTCGGGCCCCGTAGTGGGATCGAACGACGATGACGCAGCGCAAGACCTATGCCGACCACCGCGACGCCCTTCTGGCGCGCTATCCGAACGGCGTGGCGCCGGGCGGCGTCGACATCGACGACATCATCCAGCTGAAGCTGCAGAATACCTTCCCGACCCACCTGGACATCGCCCGCGGCATGGCCCCGGTCATGCGCGCCGACATGGCCGCCTATGACGCCGACAGCTCCAAGTTCACCCAGTCGCTGGGCTGCTGGTCGGGCTTCCACGCCCAGCAGATGATCAAGTCGGTCAAGCGCCTGCGCGGCACGACCAAGGGCGCCTATGTCTACCTCTCGGGCTGGATGGTCGCCGGTCTTCGCAACCGCTTTGGCCATCTGCCCGACCAGTCGATGCACGAGAAGACCTCGGTCGTTGATTTGATCGAGGAGATCTATGTCTCGCTGCGCCAGGCCGATGAAGTCGCCATCAACGACCTCTTCAAGACCCTGCGCGCGGCCCGCACCGCCGGCGACCAGGTCGCCGAGCAGGCCGCGATCAAGGCCATCGACAACTTCGAGACCCACGTGGTGCCGATCATCGCCGACATCGACGCCGGCTTCGGCAACGAGCACGCGACCTATCTGCTGGCCAAGGAGATGATCAAGGCCGGCGCCTGCTGCCTGCAGATCGAGAACCAGGTGTCGGACGCCAAGCAATGCGGCCACCAGGACGGCAAGGTCACCGTGCCGCGCGAGGACTTCATCGAGAAGCTGCGCGCCTGCCGCCTGGCCTTCGAGGAGCTGGGCGTCGACGAGGGCGTCATCGTCGCCCGCACCGACAGCCTGGGCGCGGGCCTGACCCAGAAAATCCCGGTCAGCGCCGGCGAGGGCGACCTGGCCGCCGACTACATCAAGTGGCTGAAGACCGAGGCCATCACGCCGGAAAATCCGCTGAAGGACGGCGAGCTGGCGATCATGAAGGACGGCGCGTTCGTGAAACCGGTGCGCATGCCCAACGGCCTGTTCGCCTTCCAGGACGGCACCGGCCGCCAACGCGTCATCGAGGACTGCATCGCCAACCTGACCCAAGGCGGCGCCGACCTGCTGTGGATCGAGACCGACACCCCGAACGTCGACGAGATCGCCTCGATGGTGGCCGAGATCCGCAAGGTCGTGCCGAACGCCAAGCTGACCTACAACAACTCGCCGTCGTTCAACTGGACGCTCAATCTGCGCAAGCAGGTCCGCGACCAGTGGATCGCCGAGGGCAAGATCCACAAGGACAGCTACCCGGAAGGCAACAGCTTGATGTCGGCCGAGTACGACAAGAGCGACCTGGGCCGCGAGGCCGACGAGCGCCTGGCCCGCTTCCAGGTCGACATCGCCGCCCGCGCCGGGGTGTTCCACAACCTGATCACCCTGCCGACCTTCCACCTGACCGCCAAGAGCGTCGACGAGCTGTCGCGCGGCTACTTCGGCGAGGAGCGGATGCAGGCCTATGTCAACACGGTGCAGCGCGAGGAAATCCGCCGCGGCGTGTCGGCGGTGAAGCACCAGCACGAGGTCGGCTCGGACCTGGGCGACACCTTCAAGGAGATGGTCGCCGGCGAGCGCGCCCTGAAGGCCGGCGGCCACGCTAACACCATGAACCAGTTCGCGGCTGAATAGAGGAGAAAGCCATGAGCGTTACGCCATTCGCCCCCGCCGCCATGCCGGACACCGACGCCCAGAAGCGCGCGGTGGACCGGGTGGCCGAGGCCGCCCACCGTCTCAACGACGCCGTGCAGCGCGCCATCGCCGCCGGCTATTCGGTGGAACTGGTGCGCACCTCGCGCCACCATGACGGAACGGGTAACTGGGGCGACCAGATCGTCCCGACCGTCCGCAACAGCGCCGACAAGAGCGCCTAGAACGTCCGACGCCTTGCGTGGTCCTCGTCCTTCGACAAGCTCAGGATGAGGACCATTGCGGGCGCCCCAACTCCGTTGCTTGCAGTCAGAATTCCCCGCACAAACGCCTCAGTAGAAACCTCACCCTGAGCCTGTCGAAGGGCGAGGTTTTGGACCCACGGAAAGCTTCCCATGCCGCTCGACATCGCCGCCAACATCCAGGTCACCGGTCCGGTCGAAGGCCGCGCTGCGGAAGTACTCACCCCGGAAGCGCTCGACTTCGTAGCCGACCTGCACCGCCGCTTCGACGCTCGCCGTCGCGAGCTGCTGGCCGCCCGCGACGCGCGGCAGGCCAAGTTCAACGCCGGCGAGCTGCCAGACTTCCTGGCCGAAACCGCCCACGTCCGCGCCGCCGACTGGAGCGTCGCCCCGGTCCCCGCCGACCTCTTGGACCGCCGCGTCGAGATCACCGGCCCGGTCGACCGCAAGATGATCATCAACGCCCTGAACTGCGGGGCCAAGGTGTTCATGGCCGACTTCGAGGACGCCACCGCCCCCACCTGGGCCAACGTCATCGAGGGCCAGGTCAATCTGAAGGACCGCTGGCAAGGCGAACTGATCCACGTCGATCCCAAATCCGGCAAGTCCTACGCCATGGGCCCGACGCCGGCGGTGCTGAAGATCCGCCCCCGCGGCTGGCACCTGATGGAGCGCCATATGGAGGTCGACGGCCAGGCCGTGGCCGGGGCGCTGTTTGATTTCGGCCTCTACGCCTTCCACAATGCCAAGGCGACGCTGGAGCAGGGTTCGGGTCCGTACTTCTATCTGCCGAAGCTGGAGAGCCACCTCGAAGCCAGACTCTGGAACGACGTCTTCGTCCGTGCCCAGGAGGCCCTCGGCCTGCCGGTCGGGACGATCAAGGCCACGGTGCTGATCGAGACCATCCCGGCCGCCTTCGAGATGGACGAGATCCTGTTCGAGCTGAAGGACCACATCGTCGGCCTGAACTGCGGCCGCTGGGACTACATTTTCTCGTTCATCAAGCGCCTGGGCCGCAACCCCGCCTTCCTGACTCCCGACCGCTCGGCCATGGTCATGGGCAAGGCGTTCCTGGGCGCCTATTCGCTGAAGCTGATCCAGACCTGCCACCGCCGGGGCGCCTTCGCCATGGGCGGCATGGCGGCCCAGATCCCGGTCAGGGGCGACGACGCCGCCAACCAGGCCGCCTTCGCCAAGGTCAAGGCCGACAAGGAGCGCGAGGCCGGCGCCGGCCACGACGGCACCTGGGTCGCCCACCCCGACCTGGTGCCGGTGGCCATGGAGGTCTTCGACCGCCTGATGCCGACCGCCAACCAGCGCGACAAGACGCTGGACGACCTCGCCATCACCGCCGCCCAGATGCTGGAACTGCATGAAGGCGTGCGCACCGAGGCCGGGGTTCGCGAGAACATCCGCGTCGGCGTCCGCTACACCCAGGCCTGGCTGGAAGGCCGGGGCGCTGTGCCGCTGTACAACCTGATGGAAGACGCCGCGACGGCCGAGATTTGCCGCACCCAGCTGTGGCAATGGATCCGCCTCTCCGCCGCGCTGGACGACGGCCGGGCGCTGACCTCGGAGCTGTTCATCAGCCTGTTCACCCAGGAGATGGCCGACCTGCGCCGCGAATTCGCCTCGCCGCGCCTGGAGAGCGCCGCCGAGCTCTTCACCCGCATGGTGCTGTCCGACAGCCTGGAGGAATTCCTGACCCTGCCAGCCTATGAACTGCTCTGACCGAGAGAGCGCAGGGCGAGACTACAACACCAAGAACAATCCGCCTGAGGACCCCGGCGCTCCCCCAGCGCGCCGGGGTCTTTTCGTGTCGGCTCTTGCCATTATCCGGCGCGCCGTCGGATGAGCTATGACCGACACCCAATGGCAAGGTCGTGGCCCAGGCGGCGTTCGACCTGTCGATCTGATACGCAAGCTTTAGCCGCCGCGCGCCTATTTGCCGGGCGCCGAGCTGGCCGAGCACAACGGCGAACGCCCGGACTCGGCGCTGGCCGGCGACGCCTCTGTAGCGGCTGCCTCCACATCGGTAAGGATCGTGGAGAGTCATATTACGGAATGAGACAATCGTAATACCGAAGCGCCAGCGCGGCTTGGCCGTGAAAACCGCTCAACTGCTGAAAAAGCAGGCCGCCCCAGGCGCCGGCGCCTGGATCGCGCGCCTATGGCCGTTCACGCCCGCCGCGAAGCTTCTGAGCGTTGCTAGGTCGTCGGGCCGGTCCATCATCAGGCGAACCTTGAGGAGGTCCTCATGATCCGCGACTTCATGGTGAGCCTGAGCCAGACGCTGTTCTCGTGGCTGGAAGCCCACGCCGACCGCTACTGGGCGCGATAGACCCTGAGCACGACGACACGGGTCGGCGCCGCCGGGTCGAAATTGTCGTCCGACATCAGCATCAGGGTGCGCCGGCCGTCGCGTACGGGTCCCCAGGCCATGGCCTCGAGATTGGCCGTCGGGACGCCGGCCAGCCGGTCGAAGTTCAGCATTAGGCGTTTCTGCAACGGCTTGCGAACGTCCACGACATAGAGCCGGCAGTGATAGACAAAGCGCCCGGCCGCGTCCTCGACGCCGGAACGCTCCAGCACCAATAGGCGGTGAGCGTCCAGGGCCAGGATCTCGCTGACGCCGTTGTCGCCGCGCTTGGCGGGCGCGGCCTGGATCGGGTCCAGGCGGTAGGCGTACTGGGCGGCGACCTTGCCCTGACGATCCAGCTTGGTGATCCACGTCAGTCCGCCGGCTGCAACGGTGCTAACCGGACCATCCTGGACGCGCGGAGCCTCCATGGCCAGCCACAGCCAGCGCCCGTCGGGCGAAAAGCTCAGGCCCTCATAGGTCAGGTTCGGCCGCGCGCCATCCTTGAAGCTGAACGGCGTCGGGATCGTTCCCTTCGCCGCGCCGTCGCGGCCCATGCGGCGCAGGGCCGGATCGAAGCCGCTCGGCTGATCCCCTTCGGTGGTCCAGAGCAGGTCGCCGGTCTGTGGGTCGATGCGCAGCGCCTCGGCGTCCGGCCGCTCGTCCGCCTCGGGCCGCAGCCGGACCGGTCGCGTCAGCCGCAGGCCCTCGCCGTCCAGCCGCCCGACGAAGAACCGCGCCTTGTCCGAGCGGTCGTCGGAGATCATCAGCCACTCGCCGGTCCGCCGGTCGTAGTCGATGCCGGAAACGCCGCCGAACGGCGTCCCGTCGACGGTCGTCCCAGGAGGAACCTCGAAGCTCGCCAGCAGCTTCAGCGCCAGGGCCAGGCCGAGCAGCCCGTTCACGTCAGGACGCGGACGCTGTCGCGCGAGACCAGCTCGACATTGAACACCACCCGTCGACGCGGCTCCCCGCGAGCGCTCATCCGGCGGATCAGGGCCTCGACGGCGGCGGCGGCCATGTCCTCGACCGGCATGTCGATGGTGGTCAGGGCCGGGGTATGCAACTGGGCCCAGGGGATGTCGTCGAAGCCGACCACCGAGACGTCGTCGGGCACCGACTGACCCAGGCTGCGGATATGCCGCATGGCCCCGATGGCGATCAGGTCGGCGCCGGTGATCACCGCCGTGGCGGCGCGGCTCTCCAGCGCCTGGGCGACCTCGGGCTCAAGGTCCAGCGAATAGGCGTTGTGCACGTGCCAGACCAGGTTGCCGCGCTCGCGCACCGTGGCGATGGCGGCCTCGGCGCGCTGGCGGGCGCTGGAGGCGGCATGGGGGCCGGAGATCACCCCGATGTTCACATGGCCCGCCGCCAGCAGGTGCTCGGCCGCCAGCCGTCCGCCGTCGGCATAGTCGGCCTGGATGACGTCATAGCCCGGCAGGTTGCGATCCAGCACCACGGTCGGCACGCCCTCGATCAGCTTGCCGACCGGACCGTCGTCGGCGATCGGGAACCAGATCACCCCGTCGACCCCATGGTCGACCAAGAGGTTCACCGCCCGCTGCTCCTCCTCGGCCGAGCCCTCGGTGTCGGTCAGGAAGACGCTGTAGCCGTGGACCCGCGCCGCCTGGATCACCACCTGGGCCAAACTCGGGAAGAACGGGTTGGTCAGGTCCGGCAGAATCAGCCCGATGGCCCCGGTCTTGCCGGTCTTCATCGCCTTGGCGCTCTGATTGGGCCGGTAGCCTAGCTCGGCGGCCACCTTGAGGATGTGCTCGCGCGTGGCCTCGCCCACCGAGCCCGCGCCGTTGATCGCGTAGGAGGCGCTGGCCAGCGACACGCCGGCGGCCTTGGCGACCTCCTTGAGGGTCGCTCTGCGGGGCGGGTCTTCGCTCTTGGCCATGCGGGGATTCCGTCGGGAGATAGCCAGGACGTGAAACCTTTCATGGGCAGCGTCAAGGATCGGGGCGGATCCCGCGGGACCCGCCCCTTCCAAAGGCGCCTAACAAGGGGAGAAGACGCCTCGGACTCTCGGGTTAGAACCGCGCCTTCACCGAGAAGGTGTAGGTGCGCGGCGCGCCGACGAAGTAGCGGTCCAGGGTCTTGGCGTTCGGGGTCGCGGCGGTGTAGCCGAACTCCGGCTGGGTAGCCGTCGAGCCGCTGACCGCGCCGATATATTTCTCGTCGAACAGGTTATCGACGTTGAACTGGAAGCGCAGGTCCGGCGCCCCGGCGCGCTTGACGTCATAGGTCGCCGTCAGCCCGACCAGGGTGTAGGCGTCCAGCATCTCGACGCCCAGTTCCTGGAAGGTGGTCGGGGCGACGATGTGGCCGCCGACGCGCTTGCCGACATAGCGAGCGTTGGCGTCGATCTTCAGGCCCGACAGCGGCTTCCAGCCGATCTGGCCAAAGAAGCTGTCCTTGGGGATGTCGCGCACACCGGCCCCGCCGATCACCGCCACCGAGGCCAGGGCCTTGCGGGCGTCGCCGCCGACCGCCGGATTGTCGTGCTTGGCGTCCTGACGCGAGTACGAGCCGTAGAGGTCGACCACGCCGAAGTCGTAGTAGCCGGTCAGTTCCACGCCCTGGGTCTTGACGCCCGCGATGTTGACCGCCTTGGTCGCGACGTTGCCGCGCACGACCTCCTGCGGGTCCAGGGTCGCGGTCGGATCGCGCGGCACGATCCCGACATTGTTCTTCAAGCTGACGTCATAGGCCTGGATCGAGAAGGCCATGTTCGGCTTCACATAGCGCAGGCCCAGGTCGACGTTCTCGGTCGCGACCGGGGTCAGGTCGTTCGGATTGATCACCGCCGTCGAGCCCAGGAAGGCGTCTTCCGGGATGCCGGCGAAGTTCTTGGCGTAGCCGCCGAACAGTTCCCAGGCGTCGGCCAGCTGGTAGGTCGCGCCGAGCTTGGGATTGATGTCCGAGTGCTGCGAGAACTTGACGTTGGCCTTGTACTCCAGCGGCGACTTGGCGTCGTACTTCACGTTGTACCAGGTGACGCCGAGGTCGACCTTCAGCTTGTCGTCGAAGGCCCGGAACTCGTCCTGGGCGTACAGCATGGTCGTCTCGACCGAGGCGCTGCGTTCGTACTCGACATAGTTCAGCTTGGAGCGATCATAAGCGATGCTCTGGGCCGAGTTGATGATCGGGTAGAAGTTGCGGCGCTCGGTGGAGGCGCCGCCTTCCCACCAGCCGCCGAAGCGCAGGGCGTGGTTGCCGACCCGGGCCTTCAGCTCGCCGGTGACGCCGTAGCGATCGCGGTCACGCGGCGTGACCCGCATGTCGGCCGGGCCGCCGACGACGTTGCTGTTGCGGATCGTGGTCAGGGTCGGACGCACCGCCCCGCCATTGGCGTTGTAGCCGGTCACCGCGCGCGGATCGCCGCCGGTCAGCACCCGTTGGCGGTCCTGGTAGCGGAACGACTCGCCCTTCAGGTTCTGGTAGTACGGATTGACGTCGATGCTGACCGTGTCGCTGATCACGAAGTGGCTGTTGGCATAGGCCAGCCAGTCCTTGCGCCAGCCGCCCAGGGCCCCGCCGAAGTCGATGTCCTTGGCCGGGATGCCGGTGAGGGCGTCCAGGGCGCGGTCGCTGCGCGGCGCGGCCTCGAACTCGCCCTTGGTGACGATGTTGAAGTCGTTGTCGGTCTGGTCGTTGTACGAGACCCGGCCCTTCAGGAACGAGCCGTTGTCGAAGTCCTTGACGACCTTCAGTTCGTAGTGGTCGCGCTTCGAACCCCGGCTGTTGCGGCCGGCCCAGACGTCGTTCTCCTGGCGGGAATAGGTGAAATAACCCGACAGGCCCGGCGCGATCTCGCCGCTGTCGATGCGGCCATAGATGCGGCGGAAGTCGAACGAGCCGACGCCGGCCTCGACCGTGGCGCCGAAGTCCTTACGCGGGGCGTCGGTGACGAAGTCGATGAAGCCGCCCAGAGCGAAGCGCGACGGCGCGCCGATGTCGCCGGCGCTCTGCGAGACGGTGATCTTGCCGACGTTGCTGCTCTCGATGAAGCGCTGCGGCGGCGAGCCGCCGTTGAAGCGGCTGTCGCCCGTGGGGATGCCGTCCAGGGTCAGGCCGATCTGCTCGTCCGACAGGCCACGCATGTAGATCTCGAACGAGAAGCTGCCGCCGCGCGTATCGCCGGTGGAGACCTGCACGCCCGGGACCTTGACCAGGGCCTGGGTGATCTCGGCGCCCAGCGGACGCTCCTGGATGTCCTCGGCCCCGAGGGTGAACGTGGCGCGGGTCAGGCCCGAGCCGAAGCGCTCGGCGGTGACCACCACCTCGTCGACCGTTTCGGTGGTCGGCGCAGTCGTTTGCGCCATGGCCGGCGCGGCCATGACCAGGCACAGCGCGCTCGAAGCCAGCCAGATGGACGTCTTCATACTCAAGCCCCCTTCAGGCGACCCGCTCTCGGCGGTGTCGGTACGATTTAGTGAAACGTTTCATATTCGAGTTCAATGACAATTTCATCACAACTATCGGGAGTTCGCGCGGCGCAAAACGCCTGGGCAGCGGTGATCCGGGGCCATTTCCTTGAAACGTTTCATCCTATAGAGTCTCCTCAAGCGTCGTCGGAGGGGACATGCCGGACAACGAAACCGCGCGCGCCTTGCTGGGCGTCGTCGTCTTTCTGGCCATCGGCTGGCTGCTGTCGGAGAACCGGCGCGCCCTGCCCTGGCGGCCCGTGCTGGTCGGCCTGGCCTGCCAGATCACCCTGGCTTTGCTGCTGACCCAGGTCCCAGCCATCACCGCCGGCTTCGCCGCCGCCACCCACGCGGTCGACGCCCTGCAGGCCGCGTCCAAGGCCGGCTCCAGCTTCATGTTCGGCTATCTGGGCGGCGGCCGCGCGCCGTTCAGCATGGAAGACCCCAGCGCCGCCTTCATCTTCGCCTTCCAGGCCCTGCCGGCCATCCTGTTGGTTGGGGCGCTGTCGGCCCTGCTGTGGCACTGGAAGGTGCTGATCGTCATCGTCCGGGCGGCGGCCTGGGCGTTCGGCAAGCTGTTCGGCGTCAGCGGCCCAGTCGGGGTCTCGACCTCGGCCTGCGTGTTCTTAGGGATGGTCGAGGCCCCGCTGCTGGTGAAGCCGTTCCTGCCCCGCCTGACCCGCGCCGAGATCTTCATCATCATGGTCGACGGCCTGTCGGTGATCGGCGGCTCGATGATGATCGTGCTGGGCTCGCTGATCTCGGCCAAGGTGCCCAACGCCTTCAGCCACCTGCTGATCGCGTCGCTGATCAGCACCCCGATGGCGATCGGCATGGCGCGGCTGATCATCCCGGGCGAGAGGAGCGTCGAGGCGCATGAGCCGATCGTGCTCGCCAGCCCCTATCGCAGCAGCCTGGAAGCCCTGACCTTCGGCACGCTGGACGCGGTGAAGATGGTGCTGAACATCGCCGGCCTGCTGATCGTCTTCGTCGGCCTGATCGCCCTGATCAATATGGGCCTGGCGGCCATTCCGCATGCTGGAGCACCGCTGACGCTCGGCGGCATTCTGGGCTGGCTGCTGACCCCGATCGTCTGGCTGACCGGCGCCCCGCTGTCGGATCTGCAAGCCGTCGGCGCGATCCTGGGCACCAAGGTCGCCGCCAACGAGGTCGTCGCCTACAGCGACATGATGGCCCTGCCGCCCGGCGCGCTGTCGCCCAAGAGCCTGCTGATCCTGACCTACGCCCTGGGCAGCTTCGGCAATGTCGGCAGCGTCGCCATCCTGATCGGCAGCCTGTCGTCGATGGCCCCGGAGAAGGTCGGCGAGGTCGTGGAACTCGGCTTCAAAGCCCTGGCGGCGGCGTTCCTGACCACATGCCTGACGGCGACGATCATGTGGGTGATCGGGGGCTGACCAAGCTGTGGACGGCCGGTGGGGATCGATGCCCGCCATCCGACTTCACCGCTAACCTCCCACCAGGCGACTCAATGCGGGATGCAGGCGGATGGACGAACGCGCAGTCAGGATCATTCCGAGGCGAACCCCGGAGTCACGCGCCTTCGCCGCCGATGTCGAGCGGGCCATGGCGATCACGCCAGTGCTCAACCGCCTGACCTATGCCGACACCAACGCGGTCCGCGCGCTGTTCGAGGAGCTGATCGGCGGGGTGGTCGGAGAGCATTTTCGCCTGATCCCACCGTTCTATGCCGACTGCGGCCGCAACATCCGCGTCGGGGCCCGCGTCTTCATCAACCAGAACTGCACCTTCTACTCCTTGGCCGACATCACCATCGGCGACGACGTGATGATCGGGCCGAACGTTAGCCTGATCACGTCGGAACATCCCGTCGCGCCGTCCCAGCGCCACGTCCATCTGCAGGGAAAGCCGATCACCGTCGAACGCAATGTCTGGATCGCGGCGGGCGCGACCATCATCGGCGGCGTGACGATCGGAGAGAACTCGGTCGTGGCGGCGGGATCGGTGGTCACCCGCGACGTTCCCGCCAACACCCTGGTCGCCGGCAATCCCGCCAGGGTCATCCGGTCGATCGAGGGGGAGTAGCCTCCCGCCGGCCGCTCAGCATCAACCCCGCCGCCGTGATGCCGGCTTCGGCGGCGACGCGAGGCGAACGGCCAGCGACAAGGCTCGCCAGCGTCGCGCCCGCGAAGGTGTCGCCAGCGCCGGTGGCGTCTTCGACCTTCAGGGGCGTGACGGGAAGGTCGAAAACCTCGCCGCCCGCCTCGACGTGGACGCCGTCGGCGCCGCGGGTCTCGAAGAGGATTTGGCCGGCCGGCGACGGACTGCCCCTCCCCGCCTCCAGCCAAGCGCGCTCACCGGCGTTGCAGAAGATGACCTCGGCCCTCGCCGTCAACCGCGCCACGAGTTCGGGCGGAAAGCAGGCCGGGTCGTCCTTGGCGATCCAGGCCAGGCGGGGGCCTTGGAGGTCGAGCAGGCGGGCGGTGATTTCCGGCGGGCCGGCGGCGATCACGAGCCACTCGGCCTCTGCGGCGAGACCTATCTGCGCCTCGGTCAGCGCCGCCGGCCCTGGCCGCAGCAGGCAGCCATAGGTCCCGTCGGCGTTGTAGATCAGCAGGCACCGCGTCGACGGCGCGTCCGGCATGACCGCGACGCCTTCGTCCGAGACACAGGCCGCCCGATAGGCCTCACCATCCGCGTCGTCGCCGACCCAGGTCAGCGGCGCGGCGGCGACGCCCGCCTTCGCCAGGGCCGCGCTGGCGTACAGCGCCGCGCCGCCGGCGCGGGGCCAGGCGGCTTCGCGCATCAGCCGCGTGCCGCGTCCGGTGAAGACGCCCTCGACCTGGACCACGTAGTCGATCGTCGCGAAGCCCGCGACCACTACCCGCACCATCCGCCCACCTCGTTTCAACGACTTGACTGAAACGTTTCACTATATAATTTGCAAGGACATTCTGACCTTCGGACCCACTCATGCAGCCGCCCAGTTTCATCGCGTTCACCGGCGTCGACCGCCTTGAGCTGCTGCCGGGCCTGAAGGCGCTGTCGGCGCGTTATCCGATCGAGTGGGGCGTGCTGGTCGATCCCGCGCAGGAGGGCGATAGCCCGCTCTTCCCGCCCGCCGAGATCCGCGACGGCCTGCTGGCCGAGCGCGCGCTACGCTGGGCCGCCCATGTCTGCGGCGACGCGGCCAAGGCGATCGCCACGAGCCCGCTGACCGCCCCCCCGCCCCCGGCCGGGATCCAGCGCGTGCAGGTCAATCACAGCTTCAAGGGCAGCACCCCGGCCCAGGTCGCCGCCGCCCGCGACTATGGCCGGCGCCTGGGCGTGCGGGCCGTACTACAGTGCTCGGGCGCCTTTCCGCTGAACCAGACCGGGGTCGACTGGCTGTACGACGTTTCGTTCGGCACGGGCGCGCGGCCCGACCGCTGGCCCGCCCCGCCCCCGGCCGAGGGACCGTTCTGCGGCTATTCCGGCGGCATCGGTCCGGGCACCGTCGGCGACATCCTGGCCCGCATCGCCGCGCCGGCGGGCGCGCTCTACTGGATCGACATGGAGTCGGGCGTGCGCACCGACGGGGCCTTCGACCTGGCCAAGTGCGAGGCCGTCTGCCGCGCGGTCTACGGATGAGCCTGCTGATCCTGGACACCGATCCCGGTGTCGACGACGCCCTGGCCCTGCTCTATCTGCGCGCCAGAAACCAGCAAAAATGGCCCGACCTGAAGCTGCTGGCGATCACCACGGTATTCGGCAACGCCGACGTCGAGACCACCACCCGCAACGCCCTGTGGCTGCGCGCGCGGCTAGGCCTGTCAGCGCCGGTGTATCGGGGCGCAGCCGAGCCGTTGACGCGTCCGCGCGGCCTCTCCCCCAAGCATGTCCACGGCGAGAACGGACTGGGCGACCTCGACCTGTCCGGCGCGCCCCTGTCGCCGGCCGGGTCCGGCGCGGCGCATGAACGGATCATCGACCTCGTCCGCGCCCGTCCGCGCGAGATCACCATCGTGGCGATCGGACCGCTGACCAACCTGGCCCTGGCCCTGCGCGCCGCGCCGGACGTCGCCGGCCTGGTCGCCGGGGTGACGATCATGGGCGGCGCCTTCGCGGCGGGTAACGTCACCCCCTTCGCCGAGGCCAATATCCACAACGATCCGGAAGCCGCCGCCGAGGTGCTGGCCGCGCCGTGGCCCGTCACCCTGGTCCCGCTGGACGCGACCATGTCCTGCGTCCTGACCAATGCCAAAGCCGGCGAATTGGCCCAGCAAGGCGAGGCCGGCCGCTTCGCGCATGACATCACGCGCGGCTACGCCAAGGCCTATGAACGGCTGGACGGCTGCGTGCTGCACGACGTCGCCGCCCTGGTCAGCCTGACCCGGCCGGAGCTGTTCGAGACGCGAGTCGCTCCCGTATCGGTGGCCACTTCAGGCGAGCGCCTAGGCCAGACGGCGTGGGGCGAGGACGGGCCGGCTGTCAGCGTGCGCCTGCGTGCCGACGGTGCGGCTCTGGCGCGACACTTCCGCGAAACGGTAGCCTAGCAAGCCTGACAGACGTGCCCGCGCCGGCGCCAGCTGGCGATGTGCGCGCCGGCCAGCAGCAGGCCGCCCAGCACCGTCAGCGGACGCTCATAGCCGGCGACGGGAAACTCCAGCGCGCCGGCCAGCATCAGGGCCAGACCAGCGCTTGCGACCACGATCATCGGCCTGGACCGTGGCCGCCAGGTCTTGAGATCGACAAAGGCCAGCACCGCCACGGGCGCGGCCGCCAGGATGAAGGCGACATGGACCCACTCGGCCTGCGCCCAGAAGCCCAGCACCGGCAACAGCAGCGCCAGCCCCGGCAAGGCCAGGCAGTGGACCAGGCACAGGGCGGACAGGCCGACGGCGGACAGGTCCAGCGCCTTGGCTTTGGACGGGGTCATGGAAAGCTCCGGGGTCTGCGCTTACGGCCTCGGCAGCTCACATATTGTTATATTATAACATCGCAAGGGGGCGGCGGTGATTTTTCGGCGCGGCGCTGCGTCGCACGTCTTAGGCGACCACCACCTCGGCGTGGGCGAAACCCTGCTCGAAGCCGGGCGCCAGGGGCGCGTCGGTGACCAGGACGTCGACATCCTTCAAGGCCGCGGTGTGCACCAGGCCCACCCGTCCGAACTTGCCCTGGTCCACCGCCAGCAGCACGCGGGTGGCGGTCGAATAGGCGATGCGGCTCATGATCGCCTCGCTGGGCGAGTGGTCCATCAGGCCGTGCTCCAGGCTCACCGCGCCGACGGTCAGGACAGACAGGCTGGGCCGAAAGCCGGCCACGAAGTCCTGGGCGTGACGGTCGGAGAACGACTGATAGGCCGTGTTCAGTTCGCCGCCGGCCAAGAACAGGGTGTGCCCCCTGTCCTTGCGCACGGCCTGGGCCACCGCCAGCGAGTTGGTGATGATCTTCAACTGACGGTGCTCGGCCAGGGCCTTGGCCACGAAGCAGGAGGTCGAGCCGCTGTCCAGGAACAGGGTGTCGCCGTCGGCGATGAACTTGACCACCGCCTCGGCGATGCGGGTCTTGCCGGCCACGTTCTTCTGCATGCGCAGGTCGAACGGCCCCTCGATCTCCTGCGGCGGCAAGCGGACCGCGCCGTGCAGGCGCACGATCGTCCCGTTCTCCTCCATCACCCGCAACTCGCGGCGGATGGTCTCTTCGGACACCGACAGCGCCTTGGCGATATCGGCGATCGCGCGCGTCTGGTTGGGCTCGAGCAGGTTCAGGATATCGCGCTGACGATCGTAGCGTTTGAGCATTCTCGGTCCGTCTCTGTCGGGCTCCGGCGGCACTATGGCCTGAGTCCCGCGCAAGAAGTGCGTCCCCGGCCGGCGGGGATGGGGTGACCGGCCGGGGACGAGCGGTCGCTTAGAAAGCGACGCGCAGCTGGATCCGCGCATAACGCGGGGTCTGGTACTCGACCGGCTTGCGGAAGTTGGTGTCCGCCACGCCGCTGCCGCCGACGTCGCCGAACTCGTGGTAGGCCGTCACGGCGTGCGCGTTGAACAGGTTGAACACGTCCAGGCGCAGCGTGGCGGCCAGGCGGTCGCCCGGCGTCGGGATGGTCACCACGGCCGACGCGTTGAACTGGGTGACCCAGTCGCCGTCGAAGGCCGAACCGCGCTCGACCACCTTGCCCCGGCAGTAGAAGCCATAGCCCTGATAGTCATAGGCGGTCTTGTCGCGATCCAAGGGCACGATGCCGATGCAGCTGTACTTGCGCGGCGACTGCACCAGGCCGTTGCCGCCCAGGGTCAGCCACTTGTTGACCGCGTAGCTGCCATAGGCCTTGAACGTATGGGCCCGGTGGTTGGGCAGATAGCCGTCGGCGCCGTCCAGGAAGCCCGGCGAGTCGAAGTCGGCCGTGGTGTTGATGGCCAGTTGGCCGTTCTCCGACCGCACGCCGCCTTCATAGTTCCCCTTGAGGCTGGCCCAGGTGTACGAACCCGACAGCGACCACTTGCCGTCGAAGGCCCGGTCGAAGGTGGCGGTCAGGGCGTTGTAGTCGCGCTTGGGCTTGGGATAGGTCAGGTCCGCCGCCGACAGGGTGACGACCGGCTTGGAGCCGTCCGGCATGCTGTTGAGGCGGATCTTCACGTCCTCGCCCGGATTGACGATCACCCACTGGCGACCGCCGCCGAAGCTGGCCTTGCACTGGTCGACCGTGAAGCCGGCCCGCACGCAGTAGGCCCGCGCGCCGGTGTCGATGGCCACGTCCTCGACAATGCTGTTCAGCTCGCGGTGGGTGAAATAGGCGCCAACCTTGATCAGGTCGCCGAAGCGACGCTCGTAGCCCAGCACATATTCATCGGCCGATTGCGGCTTGAGGTTATGGGCGATCGACTCGGCGGTGTCGGCCACCAGGCCCGGGGCCGCGACCAGGCAGTTCGACACCTTGGTGTCGGGACAGGCGCTGACGCCGTTGGCCGTGGTGACCGGCGCGCCGATGACCGGGTCGCCATTGGCCCCGACGCCGTTCAGCAGGTTGTAGCGCGTATAGGTGACCAGCGAGCCGGCGAACTTCAGCGACAGATCGCTGGGCAGCGGGAGGTAGTAGCGGCCGAAGAAGCCATAGAGCTTCGACTTGCCGTCACCGAAGGGGTCACCCGAGACCGACAGGCGCGGCGCCCACTGATTGCCCGGATCGTAGAAGGTGGACCCATCGGCGTTGCGGTTGTCGAAGCGGTCATTGCGGATGCCGGCCTCGACCTGCATGCGATCACCGAACAGCGACCACTGGTCCTGGACATAGAAGGCCTGGTTGACGGTGCTGAAGCTGCCGCTGTTACGATAGACGCGGGTGGTCATGTACTCGACGCCAGCCGGCAGATTGCTGGTGTCCTTGCCGTTCGAGCGGAACAACTTGAAGGCGCCCCGGCCGATCGTTTCGAAGAACTGGGTCGCGGTGTTCTCTTCGTGGTCGTAGCCGATCCGCAGGTGGTGGGCGCCGAACAGGTCGAAGTTGAAGTCGGCGTCGGCGCGATAGAACGTGCGCTTGTCGTCATTGAACGACTGGGCGTCGGTGACCTTGTTCAGGCCGATGTTCACGCCCTCGGTCTTCTCACGATAGTCGACGACCTGCTCGTGGGTGGTGTCCAGCGGCAGCTGGCCATCGCGGAACTTGTTGACGCCATACGCCGCCGACAGGGTGAACCAGGGCGTGAAGGTGCCGGTATAGCGAGCGATATAGTTCTCGCCGCCCGAGCGCTGGTTGGTGCCGCCCGTCTCGGCCCCGACCGTCTTGGTCGTCGGATCGTAGGCCACGCTGCGGTTACGCACGTCCTTGGTGGTGTCGAAATAGGTGAACTCCAGGTGCTGCTTGGAGGTCAGCCAGCCGTCGATCTTGCCGCCCCAGAACGGCGCGTCGTCAGTGACGCGGGTGGCGTTGTTGCCGTTGATCTGGGGCGTGAAGGTCTTCAGCTTGCGCTGGTTGTAAAGGCCGTAGAAGAACAGGCGGTCCTTGATGATCGGCCCGCCCAGTTCGGCCACCCACTCCTCGCGCTCGGCCGTGGCGTTTTCATAGGCGTTACGGAAGGTGTTGGGGGCGCTGTTGCGCAGGTCGCCCGGCTCCCAGGTCGCGGTGATCCCGCCGTGGAAACTGTTCGTGCCCGACTTGGTGATGGCGTTGACGAAGCCGCCGGTCGAGCGGCCGAACTCGGCCGGATAGCCGCCGGTCTTCACTTCCACCGACTTGTAGAAGTCGAACGGCACTTCCACGGGCAGCAGGCCCATGCGGAAGTTGGTGATGTTCAGGCCGTTCACGAAGAAGGCGTTCTCGATGAAGCTGGCGCCCGAGATCGAGATCTGGTTGGCGAACGTGCCGTTGGCCGAGGACGAGCCCTGGACCACGCCCGGCGACATCAGGGCGATGTCGCGCAGCGAGCGGCCGACCGGCACGCGTTCGGCCAGTTCGCCGATGTCGACGACGGCGCCCGTGGTGGTGATCTCGAAGTCCGGCGTGCGCATGCGGCCGGCCTTGATGACCACGGCCTCGACCGAACCGGCCGGGGCCAGGGTGAATTGGTTCGAGGCGCCCGAACGGCTGATCGCCACGCCCTGCTCGACATAGTCGTCATAGCCCGCGGCGCTGACCGAGAAGGCGTAGGCGCCCGGGGCCAGTTGCGGGATGACGTAGCCGCCGCTGGCGTTGGTGACCGCCGAGCGCTTCACGCCCAGGCTTTCCGAGATGACCTGCACGGTCGCGCCGGCGATCGGCTTGCCGTCGGCGCCCTGAACGCGGCCCGAGGCCTGGACGTTGGTGTAGTCCTCGGCCGCCGCCGGGGTCGCCATCAGGACGACGGCGGGAATGCTTGCGCTGACCAGGGCCAGGGCCCGTAGCGCCATGACGCCGCGCCAGCGACGCCCGGCTCGAATTTGCTGCCTCACGACCTGCTCTCCCGAGAAATGTGCCCGACGAGTCCTGACGCCGCCTTACGCGGTCGCCGCCCCCTCGCCGACGCCTCCCTTAAGCGCAGTTTGTGGATGTGGTGTGACATTTGTGGATTTTATGTTCGTGTCACGAGAGTTTCGTTTGCGTTATGTGAGCGTTTTGACCACAAACCCTCAGAAACCCTCACAGACCCAGGTTGCGACGCGGCGAAACGTTCACCTCGCGCGGCAGGGCGCGCGGGGTTCATCCAGCTGTGTCAGACGTCCGCCAGAACGGGCCGGACCTCACGGATAAAGGGGCCTCACGTGACCAAGACTTCCCTGCCGATCGCCATGCTGCTGGCGGCCAGCCTGCTGGGCGGCGCGGCCCATGCGCAGAGCGCGGCGACGCCCTATTTCGCCAAGATCGACGTGCGCCGCGATGGCCACATGTCGGCCAAGACCATCGCTGGCGTGGTGTTCGACGACGCCAATCGCAACGGTCGCCTGGACGCGGGCGAGCACGGCGTGCCGGGGATCAAGGTCTCCAACAGCCTGGACGTCGTGGTGACCGACAAGGCCGGCCGCTACGCCCTGCCCGTGCGTCCCGACATGGCGGTGTTCGTGATCCAGCCTAGCGGCTGGCGCGTGCCGACCGATGCGCACTGGGTTCCGCAGTTCGCCTATCAGCACAAGCCGAAGGGCTCGCCCAAGGCGCTGCGCTACGGCGGCCTGCCGCCGACCGGTCCGCTGCCCGCTTCAATCAACTTTCCGATCATTCCCACAGAAACCGGTCAGAACTTCGCCAAAGAGTTTGAATGCGCCGTCCTGGGCGACGTACAGCCGGCGTCGAACATCGAGGTGGGTTATGTTCGCGACTCCCTGGTGCGCGAACTGGCCAACGCGCCGAAGAAGCCGGCCTGCCTGCTGGCCCTGGGCGACATCGTCAGCGACGACCTGAACCTGCTGCCGCGCACGGTCGAGGTGATGGGCGTGCTGGGCGTCCCGCAGTGGTGGGTGCAGGGCAATCACGACTACGACCACGACGCCGACCACGACATCGACAGCTCCGACACCTGGCGGCGGTCGTACGGCCCCAACAACTACGCGTTCGAGATGGGAGAGGCGCTGTTCATCGTGCTGGACAACGTCTCGTTCCCCTGCGGCGAGGACCCGGACGAGGCGCGCGAACGGCCGTTCTGCAAGCAGTACTGGAAGACCTATAACGGCCGTCTGCTGCCCGACCAGATGACCTTCATCGCCAATGTGCTGAAGGCGACCGATCCCAAGAAGCTGGTGGTGTTCGCCGCCCACATCCCGTTCGCCGGCTTCGACAATGCCGAGTCCCAGCCGCATCAGACCGACAACATGGACAAGCTCTATGCCCTGGTGAAAGGCCGCCCGGCCCTGTCCCTGACCGGCCATAGCCACACCCTGGAGAACCTGGCGGCCGGCGACTCGATGGGCGGCTGGAAGGACACGATCGGCGTCACGACCATCCCCTTCCGCCACCTGGTGGCCGGCGCGGTGGCCGGCGACTGGTGGGGCGGTGACTACGACATCGACGGCACGCCGATGAGCATCCAGGGCGACGGCTCGCCGCGCGGCTATGTCGACTTCGCGGTGAGGGGGACCGACTACACCCTGGACTATCGCGCCAGCGGCCTGCCGCGCGACCGGGCCATGTGGCTGTCGGTCAGCACCCCGCGCTTCCGCGACTGGGCCGACAAGATCTTCGCCTGGCGCGACGCCCCCGAGGACAAGCGCGATCCCGTCCCGCCGCTCAGCGTCCAGGACCTGCCGGACGTCAAGCTGCTCTCGCCGACCGATCTGGCGGGCCAAAGCTGGCTGACCGCCGACGTCTGGATGGGCGACACCACGACCAAGGTCATGGTCGCCATCGACGGCGCCGCGTCCGCGCCGATGACCCGCACCCAGGAAATGAAGGGCGAGCGGGTCCTCAATGGCTCGGCCTATTCGGACCCCTTCGCCTTGCAGCGCCAGCTGACCATGGCTCGCACAGCGATCCAGAGCCGTTCGGGCGATCCGGAAACGCAAGGCTACGTCCAGGGTCGCCAGAAGCGCCTGCCGCCGATGCCGCCCCAGCCGCGCGGCTCGCGCGCCGACCACTCGCCGCACATCTGGCGCTACGACCTGCCCAAAGATCTGGCCGAGGGCATGCACACGGCGGTCGTGACGGTCACCCGCGACCAGGGCGAACCGGCCCGCGACACCCTGGTGTTCGAGGTCCGTCGCACGGCTTTGAAGCCGACCTTCGACTTCGAGCACTGGGACAAGTTCAAAAACCAGTAGCCGAGACGTCGATTTCAACCGACCGGGGTGGTGGGCCTTGATTGTCACAAATCATCGCTACCACCCTGGTCCCATGACCTTGGCCACCCAACAGCGGGCGATCTGGCTGGCGCGCAACGCGCTGCCGCACGAGCCGGCTTTGCGCGCGTGGCTGTCTCGCCGTCCCCTGGCGGGCCTGGAGGTCGACGACATCGTCCAGGAGACCTACGCGATCCTCGCGGCCCTCCCGAGCGTCGACCACATCCTGAACGGCCGCACCTACATGTTCGAGGTCGCCAAGTCGGTGGTGCTGCGATCCCTGCGCCGCAGCCGCATCGTGGCCTTCGAAGCCCTGGCCGAGGCCGAGGCCCTGGAGCCGCCCAGCGACGCCCCCTCGCCCGAGACGGTGGCCGCCGATCGCCAGGAGCTGTCGCGCATCGCCGCCCTGATCGCCGGCCTCCCCGCCAAGTGCCGCGAGGCCTTCACCCTGCGCAAGGTGCACGACCTGTCGCAGCGCGAGGTCGCCCGCCGCATGGGCGTTTCCGAGAACACGGTCGAGAAGCACGTCGGAAAAGGCATCGGTGTGCTGATGAATGCATTGGGACGTGGCGGAAACGCACGCTTCCAGGCATCTAGGAACCGTACCGACCGGGACCCCGACCAGGACCAGAGTGAAGTTGACCACGATCCGAGAGAGCAGCGCCGACATTGACGCCGCCGCGGCCGCCTGGGCCGGGCGCGTCGACCGAGGGCCGCTGTCGGATCAGGACCAGGCCGCCCTTGAGGCCTGGGCGGCGCAGGACCCCCGCCGCGCGGGCGCCTACGCCAAAGCTCTAGCGGTCAGCGCCCGCCTGGACCGCGCCGCCGGCCTGGGCGCCGACTTCGCGCCCGCCTCACACCCTGCCGCCAAGGCCGCGGACCGGCGCCGCCTGCTGGCGACCGGGGGCCTGCTGGCCGCCGCCTCGGTCGTGGGCGCGGTCGGCTATGGCGCGCTCAGCCTCAAGGGCCGGGTGACCACCGCCAAGGGCGACATCCGCCGTGCGCCGCTTCAGGACGGCTCGGCGGTGACCTTGAACACCGACACCGCCATCCGCGCGGCCTTCGACGGCAAGATGCGGCGGGTCGACCTGCTGCGCGGCGAGGCCCTGTTCGACGTCGCCAAGGATCCTGCCCGCCCCTTCGTCGTGGTGGCCGGCGACGTGCGGGTGCGCGCGGTCGGCACCAGCTTCACGGTGCGGACTCATGCCGATGGCCAGGTCGGCGTGATCGTCCGCGAAGGCGTGGTCGAGGTCTGGCGTGGGGCCGAGGGCAAGCCGGTGCGCCTGGCCGCCGAACACGCCGTGCAGGTGGCGACCGCCGGCGCGCTGACACCCACCCCGGTGGGCTCGGCCGCCGTCGACCGGGCCATGGCCTGGCGGCAGGGCCAGATCGACCTGGACGGCCTGACCCTGGGCCAGGCCGCCGACGAGTTCGCCCGCTATTCCGACCGCCGCATTGTCATCGACGATCCGAGCGTGGCGAGGTTGAAGATGACCGGCCTGTTCTCGGCCAGCGACCCCGACGGCTTCGCCAAGGCCGCCGCGCTGAGCCTGGGCCTGCAAGCCACGACGCAGGCCGACGGCGTACGTCTCACCCGAGGCTGAAACTTTTTTCGAGGACGGCATGGCGGGAGTTTCGAGGTCGAGGCTCCACCCCGATGAGGCCGGCGCGGGACCGGCGAATTTCGGGGCGATCACATGATGCGGAAGACAACCCTGGCCGGCGGCGCGGCCGCTCTGGCCCTCCTGGCCATCGCCCCGCCGGCGGCGGCCCAGCAGCGCACGTTCGATGTGCCCGCCCAGGGCGCGGCCTCGGCCATCTCCGCCTTCGCGCGGCAGGCCGGCCTGCAGGTCGTGGCGCCGGCCGACGGCCTGGAAGGCGTCCGCACCCAGGCGCTGAAGGGCGCGATGGACGCCCGCGCCGCCCTGCGCAAGCTGATCGAGGGGACGGGCCTGGCGATCGTCTCCGACAACAACGGCGTCATCGTCCTGCGCCGCACCGCGACCTCGGCTGGCGCGCCCGTCGAGGCCGAACCGACCGCCCTGGACACCATCATCGTCACCGCCCAGAAGCGCGAGGAAGCCGCCCAGGGCGTGCCGATCTCGCTGACCGCCTTTTCCGGCCGCGCGGTCGAGACCTATCGCCTGGAGAGCCTGCGCGACATCTCGCGCCTGACGCCGGGCCTGCTGGTCTCGGCGTTCAGCCAGTCCAGCCCGACCATCGCGGTGCGCGGCGCCACCAACACCTTCACCCAGATCGGCGCCAACAAGCCGGTGGCCGTGGTGATCGACGACCTGTTCATTCCGCGCAACAGCGCCGCGACCTTCGAGCTCTATGGCCTGAACTCGGTGCAGGTGCTGAAAGGCCCGCAAGGCACGCTGTTCGGCCGCAACGTCACCGGCGGCGCCATCGTGCTGGACACCGGCAAGCCGGCCTATGGCGACACGTCGGGTTCGGTGCGGATCGGCGGTGGCAACTATGGCCTCAAGCAGGTCGACGGCCGCGTCGATATTCCCGTGGGCCAGACCGTGGCCCTGCGCCTGACTGGCTCGCTGAAGCAGCACGACGGCTACGGCAAGGACCGTCTGACCGGCCGCGAGCAGGACGACCTGAACAGCAAGAGCCTGCGCGCCCAGGCCCGCCTGCAGGCCAGCGACGATGTCGAGGTGCTGCTGGGCGCCGACTACAGCGAGGACCACAACGGCGGCCGCACCCTGTCCTCCAGGGCCGCCGGCTCGGACGGCGACCGCCGCACCTCGGAACTGGGCTACGTCCAGGGCTTCGCCCGCAACCAGTGGGGCGCTTCGGGCCGAATCTACTGGAACGCCCCGGTCGGCCAGGTCACGGCCATCACCGGCTATCGCTGGTCGCAGTCGGGCGAGGACTATTCGGGCACCGGCGCCAGCTATCGCTTCCTGACCGGGACCAACACCCAGAGCGTCAACCGCGACGTCGACGACGTAGGCCTGTTCTCGCAGGAGATCCGCTGGGCCAGCCCGAAGTGGTCGCGCGGCGACCTGGTGGCCGGCGTCTATTTCGCTGACGAGAATGCCAAGCGCCAGTTGCGCACGCGCGGCCTGGCCGCCGTCACCGGCGTGGCCTCGTCCGACGTCCTGACCGACCAGGCCGTGAAGACCAAGAGCTACGCCGCCTTCATCGACGGCACGCTGCACTTGCCGGCCAATTTCGACCTGACCGCCGGCGCGCGCTACACCCACGACGAAAAGACCGCCTCGCTGGTGCGCACCGACTTCGTCCGCCCGGCCACCGGCAGCTTCACCGCCCGCGACCTGAAAGCCAACTGGAGCGAGGTCACGCCGCGCGCCGTGCTCAGCTGGACGCCGCGCGAGGACCTCAAGGTCTATGGCAGCGTCACGCGCGGCTACACCGCCGGCGGCTTCAACACCGATGCGGCGGTGATCACCGCCCTGGCCCAGCCGTTCGATCCCGAGACCGTCACCAACTACGAACTGGGCGTGAAGTCCCAGTGGCTGGCCGACACCCTGCGGATCAACGCCTCGGTCTTCCACATGGACTACAAGGACAAGCAGGAGCTGTTCTTCAACAACGTGACCCGCGTGCTGACCATCACCAATGCCGGCCAGGCGACGGTGGAAGGCGCCGAGGTCGAGGTGCAGTGGCGTCCCCTGACCTGGCTGAACCTCAGCGCCAACTACGGCCTGCTGGACACCGTCTATGACGACTTCGTCATTCCGGGCGGGGCGGTGAACACCGGCAATCCGTTGGGCTCGTCGCCGCGCAACAAAGGCTCGGTGGCCGCCGACGTGCGCTTCCCGCTGAACGGCAAGGGTTATATCACCGGCGCGGTCAGCTGGGCCTATACCGACAGCTACTACACCGGCGCGACCAAAGACCCGAACCTGCACATCAACGGCTACGCCCTGACCAACCTGTCGCTGGGCTATGAGAGCCAGGACGGCCGCTGGATGCTGACGGCCTGGGCCAAGAACCTGGGCGATGTCGACTTCCTGCTGACCCCGTCCACCCAAGGGGTGCTGGCCGAGTATCTGGGCGAGCCGCGCACGGTCGGCGTCATGCTGTCGGCCAAGTTCTGATGGCGGCGGTCGTCACCCGGCGGGGGCTGCTGCTCGGCGCCGTCGCGCTTGGGGCGGCCGCTCCTCTTCCCACCGGCGATGATGTCGTCGGCCAGCCGCTGCGCCCCTGGCGGCATGGCGGCCTGGACATCCACCACATCAGCACCGGCAAGGGCGACTCCACGCTGATCATCGGGCCGGACGGGTCCAGCCTGATGATCGACGCCGGCGCCAGCACCACGCCGACGCCGGCCAGCCTTGACGCTCGCCCGAGCGCCGAGCGTCGCCCCGGCGAGTGGATCGGCCGCTACGCCCGCCGACATTTGGTCGCCACCGGCGAGCCGAAGCTGGACGCCTTCCTCGTCAGCCATCTGCATCCCGACCACATCGACGGCCTGTACGACGTCGCGGGAGCGCTGCCGATCGGCAAGCTGGTCGACCGCGCCTTCCCCGACTACGCCTATCCCAAGCCCTCGGACGCGCCGTTCCTGAAGGCATACATCGCCTTCGTCCGTGAACGGATCCAGGCCGGCGGCAAGGTCGAGCGCTTCCGCGTCGGCGCCGCCGACCAGCTGGCTTTGCCCGGCGCCGAGATCCGCAACCTGGCGGCCAATGGCGAGGTATGGACCGGGCGCGGCGGCGAGACCCGCCGCCTGTTCCCCGCCATCGACACGCTAGCCAAGGACGACCTCCCCGACGAGAACGCCTGCTCAGCCGCCATCCGCCTGCGCTACGGCGCGTTCGGCTATTTCGCGGCCGGCGACCTGACCAGCCAGAGCTTCGACGGGACCCTGCCCTGGCGCGACGTCGAGACGCCCGCCGCCCAGGCCGCCGGTCCCGTGGATGTCGCCGTCGCCGCCCACCACGGCATGTTCGACGCCACGGGCGCCGGCGTGGTGCGGGCCCTGAAGCCTCGCGCCTGGATCATCCCCGCTTGGCACGTGGCCCACCCCAGCAGCGACGTGCTGGAGCGGATGCTGAGCCAGCGGCTCTATCCGGGTCCGCGCGAGGTCTTCGCCACCGGCCTGTCGCCCGCCAATGAGATGGCCCACAAGTGGCTGACCGACCGCCTGGCGTCGCGCGAAGGCCACATCGTGGTCCGCGTCGCGCCGGGCGGCGGCAGCTACCGGATCGTGGTCACCGACAACCGCGATGAGGCGGATACGGTGCGTACGATATCAGGCCCCCTTACGGCCTGACGCCACGCAAGCGAAGCTGGCGGCGACGTCGGTCGAGCCCTTGCCGTCCCACTGGGCGACCTTGGGATAGGCGCACAGCGGACGGGTCCGCACGGCCTTGGCCGGCATGCCCAGCAGGTCGGCGTAGTCGTTGTCCTTCTTGGACGCGATCACCTGGTCGGGCGCCGCTCCGCCCTCGACCCAGGCGTCCAGGGTCGCCAGCATGTCGAAGCTGTTGGGCCCCGGCCCGCCGAAGCAGTGCGACATGCCCGGGACCATGAACAGGCGCGAGAAGGCGTCGGCGGACTTCACGCCCATCCTGGCGCGCACGGCGTCGTAGTACTGGATCGTCGCCAGCGGGGTGATCGCCGCGTCCGACCAGCCGTGGAACAGGATCAGCTTGCCGCCCCGCGCCTTGAACGCCGACAGATCGGGATTGTCCGAGGCCACGGTCGGGGCGATCGCCCTGGCGGCCTTCAGGTCCTTGTCCAGGTTCAGTTGGGCCAGCTGCCAGCCGGTGTTGGAATAGACGAAATTGGCGAAGAACGAGCGCGCGAACGACGGGTGCTGGGCCTTCTCGCCGCTGATCCACAGCGGCCAGGCGCCGGGCGTAGCCTCGCCGCCGGCGGGATAGCCGGGCAGGATCGACTTGCCCTTGGCGTCGCGAGGACCCTGGTAGAGTTTCCGCAGGCCCGCGACCTGGGCCGGTGTCAGGCACTCTTTCGTCTGGCCGTCCTTGCACTGGACCACGACGGGGTCGAAACGGCAGCGGCGGGGGTCCTCGATCACGCCGTCGGCGACGCCGTCCAGCTTATCGCACTGGGCCAGGGCGGCCTTCTGGATGACCGGCAGCAGAGCGTCGGGGATGCGGCTTTCAGGGACCTCGTGCACCGCCTTCCACGACCAGGCGAAACCGCCCATCAGCCGCGTCCAGGCATTGGCCGGCGCGCCGGCGACGACACCATCGAAGTCGCCAGGATACCGCTGAACCTCCATCAAGGCCTCGCGGCCGCCGTCCGAGCAGCCGGTGAAATAGGCGCGACGCGGACCCTTGCCATAGTGGGCGGCGATCAGGGCCTTGGCGAAGACGGCGGTCTCGTGGTTGGCGCGATAGCCCCAGTCGATGATCTTCTCGGGCTGGTTCAGAGCCCACTCGGCCGAGCCGCCGGCGCCGTCCTCGGTGTGGCCCATGTCGGTCCCGGCCACGGCGTAGCCGGCCTTGACCGCCGGGCGCATGGCCAGGCGCGGACCACCCAGCGTGCCGCCGTAGCCGCCGTTGCCCGTGGCCATGAACTTGCCATTCCAGGCCGCCTCGGCCGGCAGCCAGACCTCGACCTTGATCGACGAGGCCTGGGTCGGCGACAGGGTGGCGTTGACCCGGCAATAGGCGGCCGAGGCCGGCAGCGGCGGGATGCCGAACACCTCGATCTCCTGCGGCGCGCCGAAAGTCATCGCCTTGACGGCGGTGATCTTGGCGCCGGCGATCTGGGCCTTGGCCAGGTCGTCGCAGGACGTGGCGGCATGGGCGTGTCCCGCAAGCGCGAGAGCGCCGGTCAGGGCGAGCGGAGCGGCCAGATAAGCGGCGCGGGTCATTGGATCACCGTCTCTTGCAACGAAAGCTTGGTGGGGGCGACGGGCGCGTCGGCCGAGCGGGCGGCGATCTCGGCCACCATCTTCTCGTGCGACGCGCGCGTAATGGGATAGAGCGCGATCAGGCCGGCCGAGGCGATACCGCCGACCAGCGGGATCCAGAACATCATCGCCTTGATCCCGGCCAGGGTCTCGGGGCTCTGGGTCGCGTTCGGGGCATAGCCGACATGGGTCAGGGCGATGCCGAGGAAGCCCGCGCCCAGGCCTAGCGCCGCCTTCTGACCCAGCACGACCAGGCCGAAGACCAGCGACTCGGTGCGCACGCCCGTGCGCCATTCGCCGTACTCGACGGTGTCGGGCAGCATGCCCCAGAAGCAAACCACATAGGACGCCAGGCCCATGGACTGCAGCACTACGGCGGTGAACAGCAGCGTGACGCCGTGGCCGTCGGCCAGGCGCCAGAGGATGAGGCCCGCCAAGCCCGGGACGGCGCCGATCAGCCAGGCGACGCGCTTGCCCGTCAGGCGCACCACCACCGCGAAGGCCGGCACGCAGATCGCCGCCGTCAGGGCGCCGATAGCCAGGGCCGCGCTGCCCAGCTTGGCGTCGCCGATCACGTACTTGAAATAGTAGAGCAGGTTCTTGGAAAACATCGTGCCCGAGAAGGCGCTCAGCACCACCGCACCCAAGACCAGAATCAGGGCCTTGTTGGCGGCCAGGCTGCGCAAGACGTCGCGAACAGGGCGCGGCGGCGCGGCGATCTCCTCGGCGATATCCAGGCCCCGAGCAGCCCAAGCCACGGCCAGAAGGCACAAGGCGGCGATCACGCCGTAGGCCGCCGAGAGGATCAGCCAACCGCGGCGAGGCGCCTCGGGCGTCGCCAGGGCCTGCGCCAACGGCAGGGTCAGAGCCGCGACCGCAATCGCCGCCAAGGCGCCGAACACCATGCGGACGCCGGCCATGTCGCCCCGTTGAGTACTGTCACTGGTGATGCGCGCGAACAGCGCCGCATAGGGGATCGAGACAACCGCATAGAGCGTACGGAACACCAGGTGGGCCATGCTGGCGAAGACGACCGCGCCGACGCCCGGCCAGACCGGTCCAGCAAACATCGCTACAAAACCCAGCGCCAGCGGCGCTCCCCCCAAAAGCAGGTAAGGCCGATAGCGGCCCATGCGGGTGCGGGTGCGGTCGACCAGCACGCCCAGGATCGGGTCCAGCGCCGCGTCCCAGATCAGGGCCGCCATGTAGATGAAACCGGCGGTCGCCGCCGGCAGGTCCAGCACGTCCGTATAGAAGAACAGCAGGTACAGCCCGGCCGTCTGCCAATACAGGTTGAAGCCGAAATCCCCCACGCCGATCGCCGCCTTTCGGACAGCCGTCAGCCTCGGGACGTCGCCCCCCACAATGCTTGGAATTCCCAACTCCGCCTCCCCGTTCGGGGCTGGACCAACCGGCGCGCCCCGTTTATTCACCACTTGTATAACGAAATCACAATGCCCCCGGGGGAGCGGAATGTCAAAGCCGTCGATCGATGTTCTTGGAAGCCGTTTTGTCGACGCCCACGGACGTCACGCGATCCTGCGCGGGGTCAATCTGGGCGGCGATTGCAAGGTCCCCTGGCCCGACGGCGGCACCGATCGGCCCAGCGACTTTTCCGACCATCGGACGGTCAGTTTCGTGGGGCGTCCCTTCCCGCTGGAGGAGGCCGACACGCACCTGGCGCGCATCGCCCGCTGGGGTTTCAACACCCTGCGCCTGCTGACCACCTGGGAGGCCGTCGAGCATGCCGGGCCGGGCCAGTACGACGAGGACTATCTCGACTACTTCACGGCCGTCGTGGAGCGGGCGCAGGCCCACGGCCTGTTCGTCTTCGTCGACTTCCACCAGGACGTCTGGAGCCGGATGAGCGGCGGCGACGGCGCGCCCGGCTGGGTGTTCGAAGCCCTGGGTCTGGACTTCGCCCGGTTCGACGCCGCCGACGCGGCGCACGTGATGCAGCACCGCTACGACTACACGAGCGAGGAGCGGCGGCAGGAAGACCGCTATCCGATGATGAGCTGGGCCAGCAACTACCGCATGGCCGCCAATGGGATCGCCTGGAGCGCCTTCTTCGCCGGCCAGATCCTGACCCCCGACTGGACCGTCGAGGGCCGCAACGTCCAGCACTTCCTGCAGGACCACTATCTGGGCGCCATGGCCGCCGTGGCGCGGCGGGTGGCGCATCTGGACAACGTCATCGGCTTCGACACCTTCAACGAGCCGGGCCTGGGCTGGGTGGGCCTGCCGATGAGCCAGCCGCGCCTGAAGGCGACGCCCGAGGACTCCCTGCCCGTCTGGCCCGGCGCCGCCTGGACGCCGCTGGACGGCCTGCGCGCCGCGCGGGGGCGCACCGTCGACGTGGCCAATCTGGGCTGGAGCGACGAGCGCGGCGTGCTGCGCGAGCTCGACCGCCAGACCGCCAACGAAGCCGGCGTTTCGATCTGGCGAGACGAGGGTCCAGACCCCTTCGAGCAGGCCGGCGCCTGGCGCTTCGACGACAACGGCGACGTGGTGCTGGACGAGGACTTCTTCCGCCTCAAGGACGGTCAGCCGATCGACCACGAAAACCAATGCATGGGACCGTTCTTCGCGCGGGTCGCCGAGACGGTCCGCGCCGTGCGCCCCGACTGGCTGCTGTTCGCCGAGCTGTGCCCCTATCTGGTCGGCACGGGCCGGTTCTTCCCCGACGCCATGCCCGAGCGCAGCGTCAACGCCAGCCACTGGTACGACATCGACATCCTGCGCAAGAAGCGCTT
Organism: uncultured Caulobacterales bacterium; assembly: GCA_903900155.1. Taxonomy (GTDB): domain Bacteria; phylum Pseudomonadota; class Alphaproteobacteria; order Caulobacterales; family Caulobacteraceae; genus Caulobacter. Next base: position 32,248 of record CAIUMD010000062.1, on the reverse strand, counting down.
CGACCCGGACCAGCACACCGATCCGCTGAAGGCCAAGTACTTCAACCAGATGGCCTACATCGCCTGGCTGGGCAGCAAGTTCGGGACCGACGGCGCGCCGACCCTGATCGGCGAGTTCGGCATCCCCTACGACCTCAATCATGGCGAGGCTTTCGAGGCCTGGGCGCGGGGCGAGCGCGGCAAAGGCGTCTGGGCCGCCCACGCCCAGGCCCTGTCGCTGATGTACGACGCCCTGGACGCCTTGAAGCTGTCCTCGACCCAATGGAACTACACCGCCGGCAACCGCAACGACCTGCGGGTGGGCGACGGCTGGAACCAGGAGGACCTGTCGATCTTCTCGCCCGACCAGATCGATGGGATCGCCCCCAACGATCCCGACGCCGGGGCCCGCGCCCTGCTGGGCTTCTGCCGCCCCTACGCGCCGTTGGCCCAGGGGGTGATCACCACGATGCGCTATGCAGAGGATCGCTTCGAACTCGAGATGGAGGCTGATCCTGCGATCGACGCGGCGACGCAGATCTATGTCCCGCAAGTCCGCTTCCCGAACGGCGTGAGCGTCAGTGTCTCGCAAGGCGCCGCCCGCTGGACCCACGACCGAGAGGCTCAGCAGGTGCTGGTCTGGGCCGCCGAGGCCGGGCCGCTGTCGATCGTCGTCGAGCCCGCCTGATCGAACGAAAAAGGCCGGAGGGTTTCCCCTCCGGCCAGTCTTTGCGCTGTCGGGTAGGACTTCAGTAGCGCAGGTTCAGGGTCACGCCGTAGCGACGGAACGCATCGCCGGTCAGCACCTGGCTGTAGTCGCCCTTGCCGCCGAACGGGGTGGTGAACAGGGCGCTGGGGAAGCGCTTGTCGGTCAGGTTCTTGCCCCACACCGCCAGGCGCCAGCGGTCGTTCTCGGACCCGATGCCGATCGTGCCGCCCAGGATGCCGTAGCTCTTGATCGCCGTGCTGGGATCGCCGGTGGCCGAGGCGTTGTAACCGTCGCGCCAGCCGTAGTCGGCCGAGGCGTTGACCTGCAGCCCATGGCCGATCGAGCGCTCGTAGACGGCCGCCAGGCTGGTCTTCCACTTCGACACGCCGCTCAGCGACTTGCCCGAGGCGTTGAAGCCGTAGAGGCCCGGCGCGATCAGCACGCAGCCCGACGGCGTCGTGACCGGATCGCACGAGATCGGCGCGAAGGTCCCGTACTGGGCGTCGATATAGGCCGCCGAGGCGGTGACCAAGAGGCCCGGCGCCAGGACGGCGGTCAGGTCGCCCTCGATGCCCTTGGTCTTCAGCTGGCCGGCGTTGATCGTGCGGAAGGCCGGCGGGGTCAGGGTGAAGTCGACGGTCTGGGCCTGGTAGTCCTCGAACTTGGTCGAGAAGGCCGCCAGGTTCAGCACCGCCAGGCCGCCCAGCAAGGTCGTCTTCACGCCCAGTTCATAGCTGGTCGGGATCTCGGGACCGACCTTCTGGCTGACCGTGGCGCTGGAAACGCCGGTCTGGTTGAAGCCCGGGCCCTTGTAGCCGCGCGACACCGTCGCATAGCCCATCGCCCGCTCGGCCAGCTGGTACTGAACCCCGACCTTCCACGAGACATTGGTCTTCTTGGCGGTGTCGTCGAAGGTCACCGTCGGATTGACGCCGAAGAAGCCCGGCCGCGTGAACTGGCGGAAGTCCAGGCCGACCTTGTCCTTGGTCAGGCGCGCCCCGCCGATCAGGGCCAGCTTGTCGGTCAGCTGGTAGCTGGCCTGGCCGAAGATCGCATAGCTCTCGGTGTCGACCAGGCTGTTGATCGTCGAGTTGATGATCGGCAGCGGCGAGACCCCGAAGGTGCCGGTCTGGTCGGTCACCTGATTGGTCTTCTGGCGGTAGTAGTAGAGGCCCGCCACGTACTCCAGCTTGCCGCCCGTCGGCGAGGCCAGGCGCAGTTCCTGGCTGACCTGGCGCAGGTCCTGGTTGGAGATGTTGTTGTTGAGGATGTTGATCGGCAGGCTGTCGGAGTCGCCGTTGCTGAGGTCGAAATCGCGGCGGCCGGCGGTGATCGAGGTCAGGGTCAGGCCGCCCGGCAAGCTCCAGTCGACCTGGGCCGCGAAGCCGTAGTTCTCGCGGTCCTTGTACTGCGGACCGTCGATGCACAGGTCGGCATTGTCGGGCGAGGCTTTCACCCCGCAGGCGCCCAGGGTCAGGCCCATGACGCCGGCCGGATTCAGCTTGTACGGCGACCAGGTGATCGACTGGTCCTGCTTGGCGTAGTCGGCGGTGATCAGCACGTCGATGGTGTCGGACGGCCGCCACAGCAGCTTGGCCCGCGCGCCCCACTCGTCATTGCCGTTGAACCTGCGACCGTCCTTCCTGTTGTTCAGCACGCCGTCCAGCCTGTTGACGAAGCCGCCCACCCGCAGGGCCGCCTTGTCGCCCAGCGGCAGGTTCACCGTGGCGTCGGACTTGTTGTAGCCGTTCTCGCCCAGGTTCAGATTGGCGATGGCCTCGACGCGGCCGATCTTGGGCGCGTTGGTGGTGATGCTGACCAGGCCCGCCGAGGCGTTCTTGCCGAACAGCATGCCCTGCGGGCCGCGCAGGATTTCAACCCGGGCGACATCGTAGAAGCTGCCCAGCGCCATCTCGGGCCGGCCCAGCACCACGCCGTCCAGCACGGTCGACACCGTCGGCTCGATCGAGGTCGAGAAGGTCGAGGTGCCCACGCCGCGCACCGACACGCCGAACGAGGTGGCCTCGAAGCTGGGGACGAGCAGCTTCAACTGGTCGATATTGCCGATGTTGCGCCGCTGCAGGTCGGTCTCGGCGACCACACTGACGGCGATCGGCACGTCCTGCAGCTTCTCCTCGCGCTTCTGGGCGGTGACGACCACCTCGGTGATCATCATCGTCTCGTCGGGCTTGGCTGCTTGGGCCATCGCGTTGCCCGCCGCCAGGGCGCTGATCGAGGTCCCCAGCACCAGGGCTGTCTTCAAGCTTTTCATTTCTTATCCCTCCCCTTTTTGTTTGATGTCTCAGCGCGAATGTCTCAGCGCCCTTGGGCGTCCCTTAAGGCTCCCAAGGCGCGGATGCGGTCGGGCGTCGCCGCCAGGGCCGCGCCGTCGTTGGTCACGGTCATCCGCTGGTCCGTCGCCGGGTCGTAGCGGGCCCAGCCCGGATCGCCGGTCTTGGCGAAGGCCGCCCACGCATCCGCCCAGCGCCGGGCCACGGCCTGGTCGGCGGGGGACGGCGGATCCTTCAGCTTGCCCAGGGTGTCGAAGACGAAGCCCAGGTCGCCGGAGTGCGGCGCGCCGCGCCAGTCCTTGCGCTTGGCTTCGACGACGTAGCCAAAGCTGTAGGTCCAGACCGGCTGCCTCCCCTTGGCCGCCAGTCCCGCCAGGGCGTGGGCCGGCTCGACGAAGGTGGCGTCGCTGGGCATGTCGTTGTTGAGCGCCGACTTGGAGCCGTAGATCGCCAGCAGCTTGTCTTCGGGCAGGCCCAGCTGGGCTATGGTCTTGCCGGCGAACATCCCCTTCAGGAAACCGGGAATGATGCCCAGCTCGTCGCTGTTGGCCCCGATCAGCAGCGGAACCCTGGCCTGGCGACCGGCCGCGAAGCCTTCGACCGCCGAGCCCGTGACCAGGCGGCCGTCGACCACCGGACCGGAGAAGGTCGCCTCCTCCATGTTCAGCAAATCGAGCTTGCCCAGCAGCTTGGCGGCCGGCAGGGCGCGCAGGGCCGCTGCGTCCTTCGCCCCCGCCTTGTCGGCGAAGGCCACGCCGATGGCCTCGGCCGAGACCTTGCCCGGACGGTCAGTCGCCAGCAGGGGCCAGACGTCGCGGCCGCCGCCCGACTGGGCGATGACCTGCTGGAAGAGACCGCGCGCCTGGGGGATCAGCATCATCTGCGCGACCGAGCCGCCGCCGGCCGACTGGCCGAAGATCGTCACGCGGCCGGGATCCCCGCCCAACGCCGCGATATTGGCCTTCACCCAGGAAAGCGCCGCGATCTGGTCCATGAAGGCGTAGTTGGCCTTGGGCTCGTCCGGGTGCTCGGCGTCGAGGGCCGGATGGGCGAAGAAGCCGAAGCGCCCCAGGCGGTAGTTGAAGCTCACCACCACCACGCCGCGCCGGGCCAGGGCCGCGCCGTCGAACACCGGCTGGCTGCCCGAGCCCATCACGTAGCCGCCGCCATGGATCCAGACCATGACCGGGGCTTTCGCCGCGTCCTTCGGCGCCCAGACGTTCAGGGTGAGGCAGTCCTCGCTGACCGGCAGCCTGGTCTGGGTGTCGTCCCAGCCCACCCGGTTCTGCATGCAGTCGGGCCCGAAGGCCAGCGCCTCGCGCACGCCTGTCCAAGCCTTGGCCGGCTGAGGCGGCCGCCAGCGCAGGTCGCCGACCGGGGCCTGCGCATAGGGCACGCCCTTGAAGATCCGCACCCCGTCCTCGACAGAACCGCGCAAGGCGCCCCCGCTCACCGTCGCGTCGGTCGGCGTCAAGGCCGCGGGCGGCGCGGGTGTCTGCCCCTGCGCGCCGCAAGCGGCGAGACTGGTGGCGAGGCTGGCGACGACGATCAGCACCGGCGCAATACGTCTGGCGGTTCGGCTCGAAGCGAGCATGGCGTTTCCTTCGGACTCTCGTGGCCCGTCCCAGGCATTACGTTATGCAGTTGCATAATGAAATGTCGAGACTGATTCACCGATTGGTGAACCAATTTCCATTCTGCCGCGACTGTTGCTAGTGTCCCACGCCTTGGGACCACCCATCCGGCTAAGGATAACCTCTTGAATCTGCGCGCGCGTCAGAAGGCCGCCACCCAGGCCAGCATCCTCCAGGCGGCGCTGGAGATCTTCTCCGAGCAGGGCTTCGAAGGGGCCTCGACGCGGGAGATCGCCGCCAAGGCCGGGGTCCACCATGCGCTGATCAAGTATCACTTCGACAACAAGGACGCCCTGTGGCGCTCGGCCGTGACGTTCCTGTTCCAGCGCCAGGCCGAGGAGCTGAAGCTGCCGGCCCCGGACGATCCGGCCTATCGCTCGTACCGCGACTTCGCCAAGGCGGTGATCCGCTCGGTGGTGATGTACTCGGCCCGTCATCCCGAACACGCGCGGCTGATGGTCCAGGAGAGCGTGCGCGACAGCGAGCGTTTCCGCTGGGCCGCCGACGAGTTCATCGTCGAGACGCGCAAGGCGGCCGAGCGCTTCATCCAGCTGTGTCAGAGAGAGGGCATCTTGCCGAAGGTGTCGGTAGCCGCCAGCGTCTACATCTTCGTCGGCGCGGCCCAGCTCTTCTACACTTTAGCGCCTGAGGTGCGACAGGTCTGGGGGCTGGATCCGTCCGATCCCGAGGTCATCGAACAGCACGCCGAGGCGCTGGCCGCGATCATGGTTCGCTGAACCCTCTCGACTTTCGTTATGCACTTGCATAACGTGAACAGCGATAACCCATGTGGCCACGACAGGCGAAAGCATGGGGATCGGGGAGTGTAACGATGAAGCGTATGACCACGCGCGCCGCCCTGTTGGCCGCCGCCCTGTTCCTGGCCCCGCTGGGCGCGGTTCAGGCTCGCCAGACCGCGGCGCCGGCCCAGCCCTACTACACGCTGGACACCAAGATCGCCGACATCTTCGCCGATCCCAAGGCCCGCGACGTCTTCGGCGCATTCTTCCGCAAGCGCGGCGAGTCGGCCGGCCAGCCCGAGGCCTCGGCCGAGGAACAGGCCAACATCGCCCAGGTCATCAAGAACTTCACCCCGCGCCAGCTGGCGACCTTCCCGCAGGCCAATCTGGACGAAGAGGGCCTGAAAACCCTGGCCGAGGCGCTAGCCAAGGTGCCCGCCCCGGCCTCCGCTGGGTCGACTGCGCCCGCCGCGAACTGATCCCGCCATGTCCGGTCCCACCCGGCGCGACGCCCTGTCCGGGGCGGCGGCCCTGGCGGCGTGCCTGACGGCTAGCGTTGGTCGCGCGGCGGCAGCCCCCGCCTCGCCCGGCGCTCTAGCCACCGAGCACGCCGCCGGGCCGATCGGCCTGGACGCGCTCCGCCCGCGCCTGTCGTGGCGGCCGCCAATCGCACGGCAGAGCGCCTGGCGCGTGCAGGTCGCCGCCTCCGAGGCCGACCTGCTGGCCGGACGCCTGACCTGGGACAGCGGCACGGTCGCTGACGCGGCGGCGGTCGAGGCCGTCTATGGCGGACCCGCCCTGCCCTCTCGCGCCCGGCGGGTCTGGCGCGTGCGGCTGCGGGACGGAAGCGGCCAGGCCGGCGCCTGGAGTGCCCCCGCCGCCTTCGAGATGGGCCTGCTGACGCCAGAGGACTGGGGCGACGCCGCCTGGATCGGCCGCCACGCCACGCCGCCACGCGGCTGGGCCGACCTTGCCCTCGACATCGACTTCACGCTGAAGGGCCGCTTCTTCGACGTCCTGTTCCGCGCCCGCCCCGAGGGCAAGACCTATGGCGAAGCCTACATGCTGCGCGTCGGCGAGGTCGACGGCGCGCCATCGCTGATGCTGCAGGTCCGCCAGTATCCGGGCGGGATCAATCCGCAGGTCAAACTCAAACGCCTGCAGGTCTGGCCGCTGCCGGCGGACCTGAAGGGTCGTCGCCGCCAGCTGACCATCGAGGCGCGCGGGACGGCCCTGCGCTTCAGCCTGGACGGCGCCCTGGTCGGAACGCTCGAGGACGCCGCGCAGGCGGAAGGAACCTTCGGCTTCCTGGCCCCCGAGGCCGAGGCCGCCGCGATCCACGCCGTCAGCCTCAAGGCCCCGGACCGCCCCGGCTTCGAGAGCCGCTTCGAGGACGGCGACAATCCCTTCACCGGCGGCGATGTCGGCGCGGCTGGGCTGATCCTGGCGTCCGGCGTGCCGGGCAAGGACATCGTCGTCCCGCTGGCCCATCCCGCTCCGCTGCTGCGCCGCGCCTTCGCCGTCTCCGGCCCGGTCGTCCGCGCCCGCCTGCGCGTCGCGGCCGGCGGCTTCGCGGACATCAGCCTGAACGGCGCGCCCATCGGCGAGAGCGCCATCGCGACCGGCTGGACGGACTACGGCAAGCGCGTACTCTGTCGCACCCACGACGTCACCGCCCTGCTGAAGGCCGGCGACAACGTCCTGGCCGCCGAGCTGGCGCGCGGCTGGTACGGGATCGCCGAACCCAATGAGTGGTACTTCCACAAGGCTCCCTGGACCGCCGAGCCGGCCCTGAAGGCGCGGCTGGAGATCGAACTGGCCGACGGCGCGACCCAGGTGCTGGTCAGCGACGGGACCTGGCGCACGGCCGATGGTCCGTGCCTGTGGGACTCGATCTATGCCGGCGAACGCCGCGACGCCCGCCGCGAGCCGGCCGGCTGGCGCGCCCCTGGCTTCGACGACCGCGCCTGGGACGCCGCCTTGCGGATGAAGGGTCCCGCCGGCCGTCTGCTCGCCGCGACGCATGAGCCCATCGCCCCCGTCGCCCGCCACGCGGCGGTGTCGGTCAAGGAAGTCCGCCCCGGCGTCTGGCTGTTCGACTTCGGTCGCATCCGCACCGGCCTTCCCGAGCTGTCGGTCACGGGCCCCGCCGGCCGGACGGTCTCGATGGTCCTGGCCGAAAAGCTGCGCAAGGACGGCGCGATCCAGGTCGCCAGCGGCCTGATCGACGCCCAGCTGATGACCTGGCGCTACACCCTGGCCGGCAAGGGTCGCGAGACCTGGCGGCCGGCCTTCGGCTATGGCGGCTTCCGGTATGTGCAGGTCTCGGGCCTGGACGGGACGCCGACGCCCGACACGATCACGGCGGTCGAGATCCACTCGGCGGTCGCCTCGATCGGCGAGTTCGCGTGCGCCGAGCCGCTGGTCAACCAGATCCACGACGCCGCGCGCCAGGGCCTGCTGAACAACATGCATGCGGCCCAGACCGATACGCCCACCCTGGAAAAGAACGGCTGGACCGGCGACGCCCAGGCCTCGTCGGCCGCCGCCGCCATCAATTTCGACGTCGTCCGCACTTGGGAGAAGTGGCTGGGCGACTTCGTCGACGCCCAGGCGGCCAGCGGCGAACTGCCCGAGATCGTGCCCTCGACGCCATTCTACGGCTTCGAGAACTCGCCGGGCTGGAACTATGTCTGGGGGCCCACACCCGCCTGGGACGTCGCCGCCTTCATCCTGCCCGAAGAGCTTGAGCTGCGGTTCGGCGCGCGGGCCAGCCAGCCCGTCCGCGCCTTGCAAAAGCGCCTGGCCGACTACACCGCGACGTTCCTGAAGGCGCCCGACTACCGCTACGACCATGGCCTGGGCGAATACGCCGCCGCCGGTCCGACCGGGCCGGTCGACGCCACCTCGACGGCCTATGTCTTCCACATGCTGAAGGCCACGGGCCAGGACGAGCTGGCCGCCAAGGTCCGCGCCGCCTACAACGCCCGTTACTGGGACGCGGCGCAGCGCCGCTACGTCGCCCCGCCCGAGGGCGGCAAGCCTTCGTCCTACAACCAGACCATGAACGTGCTGCCGGTGGCGCTGGGGCTCGTCCCCGAGGGCCAGGCGCAAGCTGTGATCAACGGCCTGGCCGCCGACATCATGGCCAAGGGCTACAGGCTCGACGTCGGCGTCTACGCCCTGCGCTACCTGCCCCGGCTGCTCAGCGACCATGGCCATGGCGAGGTGGTCTGGAAGATCGTCACCCGCACCGACGAGCCCAGCTGGGGCTTCTGGCTGAAGAACGACATCCGCGGCATGCCCGAGGGCTGGAGCCTGGGCTCCCGCTCGTGGAACCACCACTACTTCGCTTCGATCAGCAGCTGGTTCTATGAAGGTCTGGCGGGCATCCGGCCGACCGCGCCCGGCTATGCCAAGCTCCAGATCCGGCCGGTGCTGCCGACGGGCCTGGCCAGCGCCAGCGCGACCCAGATGACGCCGCGCGGCGAGGTCAGCTCGCAATGGCGACGCGCCGAAGGTCGCGCCGTGCTGGACGTGCGCGTCCCCGGCGCCTGCGAGGCCGAGATCTGGCTGCCCAGCGGCGGCGCCCGCCTGGCCCGGACGCCGGCCGGCGCGCGCTGGCTGGGCGCGCGCGAACACCACGCCGTCTATGCTGTCGGGCCCGGATCGCTGACCTTCGACTTCGTCCCGAAGGCCTAGAGCATTTTCCGATCCGAACGGATCGGTGAAATGCTCCAGGTCTTTGATTGAGAGCCCTTTTTATCCGACTGATCGTTTCGATCAGATCGGAAAGGGCTCTAGCTGTCGTTTCCAAGAAGGCTGTTCACTCGAGGCGCTGGCGAGTTCGCCGTTCGGAGCCGACCATTCGACCAAGGTCGCCTAAGTCCTCGACCGGCTGGCCGACTACTGGGCCAACTTCGCGCGGACCGAAAACCCGAACGGCCCCCGCCTGCCCCCTGGCCGCGCCCTCGATAACGCGGCGCACTTACAAGTCTTCACAACCTGTTCGCCCCGTTGTAATTTTACGGAATGGCAGGCGAAGCAGCGCGGGGCGCAGTGACGGTATCGGGGAACGGCGTGGAAACCGCGCGCTCGGGAAAGTTGGCCGAGACGGTCTATGCCGCCCTGATCCGACAGATCGAAGCGGGTGAATACGCGGCCAACGCCCGGCTTCCCGGCGAGCACGAGTTGTCCAAGATCTTCGACGTATCGCGCCCGGTGGTCCGCGAAGCCCTGGGCATGCTGCGCGACGATGGCCGAATCTATTCCCGCCAGGGCGCCGGCAGCTTCGTGGTCGGCGCACAGGACGACCTGGGGCTGGCCTTCCGCCCCGCAGAGAACATCGCCGACATCCAGCGCAGCTACGAGTTCCGCGAGACCATCGAGACCAAGGCGGCCGAATTGGCGGCGCTGCGCCGCAACGACGCCAGCCTGGAGCAGATGGACGCCCTGCTGCGCCGCCTGCAGAAGGCCACGGCCGGCGGCACGCACCGCGAGGACATCGACTTCGAGCTGCACCTGACGATCGCCAAGGCCTCGAACAACCAGTACTTCCCGACCGTGTTGCTGGCCCTGCGCGAACAGATCGCCGCCGGGATGAAGCTGCATGGCCTGGCCCTGCTGAGCCCCACCGGCCGGCTGGAGCAGACCACCGACGAGCACGGCGCGATCGTCGAGGCGATCCGCAACCGCGACCCGCGCCGGGCCAGCGACCTGATGCGCCAGCACCTGAACAATTCGCGCGATCGCCTGTTCGGCGGCAGCCTGCTGGACCTGCGCCTCTAGGACGCCGCCTCGTAGATCAGGCGGATGTCCTGCTCGGTCAGGTCGCGCGGATTGTTGTCCAGCAGCCGGCGAATGGCGCTGGCCTCCTTGGCCATGGCCGCGAAGTCCTCGGCCGGCACGCCGCGCCGGGACAGCCGCGTCTCGATCCCCAGGTCGCGGCAGAACTGGCTGGCGGCCTCGAACACCGCGTTGTCGCCGACGGCTTCCAGACCCAGCAGGCGCAGGACCTCCTGGGTCCGCTCCGGCACGGCGGCGGCGTTGAAGGCCAGCATGTGGGCGAAGATCACCGCATTGGCCGCGCCGTGCGAGATGCCGTGGCGGGTGCTCAGCGGATAGGCCACCGCATGGCCCGCCGCCGTATTGACCGGCCCCAGGCAATAGCCGCCGTACAGCGAGGCCAAGGCCATGCCCGCGCGAGCCTCCAGGTCCGCTCCGTCCTCGACCGCGCGCCGCAGATAGGCGCCGACCAGGCGGATGCCCTCGCGCGCATAGAGGTCGATGGCCGGGTGCGCCTTGACGTTGGTGAAGGCCTCCACGCAGTGATGGTCGCCTGCTTCATCGTCGTTCCGATCGTCATCACAATTCCGGGCGCGCCGGACCTGGTCCACATCAGCGTGTTCGGCACCAGCGTCGTCACCGCCATCACCCTGCCGCCGATCCTGATCGGCATACTGGTCCTGACGTCCAGCCGCCGCTTCATGCTGCCCCAGTACGTCAACCGATGGTGGGAGACGCTGATCCTCACGGTCATCGCCGCCATCGGGCTTTGGTCGCTGTACGCGATCCTCACCAACCTGGCGGGCGCCATCGCCAAGGCGTCGGGCTAAGCCCGCCACTCCGCCAGATCACTGACCCATCGAGACCAACGCCGTCCCCCAGGGGCGGCGACCAGAGAAGCCATGCCAGAATTGGGAGGTAGGGGAATGAACAAGAACACCCGGATCGCGCGTCATCTGAGCCGCGCCATGCTGCTGGGCACGACGGCGTCCTGTCTGATGTGGGGCGTCGGCGCGGCCGCCCAGACGGACCAGTCGTCCAGCGCCGAGGTCGAGGAAGTCGTCGTCACCGGCTTCCGCTCCAGCCTGGAAAAGGCCCTGGTGCTCAAGCGCGAAAGCACCGGCGCGGTCGACTCCATCGTCGCCGAGGACATCGCCAAGTTCCCCGACAACAACCTGGCCGAGGCCATCCAGCGCGTGCCGGGCGTGTCGATCACCCGCAACGCCGGCGAGGGCAAGAGCATCTCGGTGCGCGGCCTCTCCGAGGAGTTCACCCGCGTCCGCATCAACGGCGTCGAGGCCCAGGCGACCACCGCCGCCACGGCGGGCGGCGTCAACCGCGGCCGCGGCTTCGACTTCAACGTCTTCGCCTCCGAGCTGTTCAGCCGCATCGACGTGCGCAAGACCGCCCAGGCCGAGGTCGAGGAAGGCTCGCTGGGCGCGACCGTCGACCTGCACACCGGCCGTCCGTTCGACTTCTCGGGCCTGACCATCGCCGGCTCGGTCAAGGGCAGCTACAACGACCTGTCGCGTGACTATGACCCCCGCGCGGCCGTCCTGATCAGCAACCGCTTCGCCGACGACACCCTGGGCGTCCTGGTCTCGGCCGCCTATTCCGAGCGCGGTATCGTCCAGATGGGCGGTAGCACCAGCCAGTTCCAGGAAGGCAATGCCGACGGCGGCTGGTGCGATCCGGTGGCGCGTCCGACGCTGTGCGCGGGCACGAACGTAGCCGACTACAATCTGGCCAGCCAGAAGACCACGCGCTACGCGCGCTTCCTGACCTACCAGAACTACGACATGCAGACCAAACGTCTGGGCCTGACCGGCGCGGTGCAATGGCGTCCCTCGAACAGGACCGAGGCCGTGCTGGACGTGCTGTATTCGCGCTTCGACGGCCGCCGCGACAGCCGCCAGATCTCGGCCATCGGCTTCAGCCGTAACGCCTCGAACGGCGGCAAGCCCGAGATCGTCATCCGCGACATTGACGTCGACAGCAACGGCACCATCGTCGCGGGCCTGTTCGACAATGTCGACCTGCGTTCGGAGAACTATCTGGAGGAGTTCCGCACCAACTTCTTCCAGTCGACCCTGAACATTTCGCACGAGTTCAGCGACCGTTTCTCGGTGACCGGCCTACTCGGCTACACCAACAACAAGTTCGACCAGCCGCTGGCCTATACGACCCAGATGGATCGGATCAACAGCGACAACTATTCGTACGATCTGCGCGGCGATCCCCTGCTGCCCAAGATCTCGTACGGCTTCGACGTCGCCGATCCCAACAGCTGGTACATCGGCCCGCGCGTCACCGTGCCGGGCGGCGTGGGCCCCACCGGCCCGGAAATCCGCATCGCCACCAACGCCAACACCAACCGCTTCAAGGTCGCCCAGATCGACCCGAAGTTCGTGGTCAATGACAGCCTGACCCTGAAGGCCGGCGCCAGCTACCGGGTCGCCGACTTCATCGCCAGCGGCAAGCGGCCGGTGTCGACGACGGACCTCTCGGCCATCCCCGGCGGCCTGTCGATGAGCCAGGTCACCCAGCGGTTCTGCGGCCTCAAGGGCCTGAACGTCCCGGCCGGCACGCCCACCTGCTGGGCCAGCCCCGACCGCGACGCCATCGCCAAGGCCTATGGCGTGTTCAGCAACACCGGCCGCTTCGAGATGTCGGAAAGCTTCGCCTCGGCGCGCGGCGAGAACCGCAGCGTCAAGGAAGAGACGCTGGGCGGCTACCTGCAGGCCGACTTCAAGCTGGACGTCGGCGGGCTGCCGGTGCGCGGCGACGTCGGCGTGCGTTACGTCAAGACGGACCAGCAGTCGGTCTTCTATTCAACCGTCCCGACCACCGTCGATCCCAGCGGCTTCGTGCTGACCACGGTCAAGCGCTCGTACGACAACGTCCTGCCGTCGCTGAACCTGGTGGTCGAGCCGGTCCAGAACCTGCTGGTGCGCGCCTCGGCCGCCGAGGTGATGTCGCGTCCGCCGCTGGCCAGCCTGTCGTCGGCTGTCTCGGTCAGCGTCGCGGGCGGCAATCGCTCGGTCTCCACCGGCAATCCGTTCCTGGAGCCCTACAAGGCCCGCACCTACGACGCCTCGATCGAGTGGTATCCCAAGCGCGGCACGATCCTGTCGGCGGCGGTGTTCAAGAAGAACATCAGCACCTACGTGCAGCGCATCACCGTGGTGGCGCCCTACTCCTCGACCGGCCTGCCCGCCTCGCTGCTGCAAGGCACCGGCGCCAACACCACCGACGACTTCTCGGTCAGCAATGTCGTCAACACCCCCGGCGGCACGCTGGAAGGCTTCGAGCTGAACTACCAGCAGCAACTGACCTTCCTGCCCGGCGCCCTGCGCGACTTAGGCATCCTGGCCAACTACACCCGGGTCAAGAGCCAGATCGACTACTTCCTGACCACCACCGCCGGCTCGGGCACGGTCAAGCGCGACCTGCTGAACCTGTCGCCCAACGCCTACAACGTCACGCTCTACTACGAGAAGGGTCCGTTCCAGGCCCGGACCTCGGTGGCCTATCGCGACCGCTTCCTGACGGCTGTGCCGGCCTCGTATAATGTCGACGTGGCGGGCAAGAAGCCGACCACCTTCGTCGACGCCTCGGCCTCGTACCAGGTCACCGACGCCATGGCGCTCAGCGTCGAGGCCTTGAACCTGACCAACGAGCGCGACGTCTACTACACGGACTCGACCGCCGAGCGCCTGACCGAAGGCTTCCTGGGCGGGCGTCAGTTCATCGTCGGGCTGCGCTTCAACTTCTGACGCGGCCCACGACCGGAACGCTCCGATCATTCCTTCCCGGAGCCCACTGGGCGGATGATCCATCACGGGTCATCCGCCATTTTCCGCAAGACTACCGAACGGCATGAACACCCTTCCTTCGATCCGCGTCGGGATCGGGCATCTGGCCCGCCGCCTCGGCGTCTCGATCCGCACCCTGCGCTTCTACGAGGAGGCCGGCCTGGTCCAGGCCGAGCGTGGCCGCCGACGCGAGGAGCGAACCTTCGACGCCGACGAGTGCAGGACCCTGGAGCAGGTCGTGGCCTTGCGCGCGGTTGGCCTGTCCGTCCGCCAGATCGGCGAACTGATCGCCATAGACCAAGACACCGAGGACTATCGCGCCAAACTGGCCGCGGCGCTGAGCCAGGTCCTGGCCGAGAAGATCAGAGAAGTGCGGGCGATCGAACACCTGCTGTCCAGCGCCCGTGCGTCGGGCGTGGAATAGCGTCCGGACCGCAGGCTTCGACAAGATCGATCAGAAGGTGACGATCATCCCCATGCGTGTCGTCGAGCCACACCCGGGCGACGATGAACGGACGCCGCACGGCAAAGGTCGCCGAAGCCTTCCCATCGGACGCCTCCACCGTCCAACGCGCCACCAGGCCTTGAGCGGAACCCGCGAACCCGCCGCCCGCGTCCAGCCCCCGGATGACGAGCGCGCCTTCGCCGCCCCTCGAGAAGCGCGGATTGATCGCGCCTGGACCGAGCCGCAGGTCGAGGCGCGCCCTTCCGTCTCGCCCATCGATCGTGACGGCGCGTATGGCGGCTGGCCGCTCCAGGAAGTCCGCGACGGTGACGCCTGGCGGCGCGCTCCCGACCGAGGGCGGCGGCGGGCGCGCCCTGGCGGATGCGCGCGCGGCGTTCGCCTCCAGAAAACCCGCCGGCGGATCCGGGCCGAAGATGGCCCCCATCTGGAACATCAGCCCCGCGCCGACCACCAGCGCGGCCGCGATCATGTCCTTCCTCGAGGTGAACCGCATGACCTCATCCTCTCGTTCCGAGCGACGCCCAGGCCTCGCCCATCAGATGCGTGTCGACCGCCTCACGGACGCATGAGGCCAGGCGCGAACGGCGCAGGGGGTCGTTCAGCCGTCCTTCGTCTTCGGAATTGGTCATGAAGCCCATCTCCAGCAGCACGGCGGGCGCGGTCAGGCCCATCAACACCACGAAGCCCGCCTCGCGATGACTGCGCCTCAGCAATGGCGCCTCGGATTGCCCGATGATGGTCAGCAGGCGCTCGGCGAAGGCGGCCGACCGGTTGCGCACGCCGCGCTGGCCCAGATCCGCCAGCAAGCTCGACGTGGCGGGATCCGTCGACGCCCACCGCTCCGTGGATCGGGCCAGGGCGCGCTGCACTCCGGCGTCGGAAATCGAGTAGGCCGAGGCGCCCCTGACCGCCGGATCCGACGAGGCGTCCGCATGCAGGGACAGGAACAGATCCGCCCCCTGGGCCGCGTCGCGTCGCTGGCCCAGCGGGACAAACCGGTCATCGGAGCGGGTCAACGCCACCTCGTACCGCCCGCCGGCCATGAGGCTGTCGCGCAACGCCAGGGCGGCCGCCAGGGTGACGTCCTTCTCGCAGGAGATCAGCCCCAGCGCCCCGACATCCTCGCCCCCGTGGCCGGGATCGAGGACCACGCGAAGTCGCGGTTGAACCCGCAGGTCCAGCACGATCCGCCAGGCCCCGCCCGGATCGGCGGGCGCCAGTTGGAAAACCCTGTCGACCCGCGCGGACCTGGCCAGCGTGACGTCCAACCGGGCGCCGGCGGCCAAGGGGGTCAGGCTCCACGCCGCGATCAATCCTCGCCCCGCCCCCGCGAGCCGACGAGCGTCCAGGCCCGCCACGGCGATCGTCACCCGCGTCGGCATCGCCTCGATCGTGAGATCGCACCGCTCGCCAGTCCTCGCGACATCCAGCACCAGCCGGGTGCGTTCGCCATCGTCCCCGAGGCGGACCCGCAGCACCTCGCCCCCGCCGGCCCGGGCTCGCGTCCCGGCGAAGGCGAGCGTAACGGTCGTGAAGGCGCGCCTGGACAGCGACATGGGCCTAGACGCTCCGGATCGCCGAGGCCGAGAGCACGGGACAGATCGCCGGCGGCAACTCCAGGGGCCCGAAGGCTCCGGCGGCGAAGCGCTCGGGTCCGACCAGCTGGATGCGCAGTTCACCCGAGGGCGCTCGCGGGTCAGACACCCCAGGCCCGCTCGTGGTCCGCCAGGCCGCCGCCGGCGTGTCGCAGATCAGGCCCAGACCCAAGGCGATCAGGCCGAACGAGAAAATCGAAAGCAGGAGCCGCATGGCCAGCCCTCCGCGCTGTCGCGTCGCGCCGCCACTCTCCGCGTCGAAACCCGGTTTCAGAATCCGGAGAAGTCCTGAAGCGCCGTGTCGCGATCGACGGAGGCGCTCCGGCGGAATCCTTCACCCAGCGCGGAAACCACCTCGGCCGCCTGAGGTGATATCGGCGTCGCCGCTGATGGGCGTCGCGCGCCCGAAATAGGGAATCCGCCTGATCGAAGGCGCGCTCCCGCCCTGTCAGGCTTCTTCACCCGTCGGCGCAGGATACGTCTCCCCGAGGCCGCCGGCGGGCGGAGGACCGGCGCACGCCCCCATTTTTGCGCGCTGGTCCTCCGACCTTTCTTCGAAGCGCCACGGAGATCTTGATATCCGGCCGCCAACGCCGAGAACCCGCAACTATTCGATCACGCAAATTTGCGTCCTTGGCATTGAATTCACTCGATTTATTACAATTTTTAACAAATCATTGACCCATCGCGCGCCTGCTTACCGTAGCATCCCGGAGTAAGGTCTTGTTCGCGTCCGCGCCGACCATCCTTCTCGCCGACGATCACTCGATCGTTCGCACGGGCCTGCGGAAGGCGCTCGAAGCCTCCGGCGCCTGGAAGGTGTGCGGCGAGGCCTGCAACGGCCGCGAAGCGCTGAGCATGACCCGCGAGCTGGCGCCCGACGTCCTGGTGCTGGACATCAGCATGCCCGATCTGAGCGGCGTCATCGTCGCCCGCGACATCCGCAAGCTGCGCCTCAAGACCGAGATTCTGGTCTTCACCATGCATGACAGCGAGCAGCTGGTGCGCGAAGCCCTGAGCGCCTCGGTCCGAGGGTTCGTCCTGAAGTCGGCGCCCACCGAGACCGTCCTGCAGGCCGTCGCCTCCCTGCTGACCCACAAGCCCTTCTTTTGCCCGGGCGTCACCGACGCGGTGCTGCGCGGCTATCTGGCGCCCTCGGGCGGGCTGCTGGGCGAGTATCTGGAGAGCGGGGAAAACCTCACCACACGGGAGCTGCTGATCGTCCAGCTGCTGGCGGAGTCCAAGAGCAACAAGGTCATAGCCGCGATGCTGAACATCAGCGTCAAGACCGTCGAAAGCCATCGGGGCAACATCATGCGCAAGCTGGGCGCCCATTCGCTGGCCGACCTGGTCCGCTATGCGGTGCGGAACAAGCTGATCGAGCCCTAGATCCGTGAAAGGCCTGGACGATCCCATCAACGGCTTGAATCCGGCGATCTTCGCGCTCGACGCCCTGACTGCGGGCGTCACCATGCTGAACGCCGACGGAAGGGTGGTGGCGATCAACGAGGCCTTCGCCGACTTCATGCGCCAGAACGCGCTGGGCGGCGAGCCGCGCGGCATGGGCGCGGACTATCTGGGCCTCTATGCCGGCATCGTCGCGCCCGAGGACATCGACGCGGTCGCCGTCGGGATCCAGCGCCTGCTGTTCGGCACGCGGGGTCCGTTCCGCTACCAGTTCAAGGTCCGCGCGCCGCACGGGCTGGTCTGGATCAAGCTGGCCGCCGTGCGGGTGGGCCTGCCGCAGGCGCCCTTCGTCATGGTCACCCACGAGGAGATCACCAGCCAGCGCCGCGCCCAGGAAGCTCTGCAGGAGGCGACCGCCCGCCTCCTGCACGCCGAGGACGACGAGCGGCGGCGCATCGCGCGAGAACTTCACGACAGCACCGCCCAGTACCTGACCGGCGCCAAGCTGCTGGCCAGCCAACTGGTCGTCGCCGAGGCCAGCGAAGCCGCCAAGGCCCAGGTCGACGCCCTGCTGCGCCAGTGCCTGGAGGAGATCCGCAGCCTCACCTACCTGCTTCACCCGCCCAATCTGGAGCAGTTCGGCCTGGCCGGCGCGATCCGGCATCTGGCCGACGGGTTCGCCCAGCGCACCGGCATGAGCATCGCCCTGGAGATCGCGCCCACCTTTCCCCGCCTGCGCCACGCCTCCGAGATCGCGCTCTACCGCGTGACCCAGGAAGCGTTGTCCAACGCCCA
Organism: uncultured Caulobacterales bacterium; assembly: GCA_903900155.1. GTDB lineage: Bacteria > Pseudomonadota > Alphaproteobacteria > Caulobacterales > Caulobacteraceae > Caulobacter. The sequence goes on along the minus strand of CAIUMD010000062.1, from coordinate 14,032 downwards.
CCGCCATGCCAACAGCCAGAAAGCGACGCTGGGCCTGCGGCTGGTCGACGACATGGTGCTGCTGACGGTCCGCGACTATGGCGTGGGCATTCGCCCCAGCCCCGCGCCGGCGGCCCCGGGGGTCGGACTGTCCAGCATGAGGCTGCGACTTCAGCTGCTGAACGGACGCCTGGAACTGAACGACGCCCAGCCGGGCCTGCGCATCGAGGCCTGGGCCCCGATCACCGGACGCTGAACCGCAGACACAATCCTGGCGAGCAATCCGTCAGTAGAGGTCAGCAATTTGCCCGATATCTCCATAGGTTGCATTCCCGTATCGTCATGGTGGGCGATCAGCCCCTGTAGGATGGGCCGTGGAGGGGCGCATGCTGCATGTCAGACCGCACCCGGCGATCGCCCTGGCCGACGACCATTCGATCGTCCGCGCGGGTCTTCGCGAACTGCTGCTGAAAGCCCGCGGATGGCAGGTCGTCGCCGAGGCCGACACCGGGCAGGAGGCGATCGAGTTGGCGCGGCGGCGCGCGCCGGACGTCCTGGTCCTGGACGTCAGCATGCCCGACATGAGCGGCATCGCCGTGGCGCGCGCGGTTCGCGCGGCCAGCCCGCGCACCGAAGTGCTGATGTTTACGATGCACGACAACGAGTCCCTGGTGCGCGAGTCCCTGGCGGCGGGCGCCAAGGGCTTCGTCCTCAAGAGCGCCAGCGCCGAGCACATTCTCGACGCCCTGGCGGCCCTGCTGACCCACCGCGCCTATTTCTGCCCGGGCGTCACCGAGGTCGTGCTGCGGGGCTACCTCTCGCCCGGAACCCATTCGCTGAACGACCTGCTGGAAGGCGCCGAACCCCTGACCGCGCGCGAGACCCACATCATCCGGCTGCTGTCGGAGTCGCGGAACAACCGGACGATCGCCTCGATGCTGGACATCAGCATCAAGACGGTCGAGAGCCATCGCACCAATGTCATGCGCAAGCTGGGCGCCCACTCCCTGGCCGACCTGGTCCGCTACGCGGTGCGGAACGGCCTGATCGACGCCTAGAGCATTTTCCGATCCGAACGGATCGGTGAAATGCTCTAGGTCTTTGATTGAGAGCCCTTTTTATCCGACTGATCGTTTCGATCAGATCGGAAAGGGCTCTAGGGTAAAACCTTGAGCCAGCTAAGGTTTCCATCGATAGCGTACGATGCGCGCCGCTCCTAGGCTGAACTCCAGGTTCCTTTTCCTGGAGGAAGCGATGCGAGTCCCGTGGATCGCCGCCGCCGCGCTCTGTCCCGTTGTCGCCCTGGCGCAGACCAGCACCGCGCAGTTCTCCATCCGCGCCCAGGTCGTGGGCGACTGCCAGGTCTCGGCCCAGGACCTGAACTTCGGGACCTACGCCTCGGACGCCGCGTCCACCGCCAACACCACCGTCACCCTGCGCTGCACGCCCGGCTCGGCCGCGACCGTCAGCCTGGACGGCGGCGGCTCGTCCAATCCGCAGGCGCGGCGCATGAGCGGCCCGGCCAACCTGAACTATCAGATCTATCGCGACGCCGCGCTGCAGGACCCGATCAATACCGCCGGTTCGGCCTGGCAACTGTCGAGCCAGGAGAACACCGGCCAGGCAGTGACCTATCCGGTCTACGGTCAGGTCCCCTCGGGCCAGACCGTGCCGACCGGCAATTACACCGACGTCGTCCGCATCACGGTTCAGTACTAGGCCATGGCCCGCTCGCTCATCCCCATCGTCATGGCGCCAGCCCTTCTGCTGGCCGCGCCGGCTCAGTCCAGCTCCCTGCAGATCGGGCCGACGCGCCTCCAGATGGTCGGCGCCGAGCGCACGACGACCCTGACGATCCGCAATCCCGACAGCGCGCCCACCAACATCCAGGTGCGCGTGTTCGACTGGAAGCAGGTGGGCGGCGCCGATCACTACGCGCCATCGACCGCCCTGCTCGCCAGCCCGCCCCAGGCCACCCTTGCGCCGGGTCAGGCGCAGGTGATCCGCGTGGTGGCCGAAGCCCTGCCGGCGGGCGGCGGCGAGCGCGCTTTCCGGCTGGTCATCGATCAGATCCCCAACGACCAGGGCCCGTCCGGCGCCGGCGTGCGCACGGCGATCCGCGTCCTGGCGCCGGTCTTCATCACGCCGTCGACGAAGGATCGTCCGAAACTGCGCTGGGAGGCGCGCCGAACCGCCGGCGGCGTCCTGCTCACCGCCATCAACGACGGGATCGCGCACGACCGGCTGGTGGCCGCCAAGGTCACCGCCGGCGGCAAGCCCGCCAGCGAGCCGATCGAGGGCTACATCCTGGGCAAGGCCCGGCGCAGCTGGACCCTGCCGGACGTCCCGGCCGCCGCCCCATCGCTGCGGCTGTCCGGACAGGGAGACTTCGGCCAGGTCGAAGCGGATGTGCCGATCGCCCGGTGATGGCCGCGTCCCGATCCTGACCCTGCTGGCGGCGCTCGTGATCCCCCTCTCCCCTCGCGTCGAGGCGCAAGACGCGCCCGGCGCCCAGCAAGAGACCCAGGCCGTGTACCTTCTGGATGTCAGCGTGAACGGCTTTCCGCTGGGCCTGGTCGCGCGCTTCGTCGAGCAGGGCCGGCGGCTGCGCCTTCCCGCCGAGCAGTTCGACGGCCTGGGCTTTGCGTCAGCCCCGGCCAACGAGATCGCCGGCGAACGCTGGATCTGGCTGGACCAACTGCCGGGCTTCAGCTGGAGCATCGACCAGGCCCGGCAGGCGATCGACATCCGCGCCCCCGTCGCCGCGATCAAGGCGACCACGCTGCGGGTGGCGCCGGGTCCTGCGCGTATCGACGCCAAGGCCGACTGGGGCGCGGTGCTGAGCTGGGACGCCTTCGGCCAATGGTCGATGCGGGCCGACGACCCTCTGTTCTCGCGCAGTTGGTCGGTCGGGCTGGACACCCGGGTCTTCTCGCCCCGCTTCACGGCGGTCAGCCATGCGACGGTGTTCGGCGCCGCCGCCAGCGCCACGCGGGTCGTGCGGCTCGACAGCTATGCGGACCTCGTCGACGTCCGCAAAAGCCGCCGACTGCGGATCGGCGACACCTACAGCGGCGGTCCGAGCTGGATGCGCCCTATCCGCTTCGGCGGCCTGCAATGGTCGCGCGACTTCGCGCTGCGGCCCGACATCGTCACCACGCCCGCGCCGATGCTGGACCAGGAGATCGCCGCGCCCTCGACCGTCGACCTCTTCGTCAACGGCGTGCAGCGCTACGCCAACGCCGTCACGCCCGGACCGCTGCATCTGCGGGACCTGCCGGTCGTCACCGGCGGCAACACGATCCGCGCCGTGATCACCGACCGGTCGGGAAAACGCACCGAGGTGACGATGCCCTTCTATGTCGCCAGCCAGCTGCTGACGAAGGACACGACGGACTTCAATCTCGAACTCGGCTTCCCGCGCCGCCGGTACGCGATCGCCAGCAACGACTATGGCGCGCTGTTCGCCTCGGGCGCGTTCCGGCGGGGCCTCAGCGACCGCGTCACCCTCAGCGGCTATGCGGCGGCGTCGCGGCGTTACCGCACGGCCGGCCTGGGCGCCGCCACGACGCTGGGCGCCGTCGCGTCGGTGGAGGCCGCGGTGCTGGGCAGCCATGTCCCGACCGGCGATGGCTGGGCCTTCGTCGTCAACGCCTCGCACACGACGCCGCGCTTCAACGTCGCCGGCGGCTATCTGCGCGGCTTCTCTTACATCGATCTCGCCGACTTCAGCGGTTATGCGCCGCTGGCCGAGCGGGCCACGGCGTCGATCGGCCTCAATCTCGGACGCGCCGGCCAGGTCAACGCCGCCTACGCCCGGACCCGCCCGGAAGGCAGGCGCTCGACCGACGTCGTCTCGGCGACCTATGCGCTGGGGCTAGGAGACCGCCGTCAGGTCAATGTGGTGGCGACCAGCTTCGCCGACCTCTCGAACCAAGGATGGGGCGTGTCCCTGGCGCTGTCCTTCCCTCTGGGCGGCAGGGCCCAGGCCTATGCCCAGCAAGGCTGGCGCGACGGCAAACCGAACACCCAGGCCCAACTCAAGGGTCGAGGCGAGCACGACGCCCATCCGCTGGACTGGCAGGCCGGCGCCACCTGGGAGCGCGGCGGCGGTTACGCGCTCGACGCCTATGGCGGATGGCGCGGCCCGCGCGCCGATCTTGCGGGACGCATCTCGCGGGTGAACGATTCGACGGGGCTGGAAGGGGAGCTCTCCCAGTCCCTGGTGCTGATGGGCGGCCGGGCCTTCCTGGCCGGCCCGATCAATGACGGCTTCGCTGTGGTCGAGCTGCCTGGCTCGCCCGGCGTCCGCGTCGCCCTGGAGAACCGGACCGTCGGGCGCACCGACGGCTCCGGACATCTCCTCGTGACGGGCCTGCAGCCCAATGTCGGCAATTCGATCTCGATCGCGGTGCTGGACCTGCCGATCGACGCTGATATCGAGACCCCCTCCCGCCTCGTCGCGCCGCTGGCCGGCGCCGGCGTTCTCACCCGCTTCGAGGTCCGGCGCGAGCGCTCCGCCGTCGTCGTGCTACAGCTTCCCGGCGGCGAAAACCCACCGGCGGGAGCCACGGTGCGACTGGCCGGGAGCGACTTCGCCGAGCCCCTCGGCTTTGGCGGCGAGATCTATGTTCGCGGCCTGAAGACCGGTCAGAACCGCCTGGATGTCACCTGGCGCGAGAGCAATTGCAGCGCGAGCTTCGACGCGACGGTCAAGGACGGCGCCTTGCCCCGGCTGGGTCCCTATCCGTGCGTCCGCTGATCGCGCGCGGCCTGGCCCTGGCCCTTTGCACGGCGCCGACGGCCGCCGCCGCGCAGGGCGCGTGCCTCGTCGAGATGACCGGCCTCGACTTCGGCGTCTATAGCGGCCTGTCCCCCGCGGCCGACACGGCGATCGGCCGGCTGAGCGTGCGGTGCCTGCCCGCCAGCGACGCGGGAACGCCCCAGGTGCGGGTCGGCGCGGGTCAATCGGGTCGGCATCTGGATCGCATGATGACTTCGGGGACCGCCCAACTGCGCTACAATCTTTATCTCGACCCAGCCCATCGACTGATCGCGGGCGACGGTTCGACGGGGACCAGCCTGCTGCCCGCCCCGCGCACCCGGGCCATCGGCCGATATGCCTGGCCCCTCTTCGGCGCCATCCCTGCGGGCCAGCGCGTCCCGGCCGGGGTCTACGGCGATACGATCTTGATCGAGATCGCCTTCTGACCTCATACGGCCGCGATGCTCGCTCTCGCCACTCTCCTGCTGGTCCAGCAACAGTCGACGAAGAACTTGCCGACGCGCGTCGCTGGCGTGGAGGCGCAAGCTGTCGCCCGACTGTCATAAGCGGTCGCTAAGGAAGCCGCAGTTTCAGCCTTGGGCCGCCACGCCGGGCATGTCCTCCCGTCTCCGCACCTGTGTGATCGGGGTCGCCGTCCTGGTCGCACCGGGGGCGATGGCCGCCTCGCCCGCCAGCCTCGGTGAGAGCCTCACCCGGCTTGCCGCCCAGCGCGATGTGCTGATCCTCTACACCCCGGACCTGGTGGCCGGCCGTCCCGGCCGCGCCGCACCGCCGCCGGGGCTGTCGCCGCGCGCGGCGATCGAGGCGCTGCTGGTCGGCGCGGGCGCCCGGGTTCGCGAGGTGCGTCGCGGCGTCTTCGTACTCGAACGCATCGGCTCGCCGACAGCTGCTCCGGCGCCCGCCATCACCCCGCCTCCAGAGCCACAAACCAGCGAGGTCGAGCCCCTGACCGTCACGGCCGCCTATGCGGCCAGCCTCGACAACTCCCTGAGGGCCAAGCGCGCCGCGGCCTATGTGATGGACGCCGTCAGCGCCGAGGACATCGCCCGCCTGCCCGCCGCCAACGCCGCCGAGGCCCTGCAGCTGGCGCCGGGCGTCAGCCTGGAGCGGCACCGGGGCGTGGGCCTCTATGTCAGCGTCCGGGGCCTGGGCCCGCAGTTCCAGAACGTGCTGCTGAACGGCCGCCCGATCGCCCTGAACGACCTTGTCGAGAACGGCGGCTTCCGGGGCCGGCAGTTCCGTTTCGAGGTCCTGCCCGCCGACGTCATCGACCGGATCGAGGTCGCCAAGTCGACGACCGCCGACATGGACGAAGGCGCCCTGGGCGGCAATATCGACGTGCGCACCTTCAAGCCGCTGGAGCGCGGGCGCCGCTCGGTGCTCTCGGTGCGCGCCTCGGAGGGCCAGGCCCGCAAGCCGGACCCGTCCGTATCGGGCGTGTGGAGCTGGGTCGACGACAGCGGGCGCCTGGGCCTTCTGGCGGGCGGGGTGATCGATCGGCGTCGCATCCGCAACGACCGGCTCTACCAGACCGGCTGGAACCTGAACCGCTTCACTTCAGTGTTGGGGCCGGGCCTCTACACGCCCACCCGCACGCGGCCGACGATCGAGCTGGAGGACCGCCGCACGGTCTCGGGCGACTTCACCCTGCAATGGCGGCCCTCGCCCCACTGGCGCCTGGACATCGACCTCCTGGCGACACGGCTGGACGCCCGCTACCAGGAGTACGGCCTCGACATCTATCCGGACGACGCCTCGGTCTCCAGCCCGTGGTTCGTGGCGGGCAGCCAGGCGGTCAAGGGCGACACCGTGCAGGCCGGCGTGATCGGCGGCGCCCGCTGGATGGCCTCGCAGGAGCGCAGCCTGAACCGCCATGACCTGGCGGCGCTGGGCGTCCGCCAGCAGTGGCTGCGCGGCGCCTGGACGGTCGACGCCGACTACGCCTTCTCCCGCGCCCGCAGCTATCACCCGGACGGCCGCGGCACGGTGCGGGCCCGCGTCGCCTTCTTCGCGCCGCTGGAATACGACTTCAGTCACGGCCTGAGCGGCGGCCCGACGCTGCGCACGACCGTCGACTACGCCAACCCCGCCAGCTTCGCCGGCCAAACCTTCGACTATACGTGGAAGGACTCGCGCGACACCGACCAGCTCTACCGACTGGATGCGAAGCGGGACCTTGGCCGTGGCAGCCTGACGTTCGGCGCCGAGGGCCATATCCGCAAGCGCGACTACCGCCGGCGCGACTGGAACCTGAACACCCTGGTCGGCGTCCCGCTGGTCAGCCTGGGTCCGGAGTACTACGGCCAGACCCCGTTCTCCGACTTCCTGTCGGGGACGCCGGCCGACTTGCCGCGCCGCTGGGTCGCGCCGGACGCCCGGGCGTTCTACGACCGGCTCTACACGCCCGACATCGCCGCGCAGGCGCCGTCCCTGGCCGACCTGCGCAACTCGTTCGTGGTGCGCGAGGCGATCCGCTCGGCCTATGTCCGCTACGACTTCAAGGCCACGCTGCTGGACCGACCGATCAGCGGCGATGTCGGCCTGCGCTATGCCAGCACACGTCAGACCTCGATCGGCGTCGTCTCCAGCGGCGATGATCCCCTGCCCGCCCAGTGGCGCAAGGACTACGGCAACTGGCTGCCCAGCGCCAACCTGCGGATCGACCTGGCCGACGACGTCCTGCTGCGCCTGGCCGCCTCGCGCGTGGTCAACCGGCCCAACGTCATCGACAACGCCCCGCGCATCAGCCTGGCCCGCGACACCCCGACGGCCAACGGCGGCAATCCGGACCTGGCGGCGTTCCTGGCCACCCAGCTGGACGTGTCGCTGGAGTGGTATATCCCCAAGGGCGGCGCGGTCAGCCTGGCCGTCTTCGACCGGCGGCTGGACAATTATATCACCGCTCAGAACATCTTCATTGAGGCGCCCGGCCGCGGCCAGATCCTGCTGTCGACCAATGTCAACGGCGGCCAGGCGCGGATCCAGGGGCTGGAGGCCTCGTTCAGCCGGGTGTTCCGCGAGGCCCCCGCGCCGTTCGATGGCCTGGGCGTGCAGGCCGCCGCCACCCTGGTGCGCAGCCAGGCCAACTATTTCGCCGGCGACCGGGTGATCCGCAACGCGCTCTTGGGCCTGTCGCGCGCCACCTACAGCGCCGTGGTGTTCTACGAAAAGGGCCGCGCCTCGGTGCGGCTGGGTTACAACTGGCGCGGGGCGTACCTGACCTCGATCGGCAGCTCGATCACCGCCCCCTCGACCACCGCTGCGTTCGGCTCGCTGGACGGCGCCGCCTCCTGGCGGGTCAATCGTACGACCACCCTGTCGCTGGAAGGCGTGAATCTGGCCGACGCGCGCCGCTTCGTCTATGGCGAGAGTCGCGACCAGCCGATGGAGATTCATCACTGGGGCCGCTATCTGTCCGCGAGGCTGCGATGGGCGTTCTGACCTTAGAAGACGGCGCGCCGATCCAGGGCGAGCCGCCCGGCGACGCCGCCGCCGCGCCCGAGAAGGACGCCGCGCGCGACGCCCCGCGCTTCGACAGCCTGGTGGCGCGCTATCGCCGCCCGCTGCAGCGGTTCTTCCGGAGACGATCCCTGGGCGTCGAGGACGCCGAGGACCTGACGCAGGAGGTCTTCATGAGACTGTCGCGCCGTTTCTCGCACCTGCGCTGGGACAATCCCGACGGCCTGGTGTTCACCGTCGCCTCCAACGCCCTGGTCGACCACGAGCGCCATCGCCGCTCCCGTCGCCAGGAGCACCATGTCGAGGTCGATCCGGGCCTGCCCGCCGACGAGCCCTCGGTCGAGGCCGCCCTGGCCGGCCGCCAGCGGCTGGCGCGGCTGGTGGCGGCGCTGGACGACCTGCACCCCAACGCACGCTCCGTTTTCGTGCTCTGCCGCTTCGAGAACCTGACCCAGGCCGAGGCGGCCCGGCGTCTGGGCCTCTCGGTCAGCACGGTCGAGAAGCACATGATGAACGCCTTGGCGCGACTGCGCGAGGCGATCGAGGCCAACCCAGAATGACGACTAGTTACGACAACGACCCGCCCGAGCCGGGTCAGCTTCTCGCCGCCAGCCTGACCCGTCCCTTGACCTCGGACGAGCAGGCCGTGCTGGACGCCTGGGCGCTGGAATCGGCGGCGGCGCGCGAGGAGATCGCCCGCACGCGCGAGGCCTGGATGGCCATGGGCCTGGCGGCCGACGACCCGGCCGTGCGCGCCATGCGCCAGTCGGCCCGCCGGCAAGCGGGGCTGGACCGCCCGACCTCGTGGCTGGGCCGCCGGCCGGTCGCGGCCGCCGTGGGCCTGGCGATCGCCGCGTGCCTGGCCGTCGGCGTGGCCATCAGCCTGCAGCCCCGGACCCGCCTCTACACCGCCCCCGAGCACGAGGCCGCCCGCCTGACCCTGGCCGACGGCAGCCGCGTCGTGCTGAGCCCCGGCGGTCGTCTGGAGACCCGCTTCGCCCGGAGCGCGCGCGACGTCTCGCTGCAGCGCGGCGACGCCTATTTCGAGGTCAGCCACGACGCCAGGCGGCCGTTCGCGGTGGCCGCCTCGGGCCGAACCCTGACGGTGCTGGGCACCCGCTTCAACGTCGCCGGCGGCAGCCGCCTGACGGTGTCGTTGGTCGAAGGCTCGCTGCGCGTCAGCCAGGCCGGCGCGCCCAGCGTGATCCTGCGTCCCGGCGAGCGCTATGTGGAGACCGCGCCGACCGTCGGCGCCGTCCAATCGGGCGACGTGGCCGGCGATGCGGCCTGGACCGACGGCCGCGTGGTGCTGACGGGCGTGACCCTGGCCCAGGCAGCCGAGCGCCTATCGCGCGCGGCAGGCCGCCCGGTCGAGCTGACCGATCCGAGCCTGGCGAACCTGCGCCTGTCGGGTTCCCTGCGCATCCAGCGCATGGACGATGTCGGCGCGGCCCTGGAGGCCCTGCTGCCGGTGAGCGCCCGGGTGACGCCGGGCGGCGGCCTGACCATCTCGCCCGCCGCCAGGTTCTCCGGACGCGGATAAAAGCCGAGACTTTTCAACAGGTCGTCGCAAATAATTCACCGACCTTCGACTGAGGTCACGTGATCGCGCCTTCGTTCTTCTCCTCCGACCCGCGCCTCCCCGCGGGCCGGACAGAGACAGATCGGGGGATACATGATCCGCTCCACCAAGCCCGCCCGCTGCGCGGGCGCCGTCGCCATCCTGGCCTTCGCCGCCTTGGGCGCCGGCCAGGCCTTCGCGGCCGACACACCGGCCGCCGCCGATGCGTCCAACGCCGTCGACGAGGTCGTCATCACCTCGTACGGCAAGAGCCTGCAGGCCGCCGCCCAGCTGAAGCGCTCGGCCGACTACGGCCTGGACGCCGTCAACGCCGAGGACATCGGCAAATTCCCGACCCGCAACGCCGCCGACGCACTGCAGCTGGTCACCGGCGTCACCATCGACCGCCAGCGCGGCGCGGGCCTTTATGTCAGCGTCCGGGGCCTGGGTCCGCAGTTCCAATATACCGAGCTGAACGGCCGCTCGATCGCCGTCAACGACCTGATCGAGAACGGCGGCGCCAAGGGCCGTCAGTTCCGTTTCGAAGTTCTGCCCACCGAGCTGATCTCGCAGATCGAGGTCGTGAAGACCCCGACCGCCGACATGGACGAAGGCGCCCTGGGCGGCAACATCAACATCAAGACCTTCAAGCCGTTCGACCTGGGCAAGAAGGCCGCCTTCTCGGTGCGCGAAACCTATGGCGACGTGCGCAAGAAGGCCGATCCGTCGGTCTCGGGCCTGGGCAGCTGGACCAATGCCGACAAGACCATCGGCATCCTGGCCTCGGGCCTCTATGACGAGCGCCACGTCCGCAACGACCGCCTGTATCAAGTCGGCTGGAACCTCAACAAGTTCACTTCAGTGCTGGGCAACGGCTTCTACACGCCCTCGCGCACCCGTCCGACCATCGAGACCGAGCATCGCAAGCTGTATTCGGGCGCGGTGTCGGGGCAGTGGAAGCCCAATAGCGACTTCCAGACCGACGTGGACGTGCTGGTGACCCGCCTGGACGTCGACTATGACGAGTTCGGCCTGGACATCTATCCGGACGACACCACCTTCGCGGTCCCGCAGTTCGTGGCCGGCAGCCAGAAGGTCGTCGGCGACACCGTGGTCGGCGGCACGATCAACAACGTCCGCTGGATGGGCTCGCGCGAGACCAGCCTGAACCGCCATGATCTGACGGTCTTCGGCGTCAAGCAGGCCTGGACGCCCGGCGCCTGGAGCTTCAACGCCGAATACGGCTACTCGCGCGCCCGCAGCTACCATCCGGACGGCAAGGCCACGACGCGCAACCGCATCGCCTTCTTCGCGCCGCTGACCTACGACTTCTCGCGCGGCTACACGGCGATCCCGCAGTTGACCACGCCGGTCGACTACAACAACCCGGCCAACTATGTCGGCCAGGCGTTCGACTACACTTGGAAGGACTCGCGCGACAGCGACGAGACTTTCCGCCTGGACGGTTCGCGCGTGTTCGACAGCCCGCTGACCAAGATCGCGTTCGGCGTCGAACAGCACAACATGAACCGCACGTACCTGCGTCGCGACTGGGTGCTGAACGACATCCTGAACGTGCCGCTGAGCACGCTGGGCGCCAGCTTCTACGAGCCGATGCCGTTCTCGGGCTTCCTGAAGGACTTCGCCGGCAATACGCCACGCAGCTGGGTCAGCCCGACCCGCGACGCCTACTACAACCGTCTCTACACCCCGGCGGTCGCGGCCCAGCCGTGGTCGGCGGCCGACCTGCGCAACTCGTTCATCGTCGACCAGAAGATCCACAGCGCCTATGTGCGCGGCGACTTCAAGTTCGACCTGGGCTCCATCCCGGTCAGCGGCAATGTCGGCGTGCGCTATGCCGAGACCAAACAGCTGGCTTCGGGCACCCTGACCAGCGGCTCGACCCCGGTGCCGGTCGGCTACCTGAAGGAATACAAGAACTGGCTGCCCAGCCTGAACGTGAAGTTCGACCTGCGTGACGACCTGGTCGGCCGCCTGTCGGCCTCGCGCGTCGTCAACCGTCCGAACGTCACCGACAGCGCCCCGCGCATCAGCGTCAGCCGCGACTCGCCGACGGCCTCGGGCGGCAACCCGGACCTGGATCCGTTCCTGGCCGACCAGTACGACGCCTCGCTGGAATGGTACCCGGCCCCGACCACGGCCATGACCGCCGCCGTCTTCATCAAGACGATGGACAACTACATCACCGCCCAGAACGTCACCATCCAGGTGCCGGGCCGCGGCGACGTGCTGCTGTCGTCCAACGTCAACGGCGGCGACGCCGAGGTGCGCGGCTTCGAGGCGGCCTACAACCAGTCGCTCTCGTTCCTGCCGGGCCTGCTGGACGGCCTGGGCGTGCAGGCCTCGGTCACCATCGTCGACAGCAAGGCGAACTACTTCGCCGGCAATCGTCAGATCAAGGACGACCTCGTGGGCCTATCCAAGACCAGCTACAACCTGGTCGGCTATTATGAGAAGGGCCCGATCAGCGCCCGCCTCGGCTGGTTCTGGCGTTCGCGCTATCTGAGCTCGATCGGCAGCACCACCACCGCCCAGTCCTATATCGACGCCTACGGCTCGCTGGACGGCTCGCTCTCCTACCAGATCACCCCGCAGTACGCGGTGACCTTGGAAGGCTCGAACCTGACCGACGAGGTCCGCTACATCTACGGCAAGACCAAGGACCAGCCGATGGAGATCTATCACTGGGGCCGCACGGTCTCGCTGACGCTCCGCGGCAAGTTCTAGCCCTCTCCCCATCCCCGACGGCCCTCTCCGCAGCAGGGCCGTCCACTTCACGCGGGCTGGTCGGTCGTCGTCCGGTCCGCGTTTTTTTTCTTCCAGCTCATGAGGTCGCCATGCGTTCGCCGTTCCTCGCCGCCGCCCTGTCGGCGCTCTGCTTCTCGGCCCCCGCCTTCCCGGTTCAGGCCGCCGAGCCGGCCAAGATCAACACCTTGCAATGGCTGGGTTCTCACAACAGCTACCGCCCTGACCTCGACCCCGCCGCCCTGGCCCACCAGCGTCAGGTGATGGGCGAGCGCTCGCGCGGCGTCGAATACGGCCATCCGCCGATCCAGGCCCAGCTGGACCTGGGCGTGCGCCAACTGGAATTCGACCCCTACGCCGACACCGCCGGCGGCCTCTACGCGGGCCCCTACGCCAATGACCCGACCAAGCTGGCGATCATGAAGACGCCCGGCGCCAAGGTGCTGCACGCGCCCGTGGTCGACAATCGCACGCTGTGCCTGCGCCTGTCGGACTGTTTCGCCGAGGTCGCCGCCTGGTCCAGGGCCCATCCCGGCCACCAGCCGATCATCCTCTTCATCAACACCAAGGAAGAGCCGTTCAACACCCCGGCCATCCCCAATCCGCCGCTGTGGACGGAAGCCGACTTCGCGGGCCTGGACGCCGACGCGATCAAGGCGTTCGGCCGCGACCGGATCATCGCGCCGGACGACGTGCGCGGCGCCCGCGCCACCCTGCGCGACGGCGTGACGGGCGGCGGCTGGCCGACGCTGGAGGCCGCGCGCGGCAAGGTCCTGCTGGTGCTGGACGCCAATCCCCGCGTCGAGGACGCCTATCGCGCCGGCCACGCCTCGCTGAAGGGCCGGATGCTGTTTGGCCTCTACGCCGAGACCGAGGCCGAAGCGGCGGTGTTCAACATCCAGGACCCGCGCCCCGACGAAGCCCGCATCAAGACGCTGGTCGCCCAGGGCTTTCTCGTGCGCACCCGCAGCGACGCCGACACCACCGAGGCCCGCAACCACGACCTCACCCGCCTGGACGTCGCCGTGCGCTCAGGCGCCCAGGTGATCAGCACCGACTACTATCCCGGCGCGCCGGACCCGCTGGGCCTGAAGTTCGTCGTGCGGCCGTCGTGGTTCGAGCCGGGGCGATAGGCGCAAGACCACTCGGCGGCGGGCCTTACCGCCGCCGACTAGAATTAGTTGATTTTATTTGATGAATCGAACCTGCGGCGAAAGACGGGGGCGCATCCGTCTCCCTTTCGGACGCGCCTGCGCCCTGAGCATCATGGCTGACGTGACCCCCTGAAACTCCTCCAGGAATAATTAGAGTCCGCGCACCAAAAGGACGGACGAATGAAGCGGTCACGGTTCACGGAAGAGCAGATTATTGGGATCCTGCGCGAGCAGGAGGCGGGCGTGCCGGTGGCGGACCTGTGCAGGAAGCACGGGATCAGTTCGCCGACCTTCTATAAGTGGAAGGCCAAGTACGGCGGGCTGGAC
>CAIUMD010000061.1 GCA_903900155.1 uncultured Caulobacterales bacterium | reverse complement strand
TTTTGGCCCGTGGATCAGCGACCTCTCCAAAACAATCGGAAAACGACTCCATCCGCCTCCTCCCAACACCGTGAGGAAGACATCTCGCAACCCGTTCGCCCTAAAATTTCGACTCCACCGCCATATGCGATTCCCCTGCCCCGACAGGGGAGGTGGCCCAGAGGGCCGGAGGGGGCAGCGCGGCGATGGCGGTGCTGTCCCCTCAGTCGGCTCCGCCGACAGTTCCCCCAGCGGGGGAGCAGATTCCAAGCTTCAGCACGATTCCTTGGTTACCCCGCCATTAACCAGCAACCTCTTGTTAGCACTGACATTTCGCTCCCAGTCAGGAGCGTTTCAGTGACCTTCGAAGAGCGTCAGGCATGGATCGATCTGTGGGAGGCGGTGTTCGGCGAGCCGCCGCCCATCGAGGCCGAGTCCGACGTGACCGCGCGGATCCTGGTCGAGCACCTGCCGCCGACTCTGCCCTACGAACTCAAGTCCCGAACTGAGTGAACGGCACGCGGTTGAAGAACTCGCGCTCGGCCCCGCGCGGGTCGTCTTCCATCCGCGAGACGGTGTCGAACACCATCGTCTGGCGGCGGGGCAGGGTGTAGGGCTCCCACTTCGGCAGGCTGCCGCCGTTCGGGTCGCCGGTGCGGGCGAAGTTCACGAAGGCGTCGCTCATAGTGTTGGACATCGCCACCGAGTCCGGACCCGCGCCGACGATCGAGCCCTTGGCGTCCAGCGTGCCGAACACCAGGCCGATGTCGATGGTGTGCGGCGCGCCGAAGATCCCGCCGTCCTTGGGCGACTTCCAATTGACCTGGTAGGCATAGGCCGGGGCGCCGGCGCGGGCGCGCTCCTCGTCCTGGATGATCGCGGCCTTCCACGAGCGGCCGGCCGTCGAGGCGGCGAAATAGACGTCCGACGGCGAATAGTTCGGATAGGTCTGGCGATAGAAGGCGATCACCGTCTCGGGATCGATGTCGATGCGGCCGGCGAACTGACCTGGCAGCTTGGCCAGCACCTCGTCCCAGGTCTTGGGGAAGGCCTTGGCGTCGAAGCCGATGAAGCCCTTGGTCTCGTCGTGGGTGTTGCCGCACATCATCGGCACCGACAGGCCGACCGGCGAGGCGTCGGGGAAGAACGGGTGGCGCGTCAGGCTGCGTTCGTCCAGCACCGGGCCCATATAGACCGAGCCCTGGCCGGCGATGGGATCGGTGGCGCGCAGGCCCTCGACCATCTTGTCGACCGGCAGGGCGCGCAGGGACGCGAGGTCCTTGGCGCCGGTCTTGTCCATGAAGGCTTTCGCACGCTTCGTCGCGTTGAACGGGCCGCCGGCGGTGACCTGCTGGCCGCTCATGGTCACGGCGCGATGCAACAGGCCCTTGGCGGCCGGCATGGCCATCAGGGTGGCGATCTTGGCGCCGCCGCCGGACTGGCCAAACAGCAGCACCCGGTCCGGATCGCCGCCGAACTGCGCGATATTGTCCCGCACCCATTGCAAGGCCAAAACGAGGTCCAGCTGGCCGTTGTTGCCGCTGTCGGCCACCGACGGATCGTTGAACAGGCGCGCCAGGTACAGATAGCCGAAGGCGTTAAGACGGTGGTTCACCGTCACCACGACCACGTCGCCGCGCCTGGCCAGCTTGGTCCCCTCGTACCAGGGATGGCTGCCCGAGCCGGTGTTGTAGGCGCCGCCGTGGATGTAGAACATCACCGGGCGCTTGGCGCCATCATTCAAAGAAGAGCCGGCCAGGCTGTCCTTCTTGGCCTTGGCCGGGGTCCAGACGTTGAGGAACAGGCAGTCCTCGGACTGGCTCTCTTCCTCGCCCTTACCCTGCGGGCACGACGCGCCGTAGGTCAGGGCGTCCTTCACGTCGGTCCAGGGCTCGGGCCTGATCGGCGGCATGAAGCGGCGGGCGCCGCCGGTGTCCTGGCCGTAGCGCAGGCCCTTGAACACGCTGACCTCGCCGTCGACATAGCCGCGCACCTTGCCGGCGGTGGTCTTGATGACCGGCGAGCGCTTCTCGGCCGCCGCGTAGCTCGCGCCCGGCAAGGCGGCGAAGGCGGCCAGGGCGGCGGCCCCGGTGATCAGGGTGCGGCGGGTCTGAACGGTATGCACTGGGCTTCCTCCGGCGCGTCTAACGCACGATTTGCCGGTAGCGGTAGCACGGGTGACACCGGTGACAATCCACTATTTTGGGCCGCCCGCGGCGCGTCTCACGGCGTCATAAGCGACGCCGAGGTTCGGGTGGCCGACGGTCGCGATGGCGCGGCTGGAGCCTTAGAGCGCGCTCACCGCCGCCGCGTGCTCGGCGATCACCGCCTTGGTCGAAGCGTCCGCATCGAACACCCCGTACAGCCCCTGCTCCTCCTGCGGCGGGTCGCCGACGAAGCTCTTGTCGCCGTGGACGAACCAGGCGTCGGGGTGCTGGGCGCGGCCTTCGCCGTTCCAGGCCCAGAAGTTGGTCCCGGCCACCGGGCCGCCGGCCTTCATGTCGTCAAGCGCCAGGCTGTAGATGGTCTTGTAGAACCGGTCCCTGTCGGCCGTGGCCGAGCCGGGGACGAACGCGCGGTCCTCGCGGATCAGGCCGAACTCCTCGATGACCAGGGGCTTGTTCAGCGACTTGGCCAGGGCGATGTGGCGGGTGACGTATTCGCGGCACTTGGCCTCGCCGGCGGCATAGGTCGCCGGCTGGTTCTTGACGTCGATCCAGCCCCAGTTGTTGGGCCAGACGTGCAGGGTCAGGTAGTCGATGGTGTCGGGCTTGTGGGCCTCGACCACGCAGGTCTCGCTGTGCAGGCAGCCCATGCTGCCCTCGCTGCCGGTGCTGACCAAGTGGCGGGTGTCCAGCGTCTTGATGATCGCCGACACGTCGCGGATCCACTTGTAGTAGGTCGGCAGGTTCTTGTTGCCGAAGTCCTCGGTGCCGCCGGGGCGCGGCTCGTTGGCCAGCTGCCAGGCCATGATGGTCGGGTCGTCGCGATAGGCCTTGCCGGTGACGGTGTTCTGGCGGCCGACCAGGCCGATCAGGTAGCGCCGGAACAGGGCGTTGGCCTTCTCGTCGCCGTAGAAGCGGCCCGAATAGTCGGGGAATTCCGGCCACGGATGGGCTGGGTCGCCCTGCTGAAACCACGGGCCGTTGCCGACCCAGTTCAGATAGGCGGGCATGCCGCCCGACCAGTCCCAGAAGTTGTTGACGTAGATCACCGCCTTCATGTCGCGCTTGGCCATCTCGGCCAGCAGGACGTCCAGGCCCTTGAGCAGGTCCTGGTCGTAGACGCCGGGCTTTTCCTGGAAGGTCGGGGCGACGGCGGCCTTGGCCGGCGAGCGCTCGCCCGCGCCCAGGACGCGCAGGTTGGTGACGCCCAGGGCCTTCAGCCGATCCAGCTCGCGCTTGAGGCGCGCGTGGTCGCCGGTGGCGCCGGGCGAGCCCAGCCAGGCCCCGTACCACAGGTTCGCGCCGGTGAAGCGGTAGCGCTCGCCGTCCAGCATCAGCCGGCCGTCCTTGACCGTGACGAAGCCTTTGCCGGGAGCGGCTGGTTTCTTGGCCGCGCCCAGGGCCGGGGCGGCGATCAGGCCGGCGGCCGCGCCGCCCAAGAGAAAGCGTCTGCTCAGCATCCTGGAGTCCCCGTAACTTTTGTTTTGCGGAAGCCTAGTTGAGCGCGCCCCGACGGGGAAGGCGATTAAATAAAGATGAT
Source organism: uncultured Caulobacterales bacterium (assembly GCA_903900155.1). Classification (GTDB taxonomy): domain Bacteria; phylum Pseudomonadota; class Alphaproteobacteria; order Caulobacterales; family Caulobacteraceae; genus Caulobacter. The sequence goes on along the minus strand of CAIUMD010000061.1, from coordinate 20,842 downwards.
GAAGGAAATCGCCGTATCAGGGCTTCGCGGCGTGGGCGACCGTCCAGTCGACGATGGTGCTGAGGGCTGACGGCGCCATGGTCTCCTCGATCGCGCCGTAGTCGGTGGGGCGGTGGCTGCCGACCGTCTGGAAGATGTGGTTGAGGCCGGGCAGGGCGGTGGTGGTGACGTCCGGGCTCTGGACCAGGGCGGCCTTGATCGCCGGCAGGTTTACCGCCGCCGAGACGTTGGCGTCCTTGTCGCCGTTCAGGGCCAGGACCGGGCAGCGCACCTGGTGCAGGGCCGGGGCCGGGTCCAGCATGATGAAGTAGCGATACCAGGGCGTGGTCAGGAAGTCGGCCTGGCCCGCGGCCGCCTGGGCGGGCGCGCCGGCCTTGGTGAAGAGTTCGACAATCCGCGCCCGGGCCTTGGCCGGATCGGGCTCCTCGCGGGCGACGGCGTTGGCGGCGGCCAGCAGGTCGGCGTTCTTCTGGGCCGCGGCGGGCGGCGCGCCGGCGCCGAGGGCCAGGTCGCGGGCCTGGCGGTTCAGCACCTGCTCGCCGGGCACGCCCGTGCCGGCCAGCATCACCAGGAAGGCGATCTTCGGGTCCTTGGCCGCCACGATCGGCGCGATCACCCCGCCCTCGCTGTGGCCGATCAGGCCGATGCGCGCCGGATCGATGTCCTTGCGGCCGCGCAGGAAGGCCACGCCCGCCTCGACGTCGGTGACGAAGTCGGCGGTGGTGACGTGGGAGAGGTCGCCGGCCTGCGAGCCGCCGGCCGCCCGGTCGTCGACCCGCAGCACGGCCACCCCGCGCCTGGTCAGGGCGTCGGCGATCAGCAGGAACGGCTTGTGGCCCTCGATGGTCTCGTCGCGATCCTGCGTGCCCGAGCCGGTAATCAGCAGGGCGACCGGATAGGGGCCGGTCCCTTGCGGCAGGGTCAGGGTCCCGGCCAGCTTCAGGCCCGAGGCCCGATTGACGTAGGCGACCTCCTCGCTGCGGTAGTCGAACGGCGGCTTGGGCGTCTGCGGGCGGTTGGGCGCGGGCGCGGCGGCCGGCGCGGTGCGGGTCATGGTCAGCGGCGCGCCGCCGCCATTCTGACCCCACTTGCCCACCAGGCTCGCCCCGTCGGCCGAGACAGCGCCCTCGAAGGCGGCGGGGATGGCCTGCAGGGCGACCTTGACCTTGCCGTCGACCAGGGTGGCCGTCGCGGTCAGGCCCATGGCCGATTGGGCCGGGCTGTCCAGCGTGGCCGCCCCGTCGGGTTTGATGTGGAATACCACGGGAAGCTGCTGGCCGCCGGCCTTCACGGTCCCGTACCAGTCGCCGGCGATGGATTCGACCTGAGCGGCTGCGATGGCGGGCGCGAACAGGGCGGCGGCGACGACCGCGCGAGGCAGGAAACGCATGTGACTCTAAGCTCCCCGAACTGTTGCCGGGACCTTAGGCGCTACGCGTGACGGTTGTGAAGGTAGACCATTCGGGATTCAGCGGAGGCTAGCGGTCTTCGAGGCTGTGCCAAACTCGCGCGATGGCGACGCTATCCGGATCAACGTCATAGCGGATCACATAGGTTGCTCCGCCGAACGGCACGATCAATTCCCTGACGCCCTCACCGACGCTTCGACCGCGTTCGGAGAAGTCGGCCAGACCTTCCAGTTGAGCGTCCAACGTCGCGATCAGGCGTAGCGCGGCTTTGGGGTTCCTCTCGAACAGCCAGTCATGAAGTCGCTCAATATCGAGCCGCGCCGCCGCCGAAACATGGAGCGAGCGGCGCAGGGGGCTAGCGGCGATGGCGGGCGAGGAGGCCGTCGCGCACTTCGGACCAGGGCGTCAGTTCGCCCGTGCGTCTGGCGTGATCAAGGATGGCCCTGTCGATGGCAGGATCTTGGTCGACCGGAGGCCGGGCGGCATAGTCGATCTCACGATCAAGCACGAACGCCGCATAGTCCTCGGGAGACATGTCCAGCTGATCCGCCAGGGGCTTCAGCTTGGCGGCGCGTTCAGCGCTGACGTGGATATCGAAACCGTCGGCCATGGACGAAGGGTCTCGCCCATGGCCTTGAAGGTCAAGTCCTACAGATTCAGCAGCGCCGGGTCGCCGCCCTGGGCGGTGATGTTGACGCTGACCGCGCGCTCCACGGCGAAGCGGAGCAGGGCGTGGGGGCCGCCGGCCTTGGGGCCGGTGCCCGACAGGCCTTCGCCGCCGAACGGCTGGACGCCGACGACGGCGCCGGTCATCGAGCGGTTGACATAGGCGTTGCCGGCCGGAACCAGGCGCTGGACGTCGGCGGCGAAGCTCTCGATCCGCGAGTGGATGCCCAGGGTCAGGCCGTAGCGGCGGGCCGCCAGGGCGCCGGCGACCTGCTCGAGATCCTCCGGCTTGTAGCGGACCACGTGCAGGATCGGGCCGAACACCTCGCGCTCCAGGAAGTCGGCGGCGGGGATCTCGGCCAGGACCGGGGCGAAGAAGGTCCCGCCGGCGGGCGCCGTCAGGGCGTGAAGGAGTTTGGCTTCCTTCTTGAGGCGAGCGTGGTGCTTGTCGAGCGTGTCCTTGGCCTCGGCGTCGACTACGGGACCAACGTCGGTGACGGCCAGGGCCGGATCGCCGACAACGAGGGCGTCCATGGCGCCCTTCAGGCCGTCGATGATGTGCTCGGCGGTGTCTTCCGGCAGGAACAGCAGGCGCAGGGCCGAGCAGCGCTGGCCGGCGCTACCGAAGGCGCTGACGATGACGTCGTCGATGACCTGCTCGCGCTGGGCCGTCGTGTCGACGAACATGCCGTTGAGGCCGCCGGTCTCGGCGATGAACGGCACGATCGGACCTTGCCGCTGGGCCAGGGTCTGGTTGATCCGCCAGGCGGTGTCGGCGCCGCCGGTGAAGGCGACGCCGTCCAGGCCCTCGTGCGCGGTCAGGGCCGCGCCGACGGTCTCGCCGCGACCCGGCAGCAGGGCCAGCAGGCGGCTGTCCAGGCCGGCGGCGTGGTACAGCTTCACGGCCTCGAAGGCGATCAGCGGGGTCTGCTCGGCGGGCTTGGCCAGCACGGCGTTGCCGGCGGCCAGGGCGGCGGCGATCTGGCCGGTGAAGATGGCCAGCGGGAAGTTCCACGGGCTGATGCAGACAAAGACGCCGCGACCGGCGAGATGCAGGGTGTTGGTCTCGCCGACCGGGCCCTTCAGGACCTCGCCTGGACCGAACTGATCCTCGGCCAGCATCGCGTAGTAGCGGCAGAAGTCGACGGCCTCGCGGACCTCGGCGATGCCGTCCGACAGGGTCTTGCCGGCTTCGCGGGCCAGGATGGCGATCAGGCGGTCGATATTGGCTTCCAGCGCGTTGGCCATGGCCCGCAGGGTCTTGGCGCGGACCGGGCCGCCGGCCTGATCCCAGGCCGGTTGCGCGGCGCGGGCCAGGCGAAAGGCCTCGTCGATCTGCGGGATCTGGGCTTCCGAGACCGCGCCGACCGTCTTGTGCTCGTCGGCGGGGGCGACCACGGCCAGCGGCGGGCCGCCGGCGGTGAGCTTGCCGCCGACCAGCGGGCCGGCCGACAGGGTGACGGTGTCCAGGGCGGAGACCGCGGCTTCCAGGCGCGCGCGGTCGGCCTTCACCGAGAGGTCCAGGCCGGCGCTGTTCTGGCGGCGCGAACCGTAGACGTCGATCGGCGTCGGGATCTTGGCGTGGCGGTCGGGGTGGGCTTCGACGGTGTCGATCGGGTCGGTGACGACCTTCTCGACCGGCACCCGCTCGTCCAGCAGGGCGTGCACGAAGCTGGTGTTGGCGCCGTTCTCCAGCAGGCGGCGGACCAGATAGGGCAGCAGGTCCTCGTGACCGCCGACGGGCGCGTAGGCCCTCAGGGTGATGCCGTCATAGAGATCGTCGGCGGCCTTATACAGAGCCTCGCCCATGCCGTGCAGGCGCTGGTGCTCGATCTTGACGCCGGCGTTCTTGGCCATGCGCACGACGGCCGCCAGGGTGTGGGCGTTGTGGGTGGCGAACTGGGCGTAGAGGTGCGGCGCGGCCTCGATCAGGGCCTTGGCGTTGACCAGGTACGACAGGTCGGTGGCCGGCTTGGTCGTATAGACCGGATAGTCGGGACGGCCGGCGACCTGGGCGCGCTTGATCTCGCTGTCCCAGTAGGCGCCCTTGACCAGGCGCACCATCAGGCGGCGGCCGGTTTCTTGGCTGAGGGCCTTCAGGCGGGCGATCACTTCGCCGCAGCGCTTCTGGTAGGCCTGGACGGCCAGGCCGAGGCCCGTCCAGTCGCCCAGCTCCGGCTCGCGGCACAGCCTGTCCAGCAGCTTCAGCGACAGGGCCAGGCGGTCGGCCTCTTCGGCGTCGATCGTGAAGTTCAGGTTGTGGCGGGCGGCGATCTTGGCCAGGCGCAGGGTGCGGGGATAGAGCTCGTCCCACACGCGGTCCTCGTGCGTGGCCTCGTAGCGCGGGCACAGGGCCGACAGCTTGACCGACACGCCGTGGCCGGCTTCCGGACCGGCGGCCTTGGAGAGCTTGCCGACCGTCTCAATGGCGTCGGCATACGACTTCTCGTAGCGCGCGGCGTCGGCGGCGGTGCGGGCGCCTTCGCCCAGCATGTCGAAGCTGCACATGTCGCCTTCGTTGGCGGCGCGCTTGATGGCGGCCTCGATCGTCCGGCCAAGGACGAACTGCTCGCCCATGATGCGGATCGCCTGGCCGACGGCGGCGCGGATCACCGGCTCGCCGAGGCGGCCGGCCAGCTTCTTGATGAAGCCGGGCAGGTCCTTCTGGGCCTCACTGTCGGGCTCGACGATCTTGCCGGTCAGCATCAGACCCCAGGTCGAGGCGTTGACGAACAGGCTGTCACTGCCGCCCAGGTGCGAGGCCCAATCGGCCGAGCCGATCTTCTCGGCGATCAGCTTGTCGCGGGTGTCGTCGTCGGGGGTGCGCAGCAGGGCCTCGGCCAGGCACATCAGGGCCAGGCCCTCGCGGGTGCCCAGGCTGAACTCCTGCAGGAAGCTTTCGACCACGCCTTGCTTGCGGACGCTGCGGCGAGCCCCGCGCACCAGGGCCTCGGCCTCGGCGCGGACGGCGGCGCGGTCCTCAGCGGACAGGGGCTTGGCGGCCAGCAGGTCGGCGATCACGGCGGCTTCGTCGCGATATTTGCCGGCGTCGAGCGAGTCCCAGTCGTGCATGGTCGGTCCTTCGTTAGAATATCGTCGGTCTAACTTGGCTTCGACAGAAGGTGCTTCGTTTGTTGGCTGGGTGGTCCGTATCTTCTTCGGAAAAAGCGCCGAAAACGTTCGTCCGCTCCAGCGCGCGTCAACGCGCGGCGGCGGGGCGCAGGCGACAATGCTCTGGATGTGGGGAGGGAGGAAGGGGCGCGGCTATTGGGGGAGCGCTCACGCCCCTTCCTCTCTTGCGCGACGCCCTATTGGGGGGAGCGGGCGTCGCGTAGGTTCCAGGTTTCCGGTGGCTGACCGGCCCGCTCGCGCCTTCAGGAGGAGGGGGAGCGCAAGCAGGACTGGAACGATCGGAGGTGTAACGCTAAGCTTTCCGAAGGTGCTCCGTTTGTGAGCGCCATTTTTCGAAGCTTCTTCGGTGGAATCGCTCGATGTCCATTTCTGCTCTTGATGACACCGATCGCAGGCTGTTGAAGGTTCTGCAGGTCGACGGCCGCATCACCAACGCCGAGTTGGCCAAGCGCTGCAACCTCTCGCCGGCCGCCACCTTCGACCGCGTGCGACGCCTGCGCGAGCGGGGCTACATCACCGGCTACGCGGCCCTGCTGGACCCGGCCAAGGTCGACCGGGCCCTGCTGATCTTCGTGGAAGTGGTGCTGGAGCGCACCACGGGCGAGACTTTCGAGCACTTCGCCGCCGCCGTCCGCCGCGCGCCCGAGGTGCTGGAGTGCCACATGGTGGCCGGCGGCTTCGACTACCTGATCAAGGCTCGGGTGCGCGACATGGAGGCCTATCGCAGCTTCCTGGGCGACATCCTGGTCAGGATGCCCGGCGTGCGCGAGACGCGGACCTATGCGGTGCTGGAAGAAGTGAAAAGCACGGTGCAGCTGCCGCTGTAGGACAGGCTGGAGACCGCGCCAACCGGTGGGGCAGTGGCGCGGTCTTCGCCGGATGACGCGGCTGGTGCGTCGGATCTGACGGTCGTCGAGGGCGGAGACTTGGGGGACGCCGTCCCGCCGACGATGGCCTGATATAATTCGCAATCGTTTGCGCAGTCACGCAACCTCAGGCGTCAACGGCCCCGCTTCGGGTTACCCGGTCCGCTCGCGATCGCGGAAGGCGGCCACCCTGGCGCGATTGCCGCAGGCGCTCATCGAACGCCAGCGGCGGTCGCCCTTGCGCGACGTGTCCAGGAACAGGATGGCGACGCGCCGTCGGGACCATCGCCGTCAACGAGACCGCGCACCTCAGGATCGAAGGAGCGTCGTTCAAGAACGGGGGGCCACCCGGCGGCGGCCTATGAGCTCAAGGGCGACGGGGTTGAGCTGGCGGGCGCCGAAGGCTCCGGACGGCAACGCGTCGATTTCCGAGTGGAAGCGCGAACGGTAAGGCGTTCCCTGCCACTCCAGGGTGTTCTAGCCTCCGCCTCGGGGGGAGGCGATCATGGCGCGGCAACGCAGGGCGAAAGGCGTCACGGCCGGCGAGGTTCGGGCCGAGACGTCGGAGATCTGGACCTCGACGGCAGCCGGCGGCGCGATGGCGCTGCTGGCGATCGGCGCGGCGGCCTACAATCACTACGATCCGCAGATCCACGCCGACGCCCTGACCTGGGTCATCGCCGCGGGCTTCGTGCTGAGCGCGATCTGGATGGGCGTCGCCGTGCGGGTCCGGGTCGTCCGGCTGCTGCCGGATCGGGTCGAGAAGCGCGGGGTGCTGGGCCTGTCCACGATCACCCGCGCGCAGGTGGTCGGCCTGCGCGGCGATGGCGACGACGGGATCAAGCTTTGCCGCGCCCGGCAGGGCGGCGAGGGTCTGTGGATCCCCCGGAAGGTCGTGCGGGATCCCGTCTGGCTGGCCTGGCTGGAGACCCTGCCGGATCTTGACCTGGAGGACGCGCGCGAGGCCCAGGCCCGGCGCGAGGGCGACGAGCGTTTCGGCCTCACGCCCGGGCGCCGCCTCGAGACCCTGGAGCGCTTGGCGCGCGCCAACCAGGCCCTGACTTGGTGCGGCGTGGGCCTGTTCGTCTGGCTGTCGGTCTGGCCCCAGCCCTATGACGCGGCCGTGCTGGCCGGTCTGGCGAGCGTGCCGATCTCGCTGGCCCTCGTCGCGCGTTGGCGAGGCGTGGCGACCCTGGCCGCGCTGGACTCCGGAGGCCTGGACCTGGCGCGGTTGTGCGGCCTGGCCAGCGTGGGCCTGCTGGTCCGCGGCGTGGCGGACCTGGACATGTTCGACTGGGCGCCGATGCTGGCGGCCGGCGTCGCCGGCGGCGCGGTCATGGCGGCGCTGCTGGCGATCCTGGAGCCCGTTGACCGGCGTGTCATGGCCGTGGCGCTGGGCGCCCTGATCGGCGGCGCCTGGGCGTGGGCGGGGCTCGCCTTCGCCAATGTGATGCTGGACGACAGCCGGCCCACGCTGGTGCGCGCGGTCGTCGTGGAGGCCCACGGCGCGGCCGAACGAAACCTAAGCGTCAAGGTGCGCGGCCTGGATCCATCCAGCGAGGTGTTCGGCGATCTCGGCATCGCCAAGGATCGTTTCGACAGCGCGAGGCCCGGCATGGTCGTCTGCGTGGCCGTCCACCCCGGCCGCCTTGGTTGGCGCTGGGGCTATGTCGCCGACTGCAAACCTACCGCGCCTTGATCCAGGCGCGGGTGTTGGCCAGGTCCAGGGTCACGATCCAGTCCTTGAGCAGCGGCGCGCCGATATTGCCATCGATGACCAGGTCCATGACCAGCCCTTGCGTCTGGACCTTGGGGCCGCCCTGGATCGACAGGACCACAGGCTGGCGTTCCTGGCTGTCGGGGTTCATCCCGAAGAGGGCGGCGTTGTGCTGGGCGACGACGACGGCGCCGTTGCTGCCGCTGTCCAGCTCCATCCAGACCGCGCCCTTGGGGGTCTCGACCGGCACGAAGGGCGTCAGGGCCAGGCCGCCGGCGTCGCGGGCGAAGCGGACAGGGACTTCCTGGGCGCCCTTGATCCGGGCCTTGAGGCTGGCAGGGGTCTCGACGACCAGCGCCTGGCCGCCGAGGTCCAGGGTGACGACCTGGCCGGCGAAGGCGTCGAGGGCGACCGAGCCTTCCAAGGTCGGGGCGTTCGGCGGCAGCAGCTTGGCGAAGTCGAAAACGCCGGCCGTGGCCACGGCCAGCTTGGCGCCGGCCGCCTCGATCACGACCTTGTCGCAGCGGGTCAGGTCGACGCGGTCGCCGCGCATGCGATGGCCGGTGATCCGGCCCCAGGGCTGGCAGCCGATCTTCGTCGCCGTGGCCGGGGTGATGGCGGTGAGGCCGCCGGCGGTGTCGAGCAGGTAGCGGCCGCCGTCCTTGGCCTGGAACGACCACAGCACGCCCAGATAGGGCTCCAGCGGAAGGGTCACCTGGGCGGCGGCGGGCGTGGCGGCCACGAAGCCAGCGACGAGAAACGGCAACAGAAAACGCATGGACCCCCCCGGCGACACGATCAACCTTCGGTCGCGCACGGCGGGCGAACTGTAAAGTTAAAAAGCGTTCGGGAGGCGCGCTTGCGCCACCGCTGGTGGAACGGGCGGCTCCAGGGATGGGGGGAGGAGCACGCCCGTTCCGTTCGCGAGACCATCGGGGGTGGGGGATGATGGCCAGCGAACTTCCCCGGATGGGCCTCCGGGGAAGGTCTTGAGGTCCTCAGGCGGCCGGAGCGCCGCCGCCGAGGGTCTTGTAGAGAGTGACAAGGTTGGTGGCGCGGGCCAGGCGCGCGGTGATCAGGCCCTGTTGGGCCGAGTACAGCGTGCGCTGGCTGTCCAGCAGGGTCAGGGCGCTGTCCAGGCCGGCGTCGGCCCGCTGCCGCGACAGGCGCTGGCTGTCGGTGGCGGCGACGACCAGACGCTCTTGGGAGGTCAGGCGGTCGACGACCGTCTGGCGCACCGACAGGGCGTCGGAGACCTCGCGGAATGCGGTCTGCACCGTCTTCTCATAGGTCGCCACGGCAATGTCGCGGTTGGCCTTGGAGACGTTCAGATTGGCCACGTTCGCGCCGCCGGCGAAGATTGGCAGGGTGATCGAGGGCGTGAAGCTCCAGGCCTTGGTGCCGCCCTTGAACAGGCCGTCCAACTCGCCGCTGGCCGAGCCGTACGAAGCCGTCAGGGCGATGCGCGGGAAGAAGGCCGCGCGGGCCGCGCCGATATTGGCGTTGGCGCCTTGCAGCGTGTGCTCGGCGGCCAGCACGTCGGGGCGACGCGTCAGCACGTCCGAGGGCACGCCCGCCGGCAGGTCGGCCAGGATCCCGGCCGAGGCCAGGTTCCCGGCGGGCAGCAGCGTGTCGGGCACGTTGCCGCCGGTCAGCAGGGTCAGGGCGTTCAGGTCCTGAGCGACCTGGGCGGTATAGACCGCCACGTCGCTGCGCGCCGTCTCGGCCTGGACCTGGGCGTTGCGCAACGCAGCCAGCGAGCCGACGCCGCCGTCGACCTGCTGCTGGGTCAGGCGCAGCGAGTCCTCGCGGGTCGACAGGGTGCTTTTGGCCAGGGCCAGGCGCTCCTGGTCGGCGGCCAGGGTCAGCCAGGCGTTGGCCGTCTCGGCGATCAGGCTGACGCGCACCGAGCGGGCGGTGTCCCGCTGGGCCAGGAAGGCCTGCAAGGCCTGGTTGTTCAGGCTGCGGACGCGGCCGAACAGGTCCAGTTCATAGGCCGTGAAGCCGATCGTGGCGGTATAGGCCTCGATCTCCAAGGCCTGGCCGATCTGCGAGGTGGCGGCCGGGGTGTGGCTGCGTTGCTCGCTGAGCGCGCCGTTGATGGCGGGAAACAGCTGGGCGCGCTGGATGCCGTACTGGCCGCGGGCCTTCTCGATGTTCAGCACCGCCACGCGCAGGTCGCGGTTCTGCTTGAGGGCCAGGTCGACCACGCCTTGCAGGCGCGGATCGACCAGCACCTGGCGCCAGTCGAGGTCGGCGGCCGAGACCGAGCTTGCGGGCTCGGCGCTCGGCGTGGACCAGGTCTGGGCCACCGGCAAGGTCGGACGCTTGTAGTCCGGAGCCATGGTGCAGGCGCTGACCGCCGTGGAGGCCAGCAGGATCAGGGTGAGGTTACGGAACATGATCAGTGCGCCTCCGGAGCCGGGTCGCCAGCCGGGGGGCTTTGGGCGACGGCCTCGTCGTGGCCTTTGTGCTTGGGTTTGAAGATCTTCTCGACCAGCACGAAGAACAGCGGGACGAAGAAGATCGCCAGGATGGTGGCCGACAGCATGCCGCCGATCACCCCGGTGCCGATGGCGTGCTGGCTGCCCGAGCCTGCGCCGTTGGAGATGGCCAGGGGCAGCACGCCGAACACGAAGGCCAGCGAGGTCATGATGATCGGGCGCAGACGGATGCGGACCGCTTCCACCGTCGCCTCGATCAGGCCCATGCCCTTTTCGTACAGGTCCTTGGCGAATTCGACGATCAGGATGGCGTTCTTGGACGCCAGGCCCATGGTCGTCAGCAGGCCGACCTGGAAGTAGATGTCGTTGCTGAGGCCGCGCAGGGTGGTGGCCAAGAGCGCGCCGACGATGCCCAGCGGGATGACCATGATCACCGACAGCGGGATCGACCAACTCTCGTACAGGGCCGCCAGCAGCAGGAACACGACCAGGATCGAGATGCCGTACAGGGCGGGGGCCTGGTTGCCCGACTCCAGTTCCTGGGCCGACAGGCCGGTCCACTCGTAGCCGATGCCCGGGGGCAGGGTGGCGGCGATCTTCTCCATGGCCTTGATCGCGTCGCCCGAGCTCTTGCCCGGGGCCGGCGAGCCCTGGATGTTCAGCGACGACAGGCCGTTATAGCGCTCCAGACGCGGCGAGCCGTAGATCCAGCGCGTCGTCGCGAACGACGAGAACGGGGCCATCGTGCCGCTGCTGGTGCGGACGTACCAGTTGTTCAGGTCTTCCGGACGCATGCGGTAGGGCGCGTCGGCCTGGACATAGACCTTCTTCACGCGCCCGCGATCGATGAAGTCGTTGACATAGGCCCCGCCCCACGCGGCGCTGAGCGCGGCGTTGATGTCGGCGGTGGTCAGGCCCATCGCTCCGGCCTTGGCCTGGTCGATGTCGATCTTCAGCTGCGGGGTGTCGTCCTGGCCGTTGGGCCGGACGCCGACCAGGGTCGGATCCTTGGCGGCCATGCCCAGCACCTGGTTGCGCGCGGCGACCAGGGCCTCGTGGCCCACGCCGCCGACGTCCTGCAGCTGGAAGTCGAAGCCCGACGAGGTGCCCAGTTCCGGCACGGCCGGCGGCACGATCGCAAAGACCATGGCGTCACGGATCTGCATGAACTTGCCCATGGCGCGGCCGGCGATGGCCGGGGCCTTGAGGTTGGCGGCCTTGCGCTCCTCGAAGTCCTTCAGGCGAACGAAGGCCAGGCCCGCGTTCTGGCCGGCGCCGGCGAAGCTGAAGCCGGCGACGGTAAAGACGGCCTGCACGGCTTCCTTTTCATCGTTCAGGAAGTGCGAGCGTACGGTGTCGAGTACGGCTTGCGTCCGCTCTTCCGGCGCGCCGGGCGGCAGCTGGACGATGGTGAACATCGTCCCCTGGTCCTCTTCCGGCAGGAAGGCGCTGGGCAGACGGACGAACAGGAAGGCCATGACCAGGATGACCACGCCATAGGCGACCATCCAGCGACCGCTCTTGCCGAGCAGGTTGCGGACCGTGCCTTGGTAGCGGCCCGAGACGTCGTCGAAGCTGCGGTTGAACCAGCCGAAGAAGCCGGTCTTGTGCTCCTTGTGGCCCTTCTGGACCGGTTTGAGCAGGGTGGCGCACAGGGCCGGCGTCAGGATCAGGGCGACCAGCACCGACAGGGCCATGGCCGAGACGATGGTGATCGAGAACTGACGGTAGATCACGCCCTGCGAGCCGCCGAAGAAGGCCATGGGCACGAACACCGCGGCCAGCACCAGGGCGATGCCGATCAGGGCGCCGGTGATCTCGTTCATGGACTTGCGGGTGGCCTCGACGGGGCTGAGCCCTTCTTCCTCCATCACGCGCTCGACGTTCTCGACCACGACGATGGCGTCGTCGACCAAGAGGCCGATGGCCAGCACCAGGCCGAACATGGTCAGGGTGTTGATCGAGTAGCCGAAGACCGCCAGCACGCCGAAGGTGCCCAAGAGGACGACCGGCACGGCGATGGTCGGGATCAGGGTCGCGCGCCAGTTCTGCAGGAACAGGAACATGACGATGAACACCAGCACGATGGCTTCGATCAGCGTCTTGACCACTTCCTCGATCGACAGCTTCACGAACGGCGTCGAGTCGTAAGGGATCACGTACCGGAAGTTGGCCGGGAAGTTCTTCTCCAGCTGGGCCATCCGCGACTTGATGGCGTCGGCGGTGTTGAGCGCGTTCGCGCCCGGCGCCAGACGGATGGCCAGGCCGGCGGCCGGCTTGCCGTTGTACTTGGCGCCGAAGCCGTAGCTTTCCGCGCCCAGTTCGACACGGGCCACGTCACGCAGATAGACGATGGCGCCGCCGGGGCTGTTCTTGACAATGATGTCCCGGAACTGGGCCGGGGTGGTCAGGCGCGACTGGGCCGTGATCGTGGCGTTCAGGCCGATGCCCGGCAGGTTGGGCACACCGCCCAGCTGACCGGCCGAGACCTGGGCGTTCTGGGCCCGGATGGCGGCGACGACGTCGGCGGGGGTCAGTTTGTAGCTGGCCAGCTGGTTGGGGTTCAGCCAGATGCGCATGGCGTACTGGGCGCCGAACAGCTGCACTTCACCCACGCCGTCGACGCGGCTGAGGGGGTCTTGCAGGTTGCTGGCGATGTAGTCGGCCAGGTCGGTGTTGGTGGTCTTGGGATCTTCCGAATACATGCCGACGATCAGCAGGAAGTTCCGCGCCGACTTGGCGACGGTCAGGCCCTGCTGCTGCACTTCCTGCGGCAGGAGAGCGGTGGCCGTCTGCAGCTTGTTCTGGACCTGCACCTGGGCGATGTCGATGTTGGTGCCGGCCTTGAAGCTCAGCGTGGTCGTGGCCGCGCCGGAGCTGTCGCTGGTCGACGACATGTAGTCCAGGCCGTCCAGGCCCTTCATCTTCTGTTCGATGACCTGGGTGACGCTGTCCTCGACGGTCTTGGCCGAGGCGCCCGGGTAGATGGCGCTGACCGAGACCTGGGGCAGGGCGATGTTGGGATACTGGGCGACCGGCAGGCCGCGGATGGCCAGGGCGCCGGCCAGCATGATGACGATGGCGACGACCCACGCGAAGATGGGTCTGTCGATGAAGAAGCGGGAAAGCATGAGGGGCCGCCCTTAGCGTTGCGCTTGCGCGGTGAGGACGACGGGCTTCACGGGCGCGCCGGGGCGCACCTTTTGCAGGCCCTCGACGATGACCTTCTCGCCGGGCTGCAGGCCCGAGGTCACCAGCCACTTGTCGCCCACGGTCTGGGCGGCGATGACTGGACGCGGCGCGACGCCGCCCTTGGCGTCGACCACCATCACGGTGGCGTTGCCCTTGGGGTCGCGGCTGACCGCGGCCTGCGGGATCAGCATGCCGTCATTGGCCGTGCCCTTGCTTAGGGTGGCGCGGACATACATGCCCGGCAGCAGCACGCCGTTCGGGTTCGGGAAGATGGCGCGCAGCACCACCGAGCCCGTCGTCGGGTCGACGGTGACGTCCGAGAACTCGAGGCGCCCCGCGACCGGATAGGTCGAGCCGTCTTCCAGCTTCAGGTTCACCTGGGCCGAGGCCGAGCGGCCCAGCTTGCCGCTGGCGAACTGTTGCTGCAGCTTCAGCATCTCGGCCGACGACTGGGTCAGGTCGACATAGATGCTGGACAGGTCCTGCACCGTGGCCAGGGCATTGGCCTGGCTGGCGGTGACCAGCGCGCCCGGCGTGACCGAACTCTTGCCGATCTTGCCCGAGATCGGCGCGGCGACCTTGGTGTAGTTCAGGTTGATGCGGGCGTTGTCCAGGTTGGCCTTCTGGACGGCCACGGCGGCGGCGGTCTGGGCGGCGGCGGCCTGGGCGTCGTCATTGTCCTGCTTGGACACCGCGCCCGTCTCGACCAGGCTCTTGTAGCGGTCGGCCTTCAGCTTGGCGGCGGTGGCGCTGGCCTGGGCCTGGGCCAGGGCGGCGGCGGCGCTGTTGACGTTGGCCTGGAAGATCGCCGGATCGATCTGATACAGCGACTGGCCGGCGCGCACGTAAGAGCCTTCCTGGAACAGGCGCGACTTGATCACGCCGCCCACCTGCGGGCGCACTTCCGAGACCAGATAGGCCGAGGTGCGGCCCGACAGCTCGGTGGTCAGGGCCACGGGCTGGGTCTGGGCGATCACGACGCCGACCTCGGCCGGACCGCCTTGGCCCATGCCGCCGGCGCCGCCTTTCTGGCCGCAGGCCGAAAGCGTGAGGGCGATGGCGGCGAGCCCCACGGCGGTGACCGTGGCGGAGCGTTGGAAGTGCATTATCTGACCCCAGATGCGGTGGCTGCGTGAGCTATTGCTCTTGACGAAGCCGGCATGATGAACAATCTGAGAATGAACGTTCATTCTCAAGTGGGCTGGACATAGGTGCGGTACTGGCGCAAGTCAACCTCTGCACCCCGAGGCTCGACTGACCTAACGGAAATGTAATGCCTACTGGGATTTTCCCAAATGGGACCTTTGATGCCTGACGAGACACATTCCAACCGCCCGTCGCCGGAATCGCGCCGTCAGCAGATTCTGGACGCCGCGTGCGAACGCGTGAGGCAGTCGGGGTTCCACGGCGCCAGCATGGCCGACATCGCCAAGGCCGCGGGCCTCAGCGTCGGGCAGATCTACCGCTACTTCGAGAACAAGGAAGCGATCATCGCCGCCATCGTCGCCCAGGACCTGGCCGAGATGCGCGACAAGTTCGCCGAGATGGAAAGCCAGCCGGGCACCCTGCTGGACGCGATCGAGGACCATCTGCCGGAAGGCATCGGCAAGTGCTTCGACCCGCGCCGCGCCGCCCTGGCCCTTGAGGTCGTGGCCGAGGCCGCCCGCAATCCCAAGGTCGCCGCGATCGTCCGCGAGGCCGACCACCAGGAGCGCGCCCTGGCCCGCACCATGATGGAGCGCGACCGCAAGCCCGAATGGACCGAGGAAGAGTTCCAGGCCCGTTGCGAGGTCGTGGGCCTGATCTTCGACGGTCTGCTGATGCGCGCCGTCAACCACCCGGACCTCAACCGCGAGGCCCTGACGACGGTGCTGCGGGCGACGATCCGGGGGGTGTTGAGCTAGCGGGCCCGAAACCTCGTCCTTCGACAAGCTCAGGATGAGGTTTCTACTGAACCGCCGCCAAAAGTAGTCCTCATCCTGAGCTTGTCGAAGGACGAGGACGGCTCCGGCGGAAGAGCCGATTGTGTTCAAAATTCGTCAATGAATTCATAGCTTAAGTGTGGATTTTCGCGACGTCCGGTCGCATGGCGAAGGCGCGTTAACCCATCCATATCTGCCGGCCTGAACCCAACGGCGGAAAGTCCCCCATGACCGCATCGATCGCGAAGACGCCGGCCGCCCTGCGGTGCGCCCTGGGCCTGGCGGTGGTCTTCGCGCCGATGGTGGTGGCGGCCATGGAGCGGCCGGTCTCGCGCCATCCCAGCCCGTCGCCGATCGTCAAGCTGCTGGCCGGCGTCGCCCCGGCCAAGCCCCAGGCCCCGCCGGTCATGGAGCTGGTCTGGAAGGGCGCCGACATCGACGGCGACGGGGCCAGCGACTTCGCCAACCCGACCGGCGCCGCTCCGCGCGGCCACGACGACTTCGGCGACGGCGTCTTCGGCGCCCGCCGCGACGGCGGCAGCCGCGCCCACGAGGGCGTCGACTATGTCGCCCAGGCTGGCCAAGTGGTCCACGCCCCGATGTCGGGCTATGTCACCAAGATCGGCTACGCCTATGCCGGCGACACCGGCCTGAAGTTCGTCGAGATCACCAACCCGGCCCTGGGCTACGCCGCGCGGGCCTTCTACGTGACCCCCGGCGTCGAGCTCGGTCAGACCGTCCGCCTGGGCGACCCGATCGGCAAGGTCGCGAGCCTGCAGAGCCACTACCCCGGCATCACCGACCACGTGCACCTGGAAATCCTGGCGCCGGGCGGGGATCGGGTGAACGCGGCGGGGCTGATCGTGCCGAGGATGGTGGCGGTGGCCGCGACCGAGGCGTCGGGGGACTAGTCCCCAGAAGTTGGCAGTCTTCGAGTTGCGAACCCAATGTCTAGCTCGCTATGGTCGAGTCGCATTCAGCGGCTCTTCCTAAGCCGCCAAAGGGGGACGGGGGATGGTCGACAATATCACGAGCGTGACGGCGCTGAGTGGCGAAACGTCCGCGACGACAATCTACATCCCAGGCGCTCAGACCGTTGCCTATGCCATCACCGGCGGTGCGGACCAGGCGCTGTTCACCCTTGGCCGCGACGGCAACCAACTACCCAGCGCCACCCGGCTCTCGTTCAGCCAGCGACCTGACGTTGCGCATCCGACGGATGTCGGGGGAGACAACATCTACGAGGTAGAGGTGACGGCCACCTACGGTGGGATCACGCAGACGACGCTCTACAAGATCGCGGTCGTTGCGGACGATTACCGTGGCGATACGTCTACGACCGCGGTGCTCCCGACGGATGGGACTCTGGTTTCGGGCCAGATCAACGCCTCGAACGATCGAGACTGGTTTCGCGTCGTTTCGGACGGATCTCCGCGTCTGCTGGTTATGCACGGCGTGGGCGGCTACGAAATCTACAACGCCGACGGCTCCAGCAGAGAGTCGATGAGCAGCAGTCAGCCCATGGTGCTGCAGTTTCTCAACCTGCCGGTCGGGACGTATTTTCTCAACGTCGGCGGCGCTGTGTACAATGCGATTGCTACGGGCGACTACGCTGTTTCCCTGTCGCCTTCCGCGCCGGGTATGACTTTCGGTTCCGATGGAGATGACACCCGGACGGGAACCGCGCTTGCCGACTTCCTATCGGGGAACGGTGGGAACGACATCCTGAACGGCATGGGTGGAAACGACGTCCTGGATGGTGGCGCTGGCGATGACGTTCTGAACGGCGGTGACGGCTCGGACCTACTGATGGGGCGGAGCGGAAACAACAAGCTGGACGGCGGGAACGGCTACGATGTGGCGGTCTTCGCTGGTCGGCAGTCCAGCTATGTGGTGACAGCGACCAAGCAGGGATGGGAGGTGCGCGGCTATGATAGCGTCGACGTCCTGAGCAACATCGAGGCGCTCGAGTTCTCTGACAAACTCGCCTCGCCCATCGCACAGTTCATCCAAGTTCCCGCGACTTTATCAACCCAGATCGCGAGCATTCTGAGGGGGAGCGCGACGTCCGACGTCAACGCGGCGCTTTCGGCACGGCTGACCAGCGCGTTGGCCACGAATGACCTGACGGCCGGCGGCGCACTTCAAGAGGTGATAAAAGCCGCAGCCGCCAGCACCAGTGTCGCGACGCTTGCCTATGCTTTCTTCACTGGGAACATTCCCGGCCAGGCCGGGATCGACTATCTCGTCTCTCCAACCGGTCCGAACGCCAACAATCTCAACGGCGCATACTACCAGTCTTTCAACCTGGAGAACCGCTACATCAACTTTGCGGTCAACCTGGGCAAGGTTGGCGAAGGCAACGTTAAGTTCGTGGCGGAGTACGGATCGCTGTCGCTGTTCGACGCGACCAGAAAAGCCTACGCCGCGATCTTCGGCGGGACACCGACGGACGCCAAGGTCCACGCCTTGATCGACACCAGGGTTGATTATTTCGCCAGCTATGGCGGCGATGGCGCCAACGGGATCGGGACTAAGGCCGCCATGGTCGGCTGGCTGCTCGCCGAAGCGGTCAAGGCGGATGTGGGAGTGATGGCGAAGTCGAACGACGCTTGGCTAGCCGACCTGTCCGACGGCTCCGCGCCCTTCGCGATCGACATCCTCGATCCGACCAAGGGCTACTACAAGGCGGACTTTGTCTTTGGCGGTTAGCGCGCGGCTTCCTAAGGCCGCAGCTGCCGCCCCAGCTCCGGCACGGCCGCCGCCAGCGCCTTCGCCACCATCGCCGAGAACAGGTCCGCGCCCTCGGGCCCCACGTGGGTGTAGTCGAACACCGGCTTGAAGCTGCCCATGGCCGATGGCGGCGACGGCGGCGCGGCTGGCGGACGCGGTGGGACGACGGCGCCGGGGATGGCGGGTTCGTAGAAGGCCGCGCCGGTGGTGGTGCCGGACTTGGCGGCGGCCGCGACCTCGGGGGAGGGCGGGGCTTCGCCCAGCTTCAGGGCCTCGACCGGACCCATGGCCTGGACGGCGTCCTTGGACAGCTTGTGCAGGTCGACCAGCGGCGCGCCGGTCTCGGCGGCGACCTTGCGGATCACGTCGGCCCAGGGGGCGAGGTCGTCATGCACCTGGCCGTCCTTGAACTGGCGGCGGATCAGCGGGGTGACCAGCACCGGCGTCGCCCCGGCCGCGCGGGCCTCGTCGACGAAGCGCTTGATGTTGACCGGGAACTCGGCAGCCAGGTCCGTCGAGCGCTCGGGCCGCCCCGGCTGGTCGTTGTGGCCCAACTGGATCAGGACGTAGGTCTTGGCGAAACCGCCCGACGTCATCTCCTTCAGGGCCAGGGTCCACGAGCCCTCCTCGCGATAGGTCCGGCTGGACCGCCCGCCGCGTCCCAGGTTCACGCAGGCGACGTTCGAGCTGACGTGCTTGGCGCAGAAGCTGCCGCCCCAGCCGCTGCTCACGGCCGTGGTGGAGTCGCCCACGAGGACGATCTTCGGCGCCTTGAACATCGGTTCGGGAGCCGCCTGGCCGTGGGCCGCCAGCGGCAGCGCGATGAGCGCCGCCGCCAGAAGGGCCGCCCGCATTACGCCAGGGTCCGGTACTTGAAGTTCTTGAACCGCGCCGAGCCCTTGCCGGCCGCATAGAGGCCCGGCTTCAGCATCAGGAAGCCGCCGCGCACATTGTGGTGGTAGCCGCTGACTTCCATGCCGCGGTCGAAGCGCTTCCAGGTCTGGCCGCCGTCGCCCGACGTGTGGAAGCTGACGATGTGGCGGGTGTTGATCACCTTCATCAGCATCTTGGCGCCGTGCGGGTTTGCGGGACGTCCGCGCTCGATGCCGTACTGGTGGGTGACGAAGTTCTTGCTGTCAAAGCCCAGGCCGCAATACAGCTGGCGATCGTAGAACAGGATCAGGCCGGCGCGGGTGTCGGCGTCGACCTCGATCTCGCACTCGATCTCATAGGCCTGGTCGCCATTGACGAAGATCAGCGGCGCGCCGCTGGACGGGGCTTCGCCGGCGCCCTTCAGGGTCATGACGCCATTGGCGCGGGTCAGGCGCTGGTGCTCGCCCGGCTTGGGGTCGAAGAAGTTCCACTGCACGCCGTACTTGTCGGTGGTGAAGTCGTCCGACAGCGCCATGCCGTGCGGGCCGGCCTTGCCGCCCTTGGGCTTGGGAATGGGCTTGCTGAGGTCGCCGCCGCCCACCTCGAACCAGCCGTCGGCGGTCCAGGTGACCGGGGCCAGCAGGGTCTGGCGACCCAGGGTGTAATAGCCGTTTTCGTAGCCGTGATAGACGGTCCACCAGTCGCCGGGCGTCGGGCCTTCGACCAGGGTGGCGTGGCCGCGCGACCACCACTTCTCGCTGTTGTCGACGGTGCGCACGACCGGGTTCCTCGGGTGATCCTCCCACGGGCCGGCCAGGGTCTTGGCGCGCGCCACGATGACCATGTGGCCGGTCGGCGGGCCCGCCGTGCCGCCCACGGCGGTGATCATGTAGAAGTACTCGCCGCGCTTCATGACCTTGGGGCCTTCGGGCGAGAAGCCCTCGACGTCCCAGGTGTCGGGATAGCGCCAGGGGTTGTAGACGTGCTCGGGCGCGCCGACCGTCGACAGGCCGTCGGGCGCCAGCTTGATGCGGTCGCCGCCTGACAGGAACAGCCAGCGCTCGCCCTTCTCGTCGACGATGTGGCCGGGGTCGATATAGCGGGGCAGCTTCAGGTCGATCGGCTCGGACCACGGGCCTTCGATCTTGTCGGCCCAGATCACGTAGCTGGTGTTGTTGTTGGGCTGCTTGGCCGGCAGGTAGATGTAGTAGCGGCCCTTGTGCTTGCAGATCTCGGGCGCCCAGATCGAGCCGACATTGGTCTTCAGCGTCGTGGTGACCGGGGTCCAGTTCACCAGGTCCTTGGAGCGCCAGATCAGCAGACCCGGATACGCGTCGAACGACGAGTGAGTCATGTAGTAGTCGTCGCCGTCCTTCAGGATCGACGGGTCGGGGTGGTCGCCGGCCAGGATCGGGTTCAGGAACGTGCCGTCGCCCAGGTCGGCCTTGCGCTGACCCTCGACGCCCTTGACCCAGGTCGGGCCGGTCGTGGCCTTGGCGGGCAGCAGGCCCATCTGGCCCATTCCTGCCATTGGGGCAGCTTCCGAAGCGGCGGGCAAGGCGGCCAGGCCGGCGCCGGTCAGCAGCGAGCCCAGCGCGCCGCGACGATTGATATCGACCATGGGGTGTTCCTCCCGACGAGTACTTTGGTTGCGGTCACTTAGCGGCAAGCGGCTCGCCATGTCCACCGGTGTCATACTTTGTTGCGGTTGATTTCTATGACATTTTTCCAAAATGCTACAAAGGGCCTGACGTGACCCCCTGAAACTCCTCCAGGAATAATTAGAGTCCGCGCACCAAAAGGACGGACGAATGAAGCGGTCACGGTTCACGGAAGAGCAGATTATTGGGATCCTGCGCGAGCAGGAAGCGGGCGTGCCGGTGGCGGA
>CAIUMD010000060.1 GCA_903900155.1 uncultured Caulobacterales bacterium | reverse complement strand
TTTTGGCCCGTGGATCAGCGACCTCTCCAAAACAATCGGAAAACGACTCCATCCGCCTCCTCCCAACACCGTGAGGAAGACATCTCGCAACCCGTTCGCCCTAAAATTTCGACTCCACCGCCATATGCGATTCCCCTGCCCGCTGGGGGGAGGATCTGGATCGACGCACCGCCTTGCCTCCCCACGATTCCCGCCCCACCTTCCCCGCATGAGTGACCGTTCGACCGGCCTGGCCCCTTCGAAGCTGACCGCGGTCCTGGGACCCACCAATACCGGCAAGACCCATCTGGCCGTCGAACGCATGCTGGGTCACGCCTCGGGCATGATCGGCCTGCCGCTGCGCCTGTTGGCGCGCGAGATCTACGACCGGATCGTCAAGCTGCGCGGCAAGGCGGCCGTCGCCCTGATCACCGGCGAGGAGAAGATCACCCCGCCGCGCGCGGCCTATTTCGTCTGCACGGTCGAGGCCATGCCGTTGGCGCGCGAGGTCGACTTCCTGGCCGTCGACGAGATCCAGCTGTGCGCCGATCCCGAGCGCGGCCACATCTTCACCCACCGCCTGCTGCATGCGCGCGGCAAGTTCGAGACCATGTTCCTGGGCGCCGGGACCATGGGTCCGCTGGTGCGCCGCCTGCTGCCGGACGCCGAGATCGTCGGGCGCGAGCGGTTTTCGAACCTCTCCTATGCCGGCTCCAAGAAGCTGACCCGCCTGCCCCGCCGCAGCGCTATCGTCGCCTTCTCCACCGACGCGGTCTACGCGATCGCCGAGCTGATCCGGCGGCAGCGGGGCGGCGCGGCGGTCGTGATGGGATCGCTCAGCCCCCGCACCCGCAACGCCCAGGTGGCGCTCTATCAGTCCGGCGAGGTCGACTTCCTGGTGGCCACCGACGCCATCGGCATGGGCCTGAACATGGATGTCGACCACGTGGCCTTCGCGGGCCTGCGCAAGTTCGACGGCAAGCGCACCCGCTGGCTCTATCCGCAAGAGATCGGCCAGATCGCCGGCCGGGCGGGCCGCTACACCCGCGACGGCACGTTCGGGGTCACCGGCGACTGCGAGGAGATCGACGAGGATCTCGTGGAAGCGGTCGAAAACCATACGTTCGAGCCGATCACCCAGGCCGAGTGGCGCAACGCCCGCCTGGACTTCGGCTCGCTGCCGGGCCTGCTGCGCTCGTTGAACGAGCCGCCGGGACGCAAGAGCCTGTCGCTGTCGCAGGAAGCCCTGGACGAGCGCACCCTGCGCGCCCTGGCCAAGGACGAAGACGTCATCAAGCGCTGCAAGACCGACCGCGCGGCCCTGCTGCGGCTGTGGGACGTCTGCCAGACGCCCGACTTCCGCAAGACCACCGACGACGACCACCAGCGCATGGCGCGCACCCTGTTCGACGACCTGACCACGGGCAAGAAGCGCCTGCCCGAGGACTGGGTCAACAGCCAGTTCAAGGCCCTGGACCGCGTCGACGGCGAGATCGACAGCCTGGCCGCGCGCCTGTCGGGCGTACGCACCCTCAGCTACATCGCCAACCGCCCCGACTGGGTGGCCAATCCCGCCCACTGGCAGGGCCTGACCCGCCAGCTGGAGGACCGGATCAGCGACACCCTGCACGAAAAGCTGATGGCCCGGTTCATCGACCGCCGCACCAGCGTGCTGATGAAGCAGCTGGGCGAGCGCGAGACGCTGTATGCCGGCGTCGGCCAGGACGGCGAGGTGACGGTCGAGGGCCACGTGGTCGGCCATCTGTCGGGCGTGGCCTTCACCCCGGTCAAGGCCGCCAGCCCCCTCGAGGAGAAGGCCCTGCGCAACGCCGCCCAGCGCGCGGTGGGTCCCGAGATCGCCCGCCGCCTGGGCCTGCTGGCCAGCGAGCCCGACGACGCCTTCGCCCTGACGCCCGACGGCGTGATCCTGTGGCGCGGCGAGGCCGCTGGCGCAGTGCGTCGCGACCTGCCCTTGCTGTCGCCCCGCGCCCGCCTGCTGGGCGAGTTGGGTCCCGTCCCCGTGCGCGAGCGGGCCGAGCGGCGGCTGGACGCCTTCCTGGCGTCGGAGGTCGACAAGCGCCTCTCCCCGCTGCGCAAGCTGGAACGCGCGCTCGGCGGCGGCGAGCTGCGCGGCCTGCCGCGCGGCGTGGCCCACCGCCTGCTCGAGGCCGGCGGGGTGCTGGACAAGCGTCCTGTCGATCCCGAGCTGAAGGCGCTCAGCCAAGCCGAGCGCCGGACCCTGAAGAGCCTGGGCGTCAAGATCGGGGCCTTCAGCCTCTACTGTCCCGGCGTCATCACCGCCGAGGCCATCGCCTGCGCCCGCGCCTTGAACCCGACCGGCTGGCGCGGGGCGCTGACGACGCTGGAGCCCCTGCCCTCGCCCGAGCCGTCGGGGCGCGAGCTGTCGGCCAGCGGCCTGCGCGCCGTGGCCGGCTTCAGCATCCCGGTGGAGCAGCTGGAGGCGCTGGACGCCCTGCTGCGCGCCGCCCAGCAGCACGGCGGCGTGGTGCTGACCGACCCGGCGCTGGAAAAGCTGGGCTGGACCGCCAAGCAGGCCTCCAACGTCCTGCGGGCGCTGGACTACACCCCCGCCATCCGCGCCAAGCCCGACCAGCCGATCGTCTGGAAACGCCGCGGCGCCGCCAAGCTGGAACAGAAGCCGGTCAAGGCCAGGCCGGACTCGCCGTTCGCCGCCCTGGCCAAGCTGACCGAGCCGCCGCCGAGGCGGAAGAAACCGCGCCGCCGCAAGAGCGCCGCCCAGAAAGCCGCGTCATGACCGACACGCACGGCGACAGTGTCCGCGCCGATGTCTGGCTGTGGCGCGCGAGGTTCTTCAAAACCCGCTCCCTGGCCGCCAAGTTCGTCGACGAAGGCCGCATCCGCCTGACCCGCGCGGGGACGGAGAGCCGCGTGGACAAGCCCTCCCGGACGCTGAAGCCCGGCGACGTGGTGGTGTTCGGCCTGGGCGGACGGTTGATCGCCGTGCGCGTCCTGGACTGCGGCGAACGGCGTGGGCCAGCGACCGAGGCGCGGGGGCTGTACGAGGCCGTCGAGGGATAACACCCACCGTCGTCATCCCGCGCTTTATGCGCGGGACCCATGGTTCAGCTTCCATGTGAGAGCGTATTTCCGCTCTGCGCCTGCGGCGGACAAATGGGTCCCGCGAACAAGTCGCGGGATGACGGTTTAGGTCGAGATCTTTCGGCTACCTTTGTAACCTCTCACCCTCCCACCGCTTCGCGATGGGCCCCTCCCTCTCTATGAGAGAGGGCTTGGTAATGGCGGCCAGATCCGGGCGCTCACCCCGCCCCCCTCGCGGTTGCCGATCACCAGCTTGCCGCCGAAGCGCTTGATCAGGCGTTCGGCCGTCGGGATCCCCAGGCCGAAGCCGCCCGTGTCGCGCGCCCGCGCCGCATCCCCCCGGAAGAACGGCTCGTAGATCCGGGCCATGGCCTCGTCGGTCAGGCCGGGCCCCTGGTCCAGCACCTCGATCACCGGCCCCTCGGCCCCTTCCACCAACCGCACCTTGGCCTGGCCGCCGAAGCGGACGGCGTTGTCGATCAGGCGGATCAGGGCCTGTTCCAGCGGACCGCGATGGGTGGTGACCTCCAGGGTCTTGTCGCCCTCGTAGCGGACCTTGTCGGGCCAGCGGGCCACGACGCCCTGGATCAGCGACGGCAGGTCGACGAGTTCGGCGGTGCTGGCCGAGTGCTGGGCGCGCAGCCAGTCGGCCAGGGAACGCAGCATGGCGTCCAGCTCGTGGGTGTTGTCGGCGACCAGCGCCCTGATGTCGTCGGGCTCGATATAGTCGGAGGCCAGGGTCAGGCGGGCCAGGGGCGTGCGCAGGTCGTGGCTGAGCGCCTCCATCGCCTTGGCCTGGTCCTCGATCAGGCCGGCGATACGGCGCTGCATGTCGTTGAAGGCCCGGCCCAGCTCGACGATGTCGTTGGGGCCCTCGACCAAGATCGGCGACGGTGGGCTTTCGCCGACGTGGCGCGAAGCCTCGGTCAGGCGGCGCAGCGGCGCGCCCAGCTGGCGCAGGGCATAGGCGCCCAGGGCCACGCAGGCCAGGGAGAACACCAGGGTCGTGGCCACCGCGCGCAGGGCGATCGGCCAGGGCCGCGGGAAGTTGCGCGAGCGGAAGGTCAGCCAGCGGCCGTCCTTCAGACCCATGACGCCCACCAGGTCGCGACCGCCGTCGGGGCGGCTCTCGGACCACACGCGCAGCGAACGCCCGGCGAGAGCCGGTTCCCAGCGCTGGACATAGTCGGCGATGGCGTCGGCCTCGGCGGTCTGGTCACGGCTGGTCGGCGGGCCCTCGGGTGGCAGGACGGCGACCTCGGCCTCCAGATAGTGCGAGCTCATCACATGGTCGAAATCGGCCTGGGCCAGACGCGCGACGCGCTCGCCCACCACCAAGAGCTCGGCGATGCGGCGGGCATGGTCCTCGCGCAGGGTCTGGCGATCGATGGCGCTGTAGAAGGCCACGCTGGCCGTCAGCTGCACCAGCACGATGGCGACCATCACCCAGATGGACCGCCCCACGAAGCCGCGGGATCGCCGCAGCACTTTGCGCACCGTCAGTGTCATGCCTCGACGCTACACGATCGACGGCGTCGCAGGCCACTAAAGGCTAGCCGCCGAATCCCTTGAGGAACCCCGCCACCGCGTCGGCCGGCATCGGGCGGCCGAAATGGTAGCCCTGCACCTGGTCGCAGCCGTAGCGATCCAGGGCCGCCAGCTGCTCGGCGTCCTCGACCCCCTCGGCCACCACCTTCATGCCCATGGACGCGCCCAGGGTGATGACGGCCTTCACGATCGCCTCGTCCTCGGCGTTCTGGACGAAGGACTTGTCGATCTTCAGGCGGTCGATCGGGAATTGGCGGAGGTTGGCCAGCGAGGCGTAGCCGGTGCCGAAGTCGTCCAAGGCGATCATCACCCCGGCCTCGTGCAGGCGGCGCACGGTGTCGCTGACCAGGTCCGAGCCCCAACCCATATAGACGTTCTCCGTGACCTCGATGGTCAGGCGCTGGCAGGGCACGTTCCAGCGGGCAAGGCGCTCCTGGATCTCCTCGGCCAGGCGGCCCGAGCGGAACTGGGCGGAACTGATGTTGACCGCCACGCGGCCGAACTCGATCCCTTGGTCCAGCCACTCGCGCATCTGGCGCAACGCCGCCTCGAAGGCCACGTCGCCCAGCTTCAAAGACAGGTCCTGGTCCTCGAAGGCGGCCATGAACCGGGCCGGGGTCAGCACGCCCTGCTCGGGGTGGACCCAGCGCATCAGGGCCTCGAAACCGGCGACCTTGTTCTCGCGGATGTCGACCACCGGCTGGTAGAACAGGGTGAACTCGTTGTCGGCCAGGGCCATGCGCACGTCGCGCAGCAGCTCCAGCCGCCGCTCGACCTCGGACCGCATCGACGGCTCGAACACGATGCTGCGGTTCCGGCCGGCCTCCTTGGCGCGGTAGAGCGCGATGTCGGCGTTCTTGATCATGTGGGCTGGGTCGGCGTCCGGGTCGCCATGCAGGGCCGCCCCGATGCTGGCGCTGGCCGTGAAGCTGCGGCCGCCGTGCTCGATGGGCTGGCGCAGCAGGTCCTGCAGCTTGCCGATCGGCCGCAGCATGTCGGCCTCGCCGTGCAGGCCGCGCAGGATCACCGCGAACTCGTCGCCGCCCAGGCGGGCCACGGTGTCGTTGCTGCGAAAGGCGTGCTCCAGCATGCCCGCCAGGCGCTTGAGCAACGCGTCGCCCGCGTCGTGGCCCAGGCTGTCGTTGATGTCCTTGAAATGATCGACGTCGATCATGATCAGGCCGAATATCTCGCCCAGGGTCTCGGACGCCGTCACCGCCTCCTGGAAGCGGTGCTGGAACAGGGCGCGGTTGGGCAGGCCCGTCAGCGGATCCTTGAACGCCAGGGTCTCGATCGCCTCGGTCTGGCGGCGGCGGTCGGTGATGTCCTTGAACAGGTTGACCAGCTTCTCGGGCTTGCCGTCGGCCCCGACGAACACCTTGCCGACCGAGCGGACCCAGGTCTCCAGCCCGTCGTCGCGGTTCAGCTTGAACTCGAAGACCCGGGCCTCGCCGAGCTTGCGGGTGGCCACGGCGTCGGCGCAGCGCTGGCGGTCGTCGGGATGGACGATCTCCAGCGGGTCCTTGTCGAACAGGCAGAACCGCTGCAGCTCGGGCGCAGCGCCCGAAAAATAGATCTCGCCGGTGCGCAGGTCGTATTCGCGGACCAGCAGCTCATCGAGCTCCAGCGCCATCGTCAGCCGTTGCTTGTCGCGCTCGGCGCGCAGGACGCTCTCGGCATAGCCGGTGACGTCGCGGGCGGTGATCATCACCGCGTAGATCTCGCCGGCGTCCACGCAGGCGGAAAATTCGGTGCGCCAGATGTGCTGGACGCCCAGGGCGTCCAGCGTCGGCAGATAGCGCGAGAACGGCACGCCCTCCTCGGCGCAGGCCAGAAGCACGCCGGCGTCCTCGGGGGCCACCAGCCCGCCGGCCCCGGCGTCGTCGCCGATGGCCACGCCTGCGGCGATGCCCTGATCAGCCCATTCGCGGCTGACGGCGACCAGGGTCAGGTCGCGATCCAGCAGAGCCGCGGCGAAGGGAATCTCGCGGACGAACTCACCGAATGCGCGCGCACGCGCCCTGGCCAGGGCGCGCGTGGCGGTGTCGGCTTCCAGCGTGGGTTGGACAGCCAAGGCTTCAATCTTCATATCTGTCGGCTTTCCGACTTTGTTTTTATTGGGCGTTTCCCAGTCCGCATAATCACGTTCGTTCAATAAGAAATGGTTTGCGTCCAGACGACCTCCAAGGCGACCCGATGTCGCGTGACGTTCCTGCACAACGCGCGAGGGCATGCAGAAAGTCGTCGCGCCCTGGCCACGCCTAGAGAATTCCTGGGACCGCGCGCGGCCAAGCCGCATTGACAAGAGGGCCTGAGGCTTCGAAAACGCCCGCGCCTAACTCCGTCCGACCTCATCCGAGTTTTCGATGACCTACATCGTCACCGACGCCTGCGTCCGCTGCAAGTTCATGGACTGCGTGGAGGTGTGCCCGGTCGATTGCTTCTACGAGGGCGAGAACTTCCTCGTCATCAATCCCGACGAATGCATCGACTGCGGCGTCTGCGAGCCGGAGTGCCCGATCGACGCCATCAAGCCCGACACCGAGGACGAGGCCGACGGCAAGTGGCTGAAGATCAACGCCGACTACGCCAAGGTCTGGCCGAACATCACGGTGAAGGGCGAGCCGCCCGCCGACCGCGAGGCGTTCGAGCGCGAGACCGGCAAGTTCGAAAAGTACTTCAGCGAGAAGCCGGGCAAGGGCTCGTAAGCGTCCTCGCGATTTCTCAAGCCTGAAAAGACGTCGGCCTGCGAAAGCTTGACGGTTGTGTCCCGCATGCCGGGACGCAACCCTTTCGTAGGGCTGAATTTTATGCTATTGTCGCCCTCGACGTGACGGCTGCGGCTATTCGCGACCGTCCGTCTTGTCGAAGAAGCCGTTTCAATAAACCCATTTGAGCCGGCTCGCCCGATCGAAGGCGAAGGGTGTCTTAGAGATCTATTCCAAATCCTGACAGGCTTGGCCCCGCGCATCCCATTCCGCGGAGCAAGAACCTGTCGTTTTTGATTTGGGGTGGGTTACGGCGTTCGGGTCCTGCGGGCCCGCATACATGAGGACGAACATGAGCAAGACTGGTCTGGAATTCTCGGTCGGCGATCACGTCGTTTATCCCGCGCACGGTGTGGGCACTATCCAAGCGATCGAGACCCAGGAAGTGGCCGGCATGTCGCTCGAAGTCTACGTCATCACTTTCGACCACGAAAAAATGACGCTGCGTGTCCCGACCAAGAAGGCCAAGACGGCCGGTCTGCGTCCCCTGGCCGAAGGCGGCACCGTTTCGCAGGCGCTGACGACCCTGAAGGGCCGCGCCCGCGTGAAGCGCACCATGTGGTCGCGCCGCGCCCAGGAATATGAAGCCAAGATCAACTCGGGCGACCTGATCTCGATCGCCGAAGTGGTCCGCGACCTGCACCGCGCCGAGAACCAGCCGGAACAGTCCTATTCGGAACGCCAGCTGTATGAATCGGCCCTGGACCGCATGGCCCGCGAAGTCGCCGCCATCGAGCGCATCGACCGCGAAGCCGCCATCGGCATCCTGACCAAGTCGCTGGTCAAGGCCGCCTAAACGGTTCTTCCCGCTTTGCGAATACGAAGACGCCCCCCGCTCAGCGGGGGGCGTTTTTGTTTGGGTCTGCGCCCATACGATCGAGCGAGACCGCTCCCCCAGATGCGACCAGCAGCGTGTCATGCGCGTCCAGCCGCAGCACGGACACCGGCCGGTCACCCTCGGCGATCGCGCGGTCCAGCCTCTGCTGTCCCAGCTCGAAGCGGTCCAGCGGCCAAGGCAGCGGCTTCAGCGGCTGGTCGATGGGCCGCATGAAGTTGTCCCAGTGGACCGGGACCACGGTCGACGCCCCGACCGCGCCGCCCACCTGCCGCCAGTACTTTGCGATGTCCTCCTGCGACAGCTTTCCCAGGCGCCCGACGCCCAGGAACACGACCTGGGCGTTGACCCCGGCATAGGCGCCCGGCGTGTAGCCCGCGCTGGGATGGACCAGGATCTCGCGGCCGCCATGCCGGATCAGGTAGGAGAAGTTCTCCTTGTCCTTCAGCTTCGAGAAGCGGGCCGGCAGGGTCTGGCTCGAGGGCGTGTCGCCGGTCAGGAGCCAGCCCAGCAGGCGGCCCGTATCGCCGTGCGGTGCCTTGAACACCTCGACCTCGTAGGGGCCGAAATAGAGCGTCTGGCGGTCATGGACCGTGCAGAGCTGCTTCCCGGGCAGTCCGGCGGCGACGCCCAGGTTCACCGTCGAGGCCCCGCCGACGATCACCGCCTCCTTGTGAAGGTCGGCGATCATCGGCGCGTCCATGGCGTGGTCGTGATGGGCGTGCGCCACCAGCACGGCGCGCAGGCGTTCGACGCCGGCGCCGTGGAGCTGCTTGTCGAGCTTGGCCCGGACCGGCCCGATCCGCCGGAAGGCCGTGTCGATGAAACCGGGCCGGGTGACATAGCCGTCGACGAGCAGCTGGCTCACCCCGTCGTCGAAGACCAGGGTCGAGACCCCCAGAAAGGTGATGCGCAGATCACTGGCGGGCGCGGTCGTGGCCAGCCTGCTGTCGATCGGGCAGCCGCTCGGCTCAGCAACCTCCGCCCGCGCGACCGCAGGCGTCGCCAGAAGCGCCAGGCTCAGCGCCGCGCCGGCGAGAACGTCTTGAAGATGACCCACCTTGCCGCCCCCAGCTTCAGATTTGGGTGAACGATGGTTTACCAACTTGACGTCTTCAACCTTGAGTTATTAAATGGAGAAACTTCACGCATAGCGCAAGACGGTCGGGGGGCCAGATGCGAAAGACGATAGCGGTTGTAGCGGCGCTCAGCCTCGGCCTCGTCGCCGGCCCCGCCCTCGCGGCCTGCGCGGACAACCCGCGGATCGACTGGAAGGTCGCCGGGGGCTTTGCTCTGTTCAACAAGACCGAGGCGGGTCGCCAGGCCGGCGACGCCCTGCTGGACGACCTGGCCGCCGCCAATGCCGGCTCGACCACGGTCTCGATGGAAAAGGCCTATGAGACGGCTATCCGGCATCTGGTAAAGACCGACCTGCCCGACGGCGGCCTCTATAAGGCGACCTTCTACAACCGGTCGTCCGAGACCTACGGCGACGACAAGAAGGCGCTCCTGAAGCCCGACTACCGCCGGATCTGGATCCAGATGCCGAGCCAGGCGGGCGATTGCGTGTGGCGGACCGGCGAGACGGTCAGCGCCCCGCGCGCCTGCGCCGAGGCGACGGCGCTCGAGGTCAAGCCCGACACCGACGTCGACGTCACCGCCGAGATCGCCGGTGGCCCACCCGTCACGACCTGCGTCAAGGTCGAGGACACCCTGATCCTGGCGATGGGCGACTCGTTCGCCGCCGGCGAGGGCAATCCCGATCGCCCGACCAAATGGTCCGAGCTCACCGCTGAAGGCCGGGCCGCCAAACGCGGCGGCATCGACTGGTGGTCGTCCCTCAAACTTCGGCCAAGCGGGTCCGCCGACTGGTGGGACAACACCTGCCATCGCTCCCTGCTGTCGCAGCACGCCCTGGCCGCCCTCAGCCTGGCGGCGCAGGATCGGCGGCGGTCGGTGACCTTCGTCTCGTTCGCCTGCTCCGGCGCGACCATGCTGGACGGCTTCGTCGCGCCCCGCACCTCGGCGCCGGGCGGCCCGCGTCACAAGGGCGGCGAATGGGACTCGATCGCCTACAGAGAATCCCAGATCAACCAGGCGGTGGACCTGCTGTGTGAGGTGAAGGGGCAGGAACAGAAGCTCGCCATTCCCCAGGGCCTGACCTACTGGAACCAGCTTTCCAGCCATACCCTTAAGAAAGCCGGGCAAGGCCTGAAGGAGGTCGTCGTCCAGACTTGCTCGACCTGGTGGCGGCGGCCCGACGTGGTGCTGAACACCCTGGGCGGCAACGACATCGGGTTCGCTGGTGTCGCCGCCTGGGCCGTCATGCCGGCGAACGGGCGCACGCCGGGCAGCGTCTTTTTCCTCGCCAACAGCGAACTGGAAAAGAGCCGCAACCCGAATATGGGCCTGGTCTGCCCCCTCAAGGTTCCCGGGCAATGGCGCTGCCAGACCATAGCCAGCCAGTGGAACCCCTTCACCTGGGACTATGCGCCCTCCGCCGAAGAACTGGCGCTGATCGACCTGCCTGCCATGCTGGACCTGGGCGCGCGCGCCTTCAACCTCTCGGGCCTGGGCGCCAAGGCCAAGGTCAAGATCCACACCCTGTACCCCAGCATCCTACGCGACGAGGCAGGACGGCTCTGCGGCGAGCGTTGGACCAAGCTTCCTGGCGTCCGCACCATCCCCGCGAAGGACGAAGGCCTGCGGATGCAGCGCGAACCGTGGCTGGCCCAGTACACCCGCGTGCCCTCCTTCTTCCAGCCCGATCCGTGGAGCTTCGGCATCGCGAACGCGCCGGACGGCAAGGACTGCCTCTACGGCGTCCCCGACAATATCGCTTACTATTCCGCCTGCGTGCTCGAGAAGCGCGCCTGGGCCAACCTGAATCGCAATGTCGGCGAGGTCATGGCCCGGAGCGGCTGGACGGTGGTCGACCAGGCGCCGGTCACCGCGCGGCACGGCGTGTGCGCGAGCGACGGTCTTGGCCAGACCTATGAAAAGGAATTCGGCTGGCCGCGCTGGATCGCCGGGGGCTGGGACCGGGATTACCCTGCGCCGACCGACTGGAACGCCTACGCGCCCCGGTCGGGCCGCTGGTTCCGCACCGCCAACGACGCAGCCCTGACGCAGTATGTCGTATTCAAGGGCAAGGAAGGTCGAGGCGAGGCCGTCAGCGGCACCATCCACCCGACCGCCCAAGCCCACGCGGTGATGGCGGACCAGATCGTGCGGGCGGCCGGCGACCTCCACGCTCCCGTCCACGCGGACTGAAGCCCCCGCCAACCGGCCACGCTTGCTCCTCGCCGCGTTCCGCCGTCATATGCGCGTGCGGTCGCACGGACGCCTGCCGGGGGGCGAGCGTCGAGGGCGGCCCGGACGTGCGGAGACCCCGTGCAGCTGCGCCCACTGAAGCGCTTCGACGGCGCCACGACCCTTGCCCAGCGCCTGAGCCTGTTGACGGTCCTGTTCCTGGTCCCGCTGGCCATCCTGCTGTCGACCCTGACGGTCTATGCCGTGCGCGACATCGCCTTCACCGCGCGCGAGGTGCGCGGCGCGGCGCTGCTGCGCCAGGCCTGGCCCAGCGTGGTCGATCCGGTCCGTCGCCCGATCCAGGCCCTGGAAAAGCCCGCCGCCAGGTTGGGCGTCGTCGACCCGCTGCACGCCTTCGCCGCCGCCCAGCCCGGCAACCGCGCCGAGGCCGGAGCGGTGCTGATCGGCGCGATCGCCGACGCCTCGAACCTGACCCTGGACCGCGACCTGGCCCGCTTCTATCTGGGCGACAGCGCCGCCGTGGGCCTGCCGAACCTGTGGACCGCGATCGCCCGCCTGGAGCAGGCCTCCGCCCTGCCCGACGAGATGACCGGCCGCCGCCAGCGGGTGTTTTCGGCCTATGAGCGGCTGAACGCCCAGGCCGAGATCCTGGACCAGGCGCTGGTCAAGGCCGCCGCCAACCATCCCGACATCGCCATCGCCGCCTTGCTGGAAAAGCGCCGGGCCGAGTTGAGCCTGGCCCGGGCCGACGCCCTGTCGCAGCGCGAGGCCGTGGCGGCCGGCGCGCGGCCCGACCTTTCCCGCCTGCACGCGGCGGCCACGGCGGCCTGGGATGTCAGCGCTCGCCAGCTGCACGCCTCGGTCAAGCAGGAGCTGGATCTGCTGGTCATCCGCTTCGGGGTCAGCCTGCTGATCGTGGCGGTCTCGGTGGCGAGCGCCTTGGCCCTGGCCTTCGCCATCCACCGGGGCATCACCCGCCGGATCGACGGGCTGATCGCGGCCATGTCGCGGCTGATCGCCGGCGACCTGAATGTCGAGGTCCCTCACCTGGACCAGAAGAACGAGTTCGGCCGCATCGCCGAGACCGTGCTGGCCTTCCGCGAAAGCCAGCTGGAGCGCGCCCAACTGGAACAGGACGCCGCCGCCGCCGACCGAGCCAAGTCGGTGTTCCTAGCCAATGTCAGCCACGAGATCCGCACGCCCCTGAACGGCGTGATCGGGGCCGGCAGCGCCCTGTCCCAGACCCCGCTCAGCCCCGAGCAGCGCCGCATGGTCGACCTGATCCGCGCCTCGGGCCGCGACGTCGAGCGGCTGATGTCGGACATCCTGGACGTGGCCAGCCTGGACGCCGGCGACCTGAAACTGGAACTGGCCGCCTTCGACCTGGTCGAGACCATCGAGGACGCCATCGCCCCGCTGCGGGCCCGCGCCGCCGACAAGGGCCTGACCCTGCGCCTGGATCTCAACGCCCAGACCGAAGGCCGTTTCGAGGGCGATCCGGCGCGCCTGGCCCAGGTGGTCGGCAACCTGGCCGCCAACGCCGTCAAGTTCACGGAAAACGGCGAGGTCGTGGTCTCGATCGCCACCCTGCCCACCGCCACGCCCACGTCCCGCAGCCTGACCGTCGAGGTGCGCGACACCGGCGTCGGCTTCGACGAGGCCCTGCTGCCCAGGCTGCTGCAGCCCTTCACCCAGGCCGACGGCTCGCTGTCGCGGCGCTATGGCGGCGGCGGACTGGGCCTGCCGATCTGCAAGGCGATCATCGAGCTCCTGGGCGGGACGCTGGAGGCGCGGTCCAGGCGCGGCGTCGGCAGCCTGTTCCGTTTCACCGTGCCGCTGCGGGTGGCGACCGCCGCCGCCCCGGTCGTCGCCGATGAACTCCCCGAACGCCCGGCCCGCGTGCTGCTGGTCGAGGACCACGAGGTCAACCGCGCCGTCGTCGAGCTCTTGCTGGCCCCGCTGGGCGTCGAGCTGGTCATGGCGTGCGACGGCCAGGAGGGCATCGAGGCCTTCGAGGGCGACCGCTTCGACCTCGTCTTGATGGACATGCAGATGCCACGCCTCGACGGGCTGGCCGCCACCCGCCGCCTGCGCGACATCGAGGCCGCCCGCGGCGAGGGCCGCACCCCGATCGTCATGCTGACCGCCAATATCGGTCCCGAGCACCAGCTGGCCGCCCTGGCCGCCGGCGCCGACGCGCACCTGGCCAAGCCGATCGACCGCGAACGGCTCTGGAACGTGGTCATCGGCGGCGCGCAGGCCGCCTAAGGGGTCGCTTGAGGTCCGACTTTCGTTGCCCCCATCGAACGAAGCGGGCTAGCTGAAGGTCAGACTTTGCGCTCCCTGGGGAACCTCCATGCACGAGACCGCCAAACAGGGCGCGGTGACCCGCTTCCTGACCACGGCCCCGCCCTGGCTGTTCGCCCTGTATGGCGGCCTGTCGTCCTTCGCCGTCTATTTCGCCATGTTCGGCTATCGCAAGCCGTTCACGGCCGCCGCTTTCAGCCATCCCGAGGGCTGGCCGTTCGCCTTCGACTTCAAGATCGCCCTCGTCATCGCCCAGGTCGCCGGCTACGCGACGGCCAAGTTCATCGGGGTCAAGGTGATCTCCGAGATGCCGGGCGGCAAACGCGCCATGGGCATCCTGACCCTGATCTTCGGGGCGCAGATGTCGCTGCTGCTGTTCGGGGCCCTGCCGACGGTGATCGGACCGATGGCCCTGTACCTGAACGGCCTCTGTCTCGGAATGATCTGGGGCCTGGTGTTCGGCTTTCTCGAGGGCCGTCGCCTGACCGAGGTGCTGGGCGCCATGCTGTGCGCCAGCTTCATCCTGTCGTCGGGCGTGGCCAAGTCGGTCGGCAAGATGCTGCTGCTGTCGAACGTCGACGAGAAGTGGATGCCGGCCGTGTCGGGCCTGGTGTTCGCGCCGCTGATGCTGATCGCCGTCGTCGCCCTGGCCCAGCTGCCGCCGCCCAGCGCCGCCGACGAGGCCGAGCGGGTCAAGCGTGCGCCGATGAGCCGCCAGGACCGCATCGCTCTTTTCGCCGCCTACGCCCCGGCCCTGATCCTGCTGATCGCCGTCTATGTGATCCTGACCGCTCTGCGCGACTTCCGCGACAACTTCTCGGCCGAGATCTGGGCGGAGCTGGGCTTCAAGAACGCCGCCGCGATCTTCACCCTGTCGGAGCTGCCGGTGGCCGCCATCGTGCTGGTCGGCCTGGCCGCCCTGATGGGGGTCAAGGATAATCGCCGGGCCGTCGGCTTCAACATCGGCTTCGTGGCCCTGGGCTTTGTTCTGCTGGGCGCCTCGACCCTGGCCTATCAGCTGGGCGTTCTGGCGCCGGTGTGGTGGATGATCCTGGCCGGCGCAGGGCTCTATATGGGCTACACCCCGTTCAACGCCATGCTGTTCGATCGCATGATCGCCGCCACCGGCAAGGTCGGCACGGCCGGCTTTCTCATCTATGTCGCCGACTCGTTCGGCTATATCGGCAGCATCTCGCTGCTCTTGGTGAAGTCGTTCGCCAAGCTGGACATCGCCTGGGGCCAGTTTCTGGCGGGCGGCGCCTATATCGCCTGCGCCCTCGGACTGGTGGGCCTGTTTTTCGCCAACCGTTTCCTGAGGACGCTCTGACATGGCCCTGAAGACGATGAGCCTGCGTGCGCGCCGGGCGCTGGCCGAGTTCCTCAAGGACGAGGCGGCTGGCGGCTATGTGCTGATGGCCGCCGCGGCCCTGGCGCTGGTGGTGGCCAACTCACCCTTGGCCGAGGCCTATTTCGGCGCGTTGCGAATCTATCTCGGCCCACTCAGCGCACTGCACTGGATCAATGACGGCCTGATGGCGGCGTTCTTCCTGCTGGTCGGGCTGGAGATCAAGCGCGAGGTCCTGGATGGCCAGCTCTCCCGCCCCGCCGACGTCCTGCTGCCGGGCGCCGCGGCCCTGGGCGGAGTGGCCCTGCCCGCGGTGATCTACCTGGCCTTCAACGCCGGACATCCCGCCAGCATCGCCGGCTGGGCTATCCCGTCGGCCACCGACATCGCCTTCGCCCTGGGGGTATTGGCCCTGCTGGGGCCGCGCGTGCCGAGCTCGCTGAAGGTCTTCCTGACCGCCATCGCCATCATGGACGACCTGGCGGCCATCGTGATCATCGCCCTGTTCTACACCGCGCAGCTGCACCTGCCGTACCTGGCCGGCGCGGGAGCGGTGCTGCTGGTCCTGATCGGCCTGAACCGGCTGAAGGTCATGGCGCTGTGGCCCTATCTACTGCTGGGCGCGGTGCTGTGGTTCCTGGTGCTGAAGTCGGGCATCCACGCCACCCTGGCCGGCGTCGCCCTGGCCCTGACCATCCCGCTGCGCGAAGGCGATCACTCGCCGCTGCACCGGCTGGAGCACGCCCTGCACAAGCCGGTCGCCTTCGTCGTCACCCCGATGTTCGGCTTCGCCAATGCCGGCCTGTCGTTCGCCGGCGTCGGCCTCGCCGCCCTGCTGGATCCCGTGCCGCTGGGCGTGGCGCTGGGCCTGTTCGCGGGCAAGCAGCTGGGCGTGTTCGGCGTCGCCTTCGGCCTGATCAAGCTGGGCTGGGCGCGGCTGCCGCGCGGAGCCAGCTTGAGCCAGCTCTATGGGGTGGCGGTGCTGTGCGGGGTGGGCTTCACCATGAGTCTGTTCATCAGCGCCCTGGCCTTCAAGGACCCGCTCCTGATCGACCAGACCAAGATCGGCGTCCTGACCGGCTCGCTGGCCTCGGCCCTGGTCGGCATGGCGATCCTGAAGCTGGCCAAACCGGCGCGCTGAGCCCGGCCTTGGTCCGTTCCATCACCACCGCATCTCGGAAGCCGGCATCCTGGCCGGCGAAACGTTTGACGCCTGAAACACAGGAGCCTTGAGCCGGCCGCGCTCGCGCGCGAGGATATGATAGCGGGCGCCCCTAGGAGTGTTTGATCATGCGTGTCCTGATCGGATCCATCGCACTGGCGGCGTTGCTCACCGCCGGTCCCGTTCTCGCCGCCGGCGCCAAGCCCGAGCGGTCCAAGAGCGCGTGCTTCCGACCCGACGACGTCAACGGCTTCACGGTCGTCGACGACCGCACCGTCGACGTCACCATCTCGCCCAAGACCGTCTACCGCCTGACGCTGTTCTCGCCGTCGCCCGACATCGACTGGTCGCTGCGTATCGGCATCTATTCGCGCGGTCGTTCGTGGGTGTGCTCGGGCTATGACGCCGAGATCATCGTGCCCGAAACGACCGGCCGCCGGCGCTATCCGGTGACCGACGTGCGCAAGCTGACGCCCGAGGAATTGGCCGCCGAAAAGAAGAAGTAGCCCTAATTCGGTCGGCGCCGGCGGATCGCGTTCAGCAGCGAGCGGTCGCGGTCGTCGGCCGTGCGGCCGCCGCTGGCCAGCAGGCGCACCCCCAGCAGGAAGCCGGCGGCCAGGGTGGCCAGTTTCAGGGTCACGACCAGCGGCGATCCGGCCAGCAGGCCCGTGAGGATGGCGTCCAGCATCGGCGCTAGTCCTCGTCCGCCAGGTCGGTCGAAGCGTTGCGCGCCTCGCCGGCCACGCGCCGCCAGCTGTCCAGCACGTCGACCACCGAGCCGCTGGCCACGAACGGCTGGCCGCGCTCGGCGCAGGCCTGCACCTGGGCGGCGCCGGCCCGCAGGTCGTCGGCGATGGCGCTCCAATCGTCGGCCAGGCGGATGAGGCCGCCGACCTCCAGGCCGTGGATCGCGGCCGGCGCGACGACGTCGTGGAAGATCAGCTCCTGGCGCGAGCGCAGCGGCGGCTCGAACGCCCAACGCTGGGTCGCCCCCCCGCGCTTCAGCCGGGTGACCACCGGCGCGCCATGCCGCCAGCCGCCTTCGCCCTCATTCCGCCATTGGCACTCCAAGGCCAGGGTCTGGTAGCTGACGTTCTGCAGATAGAGGTCGGGCGACACCGAGACCAGGAACCGCGCGGCCTCCAGGGGTGTGGCCTCGCGGCGCGCCACGCGCGGGCGCGGCCCCCGGTCGGCGAAGGTGAACGGCGGGGGGTTGCGGGTCAGCGGGATCAGCTCTTCGTCCTGGTCGACGATCAGGACCAGGCTGGGGTCGGCGGCGCTGACCAGCGCATAGGCCTCGCCGCTGGGCTCCAGCGTCCAGAACTGGCGCTTGTCGAAGATGGCCATGTCGCTGGCGCAGGCCTCGCCATGGTCGTCATAGGCCAGGCACAGGCCCGGCAGGTGCGGCAGCACGATGCGAACGGGCGGGTTGCGCTCGCGGCCCGCGAACACCGCACCCAGGCGCGTGGCGGCCTTGGCCAGGGGCGCGACGGCGTCGCCCAATGCGCTGGCCCGACGACCACGCTCCTCGGCGGCGCGGCCCAGGGTCTCCAGGATCGCCTGGCAGGCCTTGGCCTCCTCCAGCGATGGGGCGCGGGCCTTCATCGGCGCCATCAGGGCGGCCAGGCGGCGATAGAGCTCGGGGCTGTCCTTGGCGTAGCTGACGATGTCTTCGGCCAGGGTGCGGGCCTTGCCGCGCCCCTCGACTTCCCAGGCCTGCGCCGCGGCGGCGAAGTCGGTCCAGGCGTTCAGCAGCGACGAGTCGGAAAACCAGGTGACCCGCGCGATGTCCTGGGCGGGGGCGGCGCGACGGCGGCCCTCGGCCGCCATCGGGCACAGCAGGCGCCAGGCCTCGGTCTCCAGCGCCGACAGCGGCTCGACCGGAGCCAGCGCCGGCGCAGGCAGGACCTCGGCGCCGGCGACCACGCTCCGCGCCCGGGCGAAATCGCCCCCGCGATCGGCGAAGAGCCTGAGACTACGCACCGGCTCGCCCGTATCGGCCGTCCAGGATGCTGGTCGTGGCGTACTTCAGGACGCCGTCGATGAAGGCCGGCGCGTCGGCCTCGGGCACGCCCTGCTCACGGGCCCAGACCTTCAGCACGTGGCGCAGCAGCCGGGCGGCGGCGTCGTCGGCGGGCGGGGCGGCGTTGAGGACGGCGTTCGGTGCGTCGAAGGACTTTTCGAGAAGCATGGTCGACTCTCCTTTGGCGTGGCGGGGGCCGCGGCGGCGCCGAGACCGGGGGAAGGCTCTTCCGAAAAGAAGGGCCCGGCCGGCGGGTGGCCGGACCCTCTAGTCGGTTCACGCGGCCGACGGCGGGGAGGAACCCCGTCGCGGTCGACAGCTGGACCATGGGGAGAAATTGCGATTTCAGATGTGCCGATCTGCACACCGGCCGCAGATGGCGTACCGCCGGTCGATAAAACGTCCTGTGCGAGCAATCGATTGCCGCCACGCCCTGAGGCTGTTTCGCCCCTCTTATGGCGCGCGCGAGAGGCTGAAGATCGGGGTGGCCGGGAAGCCCTTGCGGGTCTGGGTGCGGCCGACATAACCGCAGGAGACGGCGTCGCCGTGGAAGGTGGCCAGCGCCCCGGCCAGCGCTTCGCTGATCCCGGCCGAGCCGGGGGCGACGTCGGGCTCGATGCGGGCGGCGACGACCACGTGCGTGCCGATCACCGCCGGGGCGTGGGTCAGGGGATGGCGGCGCAGGTGCACCGGCCCGTAGTGCCCGGCGACCCGCAGGCCCAGGCTGCGCGGCAGGCCCAGGCCCTTCAGGTCCAGCGCCTTGTGCCCCTCCAGCAGGGCCAGGGCCGCCAGGGCCGCGTCGATCGGGCGGTCGAAGACCAGGAACAAACCATCGCCCCAGGTCTCGACATGGGTGGGCGGCGCGGCCAGCCACTCGACGGCCTTGGCCATGCGGCCCATCACCGTCTCGATGAAGGCCGGGATCTGGTCGTCGCGCAGCGCGCCGAAGCCCTGGACGTCGGCGAACAGCATCGCCTTCATCGCCCGCTTGGGCGGCTCGTCCGAGAATGTCGGCGTCTGGCGGACCGGCGCCGGACGCTCGATCGAGACCACCGCGCGGCGACGGCCGCTGCGCGCCCAGTAGGTCAGGTCGTAGGCGACGCCGGCCGGGCCGCCGGTCTCATGGCCGTCCCAGACCGCCAGTTGGATCGCCTCGGTCGACAGGGTCTGGGCCCGCAACACCGCGCAGCCCATGGCGAACTGGCTGGAATAGGCGAACACCTGCTCGTCGCCCAGATAGGGGTCGCGCGAGGCGTAGCGGATCGAGGTCGCGCGGGCCATGCAGGCGTCGAACCGAACGATCCAGTCGGCGCCGAACGGGGCCACCGAGATCTCGACGAACGAGGCGCGGCTGACGGGCAGCACCACGTGCAGCTCGGCCCCCGACGCCAGCAGGGCCTCGGCGAAGACGATGTCGGCCCCGGCCGCCAGGCTGCCATAGCCGAAGCCGACCCGCTGGTCCTTCAACAGCTGGTCGACCTTGCGGCGCAAGGCGCAGTCCGACAGCGCCGCGTCCTTGTCAGGACCCAGGATGTGGCCGGTGAAGTGCGCGCAGACCGGCGGGCGGAAAGGGGCCAGCCAGGCCGGATCGACCTCGGTTTCGCGGCACAGCATGTCCAGCTGGCGCAGGGTCGAGGCGTGGGCGGCATAGGCCTGGGGCGCGAAGGTCATGGCCGCGGCCAGGGTCTCGCGCGCGGCGAAGACGTCGCCGGTCAGGAAGCGGGCCTCGGCCCGGCTGGCGGCTTCGTAATAGGCGGCCTCGCCGGTCAGGCCGGGCGGCGGGGCGGTCTCCAGCGCAGCGGCGGCGCGCTCGAGGGCGCCCTCGGGATCGCCGGCCACCAGGGTCATGGTCGCGGCGTTGATCGCGCCGTACAGGCCGCCGAACCTTTGGAAAAGGGCCTCGTAACGCCGGATCGAGGCGCGGGCGAAGGCGGTGCGGCGCGGGCCGCGCGCGGCCAGGGCCACGTCCTTCAGCAGCCGCGCGCCCAAGGCCACGGCGTCCGAGTCGTCCGCCCGGTCGAGGCCCAGGCGGACATATTCGGAACGCGCGAAATCGATGGCCCCCGACCGCGCCAGGCACAGCACGGCGGCATAGGCGACGTCACGCGAGGTCTCACCCGCCTCGAGGGCGGCGCGAGCGATGTCGTAGGCGGCCAGGATCTCGCCGCGCCGGATCAGCGCGGCGACCTGGTCCTGGTCGAACACCGCTTGCGCGATCAGGGCAGTCGACCGAAGCCGTTGTCGATATCGGGATCGAGATCGATCTTCTGGTCGTGGCCGTCCAGCATGAACAGGCTGTAGGTGTACTCGCCCATGCGCGCGTCTTCATAGATGACCTTGAAGCGAGCGCGCGGCAGCATGTCGCCGCCGTCGATCGAATAGGGCACCCAGACGAAGCTGGAGAAGTTGACGCCGTAGTCGCGATCAAACTCGATCGGACGACGCTGGAATTTCCAGCCGGCGTTGATCAGTTGGTCGCTGAGCGTGAAGACCAGCTCGCAACGCTCGCTCAGATCCAGGCTCAGCCGCGTGGGCCGCTCCGGATGCAAGAAGTTCATGAAGTTGTAGTTCTTGTCCAAGCCGATAACGAGCTCGACAAGTTT
This sequence comes from uncultured Caulobacterales bacterium, assembly GCA_903900155.1. Taxonomy (GTDB): domain Bacteria; phylum Pseudomonadota; class Alphaproteobacteria; order Caulobacterales; family Caulobacteraceae; genus Caulobacter. The sequence continues at coordinate 62,774 of CAIUMD010000060.1, read as the reverse complement.
AGCGGGTACTGGTTCCGTCATTTAATAGCCTCCCGACCGGAGATTCCACCTACGGGGGAATCTGCCCAAAAGGCAAGGAAGCCAGGATGGGCGTAGCCGTGTTTTTTCAACTCACGCACGATCTTCTCGGCTTGGTTGCGCTGGCCCGCCGCAAGGTATGCGCGAGCCAGCACATCGCGCCCTGAAGAGGCCAGCGACGGCAGTTTCGGCGCCAGGGTCGCGATGGTCCGGGACGCCTGCCCGGCCGCCAGTTGCGCGGCCGCCGCCAGGGTCATGCGCTCGGCCTGCAACTCGCGCGAGCCCGGGACCTTGTCCATGACCGCCAGCAGGTCCTGGGCCAGCCGGCGCTCCAGCGCCGCATCGCCCGCCCGGCGCGCCAGCATGATCTCCTGCAGGGCCAGGCGTCCTTCCAGGTCGCTGCGCCACGCCTTGACGTCGCCGCCGTGCAGCTTGGCCAGGCTGGCGACGGCCTCCTTATGGCTGGCGCGCGCCTCGGCCAGGTCGTCCGACCAGCAGGCGATGTCCACGCGATCCAGCAGGGTGACCACCTGGAACTCGCCCCAGCGCGCATTGGTCGGATCCAGGGCCGCCAGTTCACGCACCTTGCGCAAGGCGACGTCGGACAGGGCGCGGGCCCGCGCGGGCCGCCCCAGGTCCAGCTCCAGCCGCGCCAGCGCCATCTCGGTGCCCACCGCCTTGGCCGCCAGCCGCTTGTCGCCGGGATCCTTGGCCGCGGCCGCGTTCACCAGGGCGGTCGCCGCCGCGCGCTCGTCATAGCTTTCGCGCACGCGGCCCAGCCGGCCCAGCGTGTCGGCGATCCAGGCCTGGGTGTTGGCGACGTCGGCGATCCGGGCCTTGTCCTGCGGCGCCCGCGCCAGGGCGGCCCGCTTTTCGGCCAGTGACCGGCGGAAGGCGGCCAGCGCCTCCTCCATCCGCTCCTGCTCGAAGTACAGGGTGCCCAGATTGGTCGCGGCATAGGCGACCTCCATCCGCCACTCGGGGCGATTGGGGTCCAGCTTGACCAGCTTGTCGGCCAGCGCGGCATAGTCCCGGAAACCACGCTCGGCGCTGGCCAGGTCGCCGCTGCGCCAACCCATATAGCCCAGCCAGTAGACGTTCTGGGCCTCGTCGAAGATGCGGTCGCCGTTGGTCGGGTCGCGCTCGACCAGGGCATGGGTCGTGGCGGCGGCTTGCCGGAAAGCGTCCTCGGCCCCCGCATAGTCGGCGCGCTGCTCGCGGATCGTGCCCAACAGGGTCTGGGCCTTGGCGCGCTGGGCCAGGGCCTTGTCGTCCAGGCGGTCGCTGCGATCCTTGGCGTAGTAGGCCAGCACCTTGGCGCTGACGCCGTCCAGCACGTCCAGCCGGCCCACCGGCTCCAGCTGCTCGCGCAGGTCGCCCAGCATGTAGGCCACCAGGGCCTCGGTCTCGTCGCGCTGCTCGCGGGCGATCTGGCGGGATTTGAGGGTGGCCACGGTCATGGCGCCCATGCCGACGGTGACCACGGCGGCCAGCCCGGTGAAAGCGGCCATCACCCGCAGGCGGCGGCGGGCGTCGCGCTGGACCAGCTGGTCCAGGCTGACATCCAGCAAGCGGGCGGCGATCTTCAGCCGGGCCAGGCGCTTGCCGTCGGCGTCGGGGCGCAGGTCGACGGCCAGAGGCTCGACGTCCTCGGGCAGGGCCGCGCGCAGGGCCGGCGGCATCACGGCGTCCAGCGGGGCGTCGGCCGGGGTCGAGGGGGTGATCACGCACAGCACCGCGCCGGGGCCGCGATCCTGGAGGAAATAGGCGACCTCCTGGTCGACCCAGCGCGAGGTCGCCGCCGTCGGCGAGCACAGCACGATCAGGGCGTCGGAGCGGTCCAGGGCGTCGCGGATGGTCTCGCCCAGATCGGCGGCGGCGCTCAGTTCGTCGCGATCGCGAAAAATCGGCTTCAGGCCGCCCGCGATGCTGGCGCCGTTCCTGGCCGACAACCTGGGCGGCGCGCGATAACGCTCCAAAGCGCGATGGAGCCATTCAGCCGCTTGGCGGTCATGGTGACTATAGCTGATAAAGGCCTTGTAACGCTGTCGATTTTCCATTCGCCGCCCCCAGCACGACCGTGCAGGACCGTACCTGATGACCGTGATTCCGCCATCCTCCGCCCGCGCACAAACGTTTGCGCTACCCGAGGACTATCGCGCCAACAAGCTGTTCCGGCACATGACCCCCGACGAGGTCGAGGCGCTGGGGCCGCAGGTCGAGCACCTGCGCTACGGCAAGGGCGAGATGATCCTGCAGCGCCGTGACGAGGACGGCGGCATCTATCTGCTGCTGGAAGGCGCGCTGCTGGCCAACCTCTATGCCCGCTCGGGGCGCGAGGTCGGCTATCGCCGCATCCCGCCGGGCGGCTATTTCGGCGAGATCGCCGCCATCGACGGCCTGCCGCGTTCGGTCAATATCGTGGCCCTGGAGGACGTGCGGCTGGTGCGCCTGCCCCAGCGGCTGGTGCTGCGCCTGTTCAACGACTCGCCGCGCTTCATGCGGGCCCTCTTGGAAGACATGGCCAGCCTGACCCGCGCCCTGACCGATCGTCTGTTCGAGCTGACCGCCGTGTCGGTGGCCTGCCGGGTCGATATCGAGCTCTTGCGCATGGGCTCGGCCGTGGCTGGCGACGCCAACGAGGTGGTCATCCAGCCGTGTCCCACCCACGCGGAACTGGCCGTCCTGGTCGGCAGCCAGCGCGAGCCGGTGACCCGCGAGCTGAACCGCCTGGCCAGCCTGAACATCGTCCGCCAGAGCGGCCGCACCCTGAAGATCCTCGACCTGGCGGCCCTGGCCGACGAGGTCGAGCGGATCGGCGGCGAGCTTTAGGCCTCGGCCAGGTCCAGCGCGCGCAGCAGGGCGGCCTCGGCGCCGTCGGCGTCGCGAGCCCGCAGGCGGTCGACGATCTGGCCGTACTCCGCGACCAGCTTGCCGCGCGCGGCGGCGTCCAACTCCAGGTGCAGCCAGCCCAGCATCGCCTCGGCCACCGCGTCGAAGATGGCGTTCCGGGAGATGGCGGCCAGCTTGCCGTGGAACCGGCGATCCAGGGCGATGAAGGCCCCGGCGTCGTCCAGGGCCTGGCGCTGCTGGGAAACCAGTTGCTCAAGCTGCTCCAGGTCGGCGGCCTCGGCCTTCACGGCGGCCTCGCGGACCATGCCGCGCTCGAAGAAGCGGCGAGCTTCCTTCAGGTTCTCGACCATGTTCGGCGAGGCCGACAGCATCAGCTGGGCCACGAGGTCCAGCTGGCCCACGGCGGCCTTGGCGCTGAGCGGCCGCACGCGGGCGCGCTCGCCGTGCTTGATGGCGATCAAGCCCTGGGTGGCCAGGGTCTGCATGGCCTCGCGGATCGCCGGACGGCCCACGCCATAGCGGACCATCAACCCGCGCTCGGACGGCAGGGCCTCGCCCGGCGCGTACTCGCCCGAGGTGATCATCGCCTTGAGGCGGTCGAGGACGTGGTCGGAGAGCTTGCGCTTGGCGATCGGCGCCTCGACCAGCCCTCCGTCTGCATTCCGGAGCGCCATGCCCGGAAACTGGAGCAAGGCCGGTTCGAAGTCCAGATAGCGGATCTCGACCGCCCCCCGGGCGCGGTGGAAGGCCGGTCGCTCGCCGCCACGCAACCGGGGCGGACGCCGTTCGGCGCCGCCCGGGATTCGCAGCTTGAGCGACCGCCGTCCCATCCTCAGTACGACGAGAACAGCGCCGCGCGGGCCAGGCGCTGGGCCTCCAGGGCGTCCTGGCGATCCTGGGCGGCCTGCATGGCGTCGAAGTCCAGCTTATCCAGCGCCCGGTCGATGACCTTCAGGAAGTCGATGGCCAGCTTGGCGGCCGTGACGCTGTCCTCGCGGAACGGGAACTGGTCCAGCTGCCAGACGCCTTCCCACTTGTTCTTGCGCAGGACGTAGAAGAACTCGAACAGCTCGATCGGGTGGACCGAGCCGGCGACCATGTCGTCGTCCCAGCTGCGCAGGTTGTCGTTGACGTCCATGCCGAACAGGCGGCCGTGGTCGATGGCCAGCTGGGCCGCGTCGGCCGGCGACTCGCCGCCGTACAGCGAGTGGCCGAAGTCCAGCAGGATGCCGATATTGGGCAGGCCGATCTTCTCGATGCCTAGCAGGGTGCGGGCCACCGAGTCGTAGCTCATGTGGTTGCGCGGCTCGCGCGGCTTGTACTCGATGACGAACTTCAGGTCGGGGTTCTGGCTGGCCAGCTCGCCGACGCCGTCCATCGACATCCGCCACAGCTTCTTGTGGTCGACCTGGAAGGGGTAGTCCCAGCCGTCCTGGCCCGGCCACAGCTTGACGTAGTCGGCGCCGAAGCGGCGGACCACCTTGGCCGCATCGTTGCACATTTCGTTGGCCAGGCGGCGGACGCCCGGATCGGGATTGGTAAAGGCGCCCTTCGAGAACTGGCGGGTATAGATCTCGGGCGTGATGCCGATGACCCCCAGATTGTTGCGCTTCAGCGCGACCTCGACCTCGTCCAGTGAGAGGTTCGGATCGACGAACGGATAGTTCAGGTCGACCACGGACAGGTCGCCGACCTGGCCGGCCTTGTCGATGGCCTCGATCAGGCTGACGGGCGGGCCGTAACCGTCGGTGGCGTAGCGGTCGACATAGGTGGCGAAGTGCCAGATGCCGGCTCCGAACTTCAGCTTGCTCATGAGCGCGTACTCCAGAAACTAACGACGAGTGAGGTTGAAATTGTCGAGGTCGCGGGCGTTGGCCGACGTGATCAGGAAGCAGTCCATCAGCTGCTTTTCCGGCTGACCGGTCTTGCCGGTCTTCAGGTAGCGGTCGGCCAGCTCGACGGCGTACTGCGCCTGGCGGAAGGCCGGCTGCAGCACGGTGGCCTTCAGTTTGCCGGCCAGGATCGCGTCGCGGGCGTCGTTGCTGCCGTCGAAGCCGACCACTGCCACGTCAGCGCGCCCGGCGCTCTCCAGGGCCGCGACCGCGCCCATGGCCATGGTGTCGTTGCCGGCGATGATCCCCTTCACCTCGGGATGGGCCTGCAGGATCGACTGGGTCTTGGCGAAGGCCTCGGCCTGGCTCCAGTTGGCCGACTGGCGGCCGATCATCTTCAGGTCCGGATACTGGTCGATCACCTCATGGAAGCCGCGCGAGCGGATGGCGGCGTTGGTGTCGCTCTCCTTGCCGACCAGCTCGACGTAACCGCCCTTTTCGCCCATCGCCTGGACGAAGGCCTCCGCGCCCAGGGCCGCGCCCTGGAAGTTGTTGGAGACGATCTGGGCCGTCGCCAGGCCGCGCACATTGATCTCGCGGTCGATCAGGAACACCGGTACGCCGGCCGCCTTGGCCTTGCCGATCGCCGCGGCGCTGGCGTCGGCCCCGGCATTGTCCAGGATGATGGCCGCCGCGTTGCGGGCGATGGCCGTGTCGATCAGCTGGCTCTGCTTGAAGGCGTCGTCGTCATGCGAGAACTTCAGGGTCTCGTAGCCTAGGGCCTTCGCCCTCGCCTCGGCTCCCAGCGCCTCCTGGCCGAAGAACGGATTGTCCATTGACGGCGTGATGATGACGATCAGGTTCGAGCGGCCTTTCGGCGCCAGCCACGCGATCCCGAGGACGACCGCAACGACGGCGGCGATCGCGATGATCAGGTGGCTGCGTTTCATGGCGCTCCTTAGGCGGTGAGCACGCGGATGCCGCGCGCCTCGAAGGCCTTGCGGTCTTCGTCGCGGATGCCGTCGTCGGTGATCAGGGTCTGGATGACCTCGACCCCGCCGCCCAGCGACGAGAACGAGGTGCGGCCGATCTTGGTGGAGTCGGCCACCAGGCAGACATGCGAGGCCGCCGCGATCATCGCCTTCTTGATCGGCAGGTCGGCCAGAGACGGATAGGTCAGACCGGCTTCCAGCGAGATCGCCGCCGTGGCCAGGAAGCAGGTCTCGGCGTACAGGCCCTCGAAATAGGCCGCCGAGCGCTCGCCGCTCAGCGACAGGGTCGGGGCCTTGAACTGGCCGCCCGGCATGTGGACCGTGCACGAGGGCAGCGCCCCCAGGGTCAGGGCGATGTTCAGGGCGTTGGTGACGACGTTGAGGTTCTGCTTTTCCAGCAGGTTCAGGGCCACCTCGGTGGTGGTCGAGCCGCTATCGAGGATCAGGGTCTGGCCGTCGGTGACCAGCGAGGCGGCCAGGCGGCCGATCCGGCGCTTGGCCTCCATATTGACCCGGTGCTGCAGGGCCATGTCGCGCACCTGCTGGGGCACCGAGCGCAGAAAGGCGCCGCCGTGCTCGCGCACGATGTGGCCTTCGGTCTCCAGCTTTTCCAGGTCCTGGCGGATGGTGGGTTCGGAGACCCCGAAGGCTTCGGACAGCTCGCGCACGCGGGCGCTGCCTTCTTCCTGCAGCCACTCCAGGATCTTCATTCGGCGCGGCTCGGCCAGCAGGCCCGAGCCGGCCGAGGCCATGGCGCGCTGGCGGGCCGAGCTCTTGGCGGCCGTTTCGTTTTGAGCGCTCTTCGGCTTGGCCATGGCTCTCTTGCTCCTCTGCGAGACAGCGTCCACGGTCAGGCCCTGCCCGATGCCGTGAGACGTCCTTGCAGCTGGTCGAGCACGACAGCGGCGATGATCACAAGTCCTTTGATGACCATCTGCCAAAACTCGCTGACGCCCATCATCACCAGGCCATCGCCCAGCACGCCGATCACGCAGGCGCCGATCAAGGCGCCGCCGACCGTGCCGCGCCCGCCCGACAGCGACGCGCCCCCCAGCACGACGGCCGCGATGGCGGACAGTTCGAAGGTCTCGCCGCTGGCCGGATGGGCGGCCACCAGCTCGGAGGAGACGATCAGGCCCACCAGCGCCGCGCAGACGCCGGAGATGACATAGACGGCGACCTTCACCCGCTCGACCCGCACGCCCGACAGCATGGCCGCGCGCTCATTGCCGCCGATGGCGTAGACCCAGCGACCGAAGGGGGTGTCCTTGGCCACGAAGGCGGCGACCAGGGCGATGACGGCCAGCAGGATCACCGTCACCGGCAGGCCCAGGATCGAGGCCGAGCCCAGCAGCGGGAAGCCTTCGTTGCCCAGGTCCGGGCGGCCTACCAGGTTGGGGAAGGTCGCGCCGTTGGACAGCAGCATGGCCGCGCCCCGCGCGACGTACAGCACGCCCAGGGTGGCGATGAACGGCGCGATGCGGAAACGGGCGACCAGCACCCCGTTGAACAGGCCCGCGATCCCGCCCAGCACCAGCACGAGGGCGATCACCACCGGCACGCTGGGATAGACCACCACGCCCAGCGGCTGCAGCGTCACGCCGTTCAGGATCAGCGCCCCGGCGACCATGCCGGCCAGGCCCGCGATCGAGCCCACCGACAGGTCGATGCCGCCGGTCAGGATGACGTAGGTCATGCCGATCGCCAGGATCGCCGTGATCGCCACGTGCTTGAACATGATCAGGAAGTTCGACGCCGACAGGAAGTTGGGGGCCGCTGCCGAGAAGAAGGCGACGACCACGGCCAGGGCGATCAGGGCGCGCAGCTTCAGCAGCACCGCGACGACGCCCGGCCCGGTCGAGGAAGTAGCTTCGGTCGCCATTACGCGGCGGTCTCCCTAAACAAAACGGGGGGCGGCACGGCGTTGGAGGCGGTCACGAGGGCGGCCTCGGTCGCTTGTTCGATCGTCAGGTCGGCGGTCAGGCGGCCGGCGGCCAGCACCAGCACGCGGTCCGCGACGGCCTGGGCTTCCAGCAGGTCGGAGGTGGCGAACACCACCGCCAGGCCCTGGTCGGCCAGGGCGCGCATGGTGTCGAACACCTCGCCGCGCGCGCCGATGTCGACGCCCCGGCTGGGCTCGTCCAGCAGCATGACCAACGGCCCGGTCATCAGGCCGCGCCCGATCACCACCTTCTGCTGGTTGCCGCCCGACAGCGAACCGATCGCCGCCTCCACGCCGGCCGACTTGACGCCCAGGCGGGCCATCATGTCGGCGATGGTCGAACGTTCTTTACCCTCGCTGATCCGGCCACCGCGCAGGAAACCCAGCAGACTGGAGAGGCCAAGGTTTCCGCCTACCGACAGATTGTGGAACAGGCCGTCGCGCTGACGGTCCTCGGGCACGAAGCGCAAGCGCTTGCGGCAGCGCTCGGCCAGGCTCAGGGCCGAGACGTCCTCGCCGTTCAGGATCACGGTCCCGCCGGCGTTGCGAGCGCCGCACAGGCTTTCCAGCAGCTCGGTGCGACCCGAGCCCAGCAGGCCGTAGACCGCGGTGACCTCGCCGGCCCGAAAGTCGGCGCTGACATGGTCGACCAGGAAGCCGCCGCCGCGACGCGGCAGGGCGATGTCACGCGCCGACAGCACGACCGCGCCAGCCTGGCGCGTTCCGCCGCGCGGCCGCTGGCGGGCCTTGTCGCCCAGCATCTTGTCGATGATCCAGGCCACCGACACCTTCGACGCCGGCTCGGAGGCGATCAGGCGGCCGTCGCGCAGCACGGTGACGTAGTCGCCGATGCGCATCAGTTCTTCCAGCCGGTGGGAGATGTAGATCACCGCCACCCCGGCCCGCTTCAGCTCGCCGATGACACCGAACAGCACCTCGACCTCGGCGGCGCTGAGAGCCGAGGTCGGCTCGTCCAGGATCAGCACGCGGGCGTCCTCGACCAGGGCCTTGGCGATCTCGACGATCTGCTGCTCGCCCACCCGCAGGTCGCCGACCGGTGCGTCCGGATCGATGCCGTGGGCCAGGCGGGCCAGCACCGCGCGGGCGCGGGCGTTCTCGACGGCGTGGTCGGTGGCGCCCAGCCTGGTCGGCTCGCGGCCCAGGAAGATGTTCTGCGTCACCGTCAGGTTCGGGCAGAGGTTCAGCTCCTGGAAGACGATGCCGACGCCGGCCTTGGCGGCCTCGCGCACCGAAGCGAACCGCACCGGCTGGCCGTCCAGCAGCAGGCGGCCCGAGGTGGGCTGCTCCACCCCGGCCAGGATCTTCATCAGGGTGGACTTGCCCGCGCCGTTCTCGCCGATCAGCACGTTGACCGCCCCGGCGCGGACGTCGAAGTCGACGCCGTCCAGCGCCGTGACGCCGCCATAGGTCTTGCCGATCTTCTCCGCCCGCAACACGGCGTCAGGCCCCGACCCGCTCGAGGCGCACGGGCGTGACGACCACGGGATCGCCGGCCTTGCCCAGCTGGAACACGCCCTGGAAGCGCACGCGGTCGCCGGGCTTGAGACCCTGGGCCGCCGGCCGCGCCTGGCGCAGGGCCCGCTTGGTCAGGGCCCCGCCGACCTCGGCGAAGGCGATCTGGTTGGAGAAGTCGTTGAAGGTCACGAACGGCAGGCTGTCGCGCAGGGCCGAGCCCGACACGACGGGCCCGACCAGCACCTCGACCGGCTTGCCGTCGACCGTGACGGTCACCGCGCCGGCGCGGGCGTTGGTCTTCACCGCGGTGACCTGGCCTTCGCCTTGCGTGACAAAAGTCCAGGGCGAGCCATCGCCGGCCTTGCGTCCGCCAGCGGCGTCGATGTCCTTGTCGATCTGGGCGGTGAGCTGGGTCAGCGGCTCGGCCTGCTTGTCCCAGTAGGGCGCGGCCTGGGCGTCCCAGACGGCCTCGACATACCGCGTCGCGTCGAAGCTGCCCGCCTGGCGTTCGCGGGCGGCGCGATCGGCGGCGATGGGGACGACCTTGCAGGCGCTGACCACGGGCAGCAGGGCGACCAGGACCAGGACCAGGCCCGTCCGTCGCACGCTATCGCCGCGATGCCGATCGCCCGCCTGCCGCAAGGTCCGCCTCTCCCCGTTCTGTGCGCCGTTTTCGGCGCTACTTTCGAATGATTTCGAATTCGGGCAAAACGTGTCATGGCGGATTGGGGCTGTCAATCAGCCCTCACCGCAAAGGGATTGCCCTCTGGCGACGATCGCGATTTCCGTCACGCCGACAGGGACTTAGATCACGAAAACACCCTTCTGGACGCACGCGTTCCGTTTTCTCCCGCCAACTGAAACGAAGAAAATCGAAAGAAAACGACGCATTTCACCATTGCACTCGCAAACCGCCCCGCCTAGTTTGACCGTCGAGGGAGGCCTGGAACCAGGCGGAATCGAGCGCGACCGAAAAACGCGCCTCTTCCGCGGTCGCACGCGCCCTCGATCCATGTCGCGACGACCAGCGAGACCGTCGAAGATGAGCCAAGTTCACCGCCAGGGCGCGGACGACCTGAAAAGCCGCGCCGCCCATGTGGCGGAGCGCGCCAACTGGATCCGTCGCAGCGCGCTGAAGATGATCTTTGAGGCCAAGCAGGGCCATCCGGGCGGCGACCTGTCGGCGGCCGACATCCTGGCGGCCCTCTATTTCGACGTCATGCGCTACGACGCCAACCAGCCCAACGCGCCGGCCCGCGACCGCTTCATCATGAGCAAGGGCCACTGCACCGGGGCCTTCTATTCGGTGCTGGCGGGCGCGGGCTTCTTCCCGGAGGAGGAGCTGTCGACCTACCTGCGGCCGCTGTCGCGCCTGAACGGCCACCCCAGCCGCACCTATCTGCCGGGCGTCGAGACCAATACCGGCCCGCTGGGCCACGGCCTGCCCGTCGCGGTCGGCGCGGCCATCGCCGGCCAGATCGACAAGGCCGACTTCCGCGTCTTCGTGCTGACCGGGGACGGCGAGTTGCAGGAAGGCAGCTGCTGGGAGGCGGCCATGACCGCCGGCCACCGCAAGCTGGCCAACCTGACCCTGATCGTCGACCGCAACCGCCTGCAGCAAGGCGCGCCTACGGAAGAGACCGTCAGCCTGGAGCCCCTGGGCGACAAGTGGCGCGCCTTCGGCTGGGACGTCCTCGAGATCGACGGCCACGAGCCGGCCGCCCTGATCACCGCTCTGGAGACCACCGGCGACAGGCCGCTGTGCGTCATCGCCTCGACCGTGAAGGGCAAGGGCGTGTCGTACATGGAAAACCAGGCCGGCTGGCACCACGGCTGCCCCAACGCCGACCAGTACGCCCAAGCCCTGGCGGAGCTTTCCTGACGTGAACGATCCCGAGAAGACCGCAGGCCTGTTCGACTGCCGCGAGGCCTATGTCGCGACGCTGGAGGCCCTGGCCGAGGCGGACACGCGGATCGTCGCCGTGGTCAATGACAGCGTCGGCTCCAGCAAGCTGGGCGGCTTTCGCAAGAAATTCCCCGAGCGGCTCATCAATGTCGGCATCGCCGAGCAGAACATGATCGGCGTCGGCGCGGGCCTGGCCAACGGCGGCAAGGTGCCGTTCGTCAGTGGCGCGGCCTGTTTCCTGACCGGCCGGGCGCTGGAGCAGATCAAGGCCGATGTCGCCTATTCGCAAGCCAATGTGAAGCTATGCGGCATCTCCAGCGGCATCGCCTATGGCGAGCTTGGCCCCACCCACCACTCGATCGAGGACCTGGCCTGGCTGCGGCCGATGGCCAATCTGACCGTCGTCGTGCCCTCCGATCCCTGGGAGACCGGCGAGGCGATCAAGGCCGCCGCCGCCCTGGACGGCCCGGTGTTCATCCGCATCAGCCGCATGCCGGTGCCGGCGCTCCAGCACACCGCCGAGCGCTTCCAGATCGGCAAGGCCGAGACCCTGCGCGAGGGCGGCGACGTCGCCATCATCGCCAACGGGACCATGGTCTGGCGCGCCCTGGCCGCCGCCGAGGCCTTGGCGGCCGAGGGCGTGCAGGCCAAGGTGATCAACATGGCCACCCTGACCCCACTTGATGAGCCCGCCATCCTGGACGCCGCCAAGACCGGCGCGGTGATCACGGTCGAGGAGCACTCGGTGAAGGGCGGCCTGGGCGGCGCGGTGGCCGAGGTCTTGGCGACCCAGTCCCCTTGCCCGATGCGGATCCTGGGCTTCCCCGGCTTCCTGCCCACCGGCTCGGCCGAGTTCCTGATGGAGCGCTACGGCCTGACCGCCGCCGGCATCGCTGACGCCGCCCGGGACCTCCTGGCGCGATGACCATGACTCCTGGGGCGATTCTGGCGATCGACCAGGGCACCACCAACACCAAGGCGGTGCTGGTCGGCCCCGAGGGCGAGATCCTGGCCCAGGCCTCGCGCCCGACGCAGGTGCGCTATCCCCAGCCGGGTTGGGCGGAGTCTTCGGCCGACGACATCTGGGCCAGCGTCGCCGGCGTGACCGAGGAGATCGTCGCCATGGGCCTGCCGGTCGACGCGCTCGGCCTCTCCAACCAGCGCGAGTCCGTGGTGCTGTGGGACGCCGCGACCGGCCGCCCGGTCGGTCCGTGCGTGATCTGGCAATGCGGCCGCTCGGCCCCGCGCTGCGAGGCGCTGAAGGCCGACGGCTACGAGCCCGACGCCATCGCCCGCACGGGCCTGACGCTGAATCCCATGTTCTCGGCCGGCAAGCTTTCGTGGCTGCTGGACCATGCGGAGGACGGCCGCGCCCGCGCCGCGCGGGGCCAGCTGAAGGCCGGCACGATCGACGCCTGGCTGCTGTGGAACCTGACCGGCGGCGCGACCCACGCCACCGACCACAGCAACGCCTCGCGCACTCAGCTGATGAACCTCTCCAGCCTGGCCTGGGACCCGGAGATGGCGCGGCTGTTCGACATCCCGCTGGAGGCGCTGCCGCAGATCCGCGCCTCGGACGCCCTGTTCGGCGAGACCGCCAGCGGCGCGACCACCCTGCCCGGCGGCGTGCCGATCCACGCGGCCATGGGCGACTCCCACGCCGCCCTCTACGGCCACGGCCTCGATGGTCCTGGCCGGATCAAGGCCACCTGCGGCACCGGCTCGTCGCTGATGACGGTGACCAAGGCGCGGATCTGGTCGGCGCATGGCCTCTCCAGCACCATCGCCTGGAGCCGGGCCGGCGGCGCGCTGCATGCGCTGGAAGGCAATATCTCGGTCTCGGGCCATACGGTGGCGTTTGCGACCAAGCTCTTGGGCCTGCGCGACGAGCTGGCCCTGACGGACCTGGCCCTCACCGTCCCCGACAGCGGCGGCGTCGCCCTGGTCCCGGCCCTGGCCGGCCTGGGCGCCCCGCACTGGCGCGACGAGGCGCGGGGGCTGGTCAGCGGCATGAACCTGGGCACGACGCCCGCCCACCTGGCCCGCGCGGCGCTGGAGGCGGTAGCGCTGCAGATCCACGACGTGTTCATGGCCATGCAGGCCGACCTGCATGGCGATCTTCCGGCCCTGAACGTCGACGGCGGCGCCTCGCGCAACGACGTCCTGATGCAGCTGCTGGCCGACCTGATCGACCGCCCTGTCGTCCGCGCCGACGCGGCCGAACTCAGCGCCCTGGGCGCGGCGCGGCTGGCGGCCGAGGGCATGGGGATCAAGGCGCCGCCGGTGCGCCCGGCCGAGCGGACGTTCACGCCGGCGATGAGCGTTGAGGTGCGTGAGGCGACGGTGGCGCGCTGGCAGGACGCCCTGCGCCGAGCGATGCTCTAAGCTCAGCGGGCCCGCCCTCTAGAACGTCACCTCAAGCGCACGCCCGTCGTAGCGCACCGTCTTAACCCGCTCACGGCCGCCATCCACCAGCACCACCTTAAACGCCCGGTCCTTGACCATCCCCGGGAAGCGCCCCACCCGCGCCCCTATCGCCAGCGTCCGCGCGCCGTCGCTCCAGGCCAGCGGCGTCACCGCCCGCTCGCCGCGCTCGTAGGCGTAGCTGTCGCCGGCGTCGTCATAGAGCTCGAACGCCCCATCCGCGCCCGCGTAGATCCGCAGCTCCAGCGGTCCCTGCGGGTCCTGGCCGGCGTAGTTCACCGCCCCGCCCAGCGGCAGGATCGCTCCGGCTTTCGCATAGAGCGGAATCTTCTCCAGCGGCGCGGCGGCGTCGATCCACCGCCCACCGGCCAGCTTCTTCCCGGTCCAGAAGTCGTACCAGACCGCCGCGCCCGGCAGGAACACCGACCGCGAGCGCTGGCCGGCGTTCATCACCGGCGCAACCATCAGGGACGGCCCGAACAGGAATTGGTCGCCGATGTTCCAAGTCCGCTCGTCGGTCCGCCAGTCCATGACCAGCGGCCGCATGATGGTGTCGGCCTTGTCGGTGACCCGCCAGGCCAGGCCGTAGATGTAGGGCATGAGCCGATAGCGCAGCCGGTCGTAGTCCAGGAGGATCGGCGTCTTGTCGCCATAGGCGAAGAGGTCGTTGCGGTTGTTCGCGCGCTTGCCGTGGGTGCGGAACAGCGGGTTGAAGACGCCGAACTGATACCAGCGGACATACAGCTCCTGGAACGCCGGATTGGTGGTCGCGGGGCCGGTCGGCGGGTTGTCCAGCACCCCGCCATAATAGCCGCCGATGTCGGTGGTCCAGTACGGCATGCCCGACAGCGCGAAGTTCAGCCCGCCCTGTATCTGGCGCTGGAACACCGGGAAGCCGTTCAGGATGTCGCCCGACCACGAGGCCGCGCCGTAGCGCTGCACGCCGGCGAACGACGAGCGCGACAGGATGAACACCCGCTTGTCCTCGCGCTGCTGGCGCCAGCGGTCCGACACCGCGCCCACATGGGCCAGCGGGAAGGCGTTGCCGTAGAGCTCGCCCGGCCCGATGGCCAGCTTGCGGCCATTCAGGGTGCGGTCGGTCTCGGCCATGGTCGGCAGGTGCAGCTCGGGCTCGGAACCGTCCAGCCAGAACGAGTCCCAGCCCTGGTCGAGCAGCTTGCTGCCCAGGTGCGACCAGTAGAGATCGGCGGCTTCCGGATTGGTCGGGTCGTACAGCGCCGTGCCGGGGATCAGCCAACCGCGCTCGGCCATCAGCTTGTAGAGCTGGGACGACTTGGACAGCAGCGGCCACATGCTGAGCATGGTGTGGACCTTGCGCTCACGCAGGGTGTTCAGGAGGCCAAGTACGTCCGGATAGCCGTCGGGGCGGAACTCCGGATCGCCCATGCGGCTCCACCACCGCCAGTCCTGGACGATGACGTCGACCGGCGCGTCGCCATCCCGGTATCGCTGCGTGACGTCGAGCAACTCCTGGCCGCTGGCGTAGCGGTCCATCGACTGGAAGAGGCCATAGGCCCAGCGCGGGAACAGCGGCGCGGCGCCGGTCATGTCGCGGTACTTGGCCACCACCTGGCCGAACTCGGGGCCGTACAGGAAGACGTAGTCGATGGCCTGGCCGACATCGGCGGTCAGGGTCAGCTCGGTCGGAAAGCGATTGTCGAGCGTCGAGGCCGAGGCGGTGTTCCACAGCAGGCCGAAACCCTGCGTCGACATCATCAGCGGATGGGCGATGTCGGTGTTGGCCTGAGCCAGGCGCACCACCGCGCCCTGGTAGTTGAACTGTCCGGACTGGTGCTGGCCCAGGCCGTACAGCCCCTGGCGGAGGGCCGGGTGGAAGCGCTCGGTGAGCTTCCAGGCCTTGGAGCCATCCGACAGGGTCGTCGGCTCATAGATCCGCGGCCGCTCGCCCATCTCCTGCAAAAGGATGCGGTCGTCGGGGGCCAAGAAGGTCAGGGTTCCGTCCGACAGCGAGATCGAGACGCGAAGGTCGCCGGTCTTCAGCACCTTCGCGGTCGCCTTGGCCGTGCCGCCGCCAGCGGCGGTGTTGACGCCCGTGCCGGTGGCTGTGGCGTCGGTCAGGGTCCCGGCTTGTGGCGCGCAAGGTTTGGAGAACCACGGCTGCTGCGGCGACGAGCCCGCCGCCTGACCGTCGGGACTGGCCACCACCCGCACCACGCCGTCGGCGCAGACCGTCAGGCGCATGACGTCGGCGCCGTTGCGGACCTCCACGACGTTGCCGACCGCATGGACCTGGACCTCGGCCAGGGCCGCCGCGGGCACGGCCAGCATCGCCAGAACCGCCAGTAGAAGCGCCTTGCGCATGCTCGAACCTCACCCTCGAAACTTACCGGGGAAACAAAGGCGGCGCCGGTCGGGGGGACCGGCGCCGAAGTACGGTTTGCGCAGGAGGGCGCACACCGTTGTTGGAGGCTAGGGAAGCCTAGAAGGTGTAGCGGGCGCCCACATAGAACTGGCGGCCGCCGACCCGGTAGTTCTCGAAA
Source organism: uncultured Caulobacterales bacterium (assembly GCA_903900155.1). Classification (GTDB taxonomy): domain Bacteria; phylum Pseudomonadota; class Alphaproteobacteria; order Caulobacterales; family Caulobacteraceae; genus Caulobacter. The sequence continues at coordinate 46,809 of CAIUMD010000060.1, read as the reverse complement.
CGTTGGGTCGTGGAGTCGATGTACGAGATGTCCTTCTCGTTGCTGAGGTTCAGCGCGTCGATGCTGACCGACAGCTGTTCAGTGACCTTGTACGAGGCCGAGGCGTCGAAGAACGTGGTCGACAGGTTGCCCTGGACGTCCTGGTTGTAGCGGCCCGGGACGGCGGTCAGGTACTTGTCGCGATAGTTCACCGAGACACGCGCCTGCACCTTGCCGCGCTCGTAGTACAGCGTGGCGTTGGCGGCGTTCTTCGACAGGTTGAGCAGCGGCGCGTTGATCTTGGCCGCGCCCGCCGCCGTAGTGGCGAAATAGTCGATGCTGCTGTCGACATAGGTGTAGTTGGCCAGCACGCCGAAGCCGCGGAACATGTCGGGCAGGAAGTCCAGCGGCTGCTGGTAGTTCAACTCGAAGCCCTTCAGCGGACCGCCGGGGGTGTTGATGACGTTGGTGATGCTGAAGTCGTCGTTGGCGTTGACGCCCGTGCCGTCCAGCAGCGAGACCGGCAGGCCCGTCGACGAATAGGGCGCGATGGTGGTGATGGTCTGAACGTAGGTGCTGATCTTCTTGTAGAAGAAGCCCGCCGACACGATCGTCCCCGACTTCGGATACCACTCGATCGAGAAGTCGGCCGACTTGGCGCGGTACGGGTCGAGGTTGGCGTTGCCGGTCGAGACCGAGCGCGAGCCGCCCGCCACCGAGACGCTGGTCGCCGCCGCCAGATTGCCCAGGGCCGGACGCGCCATGACCTTGGCCGCCGAGAAGCGGACCAGGAGCTTGTCGGTCGGCTCCAGCACCAGGTTCAACGACGGCAGGGTGTCGGTATACTGGCGCTTGACCGTCGTCATCACGAAGCCGGCGGCGTTCACCGAGGTCGGGACGTTGGTGTAGAAGTTCGAGGTCTGGTTGGTCTCGACATAACGGACGCCGACGTCGCCGCGCACGCGCCAGCTTCCGACCTCCTGGTCGAAATTGGCCATGACGTAGCCGGTCTTGTCCTCTTCCTTCACCGAGCGGTTTTCGCCGCGCACGCTGGCGACGGTCTGCGACAAGGCCGTACGGCCAGTGTTGGAGTAGATGTTGTAGGCGGCCTGGAAGGCGTCGATGTTCGGCGTCGTCCAGCAGGTCGGGGTCGGCGTGGGAACCTTTAGATTGGCCAGGCCGCAGAACTGCTCGGTCAGGCTCTGGATGGTGTAGCCGGCCGGGATGGCCGGGAAGTTCGCCTCGCCCAGGGCGTAGCGATAGGACTGGGCGCTGAAGTCGTACTGCTTCCAGTTGGCGCCGGCGCGCAACGTGAGGCCGTCGTTGAAGGCGTACTTACCGTTGACCTGGACGGTCTTGTACTTGTTGTCGGTGTAGTTCGGACGCAGGCGGATTTCAGGACCCGTCGGGCCCGTGCCGCCCGGCTGGGTCACGGTCGGACCGAAGTACCACAGCGACGGGTTGGTGACGTCGAAGCCGTAGTTGATCGCCGGCAGGTACTGGCCCTTGGGCCGGATGTCGATCGAGTAGCCGTCGACGTTGAAGCGGTCGATCTGGGTCGAGATGTCGTTGAAGTTGTCGAAGTCCGAGTACGAGTAGCCGACGACGCCGTCGACGCTGAACTTTTCGTTGAACTTGTGCTCGGCGTTCAGGGTCCACTGGCCGAAGTCGGTCGAGAACTCGTCGCGATTGTGCTCCGAGCGCATGTCGACATTGTCGAACAGGCCGTAGAGCATGGTGTTCTTGCTATCCAGGATCATGTCCCTGACCAGCATCTCGGGCTTGCCGCCCTGCGAGGCGCCGCGGGAAAAGCCGATGGCTTCCAGCGGCCAGTCGTCCCGGCTGACCTTGTAGCGCGAGAACAGGCCGTCCAGCGTCACCTTGGTGTCGTCGGTCGGCTGCCATTGCAGCGAGCCGGTCAGGCCCAGGCGCTCGGTCTTGCCCAGGCCCTGCACGTAGCGCATGAAGCGCGGGTAGTAGGTCGTGGGCGAGCTGGCCAGATTGTAGATCGAGGTGGCCCTGGCGAAGTCGGCCGCCGGCACGTCGCAAATGCCGCCCGTGCCCGTGGTCGGACGGCACCAGCCGCCGTCGCCATTGCCCTGGTTCCACAGGCCCGAGCTGGACTGCTGGAAGTTCACGGCGGTCTTGGAATAGGCGACCGAGAACAGCGCGCCCAGCTTGTCGTCGGCGAAGGTGTTGCTGACCAGCAGCGCCAGGCGCGGGCGGGTCTTTTCGGTCTGGGTGTTGTAGCCGGCCTGGGCCGAGGCGGCGAGCTTGAAGCCCTTGTAGTCGAACGGGTGGCCGGTCACGAGGTCGACGGTCGCGCCCAGCGAGCCTTCTTCCACGTCGGCCGACGGCGTCTTGCGCACATCGATGCGGTTGAAGAGTTCCGAGGCGAAGACGTTGAAGTCGAAACCCCGGCCGCGGTTGGCGCCGCTGTAGCCGTCGGTCGAGGCCTGGGCCTCCATGCCGTTGATGCGCACGCGGGTGAAGTCGGGACCAAGGCCCCGGACCGACAGCGCCCGGCCTTCGCCCTGGTCGCGGCTGATGGCGACGCCGGGGATCCGCTGGATCGATTCGGCCAGGTTGTTATCGGGGAACTTGGCGATGTCCTCGGCCAGGATCGAGTCGACCACGCCGGTGTTGGTGCGCTTCAGCTCCAGGGCCTTGGCCAGGCTGTTGCGGAAGCCGGTGACCACGACCTCGGTCACGGCGGTGTCGTCGGCCTGAGCCGCGGTTGCTTCCTGGAGGGCGGCGGCGCCCATGGCGGCCGGAACCGCCGCGCTGCTCGCCGTGGCGATGGCGTCCTCGGCGTGGGCGACGCCGCCCAGCGCCAGCACCAGGGCCAGGCCCGAAGCGCTGCCGGCCAATTGTTTTTGGAACCTGTCGATCATTTCCCGTTCCCCTTCGCCGCGCGCTCTCGGCGCGGTCGTTTGCGTTTCCTCGTGACGCTTCTGTCGAGCGCCTCATCGTCTTGGACGCCCGGAAACACGGCCCGGGCGGAAAGCGGCGACGTCGGCTGGAAAGGAAGCCGACGCCGCCTAGACGCGCCCCAATCCCGAGAGGAGGTCTGGGATGGGAACGCATTCGCTGTTCGCTGAACAAAAGCGTTATCAAAGGATATCAATCGAAATCAATCGAAAACATTCAACGCCCCGAAGATATGTCTGAGGAATGGGTTTTCGACGGCTCAAAGCGCCGCGCCAAGCCGTTGCAAGACGGTCTATGGCAAGCAATTTCAAGGCCAAGGGCTCATTCCCAGATGATGGGAACAGCGACTTTCGTTTTCCTTTCTTTTCGATTGAACCGCGCGAGATCCGCGTTGACCCCCACCTTGGCCGTCGGTACCTGTTGCCTCAGCCAAGGCGCACGAGCGCCAGAAGAGGACCCAGATCCCGGAACGCCGGGACCGCAAAGGTCCGAACGGGGAAAGGATCCGCGCATGACTGGACTGACGTCGCTGGCCAAGGGGCTTCGCACAGCCGCCAGCCTGGCGCTGATCGCGGCCCTGACGACCTCGCCGGTGATGGCGGCCCAGGCGCCCGCCGCTCCCGCCCCGTCGCAATCGCCGCTGAAGGCCGCGCACGAAAAGCCGCGCCTGTTCGTGCTGACCGACATCGGCGGCGACCCCGACGATCAGGAGTCGATGGTCCGCCTGATGACCTACGCCAATCAGGTCGACATCGAGGGCCTGGTCGCCACCACGGTGAAGGGCGAGGTCAATCCGCGGCTGATCACCCACATCGTCGACACGTACGGCCAGGTCCGCGACAACCTGGAACAGCACGAGAAGGGCTTCCCAACCGCCGACGCGCTGAAGGCGACGATCTCCCAGGCCCTGATCCCGGACGGCAAGAGTGCGATCGGCGCGGGCAAGGACTCGCCGGGCTCGGACCTCCTGATCAAGGCCGTCGACCGCGATGATCCGCGTCCGGTCTGGGTCACCGTCTGGGGCGGCCCGACCGCGCTGGGCCAGGCCCTGTGGAAGGTGCGCAACACCCGCTCCAAGGCGGCGCTGGCCAAGTTCGTGTCGAAGCTGCGCGTCTATGCGATCTCGGACCAGGACGACAGCGGCCCGTGGATCCGACGCGAGTTCCCGGACCTGCACTACATCGTCAGCCCCGGCGTCAGCTTCCACATGTCGACCTGGATCGGCATCGGCGGCGACAATTTCCACGGCCGCTTCGGCGGGGCGAACGAGTACCTGGTCAGCAACGAGTGGCTCAACGCCAACATCCGCGCCAAGGGCCCGCTGGGCGCGGCCTATCCCAACTGGAAGTTCCAGATGGAGGGCGACACCCCGTCGTTCCTGAACCTGATCGACAACGGCCTGTCGGATCCCGATCATCCGGAGTGGGGCGGCTGGGGCGGCCGCTACGAGCTCTACACCCCGCGCAAGGAGCGCTGGTTCCTGGAGCCCGAGACCCGTCCGATCTGGACCAACGCCATGGACGAGGTCCGGGGCCGCGACGGCGAGTGGCACACCACCGCCCAAGCCACGGTCTGGCGCTGGCGCGAGGCGTTCCAGAACGACTTCGCCGCCCGCATGGACTGGACGACCAAGTCCTACAAGGACGCCAACCACCCGCCGGTCCCCAAGCTGGAGACCCCGGACTACATCGTCGCCAAGCCGGGCGACCGTGTCGACCTCAGCGCCGTCGGCTCCAGCGACCCGGACGGCGACGCCCTGTCCTACGAGTGGTTCTGCTACGAAGAGGCCGGCACGCGCGGCATGACCAGCTCGGCCTCCGGCGTGAAGCTGGACATCAACAACGCCGACCAGCCCAAGGCCTGGCTGACCGTGAAGACCAACCGCGTCGTGCCGCCGGGCACGGGGACGATGCACGTCATCCTGGCCGTCACCGACCACGGCTCCCCTCGCCTGACCCGCTACAAGCGGGTGATCATCGACGTGAAGTAGGCAGGCGGGCCGCTGCGAAGGCCGTCTTCGCGACGGCCTCCGTGCCGATCACCACGCCCTGCGCGAAGTCGAGACGCGCGGGCGCGCCGGCCGTCTCGAAAGTCAGGGTGTTGGTCCCGCTGCCCTCGGCATACTTGCTGGACTGACCGCTGACCGAGACCAGCCCCGGCGCGCCCTTCACCGTGACCAGGCGGTCGAAGGTCAGCTTGGCCCTGCCGCCCTCGGTCGCCACGGCGATGACGCGCGGACCATCCGTGCGTTCGGGGTTCCAGGTGCCGGCGAAGGTCCAGGCCGCGTCGATCTTGCCGGCTTGAGCCTTGTTCAGGCTATCGGCCATCCAGGCGTAGTCGCCGCCCGTGCGGTGGCTGTTGCTGAAATAGCGGCGCTCGCCCCACTGGGTTTCGGCGGCCGCGACGCGGTTGCGTTCCATGTCGGCCGGACTGGGGGTCCCGCCGTCCAGCGGGTAGATCACCTGATAGGTCGGCTTGTCGCGCATCCGCTCGGAGAAGGCGCAGTCCAGGAAATAGAACTGCGCGTCACGGTGATGGCGGCCCAGATAGAAGTTCGGCGGGCCGTCGAACGTGCAGCCCTTCATGACGAACTTCTTGTCGGCGTTACCCTTGCCCTCGTGCCAGACGGCGGCCTCGGCGCGGGGATAGATCTGGACGATCTCGGAGTTGGACATGAAGCACCAGCCGCGCGGGCAGACGAAGTCCACCGCGCCGGTGATCCGCAGGTCGGTGTGATAATAGCGCCCACCGTCGGGGCTGAGCGGCGTGGCGCCCGGCGCTTCGGACAGGCCCATCTCGGCCTTGGACTTGTCGGTCCGCCACAGCGCCAGGGTGTCGGCGCCCAGGCTCAAGAGGTCGGCGTCCTGGATGATCGTCCGATCGCCCCGGCCCAGCACCGCGAAGGCGTGGGGACCGGCGACGGTGACGGTGTTGTGCACCGTCATGTGCTCGAGGACGAAGTCGTGGGCGGTCGGCCCGATATTGACCACGCCCTGGCCGATCTCGTCCTTGGTCTCGTTGGCGGGACGATGGGCTTGCAGGCGCACGCCCAGCCGGCTCTCGCCCCGCAGGGTCACGTAGGGTGCGTCGATCCGCACGGCCTCGTCGTAGAAGCCGTTGCGGACCAGGATCACCTTGCGCTCGCGATTGTCGGGGGCGATCGACTTCAGCGCCGCCTGGATCGTGCTGAACTGGCCCGAGCCGTCCTTGGCCACCACGATGTCGGGGACCAGGGCGTAGGTCGCGGTCGCCGGCGTCGCGGCTCGCGCGACGGCGGGAGCCGCCGCGATGCCGGCCAGCGCCACGCGGCGCGTCATCGGAAAGGTCATGCTGTCTGGGTCCGCAGATAGGTGATCAGGCGCGCCATATTGTTGATATAGGCGCCGGTGGAAATGCCCATCGGGCCGCTGGGCAGGGTGAAGGGCGAGGTGTCCCAGGCGTCGCCCACCTGGCCGACATCGATGAAGCCGGCCGGCGGCTTGTCCGGGCCAGGGCCCCGATAGGGATGGCTGGTCGTGCGCAGTTCCACGGGCCAATAGCCCTCGGCGTTCAGGCTCGAGACCAGCTCGGCTGCGGCCGCCAGGCGCTTGCCCTCGCCGACCGTGACTTTGAGGTCCGAACCGCCGACATGGCTGACGACATAGGGCGGCAGCAGCGACGGCCCGCGGCCCATCAGGGTCGAGTTCCTGGTCGCCTCCTCCGGCGACATCGCCGCGACGCGCTCGTAGCGGGCGCGCAGCGACGAGACATTGATGTGCTTCTCCGCCTTGGTCCCCTCGGTGTTGAAGTCCGCCCAGAACTTGCCGTTCTGGCTGTTGGAGCCGCTGCGATGGCCGCCCAGCAGCTTGCCGGTCGCGGGGTCGTAGTTGCGGTAGAAGTTGCGCCCGTCCGGCCCGCGCTTGTCGGCCGGGATCTCGACGCTGGCCAGCCAGTCCAGCGCCTCCGGGATCCGGGCCAGGTACCGGCGCTCGCCGGTCTGCTGGTAGTAGGCGATCAGCTGCATCACCGCCGCGGCCGTGCCGTGCGGGGTGATCGAGACGGGTTCATAGGTGCGTCCCGTCGCGGGCTTGAGGTCCAGTGAGTACTGCATGGCCCAACCCGGCGTGGGCTGCGGCTGCTGCAGGGCGATAATCAGTTCCATGCCCCGCTTGACCGGCTCGCGGACCCGCTCGTCCTTCAGCTGCTGCAGGACGAGCAGCAGGAAGTCGATGTTCTCCTCAGCGACCTCGTCGTTCAGGGTGATGAAATCGGTGTAGTCGGGACGGCCCTGCTTGGTGAACTGACCCATGCGCGGCCAGCGCTGGGGCCAGCCGCCATTCGGATATTGGCTTTTCAGGACGAAATCGACGGCCTTGTCGACGGCGACGCGATACTTGGGATCGCCCTTCTCCAGGTGCAGGCGCAGCAGAAAGCGGCCGCACTCCACCGTCACGTGGTCGTCGAAGGTGGCGTTGCCGTAGTAGTGCTGGAATTCCTCCAGCCGCCAGCCGTTGGCCCCGATGGTCTCGTACCACCGCTTCAGCGAGGCCTCGCCGGCGAAGTCGATGATGTAGTTCCAGCCGCCCGTCGGATGCTGGCCCGCGATCAGGGCGTCGGCAGACTGCTGGGCGGCCTTGTAGTACGCCTCGTCGCCGGTGGCGTGATAGGCGTCGAGGAAGATCTGGCCCATTTCGGGCGTGCCTGGCGCCTGGGTCCAGATCATCGACGGATAGGCTTCCATCTCGCCCCAGCGGCGCGAGAAGTCCGGCAGGTAGGACCAGACATAACCGCCGTGGACCGCGACCTTGTCGGTCATGAAGCGCGTCGCCCGGGCCATGGTCGCCTTGACCTGCGCGGAGGTCGGGCCGGTCGCCGCCCGCGCGGCGCTTCCCAGGAAAAGCAGGGCCGCCACGGAGCCCAGCAAGGTGCGTCGCGAGAACATTCCAAACTCCATCCAAAAAGCTCGACGCCAGCGATGGGCATCGCCGGCGTCGCTCCGAATCCCCGGACCGTTGGAGGCGCCCCCGGGATCTTGAGGGAAGTCAGCCTAGAACTTGTAGCGGACGCCCAGGCGGTAGTTGGGGCCGCTGGCGCCGTACGACTGGATCACCGGATCGGTGTAGCTGTAGCGGGTCGCCTTTTCGTCGGTGATGTTCAGCGCCTCGAAGGTGATGCTGACCTTATTGATCGGCGACCAGCGCACCGACATGTCGACATTGGTGGTCGCGGCCGACGAGCCGAACTCGTTGATCAGCGGGCTGTCGCACGCCGTGCCGTTCGACTGCAGACCCGGGTCGCAGTTGCCGGCGGTCAGCGGGTAGGTGGTCTTGTAGGCGTCGCGCTTGGCGACCGAGACGCGGGCGTTGAACTTCTCGGTCTCGTAGTAGAGCGTGAAGTTCAGGCCCTTGGGCGAGGCGCCCAGCCACGGACCGGCGCCGTAGGTCGGCGGCTTGGTGACCGTGCCGGCCCCGGCCACCACGGTGCCCGGATCCAGGATGTAGGTCAGCCTGGTGTCCAGCTTGGTCATGTTGAACTGGACGCCCAGGTTCTTGAAGTACCAGGGCAGGAAGGTCAGGTCCTGCTGGAAGTTGAACTCCCAGCCCTGCAGGTAGCCGCCGGGCGCGTCGCGGACCTGGCGGGCCAGAACCGTGTTGTTGGCGTCGATATAGGCGCGGCGGAAAACGTCGGCGCCGGTCTCGGCCGGGAACTGCAACTTCAGGGCCGCGATGGCTTCGGCGTCCAGGAACTGCGACAGCGGCGCTTCGTAGAAGACGGTTTGCGGGAAGCTGGAGATATCCTTGCGGAAGTAGCCCAGGCTGATCAGACCGCCCTTGTTGAAGTACCACTCGGCGGCGACGTCATAGGCCTCGCCGCGGAACGGCGACAGCTTGGTGTTGCCGACCGTGATGGTACCGCCGATGTTGGAGCCGTCGCCCGGGATGCTGATCCCGGTGATGGCCGGCGACAGGTTGCCCAGAAGCGGACGGGCCATGACCTTGGCGGCCGCGGCGCGGATGTAGAGGTTGTCCCAGGCCTCCCAAGTGATGTTCCCGGACGGCAGGGTGTCGGTGTAGTGGTTCTCGCCGGCGATACGGCGGCCGGCGGTCGTCTCGCCAAAGGCCGCGACGTCGGTTTGCGCCTGACGAACGCCGACGTTACCGAACAGGCGACGGCCGCCCCAGACGTCGTAGCTGAAGTTGAACTGCGCGTAGTACGACAGGTTCTTCTCGGTCACGCCGAAGGTGGCGGTGCGGTTGCGCTTCCGCGTGATCGTGAAGTCGCCGAACTTGTTGATGCAATTGCAGTCGAAGCCGAAGACCTGGCTGAAGGCCTCCATATTCGGGGCGAAGAAGCTGGTCGTCGAACCGGCCGGCACGTCGAGTCCGTTGCCGAACTCGATCACCTTACCCAGCGAGGCCACGGTGACCTTGGCTTCCTTTTCGGTCGGGTTCAGCAGGTCGTTGTTGCGCTCGTACTGGTCGGTCGAGAACTTGAACTCACGCTTGGTGACGCCCGCCTTGATCGTCCAGTGATCGTCGAGCTCGTAGGTGACGTCGATCTTGCCGCCCTTGTAGTCGTTGATCGTCGTGCGCCGATAGTGGCGCATGCCCGAGAAGCCCTTGATGACGCCCCAGTTCTTGGGGTCGGCGGCGTTGAAGCCGGCGTCGAACTTGGGCATGCCCGTCGCGCCGCGCTCGTCGAAGACGAACGGGCCCTGGACGTCCAGGGCGTTGAACTCGACCAGGGTGCCGACGTTGACGTTCTCCGAGCGCGAGGTCCCCAGCGTGGCCGTGGCGCGCAGCTTGTCGCTGAACTCGTGGTCGACCGTGGCCGAGACCTGGCGGAAGTCGGTGGTGTAGGCGCCGCGGTCGGCGCCCGAGCGCCAGTCCACATTTCCCAGCTTCAAATATTCGGCGTTCTGGCCCACGACGTCGGCGTCCAGCACCTTGACCGCCGGGCGACCGATCAGCTGGCCGCGGAACGGCAGACTGGCGGCCGGACCCATGTAACCGGGCGAGGCTGGGTTGGTGTAGTATTCGTAAGCGTCCAGATTGTTGGGGTTATAGCTGTAGGTGTAGCCCGGCAGCGGGTTGTTGCCGTTCAGCGACTGGCCGCAGTCCGTACCAGGCGACAGCTCGGTCTCGGCGGCGAAGGTGCAGGTGCCGGGATAGAGGGCGCGGCGCTGGGCGTCGGTGAAGGCCGAACCCGCGCGCGCCGTGGCCGTCGGGACGTTGGCGCCGTACTGATAGCTGGCGTTGGTGTTGTTGCGGTTCAGGCCGACCGGACCCAACTGGTAGTTGGTGCTGGTGCTCTCGAACTTCGAATACAGGCCGTCCACGGTCAGGCGGGTGCGCTCGGCCAGCTGCAGTTGGAACGAGCCCGTCAGGCCCAGGCGCTCGGTCTCGACATTGCGCTGGGAGATCGACGGCAGGGCCGGGAAGCGGACCAGCGAGTTGTTGCAGCCCGGCGTGGTCGGGGTCAGGCCAGCGACGGCTTGCGCCGCCACGGCGGCGCAGCCCGGATAGAGCTTGGCATAGGCGACCGGATCCGAACCGGTCATCGCCGCATAGGCGTCCGGATTGGCCATCGGGTTGTAGTAGTTGGCCGGATCGGCCTTGTAGGCGTTCAGGGCCACGCCCGTAAGGGTGGTCGGGATCAGGGCGCTGAACACCGTGCCGGTCGGCGCGGCGAAGCCGGCGCGGCCGGGCAGCTCGTCACCGGTCCAGGTCGAGCCGCGATAGACATAGTCCGACGAGCCGGTGCCGCGAGCGTAGTTGTCGTCCTCGGAATTGCGCTTGGCCCAGGCGGCCGAGACCAGCACGCCCAGCTTGCCGTCGAAGAAGCGGTCCGAGAACAGGCCGGTGATGCGCGGCGCGTGCTTCTTGCCGTTCTGATAGTACGAGTCCTCGGCCGAGAAGGCCGCGGCGCTGTTCTTGTAGTCGAACGGACGGCCGGTGATCAGGTCGACGGTCGCGCCCAGCGAGCCTTCATCGGCCTCGGCCGAGGACGACTTGCGCACCCGCACCGAGCTGAACAGCTCCGAGGCGAAGGCGTTGAAGTCGAAAGCGCGCGAGCGGTTGGGGCTGGAGCCGGCGTCGTTGGCCGCGCCGGTCGACAGCGCCTCCATGTTGTTGATTCGTACACGGCTGAAGTCGCCCGACAGACCGCGCACGCTGATGGTGCGGCCTTCGCCGTTGTCGCGGTCGATCGAGATGCCCGGCAGGCGCTGCAGCGACTCGGCCAGGTTGGAATCGGGGAAGTCGGCGATGTCCTCGGCGTTGATGGCGTCCATCATCACGTCCGAGTTCTTCTTCAGGTTCAGGGCGCTCCGCAGGGCGGCGCGATAGCCGGTGACGACCACCTCGCTGACCGTCTCGCCGGGGGCGCTAGCCGGAGCGGCTTCCTGGGCGGCCGCGAAACCCGGCGCGGCGGCGACGAAGGCGGCGGTAGAGATGCTGGCGAGCAGCAAGGCCCGCTTCTTGTGTTGGTCGCGGTGGATGGTCATTGGTTTTCCTCCCCAATTGACGTCGACTCCGGGCGGCGGATATCTCTCTGTCCGTCCCTTCGCCTGTTGATGGCCCCTAGTCGGCCGTGGTCCGTCAGCTGGCGTTCACGCCCTGCGGTGCGTGGCGTCAGCCGACATCGTGATCTTTCCGGTTGGCGTTCAGCTCCTTCACCAGCTGGCGGTCGGGGCGGAACAGCACGGTGCGCTCGCCGCCCAGTTCACGGGTCTGGCCGCTGATCGGATTGACGAGCGCCCGCGAGCGGGTCTGGTGGATGGTCAGTTCGCCGATGCTGGGGACGTCCAGGCTGTGGCCGTCCAGCAGCGCCTGGCGCATGCGGTTCAGCAGCGCCTGGACCATGACGTCGCTCAGCTCGCGGTCCATGCGCGAGAAATCCATGAAGGGTTGGACGAAGCCGCCGTCAACGCGCATGGGCGCCTCGCTCGTCCGAGGCGATCCGCGCAAGGCGATCGATATGGCTCAGGGCTCGCAAAAGGCCCGCCTCCCCTTCCCTAATCCGGCGAAATTGTCGCCTGCCCGGCTGGACACCGGTGTCACTTGTTTCGACATAAACATGCCGAATTTAAATCGGAAAGAAAAAAGTTACCGGTCACATGCGATTTTCAAGGCAAATACTTGCCAAAAGTCACCCTCAAACCTGACTCAACGAATGGGCCAGATTGATCCGCACAACAAAGATGTTCGAACGGCGATTTTTTTGTTGGCGCATTGAACCGGCGGCCGCGAACCCGCATCGTCGGCGGCATAAGACGGCGCGTAACGATAGGGAGGGGCCGTGGCGAAACCGCACCGGCCGAGCGCCGACAACGACGTGCGAACGTGGAGCGGCCAGTCGGCCTTCCGCGAGAGCTATTGCGATGACTGGGACGACCTGCGCCGTTTTCTGCGAGCGCGGTTCGGCCCCGGCCCGCCCGAGCCCGAGGACCTGGCGCAGCAGGCCTTCGTCAAGCTGGGCGAGCGGCCGGCGGACCAGTCGCACGAAAGCCCCCGGGCCTTCGTCTTTCGCGTGGCCATCAATCTCGCGCGCGACGCCTTGCGACGTCAGAAGATGGCTTCCCGCCTGGTGTCGGCCTCCGCGCCGGCCCTGGAGGCGGACGCCGAACCTGACGCCGAGCGGACTATCATCGCCAAGCAGGAGCTGGGCGTGCTGACCCGCGTCGTCGAAGGCCTGCCTCCGCGTCACCGCCGCTTCCTGGCGGCCAACCGGGTGGCCGGTCAAAGCTTTGCCGAGATCGCCCGCCAGAACGGCGTGTCCGAGGCGTTGGTGCGGAAAACGGTCGGGGAAGCCGTCGCCGCCTGCCAGCGCGCCATCACGGGCGGTCGGATAGATTTTCGAGGATTGTCTCGTGAACGCAACCGTCGCGCCTGACGACGACATCGAGGGAAAGGCCCGAGACTGGGCCCTGACCGTGTTCGGCGAGCGCCTGTCGCCCGAACGCGCCGACGACCTGCGCGACTGGCTGGCCGCCGATCCTCGTCATGCTAAGGCCTATGACCAGGCCGAGCAACTGATGCTGGCCCTGAGCGGCGTCGACGCCTTGGCCCGCGAGACACGCCCGGCCCGAGCGCCGGCCTGGCGCTGGGCCGCCGCCGCCGGCCTGCCGCTGGCGGCCTGCCTGGCGATCGGCGTGACCCTGGCCGCCCGGCCGCCCGAGATTCTGGAGAGCGGCCGCGCGGTGCGCACCGCCACCCTGGCCGACGGCAGCGTGGCGACCCTGGCGCCCGAAACGCGCCTGCGGAAGGCCGGCCTGATGGGCGGCCGCCACTATGTGCTCGAGCGCGGCGAGGCCCTGTTCGACATCCGCCACGCCCCGGGCCGCAAGTTCCAGGTCGAGGCCGGCCAGACGCAAGTCACCGTGCTGGGCACCCGCTTCGAGGTGCGCCACGCGCCCAGCGGCGAAATCGGCGTGGCGGTCGAGCGCGGCCGCGTGGCCGTGCACCGCGACGAGGGCGGCCCCGCCTTCGACGCTGTCCTGGCCAGGGGCGACAGCGTCACCCTGGACGCGGCCGGCGCGCGGCCGGCCAAGCTGGCCGATCCGACCGCGATCGCCGGCTGGCGCCAGGGCCGCCTGAGCTATGTCTCGGCCCGCCTGACGGACGTGGCCAGCGACATCGGCCGCTTCTCGGCCGTGCGGGTGGTCGCCGCCCCGGGCGCGGCCGACCTGCGGGTGACCGCCAGCTTCCGCGCCGACCAGTCACGCGCCTTCGTCGCCAACCTGCCGACCGCGCTTTCGGTCACCGTGCGCCCGCGCGCCGACGGTGTCCTGGTCGTCTCCCCCCGCGCCCGCTAGCCAGCAGAAAGCCGCCGCGCGAAGGCCTGCGCGCAGGTCCTAGCGATTGCTGGACGTCAGCACGGGCTTTCACGTGGCCGTCGCGATCGGCGCCGGCGCCAGCCTCGTCTATGCCACCCGCGCTCTGGACGTCTTCTCCCAAGCCGTGAAAACCGCCGGCGAGACGGCCCCAACTAGGCGTTAAGCGGCGGCGCTGACTATAACCTCGAGGACAAGGGAAAGGCGGGCGTCATGGATCGCTGGCAGGCGATGAGAGTGTTCGTGAAGGTGGCCGAGACCAAGGGTTTCGCCGAGGCCGCGCGTCACCTGCACATGAGCCCGCCGGCCGTCACCCGCGCGGTGGCCGCGCTGGAGGAGACGATCGGCGCGCGCCTGCTGACCCGCACCACGCGCTCGGTCACCCTGACCGACGCCGGGGCGCGGTTCTTCGAGGACTGCACGCGGATCCTGGCCGACCTGGCCGAGGCCGAGGCCAGCGCCGCCGGCAGCTATGCCAAACCCAGCGGCGTGCTGACCATCACCGCCCCGGTGATCTTCGGCCACCGCTACATCCTGCCGATCATCATGGACTATCTGGCGCAGCACCCGCAGGTCAGCGTCCGGACCCTGTTCGTGGATCGCATGGTCAATATCGTCGACGAGGGCGTCGACCTGGCGGTGCGGATCGGCAACCTGTCCAATTCCGGCTTCAGCGCCTTGCGGGTCGGCGCGGTGCGGCGGGTGATCTGCGGCTCGCCCGGCTATTTCGAGAAGAACGGCGCACCGGCGACGCCGGCGGACCTGGCCAACCACGCGGTCATCGCCACGACCAGCGCCTGGGCGTCGTCGGAATGGCGCTTCGGCCAGAACGACAAGACCATCGTCCACGTCTATCCGCGCCTGTTCTGCAACACCAACGACGCGGCCCTGCAGGCGGCGATCGCCGGCTTCGGCCTGACACGGGTGCTGTCGTACCAGGTCGCCCCTTCGCTGGAGTCGGGCGAATTGCAGACGGTGCTGTCGGCCTATGAGGAGGCATCGCTGCCGATCCACCTGGTCCACCCGGAGGGGCGGCAGGCGCCGGCCAAGGTGCGCACCTTCATCGACTTCGCCGGCGAGCGCTTGCGGGCCGACCGCCTGCTCAACTAGGCTATAACAGGCCCATCCACGAGATCGCGTCGACGGTCTGCCCTTCAGCCAGCTTGACGAAGACGTCGTGCAGGAAGGCCTTGGCCGTCTTGCGGAAACGGAAGCGGGGCATCGCCTTAGTCCTCCCGCGCCAGGGTCAGCAACGCCCGGATCTGGCCGGCGCACAGGCCGACACGCTCGGCCCGGCTGCGCGCGGCGTCGGTGACGACACCAGCTCGCAGCGCCAGGGCCAGGACGATCGCCGCCTGGGCCTGGATGTCGAAGCTGCGGCCCTCGCGCGCGGCGTCGATCTCGGCGCCGGTCAGGCCGGCTTGCGCTGCCTCCTGCGCCACGGCGGATTCGGTCGGGAACAGGGCTAGCCGGACCTGCACGGCCAGCTTCGGGTTCAAGTCTGCGGGGGTCATGATCCTCTCCGGCGGGGATGGCCGATGACAGCGGATATGAGCCCCGCGCCGGATCGGAAGAACGCGGATCCGGCGGAATGAATTGTTCCGCTGAACGAAACACAAGCCCATCAGACCGCAGACCATTTCATCGCGCGGAATAGTGCCTTTACCCCGTCGCGGCTTCAGCGTGGCCGAGCAGCGTCTAGTTTTCGGGACATCGGATGGACGCCGTGTCCAGCCGCCCCGCTCCAGAAGGACACGACGATGCGTCTGCACTACTTCCCGCTCTCGGGCCACGCCCACCGCGCCCAGCTGTTCCTGTCGCTGATCGGCGTCGAGGCCGAACTGATCGAGGTCGACCTGGCCGGCGGCGCCCACAAGAAGCCCGAGTTCCTGAAGCTGAACCCGTTCGGCCAGGTGCCGGTGCTGGAAGACGGCGACATCGTCATCGCCGACTCCAACAGCATCCTGGTCTATCTGGCCAAGAAGTACGGCAAGACCGACTGGCTGCCGGAAGACGTGATCCAGGCCGCCCAGGTGCAGCGCTGGCTGTCGGTCGCCGCCGGCGAACTGGCCTACGGCTCGGCCGCCGCCCGCCTGGTCACCGTGTTCGGCGCCAAGCGCGATCCCGAAGAGGTCATCGACCGCGGCCACGCCCTGCTCAAGACCCTGGAAGGCCTGCTGAGCCAGCGCGACTGGCTGGTCGCCGATCGTCCGACCCTCGCCGAGGTGGCCCTCTACAGCTACACGGCCCGCGCGCCGGAGGGGAATGTCGACCTCGAGCCTTATCCCGCCGTACGCCAGTGGCTGGCCCGCATCGAGGCCCTGCCGGGCTTCGTCCCCTTCGCCCGCACGCCCGTCGGCCTGGCCGCGTAACGGGGCCCAACCGCCAGGGAGAGCGCCATGACCACGACTGAAGTCGAAAAGCCCTCTCCCTGGCATCGCGGCGAAATAGAGATCCAGCGCGCCGTCGGCGTCGAGGCGCGCATGGACACGCTGGGCCGCAGGATCGTGCGCGACTTCCTGCTGGACCAGCATCGCGAGTTCTTCCCGCAGCTGCCGTTCCTGGTGCTGGGCGGCGTCGATCCTGCCGGCGCGCCCTGGGCGACGATTATCGCCGGCCAGCCGGGCTTCATCAGCGCACCCGACATCCACACCCTGGCCATCGCCGCCGTGCGCCAGCCCAGCGATCCCGCCGATGCCGGCATGGAAGATGGCGATCCCGTCGGCCTGCTGGGCATCGAGCTGCACACCCGCCGCCGCAACCGCATGAACGGGACGCTGGTCCGCCGGCCCCACGGCTTCGACGTCACGGTCGGCCAAAGCTACGGCAACTGCCCGCAATATATCCAGCTGCGCGACTTCGACGTGGTCGGCGATCCGGCCGCGCCCTATGGCGGCGAGGTCGAGGCCTTCGACATTCTGGACGCCGAGGCCCGCCGCGTGATCGACGCGGCCGACGCCTTTTTCGTCGCCTCCTATAGCGAGGAGAACGGCCGCGAGGTCGATGTCTCGCACCGGGGCGGCAAGCCTGGCTTCGTGCGGATCAGCGACGACGGCGTCCTGACCATCCCCGACTTCGCCGGCAACCTGTTCTTCAACACGCTGGGCAACATCCTGCTGAACGGCAAGGCGGGCCTGGTCTTTGTCGACTTCGCCAGCGGCGACCTGCTGCAGCTGACCGGCACTGCCGAGGTGGTGCTGGACTCGCCCGAGATCGCCGCCTTCCAGGGCGCCGAGCGCCTATGGCGCCTGCGGCCGACGCGGTTCGTGCGCCGCCGCGCCGCCCTGCCCGTCCGCTGGAGCACTCGCCTGGACGGCGCCTCGCCCAACGCCCTGATCACCGGCGACTGGGACGAGACCGCCGCGCGCCTGAAGGCCGCCGAGCTGGCCAATCAGTGGCGGCCGTTCCGGGTGCGGAAGATCACGGACGAAAGCGCGACGATCCGCTCGTTCGAGCTGGAGCCGGCCGACGGCGCGGTCGCCATTCCCCACCTGGCCGGCCAGCACCTGCCGATCCGCGTGCAGCCGCCCGGCGCCGAGCGCCCCGTAATCCGCACCTACACCCTGTCGGTCGCGCCCTCGGACCCGTTCTACCGGATCAGCGTCAAGCGCGACGGTGTGGTCTCGCAATATCTGCACGACCACATTCGTGAGGGCGACCTGATCGAGGCCCGCGCCCCGGCCGGCGACTTCACGATCGACGCCCTGGAGGAAAGGCCGGCCGTACTGCTGGCGGCCGGGGTGGGCATCACGCCGATGATCGCCATGGTCCGCCATCTGCTGTTCGAGGGCTTCCGCAAGCGCGGCATCCGGCGGACCTGGATCTTCCAGGCCGCGCGGACCAAGGCCGAGCGGGCCTTCGACGCCGAGCTGTCGGCTCTGGTCGAGGCGACCGGCGGGGCGATGCATCTGACCCGGATCCTCAGTGACACCCAGGGTGCCGATCCCGACGACTACGAGTTGCTGGGCCGCCTGGACATGGACGCCCTGCGGGCCGAGTTGCCGTTCGACGACTACGACTTCTATCTGTGCGGCCCGCCGACCTTCATGCAGGCGGTCTATGATGGTCTGCGCGGCCTGAACATCGCCGACAAGCGCATCCATGCCGAGGCGTTCGGCCCGGCCTCGATGCAGCGCACGCCCGAGGTCGGCGCCGCGCCGATCCCGGCCGGCCCGCCGCCGGCGACCACCGCCAAGCCCGTCTTCTTCCTGGAATCGTCCAAGGAGGCCCGCTGGGAACCCGGTTCAGGCACGTTGCTGGACCTGGCCGAGGCGCGCGGCTTGCAGCCCGAATTCAGCTGCCGGGCCGGGACCTGCGGCTCGTGCAAGACCAGGATCGTTCAAGGCTCGGTCTCGTATCTGAAGCCGCCGACAGCCCGGGTCGCCGACGACGAGGCGCTGATCTGCTGCTCGGTCCCGGCCGCCGACGGGCAAGCGCTGCAATTGGCGCTTTGATCCAGCGTCGTCGGGTTAACCCTGGGAACGCGACCGCCTCGCTCCAGACCCGCAGAGCTTCGCCGCGAAGCCGGCGAAGGGTCGAGCGGTGGATCAGATGGGATTGATCCCCTTCTAGCCCCCGAAGTCGTATGATGCCCGCCCATAGACGCCGATCAGATCGATAGCGAAGCTGGCGCCATCGGCCAGGTCGGTCAGGAACGCTGCGTTGGAGAGGGCGTACTGGCCGATGTCGGCCTTCTCGGCCTCGGCGAGCAGCCAGCCGACCATGGCCGCCTTGGTCCCGATCCCGGTGGGGCCATCGGCGCCGTAAGCCTCGAAATATTGCGCCCGGGTCATGGTACGGCCGGCGATCACGAAGGCGGGCTCCAGCAGAGCCGCCACCTTGGCGTCGGTCGGGGCCAGGCCGAAAATCTCCTCATAGGCCTTTTTCGTCGCCTGGAAGAGCGTCAATTCGCCGTATGCGGCCTCGAACTTGGCGTGTCCCTCGCCGACCTTGCCCAGGTTGACCGCGAAGTTGATGTAGCGGTTCTCCAGGCTGAAGCTCTGATAGTACTGGGCATTCAGGTTGTTGGGGTTGGGCCCGAAGGGGGAGACCAGGTAGTCGATCCCGGCTTCCGATGGGATCTTGCCCGTGAAGAACTGGTAGCTCAGGGTCGCGACCGAGGTCGTTGCGTCGGCGCGCTTGACCAGCTCGGCGATGATCTCGGTCGTTGTGAGCGTTGGAGCGGCCAGGGCCGCCGCGCCTTCCGGCGCCGGCGCGGAGCCGCCGCTGAATGAACCGAACAGGTCGAACATGTCGGAGAAGGCCGCGCCGCGAAGCAGGTTCTGCCAGGCGTCCTGGACCGCCTTGGGCAGCAGGCCGACATTGACCAAGGCGTCCGGCGAGTAGCCGATCAGCTTGAGGACGGCCTCGTCCAGCGCGGAGATGTTCTGCGGGCCGACGTTGTTGGGGCGCATCAGCGAGTTGTTGGCCGCCAGGTGGCCGTAATCTGCGCCGATGGCCGGTACGACGAGGCCCTTGCCGAGGTCGACAGAGCCGTTGCCGAGAACGATAGGCTTGCCGTCCGCGTCCCGGACGATGACGTTGTTGGTCTTGTCCAGGATCACGCGCCACGGCGTCAGGTTGGCCTCATTAGGGATGTACGCGCCATACCCCAGGCCATGCAGCAGTTCGTGGGCCAGTACGGTCTGGGCGTCGACCGTGCCGAAGGCCTTCTCCGAGCCCTTGACGTCCGGCTCGCCGCCGTAGAACCGCAGCATCCTGCTCGGATCGATGTTGAGGATGATGTCGGCCCTAGCCGGGTCGGCGTCCTTACCGGTCGTATAGCGGGCCAGAGCTTCGGGCAGGGCCACCCAGCTGGGCAGCCATTCTGTCCCAGGCGGCTTGAACCAGCCCAGGACCGTGTGCGGGGCCGCGGCGGCCAGGGTGTTTGCGATCTCTCCGCTGAAGCTCGTGGCCTGGATCTGCACCGTCACGCCTTGCAGGTCCTTGGGCAGGGCTTCCACGACCCGGGCCATAGCCGCCTGCAGGTCGGCCTCGAACAGCGCCTTGTACTTGGTCCAGTCGGCGCCGAAATCGCCGCTGTAGCTCAGCGCCAGGCGGGCGGCCGGCGCGTCGGGATGGTTGACCACGCCGGTGGCCGAGCTGGCCTCCTTGGAGACCGAGACGTGGCTGGGATTGGAGGCGGCGCTCTCCAGGGCGATCTGGAAAGTGTCCCTGCCCGAGCCGATCGTGAATTCCGACTTCGGGATGTTAATCTCGAAGGTCTTGGTCTGCTGGCCCTTGGTGAAGCGGATGACCCCGGCGTCCAGGGCGGGGTTGTAGGTGTAGTCCGATTGGGCGCCTTCCAAGGTCCAATCGGTCTTGTACTGATAGGTGACCGGCGGCTTCTCGCCCTGCTTCCACTGGTTGGGGCGGATGTAGAAGGTCAGGTCCTGGTCGGCGGCGACGTTCAGCGTGATCGTGAACTTCACCGTGCCCTGGGCCCCGTTGGCGATGGTCGAGGGTGTCGAGGTGAGCGTGGCCACGATCGGCAAGGCGCCGGAATCGGAGAACCGCAGGACCTCGATGCCGAAGAGCTTGTCCGTGCCCTCGGGCGAGCCTGCCCGGTTGTCCTTGACGATCCAGGACCCGCCGCCCAGGTCGGTCACGGTGTAGTCGGCGGTCTTGCCGTTGTAGACGGCCACGTCGAACCCGCCGCCGCCATCGATCTCATCGTCGCCGGCGTTGCCCTCGAGGGTGTCGGCGCCGTCGGCCCCGTAGATGAGATCGTTGCCCGCCCCGCCGCGGATGCGCGAGCCGCCCGGCGCGGCCTTCAACGTGTCGCCATAAGGGCCCCCGTCCAGGTTCTCGATACCGGTGATGGTGGCCTTGAGATCGGCGTACAGCGGGTTGAAGCCAGTGCCGACGACCTGCGCCTGGGTTTTGCTGAGATCGACGGTCCACTCGCGCACCGCGCCCGCCAGGCTGAGCGTGTCGACGCCCCCGCCGCCGTCGATGACGGCGTTGGCGATCATGGGAACGAGGAGGGTGTCGTCGCCGCCGTAACCGTAGAGCTTGTCATTCCCCGCGGAGCCGGCCGAGAGGATGTTGGCCGCGTTGGTGCCGTGGATGACGTCGTCGAACCGGGTCCCTTCCGCGTTCTCGACATTGAGGATGGTGTCCAGGCCGTGGCCGGTGTTCTGGGGACCGGTGACCTTCAGGTCCAGCGTCACGCCGGTCGTGGCGCCCAGCCAGTTGAAGGTGACGGCGTCGACGCCATCGCCACCGTCCATGTAGTCGTCGCCGTTGTTGCCGTGCAGAATGTCGTCGCCGGCCCCGCCGATCAGAGTGTCGTTGCCCAGCCCGCCGTCCAGCGAGTCGTTACCGTCCCCGCCGTACAGCTTGTCGTCGCCCTGATAGCCGGAGATCAGGTCGTTGCCGGCGTAGCCATAGAGGACGTTGTTCCCATCCGAGCCGTCGATCTTGTCGTTGCGCCCGAACAGCAGGTTGCTCACCGCCGCCGTATCCTGCGCGATCACCGCCGTCTTCAGGCTGTTGGCCGAGATCACGATGCTGGAGACCTGAAAGGCGCCGACCGTGGACTGCCAGAGGATCTTGGTGATCGTGCCGGACGAGGGACCGGTCGCGTCGAAACCGCCAAATTCCGTCCCGTCGAGCTTGATATAGCCGCGGTCGGAGCGCAGCTCGACATAGGTCGAAAGCGCATATTCCGCATCGCTGTCGCGCAGTTCGGCGATAAACTTGGCGATCGTGGCGTCGTCGAGCGTCGAGGCGATCACTGCCGGCATGGTTCACCCTCCCGCCCCGCAGCATTTGGACTTGGCGCCGCGTGGATCACGCGGGCCACCCCGAAGATCGGGTCACAGGACGCCGCCCACTTATTCGAAGGCGAGGCGAGCCCCACAAGTCAGCCATCTGGTCTACTTGCCGACCTGGCCGCCCGTGCTTGACAGTCCCTTGTGGCCCACCGATCGTCCTGCGGGACGAGGGGGCGTCTTTGGTGTCAGTGGATCGGGTTGTTCGAGATCAGGTTCTCGCCCATGAAGTCAGGGCCGAGCTGAAGGGCAGCATCGCGGCCTGGTTCGGCCTGCTGGCCGTGACCGCCTTTCTCGCGCTCCAGTTCGTTCATCGCGCCGAAAAGACCGGCTTTGCGCTGTGGGTCTGCGCGATGTCGGCGGTGCTGGTCGGCTGGCTGGCGGCGTGGATCGTTTTTCGCTCCAAGCCGCCCTCGGACGAGGCGATCCTGCGGACCTGGATTCCGGGCGCCAAGGTCATCATGTGGCTCTGCAACCTGGCGACGGCCGCCAGCGTCTGGGTCTTCCTGCCGGTTTCCGACCCGGACCTGCGGGCGATGTTGCTGGTCCTCTGCGCTTGGTTCCTGATCATCCAGTTCGCCGCCGCGACCGAGGCCACCCAGGTCCTGCGTTCGGCGGTCCTGCTGGTGCTGGGATCGCTGACGGCCTGGCTCATGGTCGAGCGGCCGCCCTATTTCCTGCAATTGAGCCTCTTCCTCGTCCTGTTCGGGGCGACGCTGATCGCCATCCGGCGCTTCGTACGCGAGGCCGTCGTCAAGGCGGCCAGGGCCCAGGCGATGGCGGACGCCTCGCGTCGCGAGCTTGCCCAAGCCCTGGTCGAACTCGAGCGTGAGCGCGACGCCAAGACCCATTTCATCCGGGCCGCGTCGCACGACCTGCAACAGCCCCTGCAGGCGGCGGCGCTGTTTCTCGACGGCGTTCGGCCGGGACGGGCCCAGCGCGAACAGTCTCTCTCGCTCGACAACGCCAAGCGGTCTCTGGGCGTCGCGCGAAGCCTCGTCGAGGCGATGCTGCAGCACCTGCGGCTGGAAGGCCGGGCGTTGAAGCCCAAATGGAGGCGCGTGGCCGCCGGTGAGATCTTCGACCGCGTAAGGCTGACCCAGGCCTCGGCGGCGAGCGCGGAGCAAATCCGGCTGTCGTTCGCGGGCGCGCGCATTGCGCTGCACGCCGACCTGGATCTCTTAGGCCGCGCCGTGGAGAATCTGGTGTCGAACGCTATCCGCCACTCCGGCGGCGCACGGGTGCTGATCGGCGCGCGGCGAAAAGCCGGGCAGGTGGTCCTGTGGGTGATCGACGATGGAACTCATTTTGATCTTGAAGACGAAACGCGCCTCTTCTTGCCCTTCGAACAGGGCAGCCGCGTCGGCGCCGCCGGCGGCTTTGGCCTGGGCCTGGCCGCCACGCGAGGACTGGCGGCGCTCATGGGCGGAACCTGCGGCGTGAAACAGACCGCATCGAAGGGGGCGGCCTTCTATATCCGGCTTTCGGTCGAACCCGCCGTCGACGCGTCAAAATGCGCGGCCTGATCTGCGACGATCACCCGCTGATGCGCGCGGCCCTCGTATCGGCGATGCGTGGCCGCTGGCCCCATCTCGAACTTGACGAAGCTGGCGACTATCCTTCGGCCTGGGCGCTGGCGCAGCGAGGGCCCGATTTTTGCCTTGTCGATCTCTCGATGCCGGGGAGTGAGCCGCTCGAAGGCTTGGCGACCCTTCGCGCCAGAGCGCCCAAGGCCACATTGGTCGTCAATACGGGCGTCGACGACGCCGGACTACTCGAAGCCGTGCGCAATTTCGGCGTCGCCGCGATCTGCTTCAAGAACGCTGAACCGGCAACGCTCATAGAGACGATCCGCGCGCGGGTTCAGGGTATCCGGGCGCTGGAACTCAAGGCCCTGCCGCCGCGCCAGCTACAAGTCCTGCGACTGATGGCCGAGGGCATGTCCAACAAGCAGATCGCCCAGAAACTTACGATCTCTCCCTCGACGGTGAAGATACACGTGGCCCGCCTGACGGAAGAACTGGGCGCCATCAACCGAACCGACGCCGTAGCCCGAGCTAAGAGCGCGTGGATTCTTTAGGGGGAGGCCAATGTATTGGGATTGTCAGCCTAACGCTAACCGGTCTTCGCATCATGGTGCGGCCCAGCCCATTGGCGGAGACTGAGTTTGAAACCGCTATCGTTTAAGCGCCATCGCTTCCCGGCCGACGTCATCCGACATACCGTTTGGCTCTATTTCCGGTTCAGCTTGAGCCTTCGTGACGTCGAATGCCTCCTCGCCCAGCGCGGAATCGAGGTCAGCTATGAGACGATCCGTTGCTGGGCCAAGAAATTCGGACCGGCCATCGCCAGGCGCTTGAAGAAGCTCCGCCCCCCTTCGCCACGCTGGCATCTCGACGAAGTGGTCTGCCGGATCGGCGGCAAGCACATGTACCTCTGGCGCGCGGTCGACGATGAAGGCGAGGTTCTGGAGCTGTTGGTGCAGCGCCGCAGGGACACGAGGGCGACTCGAAAATTCCTCGAACGGCTGCTACGCCGCCAGCCGGTCGAACCCGAAACCATCACCCCCGATGGCTTGTCATCATACTCGGCGGCCCTGCGGGCGTTGGATTTGGAGCACCTTCATCGGCCAGGACGGCTCCGGGAGAACAATCGAGCCGAGAACTCCCACCTTCCGATCCGGCAGCGAGAGCGGAGGATGCAGGGTTTCAAAAGCCAGCCATCAGCCCAGCGCTTCCTGTCTACCCACGCCGCCGTCTACAATACCTTCTCCGTCCAGCGACATCTGATCAGCCGACCCAACCTTCGCCGTTTCCGCGCCGAGACGCATGACGCCTGGGCGAAGGCCACGGCCTGAAAAGATCAAGTATTGGCTCGCTTCAAATTGCGAAGATTAACCTGACAGCGCCGTCGACGGTGCCACCGGCGCGGGAGCGGGGCAGTTGATCGAAAAGGCTGGCGTGGCCATCAAGGCAGCATCTATCGTTACGAAAGGAGCTGCGCTCGTCGGAGAGGGGGCGGCATCTGGGACGGCGTCTGCCGCTGAGCATAAAGAGGGTCTAGCGCAGGGGGCGAAATCCGGTGTTGTCGCCGGTGCTGTGAGCAAGGGCGTCGGCGCTGCAGGCGGTAGGCTCACGGCGAGTGCCGTGAACCGCGCCGAAGCGCGAGCGCTTCAAATGAAAGCAGGTAACGCCACTGCCCGCGTTTTGCAGAGCGGCGCGATGAAAATGATGCCTGCCACCGCGAAAACGGGCCTTGCTGCGGCCGTTGCAGCCTACTGATGAGAAGGCGGCGGATGTCGGCCAGGAAGCCAAGGATAAGTTTGCGGGGAAGTGATGCTGAGTTGGTCTGAAATATTTCGCTATTGTATAGGATATCGCTTCATTTGCTCGGTGGGTGCCGCAGTACTTTCCCTATCGATGTCTTTCATACGTGATGAATTATCATCCACATGGTTTTCATATTTTGTTTTTGATGCCATACTTTCAATAATAATGTCGCTAATTGCAATTCCCGCAGGCGTCAGGATTGTTGTGGGGCATGCCATATCGAGTGCTATCTGGCTCGGCTTTGTCTGGGTGCTTGTCGGCAGACCTTAATACCCAACCGTGAATTTAGGTACATATCGCCGGCCTATCCGTGGAAATTGCTAGGTGGATCGGAGTTATCTCTTTAGTCGCGGCAGGGCGCGGAGGTCGGATACTTGGGCGGGCGCTGTCAGGTTAATCTTCGCAATTTGAAGCGAGCCAATACTTGACCTTTTCAGGCCGTGGCCTTCGCCCGGGCGTCATGCGCCTCGGCGCGGAAACGGCGAAGGTTGGGTCGGCTGATCAGATGTCGCTGGACGGAGAAAGTGTTGTAGACGGCGGCGTGGGTAGACAGGAAGCGCTGGGCTGATGGCTGGCTTTTGAAACCTTGCATCCTCCGCTCTCGCTGCCGGATCGGAAGGTGGAAGTTCTCGGCTCGATTGTTCTCCCGGAGCCGTCCTGGCCGATGAAGGTGCTCCAAATCCAACGCCCGCAGGGCCGCCGAGTATGATGACAAGCCACCGGTGGTGATGGTTTCGGGTTCGACCGACTGGCGGCGTAGCAGCCGTTAGAGGAATTTTCGAGCCGCCCTCGTGTCCCTCCGGCGCTGCACCAACACAACACTGGCGGCCCGGGAGGGACTCGAACCCCCGACCTTCGCTTTAGGAAAGCGCTGCTCTATCCTGCTGAGCTACCGGGCCACGCTTCGCGCGGGGCCAGGGTCAATAGCGCAAGAAGGCGGGCGTGCGAACCCCGCCTGCGACAGCTTTAAGGGCAGGTGGGGGCGAACGCGGTGCGGCATCTGAAATCGATCTATGTCCAGGTGCTGATCGCCATCGCGCTCGGGATCCTGGTCGGCGCCCTGTGGCCCAAGATCGGGGTGGCGGTAAAGCCCCTGGGCGACGCCTTCATCAAGCTGATCAAGCTGGTCATCGCGCCGGTGATCTTCTGCACCGTGGCCGGCGGCATCGCGCGGATGGGCGACATCAAGGCGTTCGGGCGTGTGGGGGTGAAGGCCCTGCTCTATTTCGAGGTCGTCTCGACCCTGGCTTTGATCCTGGGCCTGGTGGTCGGGCGCACCCTTCGGCCCGGCGACGGCTTCAACATCGATCCGGCCACGCTGGATCCGTCGATCGCCGCCGGCTATGTCGAGAAGGCCAAGCACGGCGAGGGGCTGATCCCCTATCTGCTGCACCTGATCCCCGACACCTTCTTCAGCGCCTTCGCCGAGGGCAACCTCTTGCAGGTGCTGGTCATCGCCATCCTGACGGGCTTTGCCTGCACGCGGCTGGGCGACTTCGGCGACAAGGTCGCCAATGTGCTGGAGGACGCGGCCAAGCTGTTCTTCGGCGTCATCCACATCGTGGTCCGCCTGGCGCCGCTGGGCGCGTTCGGGGCCATGGGCTTCACGATCGGCAAGTACGGGATCGGGGCGCTGATGCAGCTGGGGGCGCTGGTGGCGACCTTCTACATCACCTCGCTGCTGTTCGTGCTGGTGGTGCTGGGAACGATCGCCTGGGCCAGCGGCTTCTCGATCCTGCGCTTTCTCGCCTATATCCGCGAGGAGCTCTTGATCGTGCTGGGCACCAGTTCGTCCGAGAGCGTGCTGCCCCAGATCATGGAGAAGCTGGAGAACGCCGGCGCGCGGCGCTCTGTCGTCGGCCTGGTCATCCCCACCGGCTACAGCTTCAACCTGGACGGCACCAACATCTACATGACCCTGGCCACCCTGTTCCTGGCCCAGGCGACCAACACCGACATCACCCTGGGCCAGGAGTTGGCCCTGCTGGGCGTGGCCATGCTGACCTCGAAGGGCGCCTCGGGCGTCACGGGCGCGGGCTTCATCACCCTGGCCGCGACCCTGGCGGTCGTGCCCGACATCCCGATCGCGGCCCTGGCGGTGCTGGTCGGCGTCGACCGGTTCATGAGCGAGTGCCGGGCCCTGACCAATCTGGTCGGCAACGGCGTGGCCACCCTGGTCGTCGCGCGCTGGGAAGGCGCCCTGGACCGCGACCGTTTGTCGCGCGTCCTGCGCGGTGAAAAGAGGCCCGCAGAGCCATCCGCGGCGTGAGCACGGCAAGCGAGCGCGCGCGCAAGATCTCGCCAGAACGTTGATCTAACAATGTTATTGCATAGCCCGCGCCATATTCGTCGCCCACTCGCCTCACAGGCATAACGAAACTCAACCCTTGCGCATGTGCAAACGATCACACCGGGGTCGGGCGGTCCAGCTTGTCCGGCGCCGTCTGCATGTTAGGGTTTCAAACACAACCGACGTGCGATCTTCGAAGAATGCTGGATCTGGCCCCTAAAGATGATGTCGCGACGTCCGAAACGGACTTGCTGACGCTCATCGAAACGATCGAGGCCCTGTCGGCGACCCGCACCATCAGCGAAGTGGCCGAGGTCGTCCGCAAGGCGGCCCGGCGCGTTTCCGGCGCCGACGGCGTCGCCTTCGTCCTGCGCGACAACGACAAGTGCTGGTACTTCGACGAGGACGCGATCGGTCCGTTGTGGAAAGGCAAGCGCTTCCCGCTGACGGCCTGCATTTCCGGCTGGGCGATGCTGAACCGCCAGACCGTGATCATCCCCGACATCTATCTGGACGAGCGCATCCCGCACGACGCCTATCGCCCGACCTTCGTCAAAAGCCTGGTGATGACCCCGGTGCGTCTGGAGGATCCGCTCGCCGCCATCGGCGCCTATTGGGCGCAGGAGCACGTCCCCGCCCCCGAGATCGTCAAGAAGCTGCAGGTCATCGCCCGCGCCACGGCCTCGGCCCTGGAGAGCGGCCGCCTGCACGACAGCCTGGTCGACGCCCGCCATCACGGGACCTTCCTGCTGCAGGAGCTGGACCACCGGGTGAAGAACACCCTGGCCATCGTCCAGTCGATCTCGCGCCAGACCCTGCGCTCGACGCCGACGCCGGAAGCCTTCGCCGAGACCTTCGAGAACCGCATTCTGGCCCTGTCGCAGGCCCACGAGCTCTTGACCCGCCGCGCCTGGGGCCGCGCCGAGCTGCACGAAATCCTGGACAAGGCCCTGGCCCCGTTCAGTCCCGACCTGGCCGAACGCTTCGACATTATCGGCCCGGCCTTGACCTTCAGCGCCGAGACCTCGGTGTCGGTGCACATGACCCTGCACGAGCTGGCGGTGAACGCGGCCAAGCACGGCGCCCTCTCGATTCCGGAAGGCCGGGTGGTGATCCGCTGGAGCGTCGAGGAGACCGCCACGCCGCCGATGCTGACCCTGACCTGGCGCGAGGTGGGCGGCCCGGCAGTGGCCGACAAGCCGAAGCACAAAGGTTTTGGCGTCCAGATGATCGAGCGCGGTCTGGCCCGCGACCTGGGCGGCAAGGCCAGTCTCGATTTCGCGGAGCAGGGCGTGGTCTACACCCTGCGCGCGCCGCTGTCGCAACGGATGAGTCTGGCCGCATGAAGCCCAGCAAGGTGATGATCGTCGAGGACGAAGCCCTGGTGGCGATGATGGTCGAGGACATGCTCGGCGACCTGGGTTGCGAGATCGCCGGATCGTTCGGCGCGGTCGGCGACGCCCTGGAGTGGCTGGGCAGCGAAGAGGCGGCGCCGGACGGCGCGGTTCTGGACGTCAATATCGGCGGCGAGATGGTGTTCCCGGTCGCCGAGGCGCTGCGCGAGCAAGGCGTGCCGTTCGTGTTCGCCACCGGCTATGGCGACCTGCCCCGCAAGGGCTTCGAAAGCATCGAGGTGCTGGCCAAGCCGATCAATGCCGGCGCCCTGCGCAAGGCCGTCGACAAGTTCCAGCCGGAGTAACCGGCCTCACCTCACCCGCCCTCGCGGATGAAGTCGATGAAGGCCCGCAGCGGCGCGGGCGCGCGGCGACGGCTGGGATAATAGAGGTAGAAGCCGCTGTAGTAGGGGCACCAGTCCTCCAGCACACGCACCAGCTTGCCAGCCGCGATCAGGTCGGCGACCTGTTCCTCGAACGCGAAGGTCGCGCCGATGCCGTCCAGGGCCGCCTGGATGGTCAGCTGCTGGTCGTTGAGGGTCAGCGGGCCGTCGACCTCGATGTTCAGCTCGATCCCGCCACGCTCGAACTCCCAGGCATAGAACCGGCCGCTGGCGAAACGGTAGCGGATGCAGGGGATTTCCTTCAGTTGCTCGGGCGCCGTCGGCTTGGGGTGCTTCTCGAAGAACGCCGGCGAGGCGACGATGGCGCTGCGCTGGCGACCGCCGATCGGCACGGCGATCATGTCCTGGGCGATGGTCTCGCCAAAGCGGATGCCCGCGTCGCAACCCTCGGCCACCATGTCGACCAGGGCGGAGTCGGCGATGATCTCGACCGTCACGCCGGGCTGCTGGACCAGGAAGCGGGTCACCATCGGCAGCAGCACCATCTCGGCCGCGCCACGCGCGGCGTTGAGGCGCAAGCTCCCCATCGGCTGGCCTCGGAAGTTGTTGAGATCGTCCAGGGCGTCGTCGATGTCGCGGAAAGCCGGCGACACGCGCTCGAACAATTGCTCGCCGGCCTCGGTCAGGGCGACGCTGCGGGTCGTGCGGTTGATAAGGCGCAGGTCCAGCCGCTGCTCGATGCCGCGCAGGGCGTGGCTCAGCGCCGAAGGCGTGCAGCCCAGTTCGTCGGCCGCGCGGCGGAAGCTCTTGTGGCGGGCGATAGCCAGGAAGCTGGCCAGGTCGGCGGGCGCGACGGGACGCATTGATGAAAACTTCTCACTGAATTGGCGAGAAAGGCGATGACTATCTCATCTAAGCCCGAGGTCTAGATAGTCCTCCGTCGCCGCGACGCTCCCCGGACGCGGCCAAACGGAAGGAACGAGACATGCGCACCTGGTTCATCACCGGCGCCTCGCGCGGCTTCGGCGCGCTGATCGCCAAACAGGCCCTGGCCGCCGGCGACGCCGTCGTCGCCACCGCCCGCAACCCCGCCTCGATCACCGAGCGCCTGGGCCAGCACGAAAACCTCCTGGCCGTGGCGCTGGACGTCACCGACGAGGCGCAGGCCCACGCCGCCGCCAAGGCCGCCGTCGAGCGCTTCGGCCGCATCGACGTGCTGGTCAACAACGCCGGCTACGGCCTTCTGGGCGCGGTCGAGGAAGCCACCGGCGCCGAGATCGAAGCCCTGTACCGCACCAACGTCTTTGGCCTGCTGGCCGTGACCCGTGCGGTGCTGCCGCATATGCGCCGCCAGCGCTCGGGCCGGATCCTGAACCTGTCGTCGGTGGGCGGTCTGCGCTCGGGCGCGGGCTTCGGGATCTACTGCTCGACCAAGTTCGCCGTGGAGGGCCTGACCGAGGCCCTGTCCGCCGAGCTGGCCCCGCTGGGCGTCTTCGCCACCGCCGTCGAGCCGGGCTATTTCCGCACCGACTTCCTCGACTCGACCTCGCTGAGCATCAGCCCGGCCAGCATCGCCGACTATAACGAGACGGCCGGCTCCGTGCGCGCTCACGCCGCCGTGGTCAGCCACAACCAGCCCGGCGATCCCAACCGCCTGGCCAAGGTGCTGGTCGATTTCGTCAGCGCGCCCAACCCGCCGGTCCGCCTGCCGCTGGGCAGCGATACGGCCGCGGCGACCGAAGCCGTGGCCGCGGCCCACCTGGCGGTGCTCAAGGACTGGCGCGCGGTCGCCGTCTCGACCGACTTCCCGGCCGAGGGCGCCGCCGCTTACGGGCCGACCCGCAGGACCAGGATCTGGTTGACCTGGTTGGCGTCGTAGTTGTCGTCCGAAGCCAGAACCAGCGTGCGGGCCCCGTCCTTCAGGCGCGGGCCCCACGCCATGGCTTCCAGATTGTCGATCCGCACGCCCAGGCTGTCGAAGTTCAGCAACAGGCGCTTGTCGACGGCCCGCACGGGCGTCGCCGACAGGCTCCCGATCTTCGAGACGTCCTGGGCCTTGGCCAGATCGGCCACGTACAGGCGGACGTGGTAGCTGTAGCGCCCGTCCGCGCCCTTGATCCCCGAGCGCTCCAGCACCAGCAGGCGATGGGCGTCCAGGGCCAGGATCTCGCTGATCCCGTTGTCGCCGACACCCACCGGTGAGGCGACCTGCACCGGGTCGATGCGATAGGCGTACTGGGCCAGGACCTTTCCCGAACGGTCCAGTTTCGTCAGGCGCGTGAGCCCGCCCTCGGCCACCGAAGGGATCGGGCCGTCCTGAGCCAGCGGCCACTCCATCGACAGCCACAAGGACCGTCCGTCAGCGGACCAGCTCATGCCCTCGGTGGTGGCGTTCTTGCGCGCGCCGGTCCGGCCGCCGTCGTGGAAGGTCAGTTTTTCAGGGACGACATGCCGCGCGACCGGCGTCCCGTCGGCCTTCATGCGCCGCACCGAGGGCGGATAGCCGTGGTCGAAGTCGCCTTCGGTCGACCAGACCAGATCGTGGCTCAACGGGTCGAAGCGGATGGACTCCCCGTCGGCGGCCTCGGTCCCGGCCTTGCGGTCCGGGAAGGTCGCGCCGTCTTCGCGGCGCAGCGGGATCATCGTTTCCAGCACCGGACCGCAAGGCTTTCCGGGCCGCACATCCAGCCGGCCCAGGAAGGCGTGCGACGGCCCATGCTCGGACTTGTCGTCGCTGATGAAGGCCCAAAGGCCCGTGCGCGGATCGTGGTCGATCCCCGAGATCCCGCCATAGCCGCCGCCTTGGAATTCGACGCCCTTGGGCGTATCGCAGACCTTGAGCAGCGAAACCCGCTCGGCCGAGATCGCCGGCGTCGCCAGCAGCAGGACGGTCAGGGCCAGCGCCTTCATAGGATCAGCTCCGGTAGGACGGTTGGGCCATCGTCCCAGCCAGCCAGAACGGCCCGAGCTTCCGCGCGCCCGACCGCGAGCGCCAGTTTCGCACGGAACTCGACGGGATCGATCGTGAACGGCTGGCTCTGCTGCTCTTCGGCGTGCAGGCGGGCGCGACCGTCGGCGGGCAGGATGTAGCCGACGTCCTGGCGGCGGAAGTTGGCGATCCGCGACTGCACGTCGACCAGCCAGTTCAGCGACACCACCTGACAACCCGCCGGCGACAGCAGGGCGTTGTGCAGGCCCGAGCCGAACTCGCCAGCCACCACACTGGCGCGCGAGAAGATCCGGGCCTGCTCGATCCAGGGCAGCGTCTCCGGCCGCACCAGGGTCAAGCCCAGTTCTTCGGCGAGGCCCTCGATCTCGGCCTCGTTGGTCAGCTCGCGGAAGGTGGCGCCCACCCCGGCGCGGCTGACAAATACCTTGTCCGGCGTCCCGCCGCGCGGCCAGGCCAGGGCCTCGCGCTCCAGGCTCCGGCGCAGGAAGTCGTGGAAATAGTAGTCCTGGCTCAGCATGTGCGGCAGCAGGACGGTCCCGATCTCCACAGCCTCATCGCGCGGGTAGTAGGTGACGATCTCCAGATCCGGGACCAGCTCCTGCGCGATCCTGGCCACATAGGCCGGCGCGGTGACCGGCAACAGCAAGGGCGCGACCACGCCCACCGCCAGCAGCGCCCGGATCAGGAACAGCTTGGGATACATCTCGGTCAACCAGTGACCCCAGACATAGTTGTAATGGGTGATCACGAACGCCCGGTCCAGGCGCTTGCGGACCGGAACGTCGAAGCGCCAGGCGTCGGCGGCGATGTCGTGCTCGTACCGATAGCGGATGTAGGCGGGATAGGCTTCGCCCGCATGGACATAGGCGTCGTCCAGCTTCAGCTGCGCGCCCGAACCTCCCGCCACGGCGCGGTGGACGACCACCAGGTCGATCTCCGGCGCGACCACGTCGGGCAGGTCGTGCATGCCGTTCAGGATCTCGCCGGCGCAGGGCCACAGCATTGGGCGCGACGCGATCGGCCCGCTGGAGCCCATCAGCTTGACCCGCGCGACGCGCTGGGCGCCGTTCAAGGCCTTGCCCATCGACAGCCGCTCGGCCCCGGTGATGTCGACGAACGCGACCACTAGAGCGCCTCGTCCAGGAAGGACAGGAACGCGCCCAGGTCCAGCCGCCACGTGAATTCCGAGGCCGGGAGCGACAGGCCTTCAATCAGGATCTCGGTATCGTCGGGCAGCGCGGGCGCGGCGAAAGCCCGCGCCTCGCCGCCGCCCCGTCGAGCGAGGTCACGCACCCAGTCGCCCGCAAGGCCGTCGGGCTGGATCTCGACGACCTTGGTTCCCGGCCGGCAGAAGAAGACGTTGGCCATGGCGACGCCGGTCGCGCCGACCACGACATTGGCGCGATGGAACAGGATGATCTGGTCGCGGATCGACCAAACCTCGGGGCGCACGATCATGAAGCCTCGCGCCTCCAGGGCCGCCTCTAGCGCGGCCTCGTTGAGCAGCTCGTCCTTCAAGGCGCCGCGGCGGCTGACATAGATGCGCTTGGGCGCGCCCGGATCATCGGGAACCGCCACATGGGTCAGCATCCGCTCGCGCGCCAACGCCAAGTCCGGCGCATGGCGCACCGCCTCGCCCAGGCGGACGATCGGCGCCTCGACCACCGTGGGCTTCACCGCGCCGCCCAGGGTCAGGTCCAGCAGCTGCGCCTGCCAGGGCAGCAGCGGCGGCGCGATCGGCGGATGCGTAGCCAGCGCGCCCGCCTGCTCGGCCGCGACCAGCACGGGCAGATCGTTCAGCAGGAAACTGGCGTAGTTGTGCAGGCCGGCCCAGCTCACGAACACCGTGGCGCGGGGGATCTGCAGCGCCTCGATGGGTAGCTCGAACTGCGTCGTCTCGCCCTCGCGCCAGGCATTCGGCAGAGCCGCCAGGGTCGGGGTGTAGCTCAGCGCCGGGCGGATCGTAGGTTCCAGCACCCGCCCCTGGTCATCGAACACCGCCCCGAAGGCCGGCGCATGCCAGGCGTCGCACACCACGGGATCGGCCTGCGCGACGATCGTCAGGGCCACGGACGGCGGGCGAGGAAGCGGAGCCTTGGGCAGCAGGCCCTTGAGCTTGCGCGCCGTCCGCCGGGCCAGACTCTTGAACGCGCTCACAGCTCGAAGCTCGCGCGATAGCCGGCCCGGGCGACGATGGCGGCGGTCAGGCGCTCGATCGCGTGGGCCGTCGTGCCGTCGACCCGGCCGAGCTCCGGCTCGAAGCCGATCTCGGCGTCGGCAAGGTCCGACAGCGGCGCGAAGGCTTCCGTCCGCCCCCAGAACATCGAGCCGGCCGCGAACGGCGTCTCGGGGGTGGGCTTCAGGCCCATGCGGGCCGTCAGGCGCTCCACGGCCGCGCCGTTATTGGCCATGACGTCCGGATCGCCGATCCGCATGCGGGCCTCCGACGAGGCCAAGAGACCCAGCTTCGGATCCTGGGCGAAGGCGCGCAGGGCCAGGCTGGCGGCCTCGCCGTCCAGCAGGCCGTCGAACAGCTCGGCCCGCCATTCGTCGCCCTTGGCGCGGTGCGGCGAGCGCTTGGAGTGCAGCTTGCAGAACACCGAATAGCCCAGGGCCCGCGCGCGGCGCAGGGTCTCGACGAACGGCCGGATGTCGCGCCCGCGGTTCTCGGCGATAGCCAGGTGCGCGGCCGGGAAGGCCGCGCGGGCACGGGCCAGGTCGGCCTCGCTCCAGCTCTCCGGCACGGTGATCATCACGTCCAAGCCGCGGGCCGTCGCGGCCAGGCGGTGGGCGAACCAGTCGATCAGCTCGGGATAGAACAGGTGCAGCAGCACCACGGCCTCGGCGC
Source organism: uncultured Caulobacterales bacterium (assembly GCA_903900155.1). Lineage (GTDB taxonomy): Bacteria > Pseudomonadota > Alphaproteobacteria > Caulobacterales > Caulobacteraceae > Caulobacter. The sequence goes on along the minus strand of CAIUMD010000060.1, from coordinate 12,156 downwards.
GCTTCTGGAACTGGCCTTGCGCCTGCGCCACCAGCGGATGGGCGTCGGTCAGGCGCGGCACATAGGCCCCCAGGGCCGTGCGGGTGGCGTGCAGATAGCCGTGGCCGAACCAGCGATCGGGCTCCAGATAGGCCCCTTCGCCCCATTCGTTCCAGGCGTTGACGAAGACCATCGCCTCGCCCTTCGGATGCCTGGCCTCGACATGCTTCAGCGCTCCCGACAGCCAGGTCAGGTAGCTTTCCGGGTCGGCGTCGTGGAAGGCGTGGCCGGCCCACGGCTTGCGGGCCTGGTTGTCCCAGCCCGGCATGACGCCCGGCACGAAGGCGGCGGGCGCGGCCTCCAGCTCGTCCAGCTTGTGCCGCACGACGGTCGGATAGTCATAGACCTTGCCGGTGAAGCTCGCATGCAGCGGCGTCACCGACTTGGTGATCTCGCCCTCGACGATGGCATGGGGCGGAAAGTCGATGATCCCGTCAAAGCCGTGGCTGGCATAGTCCTGGAAGCCGAAGGCCGTGGTGCACAGCAGATGCAGTTCGCCGATCCCCATGGCTCGCGCCTGTTCACGCCAGCGGTCGGTGGTGGCCTTAGGCTCCGGCAGAATCTCTGGGCGATACAGCACCAGCACCGGCTTGCCGCCGACCTTCAGGTAGCGCGGGTCGCGGATATAGCGGGCCATGTCCTCGAACACGGCGCGGTCGTCTTCCGGCGAGTGATCCTGGCCCATCAGGACGTCGCTCTCGTCGCCGTCCCAGCGGCGGGTCCAGTTCTCGTTGGCCCAGCACAGGGCGAACGGAAAATCCAGGCTCGGGTCGTCCAGCACCAGCTCGATCGGCCGCTCCAGCAGGCGCTTGCCCGCGAACCAGTAGTAGTGGAAGCAGAAGGCCGACACGCCCGCGCCCTTGGCCAGGTCGATCTGCTGGGCGATCACCTCGCGCTGGCGCAGGTCGTAGAACCCCAGGTCCGCCGGCAGGCGCGGCTGGTAGTGGCCCAGAAACTGCGGCTGGGCCTTGGAGACGTTGGTCCACTCGGTGAAGCCCTTGCCCCACCACAGGTCATTCTCCGGGAACGGATGGAACTGCGGCAGGTAGAAGGCCACGACCTTGGGCGCGTCGACCGGCAATACGATCGGCGCGGCGATCGGGGCGGCGAAATGCGGGCTGCGCAGGCTCTTCGAGACCGCGATCGCGTGCTGGTAGGTCGCCCGGACCGGTCCGGCGTCGCCGGCGACCGCGCGGGTCCCGCGCGAACGCTGCAGCATGGCCCGGCCACGCCGCCACACCGCCCCGACCGGCTTGCCCAGCGGGCCGAGAGCCGGCTTCAGGGCCTGGATCACCGCGCCGCGCAGGCCGCGCGGATCTGCGCCGAGGTCGCCGACCCGGGTGACCTTGAAGTCCGTCACGGTGAAGGCGCACGCGCCCTCGGACGGATCCAGGCGTACGGCGTTCAGCTGCCAGCTGCGCGCCGGCAGCGAGGCGAACCAGCCGTCGGGACCAGCCTTCAGGCGGGTGTAGGAATCCTCGGAAAAACCGTCGCCCCAGTCGGCATAGAGGGCCGGGCCGACCAGTTGGCCCTCGATGGCCTCCAGCTTCAGGTCGATGCGCACGGCCTTGGCGGCTTTCAGCCCCGCCCGCTCGGCGCGGGTCGGGCTCCACAGCATCTGCGGGTCGCCGCCGGCCGCGACCAAGATCGTCCGGCCCTGGGCGTCCTTGCCCTGGACCGTGACGTCGCGGCCGGGCTTCAGGCTGCTCATGCCTTGCCCGAAAGACGGGCCAGCAGCCGCGCGAAGAAGCCTTGCGGGCGGTTGGGGTCGCGCTTGCGGATGACCACCGCCGCCTGGAAGAAGCGGGCCGGGTCGTCGATATAGCGCACCACCTCGCCGCCGTGCGGGGCGGCTTCCTTGGCCACGTACTTGGCGGTCACGGTCGTGTCGCCATAGACGTCGGACTCGCGATAGGCGCCGCCGCCCGAGGGTAGATAGGCGATGCCGTCCTGGGCCAGTTCGGCCCGCATGCGCGGCAGCTGGTCCTTGTAGGCCGACAGGGCCACATGCCAGCCGTTCTCGGAATTGGGGTCGGCGGCCTCGATGAAGTCCAGGAAGCGCGGCGGCTCGACCGTGAAGACCAGCAGGCCGCCCGGGGCCAGCACGCGCATCAGCTCGGCCAGCCAGGCGCGGAACAGGTGCGGCGGCAGGTGGGTAAAGACCGAATAGGCCGTCACCAGCCGGAAATGGCCGTCGGCGAACGGCAGCGGCTGGCCGTTGACGATGGTGTCGAAGCTTCCCGGCAGGTTGGCGCCGGCGCAGAAGGCGACCATGTCCGGATCGATGTCGACCCCGACGATGTCGTCGGCCTGGAAATCGCGCAGGAAGAACCGGCCGATCCGACCCCAACCGCAACCGAAGTCCAGATAACCCCTCCCGCAGGACTGCTTGTAGCCGCGATCGCCCATGCTCTCCTGGGCGAAGCGATAGAAGCGGCCGGCCTCATCGAGGGCGTCCTCATAGGCCGAGCCGACGAACTGGCGCTGGATCTCGGCCGACGGGAAGTCAGGGTACAGCACCCCACCCTGCACCCGTTCGGCGACCGAACGCTTCAGGCGCGCCAGCCACACGTCGGCGGCCACGCCCTTGAGGTCTTCGTGCGCGATACGACGGACGGTGTCGGTCATGCGGCCTGGGATTCCTTGTAAGCCAGCCATTCCTCGGTGGTGCCCAGGAAGGCGATACGGCCGCCCTGCAGTTCGCAGACGCGGTTGCAGACCCGGCGCACCAGATCGTGGTCATGGGTGGCCAGGACCACGATCTTGGCGTCCTCGACCATCCGGTGCATGCGGTCGGCGGCCTTCTGCACGAAGGCGGCGTCGCCGGCGCTGAGCCACTCGTCCAGCACCAGGATGTCGGCCTCGAACCCGGTGGCCACGGCGAACATCAGGCGCGCCTGCATGCCGGCCGAATAGGTGCGAACCGGCAAGTGGAGAAAGTCGCCCAGGCCCGAGAACTCGGCGATGGCCTCGACGCGGCTGTCGATCGTCTTGCGCGACAGCCGGCGCATCATGCCCAGCTTGTGGATGTTGCGAAGGCCGGTGGCCTCCATGTCCAGGCCGGCGTTGATGGCGATCATCGAGGTGATGTCGCCGTCGATTTTCAGGTCGCCCCGCGTGGGGTGATAGATGCCGGCGATGACCTTGAGCAGGGTCGTCTTGCCCGAGCCGTTGTGGCCCACCAGCGCGATACGGTCGCCCTCGACGATGTCCAGGTTGATGTCGTGCAGCGCCTTGACCGCGGCCACGTCACCGGCGGCCTTGTACATCTTGCCGCCGACCGCGAGGTTGAACACGGCGCTGCGCAGCGACTGCGAGCGCAGGCTGTAGACGAAGTAGTCGAGATCGACGTTCTTCAGCGTGATCTGGTGCGTCATCGCCTGCTCCTACAGCCAGAAGACCACGCGCTTGCGGAACAAGGCCAGCAGCGTGAAGGCGATGATGGCGAGGACGCCGGTGGCGCCCAGCGTCCAGCACCAGTCGACGAGCGCCGGCGCGTGGCCGGTCAGGGGCGCGCGCAGCAACTCCACCTGGTGGGTGAACGGGTTCAGCTCGACGACCCAGCGGTGCTTGGCGCTGACGTTGGTCGCCAGCCAGAACACGGGCGTCACGTAGAACAAGAGCTGGACGAGGTAGCTCATCATATAGGCCACGTCGCGGAACCGGGTCGACGGGATGGCGATGACGAAGCCCTGTAGGCCCACGATCAGCAGCATCACCACGATCGCCGGGATCAGCGTCCAGTGCGGCGCGACGAAGCGGCCCATGATCAGCATCACCACCCAGAAGGCGATGGCCTGGAACAGGAAGTTCGTCGCGGCCTTCTGCACGTGCAGGAAGACGTAGAAGCTGAGCGGCAGGCGCTGGTTCTGCATCAGGCCGGCGTTGTAGAGGAAGATCGCCTGGGATTCGGCCATGGCCGTGCCCACCAGCGACCAGGCCAGCAGGCCCGCCACCACCTGTGGATAGCTCTTCATGATGTCCGCGCCCATCAGGGCGCTGACCAGGAAGGCCAGGGCGAAGGCGACGACCAGCAGGTTGCACGCCATCCAGAACGGACCCAGGATCGAACGCTGGAAGCGCGACGCCGTCTGGTCCAGGCCAAGCCGCCACCACAGGGGCGCGAGACGGATCCCGTCTCCCACATCCTTGAGCGCCGCCATCACGGGACTCGGCATTCGCGACCTTCCAAAACGCCTCGTTGGGCGACCAGTAAGGCGCCTGCTTACAGAGCCCCGAGCCGCCCGACAATTGCTTTGGAAGGTCGATGAACGACGTGTTGCGTAAAAACTATAGTTCCGAGCCCGTCAGTCCAGGATTTTGAACCGGATCGCCGCGCCGCCGCCAGGCGCCATGTCCAGGCCGTCCCTTGGCGGTGACGATCTTCTTCTCGTCGATCAGGGCGCCCAGGAACCAGTCCTTGGCCCCGCGCTGCTGGCGGGCGACGACGACATAGTCCCCAACCTGGCCCTGCAGGGTCCTGGACGTCTCCCAATCGGTCGGCGCATCACGGATGAACTGGAAGGCGTCCGGACGAGCCTCGTGATCCCCGGCGTGAGGTCCATGGGACCGGCCAGCATGCGGGTGAAAGGGATGATCACCGTGAGCCCGGGCGAGTTGGTCGGGTCGCCCCAGGCGTTGAACGCCTAGGCGGCCGCCGGCGTATCGCGCGACAATTCGGGAGGCAGGTTCAGCGTCGTCACATCGATGGCGCCGAGCCCTTCCTTGCGTTTCCAGTTCAGGCGACCGCCCAGACGTTCGATCAGCGGCGCCGGCTCGGCTAGCGCCAGATTCACGGTCTCGAGCGCCTGGGCGATGACACGAAGGTAGAGCACGGGCTGGGGGGCGATGTGGCCAGAACCGCGATCCAAGAGATCGACTTCGACCAAGACCTCGACCTCATCGATTGGGATCACCCGCAGGAACTCCGCCGCGACGCGGACAGCCGCCGAACGCACACAATCCCGATGCAGTTCGTGAATCCGGGTCGTCGTGAGCGCTTTCTGAGACGCCTTGCCTGACTGCAGCAGAGTGGTGGATTGGCGCGGCATATCCTCGATTTCGAGCCCATTGAGAACAGCCACCAAACGTCCGGCGCTGGCTAGGACATTGACACCCTCGACTGGCGTTTCAGCCAGCACCACATGCTGATTTAGCGCCGAGAGCACGGCCTGTGGCTCCAGTCTCGTCACTGCCCCGGCTAAGGCGATCTCCTCACGTCGCTGCGTGACCGTGCGTTGACGATCGGCGAAGTCGTCCGCGTCTTGTTGTCGGGCGATCCTGACCGCCTCCGACAGCTTGCGACGCGCGCCCTTCGCGAGACCGAAGGTCCGGGCGAACCAACCCGGCGCATAGGCCTGCAACGCCTGCATCGCCTTCTGTTCGCGAAAGTCCGTCGCCGCCGGATCCTCGGGCGGCTTGGCGATCGCCGTCGTCAGCCAGTCCATCCGTCTGAAGTCCTCACGATGGGCGCCGGTCAGCATCTCCAGAAGGTCTTCATAGGCCTGCGCCGCGTCCGCGGCCGCATCGAGCGTCGCCTGCCGCGCCATGGCCTTTTCGTGAAGAAGACGCTGACGAACTGCTCGCTGACGATCACGCTCGATGGCGCGCATCGTCCGGCCAACGCCGCGACTGAACTGACGAACGGTCACCATCGCTTGCCCCCTTCGCACGCAATCCAGGACAGCAAAGCTTAAGTCGCCACACGCGACAAGTGTGATCGCGCGCTAGAACCACCCCGCCCCTTTCAGCACCGGCGCGTACGTCCGGCTGACGGGAGCTTCCAGGCCGCCAGCCAGACGGACTTCGCCGGCGCCGCGTCGCCAGCGCACGCCTTCCACCGCCTCGGCCGCCACCCACCAGGAGCGGTGGACGCGCCAGCCGTGGACCTTGGCCAGTTCGTCCAGGGCGTCGGCGAAGCGCAGGGTGATCAGTTCCTCACCAGCGTCGGTGTGGACCTTCAGATAGTGGTCGTGGGCTTCAACGGCGATCAATCGCGCGCCGCGCCGCCTGGCCGACAAGCGCTTGCGGAAGGCGGCTTCGGCCTGCGGCAGCGGCGGTTCGACGATGGTGCGGGTCTCGACGCGATGGGGCCTGGGCCGCCAGGCCAGGGCCCGGACCGCCATCATGGCCAGCGCGATCGGCAGCGACTGCGGCAGCAGCTTCCAGAGGTTGGTCCAGCTGTAGCGGTCGCCAAAGATGACCACCGCGGCCGTCATCACCAGCAACACCGCCAGCGGCGTCATCAGAGCCGAGACCAGGACCACGCGCCGCCAGGTTCCCGGCACGCGCCGCGCCAGCAGCCAGTCCAGCCCGATGCCGATCAGGCCGCTGCCGACCACGCAGATCATCCAGTAGCCGTAGCGGCGCGCGGACGTCATGTGCTCGGCCCCGAACGGCCCCAGGAAGCCCAGCAGCAGGCCCATGGCGGTCAGCATCGCCAGCTCGATGGCCCATCGCCGCGCCGTGTCGGGACCTGCCGCCATCAAGCCTATCCGCGCAGGCGGTAGAGCCCCGCGCCATGCGGCGGCAGCGGGACGGCGAAGCGGCCCGAGGCGCGGCCGGCGTCGCTCCGGCTCCACAGGTCGCGCACCGCGACCGACCCCGGCAGGCCTACCGCCCTCAGGTCCACGCCGACCTCGCGCGGCTTGCCGCCGGTATTGAACAGCGCCAGGTAGTCGTCGCCGTCGGCCGCCTTGGCGGTCCAGACGCGGACCCCGTCCTCGACGAAGTGCGGGCGGTTCTGGCCAGAGGCCTGATTGACCGCGATGATTTCGGGATTGGTCAGCAGGGCCTTGGTCGGAGCGTCCAGGTGGCGGAGATCCCCGCCCATGATCAGCGGCGAGCGGGCGATCGACCACAGGCTCATCAGGGTGCGCTGTTCGTCGGGCGTGAACTTCGTATCGCGCTCGCCCAGGGCCAGCCGGCCCAGCGGCAGCATGTCGGCGTCGGGCCAGCCGCCGTCGCCGATGAAGGGCGACCAGTTCTCCAGCCGGGTGAACTGGGCCTCCAGCATCTTCCAATCGTCCCAGAAGTCGTCCGAGATCCGCCACATCTGGGCGTGCTGCCTGGCGTGCGCGCCGCGGATCACCGGGGTCTCGCCGGGCGACATGCTGAGGATCATCGGCCGTCCCGTACGACCGATGGCGCGATGGATCGCCTCGATCTCCGCCATGTGGGCGTCATAAGGCCGCGAGAGGTCGTCGACCTTGACGAAATCCACGCCCCAGGACGCCAGCAACGCGAAGACGCTGTCGTAATAGGCCTGGGCGCCGGGCTTACTCATGTCGACCCCGTACATGTCGGGATTCCAGGCGCAGACGCTGCGCTTGTCGACAATATCGGCGATCGAGAGGCTGGTCCCCAGCACCGTCAGCCCCCGCTCGACCGCCAGGCGCGGGGCGCCGCGCATCAGGTGGACGCCGAACCTCAGGCCTTGCGCGCGAATCTTGTCGGCCAGCGGCTTGAAGCCCTGGCCGCCGGCGCTGGACGGGAAACGGTTGGGAGCCGGCAGCAGGCGGCCGTGGTCGTCCATCGTCGGCACGGGGGCCGTCGCGTACTCGTAGCTGCTGGCGCCGGGCTCGTACCACTGGATGTCGACGGTCAGGATGTCGTAGCCGGCCGGCAGCAGGTCGCGGGCCATGATCGCGGCCTGATCCAGGGCCTGGGCTTCGGTGATCGTGGTGGCGAAGCTGTTCCAGCTGTTCCAGCCCATCGGCGGGGTCGGGGCCAGCAGGGACGTCTTCTTCGGCGCGGCGGTCGCGCCGCTCGCCAGGGCCAATGCGGCCGAGCCGCCTAGGATCCCGCGACGGCTGGGCCCGCTCATCACGCGCCCCGCAACTTCTTGTTCAGCGCCACGCTCTCGTTCATGCGCGTCAGCTGCTCGGGGGTCGCCGGCGTCTGGTGATTGGCCTTCCACTCGGCCTGGGTCATGCCGTAGACCGCCTCCCGCCCAGCCTCCTTGCTCAGCGTCCCGTCCGAGGCCTCGTGCAGCCAGTCGCCCAGGCAGTTGCGGCAGAAGCCGGCCAAGCCCATCAGGTCGACGTTCTGGGCGTCGGTCCGCATCCGCAGGTGCTCGACCAGGCGGCGAAAGGCCGCCGCGGCGATATGGTCGTCGATGTCGGTCATGCGGGGTCCCACCGGATTCGAAGACGGCGACTGTGAACATCCACCCTGTGGGCTTCAACACTTAACGGTCTTTTCAGCCCGCTGTGCGCCTATGCTGGACCGGAGGTCGTGGGACTTCATGCCGCAACCAGATTCTGAATTCGAGCTCCAAGCCTCTTCAGACTCGACCTGCGCCTACGGTTATCTGAGCCTGCTGGAAGCCAACCAGGACAGCGCCTGGATCCTGCGGACCGACGGCGTGGTCGAGCACGCCAACCAGAAAGCCCTCGCCCTCTTCGGCGAACCTTCCGGCGTGGCCGCCGACTGGCGCGCCCTGTGGCCCGAGGAAAGCCGCTTCTCGCTGGACCGTTCGTTCAACCTGGCCGCCGACGGCATGGTCGCCCGTTTTCGCGCCTTCCTGGGCTGCGCGTCCAAGGCCAGGGTCTATTGCGACACCACCATCGCGCCGATGCGCGACGCGCAGGGCCGCATCGTCCGCCTGCTGGCCACCGCCCGCGACGTGACCGAAGAGGTGGAAACCCAGGGTTTCCTGCGCACCGTCCTGCAGCTGTTGCCGCTGCCCCTGACCGTCAAGAACGTGGAGGACCGCCGCTACGTCCTGATCAACCGCGCCGCCGAAGACGTCATGGACCTGGTCGCCGACGAGGCGATCGGCAAGACCGTCGACGAACTGCTGCCCGCCGCGCGGGCCGAGCGCACCCGCGCCATCGAAGCCGCCGTCCTGCGCAACGGCGAAATGCAGGTGGAGGAAGAACCGATCACGATCGGCGCCGAGACCCGCCACCTTCTGACCAAGACCCTGGCGACCTACGATGACATCGGCGCGCGCCACATGATCACCCTGGGCGAGGACATCACCGCCCGCCGCGCCGCCGCCGTCGCCCTGCGCACGGCCCTGGATCAGGCCGAACAGGCCAGCCTGGCCAAGAGCGCCTTCCTGGCCAATATGAGCCACGAGATCCGCACGCCCCTGAACGGCATCATCGCCGGGGCGGACCTGCTGTCGAAGATGTCCGCCGATCCCCGCGCCCGCGAACTGGTCGACATCATCTCGGCCTCGGGCCGCAGTCTTGAACGCTTGTTGTCGGACGTGCTGGACCTGGTCCGCATCGAGGCCGGCCAAATGCTGATCGAGACCGCCCCGTTCGAGTTGGGCGACATGGCCCGCTCGGTCGCCGCGCTGTGCGCCCTGCGCGCCGACGAGAAGGGCGTGCGTATGAGCGTGGCGGTCGAGGTCGGCGCCGACCGGGCCGTCACCGGCGACACCGCCCGCCTGCGCCAAGTGCTGACCAACCTGATCAGCAACGCCGTCAAGTTCACCGATCGCGGCGAGGTCGCGCTGGCCGTCACCCTGGACGCCGACGGCCGCACCCGCTTCACGGTCACCGACACCGGCATCGGCTTTGACGAGGCGACCAAGGCCAGGATCTGCGAACGCTTCCAGCAGGCCGACGCCTCGTTCACCCGCCGCTTTGGCGGCACGGGCCTGGGCCTGGCCATCTCGCGCGAGCTGATCGAACTGATGGGCGGCGAACTGGAATGCGACAGCACGCCCGACGTCGGTTCGTCGTTCTCGTTCAGCCTGCCGCTGGCGCCGTGCGCCCAGACCGCGCCGCAGGTCGACGAGGTCGCCGAAGCCCCTTCTGGCGCGCCGCGCGTTCTGGTCGCCGACGATCATCCGACCAACCGCAAGGTCGTCGAACTGATGCTGGCCGAAGTCGCCGACATCGTCACGGTCGAGAACGGGCTGGAGGCGGTCGAGATGTACGGCATGGCCCCGCCCGACCTGGTGCTGATGGACATGCAGATGCCGGTCATGGACGGCCTGGAAGCGGTTCGCCGGATCCGCGCCCTGGAAGCCTCGCGCGGGGCGCCGCGCGCGCCGATCATCATGCTGACGGCCAATGCCCGGCCCGAACACGTCCAGGCCAGCCGCGAGGCCGGGGCCGACGTCCATCTGCAAAAGCCGATCACCAGCGCCGCCCTGTTCGCCGCGATCGGCGAGGCGATGGAAGTCCGCGCCGACAATGATCAGGACACGGCGATCAGCGCCTGAAACGTCTAAATTTTTGGCGGATTTTTACCCCGCCTTCGCACATGCCCGCGATAGTGGTCGCTGAGTAAAACAATCGGCAAATTCATGGGCTTGTCAGCAGAAGCGACGGTCTTGCAGACCACGGCGGCGTCCGGCGAGGGCGCACGGATCAGCCAGCGCCTGGAATCCGCCCGTCAGGTGGTCGAAAGCCGCTTCCTGGAAGCCGGCGACGTCCTGTCTCGCGCGGTCGACGGCGTCAGCGCCCTGATCGCTGGCCTCGACAGCATGCGCGGCAATCTGGACGCCGACACGGTGTCGAGCACCACCGCCGACCTGGCCCGCGCCGCCGAGTCCCTGAAATCCCTGCCGGGCAGCCTGGGCGCCCGTCGCGAGCGGGTCAGCGAACTGGTCAAGTTCGGCGACCGCCTGGGGGCCTGCATCGAGGAGATGCGCCAGCATCTGGCTTATCTTCGGGTCTTCGCCATCAACATCAAGATCACCTCGGGCGGCATCGCCGCCGCCGGGCCGGAGTTCGCGATCTTCGCCCAGGAGATCTACGACTGCATCGACATGGGCCGCACCCAGCTGGACGCCTTCGCCGGCGAACTGGCGGGCCTGGACCACACCCTGCGCGGGGCCCTGACGCACGAGCACGAACTGGCCCGCGACTGCGTGGCCCTGCTGCCGGCCGTGCCCGACGCCCTGACCGCCAGCGCCGGCGCCATCGCCGACCACCACGCCAAGATCGCCCAGGTCGCCCAGAGCGTGGCCAGCCTGGCCCGCGACGTTCAGAAGAAGGTCGGCTCGGGCTTGGCGGCCCTGCAAATCGGCGACATCACCCGCCAGCGGATCGAACACGTCCAGGCGGGCCTGAAGTATCTGGACGACAGCGCCGAGATCGCCGCCCTCGACGCCGAGCCCCGCGCCCGCGCCCACGCCTTCGTCCACCGCCTGCTGGGCGCCCAGTTGGTCGCGACGGCCGAGGATTTCCACCGCGACGTCTCGCGCATCGGCCAGAACGTCATCGGCATGGCCGCCGACGCAACCGAACTCCTGCGCCTGCGCGACCTGGCCTCGGGCCAGAGCTCAGACCAGATGGGCGGCAAGGACGCCAACTTCCTGCGCAACCTGGAAGGCAATGTCGGCCAGGCCCTGGAGCTGGTCGGCGACATGACCGCCGGCGAGCGGGCCGCCGAGGACGTCAGCCGCTCGGCCGCCGTCTCGGCCCGCGACCTGTCCGAACGCATCGCCGGCATCCAGAACATCCGCGCCGACGTGCAGATGATGGCGCTGAACACCACGCTGAAGTGCAGCCGCATCGGCGAGACCGGCAAGCCGCTGGGCGTCATCGCCATCGAGCTGCGCCAGCATGCCATCCACCTGGAAAAGTCCGCCGCCCACACGACCAGCGCCCTGGAAGGCCTGTTCAACGCCGCCGAGGCCCTGGGCCAGCGCGAAGCCGCGCAGGGTGGCGAGGACGGCAAGGCCGCCGCGGCCGCCAACGTGCTGACCGACGCGGTCACCCGCATCGGCAAGGCCGGCGACGGCGTCGAGACCGCCCTCAACGCCGTCGCCCGCCAAGGCGCCGAGGTGGTCGACATGCTGCGCCGCGCGTCTCAGCGCTTCGACTTCCACAAGCAGATCGGCTCGGTGCTGGACGCCGCCGCCAACCAGCTTCTGGACATGGCTGGCGAGTACGAGATCGAAACCGGCGACATCGCCGCGGCGGTGCGTCCGCTCGCCGACAAGCTAGCCAAGCAATACACCATGGCCCAGGAACGCGAGGTTCACCGCGCGCTGACCGAGGGTCTGGGTGAGGCGGCCGTCGAGGTCGAGGCCGAGGCGGCTATCGTCGAGGACGACGACCTGTTGTTCTGAGGGGCCGTCCTCGTCCTTCGACAAGCTCAGGATGAGGACTATTTTTGACGCCCTATCAGTAGAAACCTCATCCTGAG
>CAIUMD010000059.1 GCA_903900155.1 uncultured Caulobacterales bacterium | reverse complement strand
GTCTATGCGTCAGTCGAAGATCGGTACGAGGAGCTACGCCACGGTCATGGCGGACCACGCGATCTCCGACGCGGGGAAGGCCGCGTCGGAGATCGCCGCCGCTCATCCGGGCTCCGAGCGCTGCTGAAGATCTGCTCGCCGGTGCCAGTGCGGACGCTGAAGTCGCGCCGGAACGCGGATCCTCAGCGGCGCTGCGGGCGTGCGCCGGACCTGCCCAGGCGCTGGATGTCAGCGCCGCGAGCCGTCGGATCGACCGGACGCTGGACCAGGCCTATCCGGACCTATTCCGGCTCTACGCCGATATCCACGAGCACCCCGAGCTCAGCGGCGAGGAGTCTCGAACGGCTGCGCTTCTGGCGTCGGACATGCGGAAACTGGGGTTCACGGTCACGGAGCGCGTCGGCGGCGGCGGTGTAGTCGCGATCCTCCGCAACGGATCCGGCCCCACCGTCCTCGTGCGCACCGAACTGGACGCGCTGCCGATGGAAGAGAAGACCGGGCTTCCCTACGCTTCAATCGCCCAATAGCGGACCTGCTCGATGTCCGAGATGAGCCGGGTTTCCGGTAGATCGCCGCCAACAAGCTTGGCGGCATTCGGCCAACCCATGTTAGCCTGTTGGCCCAGGCGGGGCGGGGAGCAGGCGATGGCGACATTCGTATTGGTCACGGGTGCGTGGCACGGCAGCTGGTGCTGGAAGCGGGTGCGCGATGCGCTGACCGCCCGGGGACACGCCGTCTTCACCCCGACACTGACCGGCTTGTGCGAGCGGCGTCACCTGCTGTCGCGGGATGTCGACCTTCATACGCACATCGACGATGTCGCCAACCTGATCCGCTGGGAGGAGCTGACAGACGTTGTCCTGGTGGGTCACTCCTATGGGGGCTGCGTGATCAGCGGTGTCGCGGATCGAATGGGCGAGAAGATCGCGGCGCTGGTCTACTTGGACGCCTTCGTGCTGGAGAACGGTCAGTCCCTGCACGACACCCTGCCGGCGGAACATCGCCAGGGCCAGTTGGAGGCGGCCGCGGCGCTCGGCGACGGCTGGCGCGTGCCGCCGATCCCTGCGGCGGTGTTCAACGTCAATGCCGCTGACCGGGCCTGGGTCGATGACCAGTGCACCGATCAGCCGCTGGCCAGCTTCCAGCAGAAGCTGCATCTGGACCATGGCGCCCCCGCTGTGGGGTCGATCCACTACATCTACGCGGCAGGTTGGGAGGGGACCCCGTTCACCGGCTTCTACGAGAGCGCCAAAGCGCGCGGCTGGTCGACGCAGGAGATCGCCTGCGGCCATGACATCATGCTCGACCGGCCGGAGGAACTCACAGCGGCGCTGTTGCAGGCGGCTGCTCACTGAGAGCAGCCAAAGTTCTGCGTCCCATCCCCTGCCAGAAGTTCGCAACCTCCGCTGCAGGGGAGATGACCGTCCGTTCTGGTGCGCTTCCGGAACACCGCTCACGTTCTCTCGTATGGCCGCGCCGCTCGGCGCGATCTGGCCCCGCCGTTCGGCGTCACGGAGCCTGGTGCCGGCGGAGGGACTCGAACACCTCATGCCGCGAGATAGCCGAGCTTCATGTCATGCTGACCGTGTCACCGGCGGTCTCACCGAGGGTGGTGGCCAGGATTCTGATGATCCAGAATCCCAGCGTCACCGCCGGGACCTTGCTCACGAATTCCCGCTGGGTGGCTGCAGTCATTAGCCTCGGCTCGCGTCTGGAACGTCAGCCGGGGGCCAACACAAAACCTGTCTGGACGCGACAAGACCACAAAGCCGCACGACCTGCACCGTTGTCGCGGCCTTCGGTTGAGGTTGGTCGGCGCAGGCGAGACGATCCCTAGCCGCTTGGCGAACGCCGCGCGCCCATAGTCCAGCGTCGTTCCTTCGCCCATTCGCCGCCTATGTCGGGATGACAGTCCAGGTCGTCTTCGCGAGGAAAACGTCCATGATTCAAAGTCACGTCCTGGCTCGGCGGATGGTGGACGCATTGCTGTGGTAGATGTGGGCGCAGTCCTTCACGTCGAACGCCACCTGGCGGGCATCTCTAGACGTCGGGCCATGGTGCAGGCGGTTGCGATCAGAAGAACGCGCACAGCGGCGTTGTTGGTTGCTCTGGCTCGGCCTTGGTTCAGGGGCAGCCCCTGTCTCAGAAGGCGGGCAGCGTCCCAGCGCTGCGCCCGACGATCACATCCGACGAGCCGACCCCGCTGAGCCGGGGTTTCCAGTCGATTTGCCGCGAGAGCACCAGCAGGCTCAAGGCATTCCCGACTATCGAGACGGCATCGACGCCCAACCCGTAGCTGGCCCCGACCAGAAGATTGTGGGCCAGCGAGAAGGGCGCGCCGATCAAGAACATCGCCTTCATGCGAACCGTCGATTGCTGCAGCCGGGCCATTGAGCCGGCCAGACTGCCGGCCAGGACGAGCGCCGACGGCGCGCCGTGCCACGGGGCCGCGGCGATCAACGCCAACAGCACCAGAGTGGCGGCGTAAAACCCGACGACGAGGCCCCGATCTCTGAACCAGGCCGCGGCCAGCAACTGGGCGATAGAGACGACGCAAACTGCGGAGGCTGTCGGCGCGCCCAGCAGCGCGAAATAGATCGCAAACGCCGCCGCCCCGAGGCTCTGGACCGCAATCACCTTACGATAGCTGCGGAGAAACGGCCAAATCAGGACAGAGCCAAGCCCGAAGGCGCCGAGCCCTGCCGCCAGCAGCGAAGTCTCCTCGTATACACCGTAGGAGACCAGGGACATGCGCTCGCGCTCTTGATCGACACCGACCAATAGGATCGCAAAACAGGGTTAACAGGCTGTTGGCCTGGCCAAGATCAGCCGGGCCCGCGGGATTGTCTTCACCCGCCCGCCGCGCATCAAGCCCGCATCGGCGGCCGGCTTCAGCAGCCCTTAAGTCTTCTGGAATATTGAAGGTCGTTGCTCAGTATGAGCGGACCTAGGCTAGACAGAAGGAAAAGCCCGATGAACGTTTCCAGCGCCAGCGCCGTCAACTCGGCCGTGCTGACCCAGGCGGCCCGCCCGCCGCAGCCGCAACAACCCCCCGAGAAGGGTGAGACCAACCACACTTCGGGTGAAACCTCGCATCAGACGAAGGCGGCCGGCGGCCTCGATATCAAGGTCTGACCGTCAGCTTAGGGCTGGACGCGGTCGCGAGGCTTTTTGGCCATACGACCGCGTCTTCGCCGTGCGCGCCTGACGCTGTTGGAGCCTGCTGGCGGCACCCTGCTCAGGCGGCGCTGGCGCTATGCCCGTCGCTCCGCCTGTCAGAATCTATTTCTTCTTCATATCCATGCCGGACATATCCGACGTCGGGGCGGCGGCCTTGGCCGCGGGCGTCGCGCCTGGAGCCGCGTGGGCGTCGGCCTCCTCGGCATGAGGCGCCGCATCAACGTGGGCGCTCGCCTCAGAGGCCGCGCTGTCGTCGCGAGGCGCCGCCGCGATCGGCGCCGCTTCCGTCACGGGCGCCGAAGCCTCCTTCTGCCCGCACCCGGCCAGCACCAAACTTGCAAGTCCTGCCGTCACAAGGGCGACGTTTGTCCGAAATGTCATAGTTGTTCCTCTCGTTGTGGGCGCAGCCGCCCTTCAGTGCCGTTTAGAAGGGCTTCAGGTCGGTGATCTCTTGGCTTTCAAGCCTGAAGCGCACCTTCGTCCCAACCGCCACGCCATCGAGCAAGGCGGTCTTGCCGACCCGAAACGGCATGGTTCCGGAAGGCCAGTTCAAAAGCTCGATGGGTTCATAGGAAATGGTGATCCTGCCGGCTGCAGGATCGATAGCGCGAACCACGCCAATGCCCTCCATTTCACTGAGCTTCTTGGTCGCGACGATGGGCGGCGCGACGGCGGGCGCCCGGGGGCTGCGGCTGGCCGGCCGCGGCGCTGGCTGTCCATGGCCACCTGGATCGGCGTTTGCGAAAGTTGCGAAACCCAGCCCGCTCAGCAGGATGAGCAGCGGCAACCGGGTCGCCCGCCGGCGTCGAGGTTGGGACATCATGTTCCTCCAGCCGGCGAAGCCGGGTTGTCATCGTCTTAGTTGATACGCGCCATCAGCACGTCCCCCCTCATCCCAGGGCTCTGCTGAAGCCGGAAGGACCACGGTTTGTCCCAACCACGGGATGACCACGTGGTCTTCCGCGCTCCAGACAAGGGCCAAGATGTCCCGAGGCGCGCAGGGTCATTCGACTCGGCGGACAGGCCCGCACTTGGGTCGACGCGCTCGGCGCCCAGACCTTTCGGGCGGTACGCTCGAAGCCTTCCTCGGCTTGGCCGACGTGCTGAAGGCGCGCGGGTGTTGGTGGAAGTTTGGCGTCATCGCGGCCGACGCGTCTCCGAAGCCGAAGGCGCCGGCCGTGACGAGACGGGGTTCAGCAGACCTTAGTGACGATCGTGACCGTTGTAGCGCGGCGCGTCGTGGTGGCGGCGCTGAGCCTGACGATGATCGCGGCGATGATGCCGCTCGTTATAGCTGTAGGCCTGGGCGCCGTAGTACGACGAACCGCCTCGGTAGCCGTATCCGGCGTAGGGTTGGGCGTAGCCATAGCTGTAGACTTGCGCCGAACCGCGATGGCCGTCGTCCGAATACTGCGGGCCGTGGCCATTCTGCCCGCCATGGCCCGATTGCCCAGAATAGGCCTGACCTCGGCTGTGGTTGTCATAGGCCGGCTGGGCCAGCGCCGCCGACCCGCCGATCAGGGGGAGAGCCGCCGCGGCGGCCACCAGATATTTCATGTCCAGCTCCTTTGTGCTGGGGCGCGCCTCGCCAGAAGGCGAGAGCCGCGAGCCATGACCCATCATCGGCCTTCGAACCTGAACCGCCGCGGAATGCCCGGCGTCAGCTCCCGTTCATCGTCCCATGAGGATGCTGGTTCGGTTCCTTCGCCCCGGTCTGCTGCCCATTCCCATCGCGGCCGTCGCCCATATCGACGACACCCTCGTTCGGCGTGACCATCTGCGTTGGGCTTTTGGGAATTCTTCAGCGCCGGGGCTGGCGGACCGCCGGGCCGGCGGCTACGCATCAGGCGGCGGGGTCCGATGCCTCCGCGCAAATTGCGACCGCAGCTCAGCCGTCCGCTATGGGCGGCGCTCTCCCGCGCGGGCGCGCCGCCAAGCCTGAAAGCCCTTATCGCCCTCGATGAACGTCGCCAGGATATGCGCAGCGAGGACGTCGAGTTCGATGGCGCCGTTCTCCTCGGCGTACGCCGCCTGATATTCGGCAAGATCCACGGCCGCCTTGCCCTTCAACTTGAGCCGCAGATCGACCACCTTCTCTTCAGTGTCGATCTTCGGCAGGGCCAGGCTGGTCTTGGCTTCACGCGCCATGTCGCTCTCCAGGTCTCCAGGAAAAGAATGGGTACGTCGCACCCACTCAGGGGTAGGGCGCGAGGATCATGTCCTTGCTGACCAGCACCCGCAGCGGCCAGCCGGCGCGCACCCTCAGGGTCGGCTGGCGATTGAGGTCGCGGCCGGTGATCTGCTGGCCGACCATCTGGGCGGAGTTGGCGACGCCGCTGCCGGCGCTGTTGATCACCAGGCCGCCCGAACTGCGCGTGCCCGCGTCCTGGGCGGCGGCTGCGCCGACGCTGAACAGGGTCGATAGCAGGATGCCACGCGCGAGTTGGCCGAAGTGGCCGTCGCGGCGGTCCTGCAGGCCGGCCGCCCCGCTCAGGTCCGCGCCGGTCATCGAGCCGATGTTGATCGAGCGGCCGTCGGGCATGATGATCCGGTTCCAGGCCACCATCAGCCGGTTCTGGCCGTATGCGACCTGGCTGTCGTACTGGCCGATCAACCGCGATCCTTGCGGGATCAGGACCGTCCGTCCGGTGCGGTGATCGTAGACCGGCTCGGTGACCTGGGCGATGACCTCGCCCGGCAGGTCCGAGTTCAAGGCGGTGATCAGCGCCGCCGGGATGATGGTCCCGGCCTTCACCTCCCAGGGGCTGGCCGCCGGCCGAAGGGGGTTGAGAAGGTAATCCTCGGCGCGAGACCCTTGCGCGAACTGCACCTTCGCGGCCTGGCCGTTGCCGGGCTGGACCTCGCCCGGGGAGGGCGTGGACCCTGAACTGGGCGCCGTGGCGGCGAGCGTGACGCCCGGTCCAGGAGCCTGCGCTTGCGGAGACGCCCCTCCGAAGAAGGGGCCCGATGTCCGAGCGGCGATTGCCTGCTCCTGGGCCGCCTGCACGCGCGGATCCACTGGCTGTGGCGGCGGGGCGGCCGCGACCGTCCCGCCGGCCGTAGGATCGGCCGCCCCGGGCGCGGGCACGGGCGGCGGCAGCCTGGCGAAGCCCGGCTGGCCGGGCCCGGCCTGAACGGTTGGATCGCCATAGCCGGCGGCGTAGCGCCCGGCGATCGCCGGAGTCTGCGGTGTGTTGGTGTCGACGTTGGCCTGCTCGTCGAGGGGCCGGGTCTGTGGGCGATGGGCGCCCCCGAATCCCATATAGAACCCCAACCCGACCAAGCCTGCGAGGACGGCCGCGCCAGCCGCGAGGTAGCGAGGATTCCATCGTGTCACCGGCGTACGCGGCGCGGCGAGCACACTCTCGGAAGGCGCTTTCGGTTCCACCCGCGGCGGGGCCTGCGGCTCAAGGGGCGGATCGGGCGGGAGATGCGACATGGCGTCAGCTCCGCTTGCCGGTGCGGGTGATCCGCACGACGGTCTGACGCTTCTCGCCCAGCCGCAGCTCGGCGACGTCGATCAGCCGGTCGACGACATAGTAGCCGTTCAGATAGCGGTAGTTGACGAGCTGGGCCTGTTTGTCCGCGCCGATGACGAATAGCGGCGGCGCCTCGCTGGCCCCAAGGTTGGTCGGAAACTGGATGTAGGTTTTCAGGCCGTCGTCGAAGACCCGCAGCGGCTGCCAGTTCGGCGCCTTCGATCTGATCGGGCGAATATCATAGTCGAAGTGCAGCTGATCAAGGGCGAGGCCCGAGGCCACCACGCCCCGGGCGTCGGCGGCCTTGGCGGCCTGGGCCTCGCGGGCTTCATCCAGCGCGTAGGTCCAATTGACCACGCTGGTGTAGGTCTCGCCCTCCCGGCTCACCGCCTCGAGCAGGTAGGTGCGCTGGTCCGTGGTTAGGATGACGTTGGTCCGTAGGCCCCCGCGCGTCGGCTTCAGCATCACCAGGACCTGCTCGGAGGGTCCCGAGCCCTGCACGGTCTCGCCGAGCACCCAGCGCACCGTATCGCCGGCGGCCTTGGAGATGAGCTTCTCGCCCGGGCGCAGGGCGATGACCGAGAGGAACCGTGGGCTGGTGTTGACCGTGTAGAGCCGGCCGGGCTCGAAGGCGTAGTAGAGCGCGGCGTTGACATAGGCGCCGCTGGCGGGGAGGTCCCGGCTCTGCGCATTGGCGGAATAGACCGTGCGGTAGCCCGGCGCTGGACGAGGCTTCGCGCGGCGAGCGGCGGGCTTGGGCGCCACCGGCGGGGCCGCCGCCGCCGCCGCCGGCGCGGCAGGACGCTGGGCCTGGGCCAGCGCAGGGCCGGCCAGGGGCGAGACCGTCAGAGTGACGATCGCCGCGAGGGCGACGCGAGATTGCGGGTGAGGGGCGGTCATAGCTCGCGACTCCACTGAAACGCGGTGATGTAGATCCCCAGGGGATTGGCTCGCAGCTCCGCCTCGTTCTTGGGCGGATTGACCTTGGTGGTGAAAAGCCCGGTCCAGTTCTCGGTGAGGCCGCTGGCGCCGGCGTTGAACGTCGTCTCGCGCCACTGCACCTGATAGGTGTTCGGACTGCGGGGAAGCACCGAGACGATCTCGACATTGACCGCCTGCGTGCCGGCGTTGGCGAACGGGTCGTTGGCCTTGGCGTAGTCGTTGAGCTGGCCGATCGCGCCGCCGGCGACGAAGTGGTAGGCGCCGGTCCAGTTGTCCCGGATGACGATTGGATCGATGCTCTTGGAGCGTGTCCGGCGGACCCAGTCGGCGAGGAAGTAGCCGATCTCAGCCGTGGCGGGCTGATAGGTCCGGCCCGCTAGTTCGATGCGGCCTGGGCGGCCGTATTTGTCGATCGGCACGACGTAGGTGGCGATGTTGGTGTTGCTCGACTGCCAGATAAGGCCGCCCACCGACAAGGCGGTGATGCCCATGCAGATGAACGCGGCGAGTCGCCAGTTCTTGGCTTGAACGGTCGCTGACCCAACCCGCATGTCCCATTCCCGGGAGGCGCGGAGATAGGGGCTCTCGACCGGAGCCGAGCTGCCATAGCGGTCGTTGGGGCGCTTGAAAGGGTTCATCGGTCCAATCCGGTTCAGGCGTCGCGCTCGAGATCGTCGCCCCGCCGGGTCGGCGTTGCAGGCATCCCCGGCGTGATGTCGTTGGCGGTGCTGGTCGCCGCCGCGAAGCTCCCCTCGGCCGCGGCCCGCACGCCGCTGCGACGTTCGCGGGTTCGCGCCACCGTGTCGGCCGCCGAAGGGGAGGGGGGAGGGGGCGATGATCCTTCGCCGCTGCCGTCGGCATCTCCACCGGATCGATTGGCGAACCGGCGAGCCGAGGCGACGGCGCTCGACACCGGAGCTCGCGCGAAATCGGCGGCGGCGGCGCCGAAACCGCCGCCCCCACTACTGCCACTGGGACCTCCACCTGGTCCGCCGCCTCCACTCGGGGATCCGCCGCCCGGAGATCCACCGCCTGGAGGTATCGCGCCAGCAGCGGCTTGAGCGGCGGCAACCTTCTGGCCTCCGGCGGCCCAGCCGCCGGCGACGGCTCCGCCGATGGTGCGACCGGCGAGCGCCACGCCAGCGACGCCAGCCGCCACACCAGCCGCACCCATGAGCCCGCTGCCGGCGCTGAGTTGGGGACCTCCAGACACCAGCGCCCCGGCGATCGCGGGCACTTTGAGCGCGAGCATCATCAGGAAAATCGCGGAAAGGAGAAGTCCGCATTCTTCGCCGATTGTAGGCTCAGCAGAGAGCGTGAAGGTCTTATAGATATTGATGCCAACGCCGAGGATTACACCGAGGGCCATCATCTTGAGGCCGACAGATACGACGTATCCGATAGCCCGCTCCGCCATGAACGACGTCTGGGTGAGCACCCCAAACGGCACCGTTACAAACGCAATCAGAGTGACGAGATGGAACTCTATGATCGTGACCGCGATCTCGATCGCCAGCACAATGAAAGCAAGCAAAATGCCGATTGCGGCGACGGCGGCGATCAGTATGGCGTCAATGTGCTGGAGCGCGCCGAAACCAGCATTTTGCGAGGCAAGCTGGCCGATATAGTCGACAAGCTTGACTACGACCTGCATCCCCGCGTCGACGGCTGTAGTCGGGGCGTTTTTGAAGTCGCTGAATGTCGAAGGCCCGCCGCCGGCCCTTAGGCCGAGCATGGCGAAGCCGTTCACGACAGTGGCGCTTAGCGTCTGCCACGAACTCACTAGCCATGCGAAAAAGCCTACGAGCAGTATCTTTCGGACGAAGCTCGCCATGATGTTCTGGGTTTCATCAATGGCCCAGAGGATCGCCGTCAGTGTGATGCTGATGACAACGAGCGTGGCCAAGATCGCCTGGACATCTCCAGCGATGAGGCCAAAGCCACTATCAATTTGACCCGTGAAGCGACGAATAAACTCGTCCAACGCGGCTGGAGTCGCGGTTGCCATAGTAGGTACTCATGGATTTGACTAGAGCGCCTTCTCTCCCTTGAAGCCTCCTTGAACGGGCTTGTAGTAGTTCGGAGAGCAGGGGTTCGTAGAGTCGTGAATACTGGGGTCCGGACACTTCTTGTCCGCAACGGCTGGCTTGGCTGGTTTCTCGGAAATCTCAGCCGGGCGTCCGCAAGAGGCTGCCAACGCGGCCATTGCAAACAGGAGAAAAAGGCGGGGGCGCAACTTCACAGGCCCTTGTCGCCGGAAAAGGAGCCTCGGACGGGAGTGTAAGCGTTGTGGCGCTGTGACTCTGCGCGAGCGGCAATTGAGCCAGCCTGCTGTTGCGCAAGGATGGTTTCCTGCGTCCTGGCCTGGGCAATGAGGATGGTCTGCAAGCCCTGAAGTTGGCCGCTCAGGGCAGCGAGTAGCTGGTTCGTGGCCTGGATGGCCGCGGTCTGGCCGGCGGCACTCTGAGACGCAGCGACCGCGCTGGTCACGGCGTTGGCCGTCGTCGGCTGGGATCGGACCAGCTGGTTCTGGACCGCCATCGAATCCTGCAAGGTCAGCCGGCTGTTGTTCTGCCAACTGCCGTAGCGCTGCAGGATTTGCTGAAGGCTGTTGCCAGACAGGCTCGACGGATAGAGCTGCTGGAATTGCTGGCCGATATTCTGGCCGTTGTAGCCGATCGCCTGCGCCTGCTGGAGGAGCTGGGTGGCCTGCTGGCTGATCTGCGCCAGCGGCTGGGTGACGTCGGTCCCGAGCTTCTGGAGCATGGCCACCTGGTTGGTCAGCTGCGCCTGCAACTGCTCGATCTGCCGCAGGCTGTTGCTCACCTGAGAGACCATCTGGGCGATCGCCGCCGGGTCGTTGACGACCACGCCCGGGAAGATCTGCGCTTGGGCCGGCGGCGGCGCGACCACCGAAGCTGGGAGCGCGAGAAGCGCGACGGCCGCGGCCGTGGTGAGAAGCCTACGCATGTGGAAACTCCCGTTGACGCGAGGGCGGAAAAGACTCCGGCGGCCAGATGTCGGCCGCCTCGGCGCGGACGAAGAGCGGCTCGGACACCGCCCGGAAAAGGACCGCCGCCCCGAACAGGACGAAGCCGCCGACCAGCACGAAGAAGTTGTGGTGAAGCGTGGTGGTGAAGACCGCGAGGAAGCCCGGCGCCGCCAGGCCTAGGAACATCAAGCGACGGCGACGCACCGTCAGCAGCCAGGATGACGGAAACCGACGTGTGACTGCGGTCAGGCGCTCAAGTTCGCGCGCGCTGAGGGGACGAGCCGCGATCAGGGTCGGAGCATCATCCGGGGTCGCGTCTTCCATCACGCGACCCTCGCCACCGACGGGGTCGCCGATTCGTCGAGATAGGTCGCGACTTCGGTCAGGCCCTGGGCGGCATAGAACCGCGCCCCAAAACCCTCCCGTGGCCCCTGAAGCGCCGCCGTGATCGTCTGTTGATCGCCGGGCGAAGAGGCTCCGACGGCCGCCAGGGCGATGGGGCCAAGGCCAAGCTCGAAGAGCCGATTTCCCGCCGTCGACTGGTAGTAGTATTCGCGCTTCGGCGTGGCGCTGGCGATGATGCGGATCTGCTGGGCGTTGAGGCCGAAGCCGGCGTAGAGATCGGCGATCTGCGGCGTGGGCGCATCCGGGTTCGGCAGGAAGATCCGGGTCGGGCAGCTTTCGATCAGGGCCGGGGCGATCGAGGACCTCGCCACATCGGCGAGGCTCTGAGTCGCAAAGACGACGGCGACATTGTATTTGCGCAAGGTCTTCAGCCATTCGCGGATCTTCGCCGCGAAAGCCCCCTGGTCGAGGAACAGCCAAGCCTCGTCCAGCACCAGTAGCGTCGGCCGACCGTCGAACCGGCGCTCCAGCGTACGGAAGATGTAGGTGAGCACCGGCGCCAGGGCCGCCCGATTGGCCATCAGCTCGGCCATCTCGAACGTCTGCCAAACCGCCGCCTGCAGGCTGTTCTGGTGGGCGTCGAGCAGGTGGCCGTGCGGGCCGCTGAGGGTGTACGGCGCCAGGGCGGCCTTCACCGCCTGGTCCTGGACGGTGGCGGCCAGGAGAGTGAGGGTGCGCTGCTCGCGCGGACCCGCGGCGAGGTTGCGAAGCCCGCTCCAGATCTCTTCCTTGACCTGCGGGACGATCGGCACGCCTTCGGCTGCGACGAGGTCCTCGACCCATTCCTGGGCCCAGGCGCGGTCTTCCGGGCCGTCGATGTCGGCGAGCGGCTGGAAGGCGAGTTCACTGGCGTCGCCGCCGAGGAAGAAGAACTGGCCGCCGGCCAAGAGGGTGGCGGCCCGCGAGCTGGCCCCCTTGTCGAAGAAGAAGACCTGCGCTTCCGGATAGCGCAGCCACTGCATGGCGATCGTGTTGAGGAGAACCGACTTCCCCGACCCGGTCGGCCCGACCACCATGGTGTGGCCGACATCGCCCTGGTGGAGATCGAAGCGGAATGGCGTGGCGCCGGCCGTCCGGGCGAACATCAGCGGCGGCTGCGCGCCCTTGTGGCCCCGCTTGAGGCACTCTTCGGTCAAGTGGGTGTTGCGGGTCGGTCCCGGCCAGATCGCCGACATCGGCATCATGTCGCAAAGGTTCAGGGACGAAACCAGCGGTCGGCGCAGATCCGCGTAGGCCTGGCCCGGAAGGCTGCCGATCCAGGCCTCGACCGCGTTGACGTCTTCGACCTTGCAGACGAAGCCGGCGCGGTTGATGGCCCCTTCGACTTCGCGAACACGGTCGGCGAGCCGATCGGCGTCCTCGTCCATCAGGGTGACCGTGGGCGTGAAATAGCCGATCGAGGCGAAGTCTCCGCCGAGGATGGCCAGCGCCGCGTCGGCGTCGGCCGACTTGGCCGCCGCGTCAGGGTCTTCCAGGAGAGACGGCTCGCGGGTGATCGCCTCCTTCAGCAAGGCGAGGACGCCCTTTCGCTTGGCGAACCAACGCTTGCGGACCGTGGTCACCGCCCGCCGGGCGTCTTCCTTGTCGAGCGGAAGGTAGCGACAGACCCAACGGTAGCTGATCGCCAGTTCGTTCAGGCGATCCAACAGGCCGGGCGATGATGTGGTCGGATAGGCCCGTACGGAGATCGTGCGGATGTAGCGCTTGCCGAGCCGAGGAAAGAGTCCGCCCTGGAAATCATCGTCGGTCAGGAAGGCGTCGAGATAGGCCGGCGTCTCGGGCGCGCGCACATAGTGGCGCTTCGTCGAAATGCAGCCGTGCAGGTAGGTCAGGGTCTCGTCGTCGCCGAGCTCGCGGACCTCCGGCATGATGGCCGTCAGAATGTCGGCGATCTGGCGGACCGTGCCCTGGAAGTCGTTCAGCGCGGCGCGGTACATGCCCGCCGCGCCGCGACCGGAGGGGGCGTTTTCGAGCAGCAGGCTCTCGGCCGTGCTCACCGCCTCCTCTGGCGGCAAGTAGGTGAAGGTGAGGAAGTAGCGGCTCTCGAAATGACGCTCCTGAGACTCGAAGGCGTCGCGCCGCTCGCTGTCGATGAGGTCCGACACCGGATCGGGAAAGGCGCTGGACGGATAGTCCTGGGAGGCGGCGCGGAGCGCCTCGATGTGAAGGCACCAGCGGGATCCGAGCCGGCGTAGCGCGTTGTTCAGTTGAGCGCGAACCGCGACCAAGCCCGCCTCGGTGGAGCTGGCCAGATCGGGGCCGCGGAACGCGAGCGTCTTCTGGAAACTGCCATCCTTGTTGAGCAGCAGGCCCGGCCCGATGAGCGCAACCCACGGCAGGTGATCGAAGAGGCGATCGGCTTTGGGTCGGTATTCACGCAGGTACAACATCGGGGCCTCAAGGCCTTGCGGTCAGCAGATCTGCGCCGATCGCCGTGGCGGCGAGTCCGGACGTAGGAACGGGAGAGGGGAGGGGCGGTGAGCCATCAGGCGTCCAGGTACGGTCGCTGGCGGATGTGCCGTCCGAGGGCGTCGAAGAAGTAGGGGTCGCGCTTGTTGAGCCAGTAGCAGACGGCGTGGATCGCGAGGCCGAGGGGCATGCCGATCAGCGGAACTTGCAGGCCGAGCGCAAGAACGGCGGTGAGCGTGCCGTTGAGGACCGCGATCATGCGTGGCACGCCGGCGATGGTCACCGGCTCGGCCAGCGAGCTGTGGAAGCCGATCTCGAACCCGTCCACGCGCGAGCTCATCAGAACGCCGCTCCGGCGGTCATGTTGAAGAACGACGTGATGAAGGTCGTCGCGGTGAAGGCGATAGCCAGGCCGAACACGATCCCGATGCCCCGACGCAACACCGATCCGCCCTCCGAGAAGGCGAAGCCCAGACCGGTCAGCACGATGGCGATGATGCCGACCGCCTTGGCCACCGGCCCGGACAGCGACTGCATGATCGTCTCGAGCGGCGTCTCCCAGGGCATCGCGGTGCCGCCGCCCGCCGCCCACGCCGGGCTGGCGACCAGCATCGCAACGCCGGCGACCATGACCGCCATTCGTCGATTGCGGCGGCCCTCGGCCGCGGTGAATGGAATGAAGCCCATCGTCGAGCGCTTTCCTGAGCGTAGCCCCGAACATCTCGGGCTACCCAGGATTGAGTCGCAAAATGCGGGTGGTCAAGGCCCCTTGTGCCCATAAACGCCCATTAGGTGCGTTTTTATCCACAAAAGCCCACTGCAAAGCTTGAAGCGACGGGCAAAGCGCGGCGCCGGATTGCTCCGATTCAGCAGAACGCCGGTTGTCCGAAGACATTATGACCGAAACGGGGCGAGCATCGCTGCCAACCGCTAACGAGCGCCCCTAAGCTTAGCCATTCATACCTCAAAAAACGCCGCCTTTATTATATGGTTAAAGCCCGATAACCAGGTTTAGGGGCATCGGAGGCCTCAAGTGCTCACCTTCCTGAGTTATCCGCATGGTCACAACTTCCGCTTGGCGATCTCTGGCGCAAGGGTTGTAAGCATGGGCATGCACCTGAACCTCAGGGCCGAACAATGAAACTCAGCCCCGGCCCGGAGGCCCTGGCGAAATTGGAGCTCTTGCGGGTCCGCCGCTAGGTTCTGGCCGCAGCCCGGCGGCCACTAAGCCAGAAGCCGAGCAGGATCATGAGCAGGGTGGCGATCTGGGCGCCAATCCCCTCGAGGGTGGGAAAGACTCCCAGCAACTCCACGCGCGGGACCGCCGCGAGTGGCTGGATGTCGATTAGTCCGGTCTCCTGCAGCGCGGCGACGCCCTTGCCGGCCAGCACCACCGCCAGGGCCGAGATGAGCATTGAGCTGTAGCTGAAGAACTGAGAGATCGGCAGCCGCTTACTGTAGCTCAAGAGGGCCCAAGCGATCAGGCCCAGCGCGGCGACGGCCGTGCCGGCGCCGGCCAGGATCGCCGCCCGAGCGCCCTGGGCCCACATCGCCGCGTAGAACAGAATCGTCTCGAAAACCTCGCGGTAGACGACGACGAACGCCAGCAGGAACAGGAACCACGCCGATCGCTTCGACAGCGCCGCGGCGAGCTTCTCCTTGATGTAGGTCTGCCAGGCGTCGGCCTGACCCTTGCCGTGCATCCACACGCCAACCGAGATCAGCACGGCCGCCGAGAGTAGGGAGCCGAATCCTTCAGTGAGCTCACGGCTGGCGCCGCTGATCGAGATTAGGTAGGTCGCCGCCGCCCAGGTGAGGCCGCCGGCCGCGAGCGCCGAGACCCAGCCGCCGTGGACGTAGGGCAGCACGTCCCGCCGCTCCGCCTTGCGCAGGAAGGCGATCATGGCGACGACGATCAGGAGGGCTTCGAGCCCCTCTCGCAGCAGAATCGTGAAGGCGCCGGCGAAGCTCGAGGCGGCGCTCGCTTCGCCGGGCGCCAGGGCGCGTTCCGCCACGTCCAGCAGGGCGTAGAGACGATTGACCTGCGCGCGCACGTCAGCCGCAGGCGCTTGCCTGGAGATCGCGGCGCGGAGGTCGCCCATGCCGCCCTCCACCCGCGTCATCAGCGCCGCGTCGCGGGCCGTGAGGGACGGCTCGACAGGCTCAAACCCATCGAGATAGGCGGCCAGCGCCAGTTCCTCGGCGGCCTTATGATCTCCCGCCTCGTAGCGGGCCAGGCTCTGCGCCAATTTGGCGCGAGCTATCGCCAGACTTCCAGCCGCCTGCGGCGTGGTCGCTTCCGGGTGCCGGCGCAGATAGGCCACCAGCTGCGTCGTCTTCGGCTCGCCGAGTTCCGCGGCGAGCGCCAGGGGCGACGTCTGCGTCAAAGCCTGAAGGTTTGGGAACCGGGCGCGAATCTGCGCGTCCGAGGCCCAGAGTCGCTCACCGGCCCGGGCCGCCTGTTCATCGAACGCGAACCTGCCCACATAGAAGGCCAGGGCCCAGCGATCGTCGGACGAGAGATGAGCGAAACTCGGCATGGCTGTGCCATCCAGGCCCTGGCCGATCACCTGGTAGAGTCCGAACAGGCTGCGTTGCCGCGCGCGCGCCACCTCGGCAAAGGCCACCGGGCGCGGATCGAGTGTTCTGGCGTTGGGGCCGTCGCCGAGCCCGCCCGCGCCGTGGCAGGCAGCGCACTGCTCGGCATAAAGCGCCGCGCCGCGCGCAAGATCGGGGACCTTGGTCGGGGCAAGCGGCGTCGGATAGGCCGACAGCAGCTCCGCGCCCAGCTTGTGAGCTCGCGCGGCCACGTCCGCCGCGCTGGCCTTGGCTTCGATGGCTCCGACCAGGCTCCCGGCCTCCGACACCAGCTTCGACTTGGCCGGTGTCGCGGGCAGGCCTGCGATCCGATCATGCACGGATGCGGAGAACTCGCGCATCTCGGCGTACTCGGATGGACTGACCACCCTGCCGTCTCGAACGGCGCCTGCATAGTCGACGGCCAAGTAGTCGAGCAGACGCCATGCTACCTGCGAGGAGGGTGCGCTTTCTTCGGCAGCGCTGCTCGCTGGAACGATCAATGCCGCGATGCCGATCAGCAAGGCGAGGAAACGAATGGCGAGCGTCATGAGCGGTCCGATATGCGAATAGGAATTGTTCTCAATTATCAGCCTGGGGCCTCCAGTCACTAGAGGACCAAGGCCTCTAGTGACCTAGCGACCAGTGGGTTGGCGGACGCGGGGGTGAGAAGGGCGAATGATCCGGCGCCGGTCCACGCGGGCGGCGGGGACGCCAGCAGGGGTCATCTTTAAGCGAAGGACGCCGCTTTCCGTATCGAAGGCGAGCTCGCCAGCGCCTCATCCGCGCCGGCTCCGGTCGACGCGGGCGATTTTCACCAACCGGCGCAAGGCGCCATCGTCCAGTCCGCCGCGAACGAGCTGCCGCCCCACGAGGTAGGCCGGCGTTCCCTCAAGACCCAGCGCGAAGGCCTGCAGCGCATGGCGGCTGAGCTGCGCCTCGATCTGCGCGGCCTCGCGGCGCCGATCGGCCTCGAGGCGCGACCAGTCGACGCCGACCGACACGGCGGCGGCGCGGATGCGATCGGCCGACAATGCGCCCCGGCTCGCCATCAGGGCGGCATGGACCTCGGCATAGCGTCCCTGCCGCACGGCGGCCAAGGCGACCTGTGCGGCCGCCTGGGAGGCTTCTCCGAGGATCGGCCAATCCTTGTAGATGACGGCGACCTGCGGATCTTGCGCCATCAGTCGGCCGAGGGCGGCGTCCGTGCGACGACAGACCGGACACTGGTAGTCGGTGAAGATCACGACGGTCACGCTCGCCGTCGCCGGTCCAATCCGAGGTGAGCCGGGGTCGTCGACCACTTGGCGGAAGACGGGCGTGTCGCCGAGCCGCTGCGGCGGCGCCCCCTGGCGCCGCAGCCACGCCGACACGCCCCATCCCAGCAGGCCGGCGGCGCCGAGGCCGAGCCACGCGCGCCGATCTAACTGTCGGGGGCCGCTTCTCGGGAAGCCTCCGGGCCGGGTGACCCGCGGCTGACTGGGGTTCACAGCACCAGCCTGTCCCAGCTCGCATAGTGCTCGCGACTGCGACGCCCGCGCGGCAGGCTGAGCGCGACGAGCGCGAGCCCTAGGGCGATGCTGACGATGCGGCCCACCGGCGTGTCGCCGCTCAGCAGGAAGGGCGCCGCGACGAGCCAAAGGCCCAGCGCCGCGTTCACCAGCCGGAGCGCGCGGGCGACCTCCGAGGTGGCGATGATTGCGACGGTGATCACGAGGGCGCCCACGACGTGGTCACTGTTGGCCATCTCGCCGGAGGCTCCGAACACGACCCGCGTCAGCATCAGGAGGCCGCCGACGGCGACGCTGACCGCAAGTGTCCAGGGCAGGGTCATCCCCCGGATCGAATCCTTCCAGAAGGCGCTGGGGCTCGCCAGCGCGTCGGCGTCGTCCACCTCGCCGGAGTCCACGGGGCCGCCCTGGAAGAAGGTGCGGATCACCGGCTTGCCGGTGCAATGCACCCACCAGAGGTATTGTCCCATGGCGATCACCTCATCCAGCGCG
The DNA here is from genome assembly GCA_903900155.1 of uncultured Caulobacterales bacterium. Taxonomy (GTDB): domain Bacteria; phylum Pseudomonadota; class Alphaproteobacteria; order Caulobacterales; family Caulobacteraceae; genus Caulobacter. The sequence continues at coordinate 37,750 of CAIUMD010000059.1, read as the reverse complement.
AACGGGATCATGACCAGCATCGCCAGCGCCGCCAGCAGGCAGAGCGTGCACCAGGTGCCGATGACGATCGGCTGGATGATGATGAAGTAGATGCTGACCACACCCAGCGGGATGACCAGGATGCCGAAGAAGGTCACCATCCACGGCATCGTCCGCCAGCGGTCGCGCCCGCCCATGACCGCCATCAAGATCTCGAGCGTGTAGCTGATCGCGCCCAGGCCTGCGTCGGGGACCGGCCAGGCCTTGGAGACGGAGGAGGTTATGATCTCCTCCGTGCCGTTCTTCAGATTCGCAGGATCGCCGCCGAAAAAAGGCTCGAACACCGCGTCGATGTGCCCGAGCTGATAGGCGGTGAGTACGCGGGAGATCAGCAGGCCGATCAGGCCCAGCAGGGCGATCGGCAGGCGCTGCGCCCAGGTGGAGGGACAGTAGGTCCAGCCGGGCGGGATGTTCTTCGGGTCCATCATCCCGGCCATGCTCATGCCCGGCATCATCGGGATCAGCACCGAGAAGGCGATCACCAGCACGCCCACCAGGGTGTCGTTGAGGTATTGCGCGGCGCTGGGCGTCCAGAACAGCATCGGCGCGAAGAGCAGCCAAAGGCCCACGAAGGTGTTGGCCCATTGGGCGAACCAGGCGGTGCGCTTGGATAGCGAAAGCGCCCCGAAGCCGGCGATCGCCAGGCCGCTCAGGAGATCGCTCAGGATGAGCGCGGTGGCCCGCGCATCGAGGCTGGCCAGCGCGCGGTCTTCGGTCACCGCCCGCACTAGCGGGCTCGCCGCGGCCGCGCCCAGCCCGTCGTAGATGAACGGGCTGGCGGCGAGCCAGAGGCCCAGGCCGATGTTGGCGAAGTGCGCCCAGCGGACGCGGCGGTCGTCGGCTTCCATCATCGCGATGTGGTCGTGTCCGCCGCCGTGTGTGGCGTGCTGCCCGCCCGCCGCGGCGTCTGCCGCAGGCGCCGGCTCGGGATGATGCGTCATTTTGGTCAGTTCGGCGGTCGCGGCGGCGTCTTGGCCGGGCGCGTGCGACGCGCCATGCGGCCGGTTCCAGGCCACGGCCGCGGAATCCATGCCGTTGGTCTCGTACCAGCCCTTGGGATCGCGCTTCAGCGCTTCCACGATCTTCGGTAGGGTGGCCCTCAGACTGTGCCGCGGCGTCCAGTCGAGCAGGGTGCGGGCGCGGGAAATATCGAGCACGTAGTGGTCGTTCGACTGGTCGACCATCCACGGCTTCACGAATTCCTCGTCGCCCAGCGCCGCAGTCTGCAACCAGGCGCCCAGTTTGGCGACAGGCTTGGGGATACGCACCGTGTCCCAGTCCTCGCCGTGCAGGGCCCGGCCGATGATGTCCTGCACCTCGCCATAGCCGAGCGCCTCCGGCTCGCCGAGCAACAGAGGGAGCTCGGGCGGCAATTGGGCGCGGCGCGCGACGAGTTCGGCGATCGCGTCGACCAGGTCCTCGAGATGGATGAAGGACTGCCCGGCGCAGAGCATGCCCGGATAGACGTGGGCGGTCAGCCGATGCTCGTAGATGCGCGCCACGTGTTCGGCGACGAAGGGGGAGTGGGCCAGGTCGTCGTAGACGCCGGCGATGCGCAGCAGCACGAGGGGAATGTCGCCGTGCGCCTCGCGCAGCAGGGCTTCGCTCTTGACCTTCGATTCCGGATAGGCCCAGCCCGGCGCGATGGGCGAGTCCTCGTTGATGGTCTCGTCTGGTCGGTCGGTCGGCTGGTGCACCAGCATGGTGCTCGCCAGGATGAACTGGCCGACCTCGAACCCTTGGAGGCCCTCGATCAGACGTCGCGCCCCCTGGATGGTGATCTTGTCGTAGAGCGGATTGGGCTTGCCGGAGACATCGAAGTAGGCGGCCAGGTGGACGACAGAGGCGATCCGGCCGCCGAAGCGGGCGCGGACCGTCTCCAGGGCTTTGGTGACCCCCTCGTCGGTTCCGAGGTCGAAGTCGACTGCGTCGGCCTCGGCGGGGGGGTCCGGCGGACCGGTGCGGTCCAGCGCCACCACCTGGTAGTCCTGCGCCAGGCGTTTGATCACCGCGCTGCCGATGAAGCCGCTGCCGCCGGTCACCAGCACGAGCTCGCGTTCCGCCATCGTGCGTTCCCTTCACCTCAGTCGTCTGGACTCGCTCTATGGGGATACGCGCGAACCCGCGGCTACCCAGCAGAATCAAGTCGTTTCTCCGCCGCCGCGCCCAGCGCTAGGCGCCGCGCGACGGCGCTAGCGATTGCGGGCATGCCAGAAGGCGTCAACCATGGCTCCGATGCCCAGCAAGGCCATCACCGTGGCGTCACCAAACAGATGCTGCTGGGAAAGACCAAAGACTGGCCCGCCGCGCACCTCGCTGACCCACGCTGTGACGAGGGCCAGAAACGCGAGCCCAAGGAAAATTCTCCCGATCACCACCATGACTGACATCCTGAGAACCTCCTCTGTGATCGACGTCTCGAGGGCCTCTGAGCCTCCTGCTCAGTCTCGCCCCTCAAGAAGGGTGGACGGCGCGAAGTGGCCGGCGCTGGAAAGCACCGCATAGGGCCTCGGCGTGACCACGGCCGAGGCGACGAGCGCGGCGCCCGTGGTCACGCCCATCGCCAGCGCCAGCACGATCGAGGCGACCCGTACCGGTAGGAGCTCCGCCAGAACGCGGGCCTCCTCTCGCAGGGCCACGATTCTGCGAATGACCTCGGCCTCCATGCTATCGAATCGCGCATCGGCTGGCGTCGCCGCCAGGTCTGCCATCAGCCGGTCCAGGCATTCGCTCATCTGCGCACCTTTCACGCCATCCCTTGGGGATACGCGGCGGGCGAGCTCCAGCCCTTAGATCGGCGATCGTACGAGCTGATGTTTGATCAGAAGGGACGGCGCCCCTGTTGCGAACCGCGTCCGCGGGCGTTGCGCCGCAAGCGCGCAAGGAACGCCGCGACGAGATAGATCGTCAATCCGATCATCGAGTAGAGCAGGATGTCGCGCAGCATGGTCAGGGTCGGCGCGTGGCCGCGGCGTGCTCGCTGCCGTGGGCGGCGCTTGCCGACGTCGCGGCGGCGTCGTGAGAGGCCTGCGAACCCTCGGCATGGCCCACCGCCTTGGAGACGCCGACGCCATGCCGATAGACCATCTCGCCGCCGAGCCAGCCGGTGATGGCGAGCAATCCGACGCAGATGGCCGACAGGAGGACGCCGAAGGGCGCGACGGCGGCTTCCGGATCGCGCCAGCGTAGGACCAGGTTGATCGCGGCCAGCGCCACGAGGCCGAGGTTCATCAAGCCATGGATCCAGGCCAGGCGCCAGCGCCGCGCATGTTCGATCGTGAGCAGGTCGATCACCCCCGGAACGGCGGCGAGCAGCCCCATCGCGACGCCTGCGGCAAGCAGCCAGACCGAGCTCTGCGCCCAGAACGCGCCGCTCGTTGCGAGATAGACGACGTCGGTGACGAAGGCGCCGATGAACAGCGTGATCGGAAATCCGACGAGCATGGGGTGTAGCGGGTGGCCGCCCAGCGCCGCTGTGCTGCCGGTCCCCGATGTGTGGGTGTGATGGTCCATGGTGGCCTGTCCTGAAGACAGAACCCGCGCCGGGCCCGATGCGTTCCGCGCGAGCCGCCAGCCTGGCGCGGCTCCGTCCGGCTTTTGAGGGGCCCGACCCTGCTGGGACGTATGCTCTTTAGAGCAGGCCGCAGCGTCTGGAGGCTTACCCATGCCCGAACCCGTTCCTTCGCCGATCCAGATCGGCCCGGTTCCTGCTGCGAGTGAACAGGATCGCACTTGGCGCGCGCCAAAGCCCATCGCGGTCACCGTCTCGGCCGCCCTGCTGTCGGCCGTGCTCAGCGGGTGCATTAGCGCTGCGGAGATGGCGGCCCGACACCGGCAGGCGTGCATCACCTACGGCTTCTCGCCGGGCACGGAAGCCTATGCCAACTGCCTCCTGCAGCTCGATGTTGGGGATTACGGCTACGGTCATCATGGCCGGCCTCGCCAGCTGCCGCATCCCTATACCACGCCGCCGCCCGCGCCTCCCGTATACCAGCAGAATTAAGAATGCGTCGCATTCGCATTGACGGGGCGAGGGCCGGCTCGTAGAAGGCGGCAAAGCTGCCCAGGAGCCTTCAACGTGTCCTTCTCCCATCGGCGGACGATCCGCCGCGCGACCCTGTTCGCCTCGACCGTCTGGCTGCTGCCGCTGCTGGCGCCGGGCCTAGCCTGGGCGGACGACGCAGCGACGGAAGTCTCGAGCGTGACGGTGCGGGGCGCGCGGGGCGGCTACGGCGTCGAGCAGACCCGGACGGCGACGAAGACGGCCACCGCGCTGATCGACACGCCGCAGGCGGTGAGCGTGGTGACGCGCGCGTTGATCGATGACCAGGCGATGCAGGGCATGGCCGACGTGGTCCGTTACATGCCCGGCGTGGGGATGGCCCAGGGGGAGGGCAACCGAAACGCCCCGATCATGCGTGGCGTCAGCTCGACGGCGAACTTCTTCGTCGATGGCGTGCGCGATGACGTCGAGTATTTCCGCGATCTCTACAATGTCGAGCGCGTCGAGGCGATGAAAGGGCCCAACGCGATGATCTTCGGCCGCGGCGGCGGCGGCGGGATCCTCAACCGGGTCACCCGGCAGGCGGACGGAACCCAAGGTGGCGAGCTCGTCCTCCAGGGCGGATCGTGGAACAACCGCCGCGTCACCGGCGACCTACGCCAACCGCTGACTGAGCGGTTCTCGCTGCGGGCGACGGGCGTCTATGAGAACTCCGACAGCTATCGCGATGGGGTTCGCCTGGAGCGCTATGGTGTCAACCCGACGGCCAGGCTGGTCTTGAGCGAGCGGACGACCCTTCGGCTCGGCTATGAGTATTTCACCTACGACATGGTGGCCGACCGCGGGATCCCGTCGTTCCTGGGGCGGCCGGTCCGCACCGCGCGCTCGACCTTCTTCGGCGATCCTTCCGGCAGCCCCACAGGCGCCACGATCAAGGTCGCCAGCGGCGTGATCGAACACGATTTCGGCGGCGTCAGCCTGCGCAACGTCACCAGCTTCGGCGACTACGACAAGGCCTACCAGAACGTCTATCCCGGGGCGGTCAACGCCGCCGGGACCGCGGTCTCCCTCTCCGCCTACAACAATGCCACGCAGCGCGAGAACCTGTTCAACCAGACGGACCTGACCTGGTCGGCGGCCACAGGACGTATCGGCCACAAGCTGCTGCTCGGCGCCGAGTTCGGCCGGCAGACGACCGACAACTTCCGCCAGACCGGCTACTTCACAGGCGTCGGTCCCGCGGTGACCACGATCACGGTCCCGCTGGCCGCTCCGACAGTCTCGGTTCCGGTCACCTATCGGCAGAGCGCCACCGACGCCGACAACCACGGCGTCGCCAAGATCGCCGCGGCCTACGCGCAGGACCAGATCCAGCTCACCGGCCGCCTGCAGGCGATCGTCGGGCTGCGCTATGACCGCTTCGACGTGAACTTCCGCAACAACCGGACCGGCGCTGTGTTCGCGACGAGCGACAAGCTCTGGTCGCCGCGCGCCGGCCTGGTCTTCAAGCTGGTGGAACCGCTCGCCCTCTACGCCAGCTACAGCCGCTCTTACCTGCCTCGTGCGGGCGACCAGTTGAGCTCGCTGTCCCTGTCCAACCAGGCGCTGGATCCGGAACGGTTCATCAACCGCGAGGTCGGCGTGAAGTGGGACCTTCGCCCCGATTTCTCCCTCACCGCAGCCGTCTACCAACTCGACCGCGAGAACGTCGCCGCGACTGACCCGGGCGATCCGACGCGTCTGGTGCTGGTGAAGGGTCAACGCAGCAAGGGCGTGGAGCTTGGCGCCGAGGGCGTCGTCAGGCCCGGCTGGACCCTCGTCGGCGGTTACGCCTATCAGGACGGTGAGATCACCCAGACGCAGTCGGCCACGGTGCGCGCCGGCGCGCGCCTGGCGCAGCTCCCAAAGCATTCGGCCTCACTCTGGAACCGGGTGGACGTGGCGCCGCGTCTCGCCCTCGGCCTCGGCGTGATCTACCGCAGCGCCATCTTCGCTTCGACCGACAATACCGTCACGCTGCCGGGCTTCACCCGAGTCGACGCGGCCCTCTATTACCAGGTCTCCGATCAGGTGTCGGCGCAGCTCAACGTCGAGAACGTCTTCGACAAGGGTTACTACGCCGCCGCCAACAGCAATTCGAACATCACCCCAGGCTCGCCCCGCGCGGTGCGGCTGTCGCTGCGGCTCAGCTACTGATCAATCTGCCGACCCCAGCTCGCGCAGCGCTCGGCGCGCTTGAGGGCTGCAGCCCACCTCGCGCGTATCCAGATTAGGGCCCCCGATCGGCTCTGGTGGCAGCGCTGGCCCGATCCCCCGCCAGCGACGCACGCAGGGAAGGGGGCGCGACCCGCCTTGGTCGCGTCCCATCTTCCTCCGCGTTCTCGCCACGCAGGCCGCTCGTTCGACGGGGCGACCTGTGGTGACGACAGGAGGCGCGCCATGATCCGCTGTTTGAGGATGATCCTGCTTTGCGCGGCCGTCGCGCTCCCCGCGGTCGCGGTCGCGCACGACCGGATGCCGCGAGGCCCGGCGGGCAGATGGGTGGAATATGGCTATAGCAGCTACCCGCGAAGCGACTATCTGCCCGCTTATCGCGGCGACGTCGGTTACTCGGGCTACTATTCGCCGTATCGAACGCCGGGCCCTCGGGTCTACGTCTACCCACATGGGACGCGCGTCTGGTACGGGCCTAGTGTTGCGCCCAGTTACGGCCACGGTCCGGCCGGACACTCCGGCTACACCTATGGCGGCCAGCACCCTCGCCACCATGTCGACCGCCACCATGGCTGGTGACGGCCGCCAGGGGCTGCAAGCGGTGGGCTGTGGCGGGCGAGGTGCGGCGGGAACCTGGCGCCCCCCGAGCATCCGGACCCCTGTTCAATCCGCGACCGGGCGAGGACGACCTATTGACCCAGCTTTGGATCGGAGGCGGGCTGGCCGTCGCCTTCGGTCCAGTCATAGTCGGCGCTGAGAAATCCGTTCTCGACGGCCGTGGCGCGAACGGCGATCCCGGTGCAAGGGAGGCGCTCTGCGCCAGGCAGGGCTTCGATCGCCTCACGGGTCGCCAACCGATTGGCGGAAGTGGGCGCGCCGCCCGCAGGGCAGGCGAAGTGGTAGACCGTGACCATTGACACCGCGCCTCCTTGGCGACACCGCTCTGGGCGCGCTTCAGTCATGGACGACCCGCACAGGCGGCAGGCTATTGTGGATCGCGGTCGCGGCGATCGCCGCCTCGCCGACCGCGACGCTGATTTGGTCGAGCCCCCGCACCACGTCTCCGGCCGCATAGACGCCCGGCAAGAAGGTGCGCTGGTGCTCATCGACGAGGATACACCCGGACCCGTCAGTGACGACCCCGATCGTCTCGGCGAGGCCGGATTGTGGCTCGACGCCCAAGGCGCCGTAAACCACTTCGAAGGGCTCGAGCTCTGATCCGTCGATCCGCAAGGCGTGCAACCGATTGTCCTGGACCTTAAAGCCATCCGGCTGCACCACGATCAACGGGACGCCCGCGCCCTCCAGCGCCTCACGGCTGGCTCGTGAGACCGTATGGTTGTAACCCAGCGTCAACAGGCTCACGCTGGGGCTGTACGCGCGGAGGAACAGCGCCTCGCTTGCGGCGTGATCGTCCATGCCGATCACGGCGATCCTGTCCAGCATGGCTTCAAAGCCGTCGCAGATAGGGCAAAATCGCAGCAGCCCGTCGCGGATCGCCTGCTCGGGTTCGGGAATCGGCGGCCGACGGTCCAGCACGCCGCTGGCGAACAGGACGGTTCGGCCCAGCACCGTCCGATCCGCTAAGGCCGCGCGCCAAAGGGCTTCGCCCATGCAGTCCAGCCGCGCCACGGGCCCCGCCCAGTCCACCGGCCCGAAGAGCGCCAACTGCTCGCGCAGCTGAGCGAGCAGGTCCAGCCCGCGGATGCCCCCGGCGAAACCGGGGACGTTATGACTACGTGGAATCAGCGCCGCACGGCTCTGTCCGGCGTCGGCGATCAGGACCGTTCGCCGAAATCGCCGCAGATAGAGCGCCGCCGCAAGGCCGGCTGGCCCCCCGCCAAGGATCAGACAGTCGAAGACGTCGTCTATTGGGAACTCCAGGTCGACGTTATGGCTCGGCTGTGGAGCCTCCCGCATGCGCGCTTCAGTCGTCATGGCCGGTATGACCGTCCGATTCCTTGGGCGGCGGCGTCATGCCCGGCATGGCCATGCCCGCCATCCCGCCGCCTTCCTTCATCATCTCGTCGTGGTCGGCCGGAGCGCTTTTGATCGCCGCCTGGTATTGCGCCGGCGACATCTTCGGAAGCTGGCGGACGAACGCCACCATGTCCCAGATCAGCTCGTCGCTGTGCGTGCGCCCCCAGGCCGGCATGGCGGTCATCTTGATACCGTGCTTGATCGCCCAGAACTGCTCGCCGGCCGTGAGGTCGGCGTGCCGCCAGAGTTCAGGCGCCTGCGGATAGAGGCCCTGGCTCATCTCTGTCTTTTCCAGGCCGGGCGCCAGATGGCAGCCGCTGCACATCTCGGTATAGAGCCCCGCGCCGCTCGCGATCCGCTTGGGGTCGTTCAAGTTCGCCGGCGCCTTGACGTCCCTCGCACGCACGCTGATCGAGCGGTCGCGCAGGGTTTCCAGCACCTTGTAGACCGGTGGCGTGTGAGGCGCGTCGGCGCCGATGTTGTAAAGCCCCAGGCCGATCGTCACGCCGATGGCCACCGCCGCGAGCAATCCAGCCGCGCCCAGCACGACAGCGATTCCGAGATGCGTCCTCGGATGCCGTAGATCCCACCCCATCACCTGCATTTTCTTGCCTTCCCTAAGAGATCCGCTGAGATTGAGATGGTCGCTGTGGGCGGCGCCTGTCTCGAACATGAATTTGGTTTAATGTCGTGAGGTCCGCCGCCGCCCCTTGTCGCTACATCGCGGCGATCCGCTGCGCGATGTGCTCCATGAAGTTCTTCATCAGGGCGGCCATCATCGGCAGGAAGATCAAGAGCGCGATGAAGATCGCCACGATCTTCGGGGCGTAGACGAGCGTTTGCTCCTGGATCTGTGTCAGGGCCTGCAAAAGACCGATCGCGACCCCGACGACCAGGCCGACGATCAATACCGGCGCCGAGATCTGCACCGTCAGCCAGATGGCGTCGCGCGCCACGTCGAGGACCTCGGCGCCGCCCATCAGCGCCGCGGCGCGGGTGCGGACCCGTGAAAATCACGATGTGGGTCGGAGATCCAGATCCGGTCATCGGCCTTGGGCGTGCTGGTTCCGACGACTTCATAGGCGGTCAGTCCGACAATAACGGCGGCGACGAGGAGCGCCGCCGTCCAAAAAAGCGGGCCGCGCCGGCGCCCGCTCGCGCGATCGGGTCTCGTCTTCTGGCGGACCACAGGATTCCCCTGTCAGCACTGCTAATGGGGTTACGCGCCGGGTCCGGCCGAACCCTCAGCGCGCGCGTAATCGCCTAAACGCGATGTCACGTCCGCTTGCGGTCCACGACATCCGCGTAGGCGACAACGCTCCTGTTCGCCGACCTTGCGTCGGCCAATCCAAGGAGCATCCGATGCAACGCCTTCTTGCCGCCGCCGCTGCGACGACCGGCCTCATGATCGCCTCGGCCGCCTCAGCGCAGCCATACGGCCATCCCGGCGCGCCTTATGCGCCATCCACCAGCGCCTGGCGCGCAAACCCTTACGGCGCCGCGAGAACGTACCAGGACGACCGTGCTTACGACGGCGGCGCTCGCTATGATTACGGCGCCCGTCACAGCTACGATTCCGCGGTTGGTCCCACCCGTCCATACGACGCCTATGGATACGCGCCCAACCGCACCTATGGCGGCTGGGGCGCGCGCTTCATCCTTCCGTTCCGGTCACACGGCCGGTCTCACCGGTGACCTCCTTAGGCGCGCGGGCGGGGCGCAGATCCCGGTCCGGGCTCAGCGGCAAGCGTAGCTCCGCCCTGAGCCCGGGCTGATTGTCCGCCAGCACGAGCTGGCCGCGATGGACCCGCGCGACGGTCGCCACGAGGGATAGTCCAAGGCCGCTGCCGGGCGTGGAGCGGCTCTCGTCCAGGCGGCTGAAGCGCTGCACGGCCCGTTCCCGCGCATCCGGTGCGATCCCTGGCCCTCGGTCGCCAATGGTGAGACGGCTGGCCGCACCGTCGATTCCCGTGGCGACGACGATCTGGCCTCCTGGGCTCCCATGCTTGATGGCGTTGTCGATCAGGTTGGCGGTCGCATGGAGGAGTAGGCTCGAAACCCCGCGCGCCGGCGCCCGCGAAAGCCGAAGGAGGAGATGCTGCCCGGCGTCTTCCGCCAGCGGCGCGTAGAGGTCGTAGGCCTCCTGGGCGACCGCGGCGAGGTCGAGCGGCACGAAGCTATCGGCCGTGGTGGCGTCAGCCCTGGCCAGCACCAGCAGCCCATTCACCAACGACAAGAGGGCGTCGAGGTCGCGCGCCGTCTCCGCCAGGATGTCCTGTTGCGGGGCCTCGTGCCCGCGTAGCGCCGCCAATTCCAGCCGCGCCTTGATGCGTGTCAGCGGCGTCTTCAGGTCGTGCGCCAAGCCATCGGTGGCGGCGCGGAGCGAGCGGACCATGCGCTCGATCTCATCGAGACAGGCGTTGAACACCTCGGCCAAGCGATCGAATTCGTCGTCGCGAAGCGAGACCTTGAGCCGCTCGTCCAAGTGACCGCTGAGGAATCGATCGCCGGTGTCCGCCGCGGCGCGCACCACGCGCACGCCGCGCCGGCTGACGAGCCAACCGAGGCTCAGCCCGAGCACGGCGGTCGCCAGCACCGACAGGGCGAGCGACATCCAGTAGCGACGCCCGAGCGCGATGCGGCTGTCCGCCAGGTGTCCGACCAAGAGCCGCGTGTCCGGCCCGAGGGTGCGGACCTCGGCCTCGATCCGTCGCGACTGGACCTCACCGCCGCGCCGCACCCGCACGGTCGTGATGGCCAGGTGCTCGGCCGCAAGCCCGCTTGGCCAGACCAGAACATTGCCGGCCAGTCGCCGCCCGGCCCTATCGGCGACCATGTAGACCACGTCGCGCCGCTGCGTCCGGGTCTGCTCATCGATATAGCTGACCAGGCCGCCGAGGTCGCCGTCACGATAGCGCAGGACGAGCGCGTCCGCCTCGCCTTCGAGCAGGTGCTCGAGTTCGATCTTGAGCACGCGGACGGTCTGAAAGTGCTGGACGCTCAGCGCCACCACGGTCGTGACCACGGCGATCAGCGTGATCCACAGCGCGCCGCGGAACGCCGCCGCCTGCGGTCGGCGCCGGGGCGGACTAACGCGCGTCAAGCTGGTAACCGGCGCCGCGAACCGTGTGCAGCAGCGGCGGTTCGTCCCCATGCTCCAGTTTGCCGCGGAGCCGGCTCACATGGACGTCTATGACATTGGTGCCGGGATCGAAGCTGTAGTCCCACGCGGCCTCCAGCAGCATGGTGCGCGTCACGACTTGGCCAGCATGGCGCATGAAGTATTCGAGGAGTTGGAACTCCTTGTTGAGCAACTCGATGCGCCGAGCGCCCCGCTTGGCCGCGCGCGCCAGGAGGTCCAGCTCCAGATCGCCCACCTGCAAGGTCGTGGTGGCCGTGGCCGTGCCGGAACCGCGGCGGACGATGGCGGCGATTGTCCCGCCGACCACAAAGGCCACATCGCTGCCATCGCCGAAATAGCGCACGCCTGCCCGGACTGTAGGGTCCACGACCGTGCGGGATTGCTCGACCCGGACGTTTGCGGAGGCCACGTCGCGCTCGGCCTCCAGCAGCGCCAGATCCTCTTTGGCGACCGAGCCAGGAAGGCCCGGTGGCGTGACGGAGAAGAAGCTCTCCAGGTTGAGCGTGAATTTTGCCGAGCCGCCCCAGAATCGGGCAAGGACTGCGCGGGCGTTCTGCGCCCCGATCCGGGCCTGATCTCGATCGACTTCGGCCTGCGCTGCTGTCGTTTCGGCGCGCGACCCGGCGAAGAGCGGGTCGCGTGCTGCGCGCACGCGCCGATCAACATCGGTCTTGGCACTAAGTGAGGCAATAAGGCGGGCCTCGGCTATCAATAGGTTCGCGTCCGCGGCAAGCGCCTCGGCATAGGCCGCCTGAACGTCGCGGAGGAGATCGAGCCGGCGTACGTCGCGGCGTCGGCGGGCAACCTCGGCGCTTGCGCGGGCGACGCCCACGCGCGCTTCGCGTTTAGCGCCCCGCTCCAGAAGCTGCTGATAGCTTATTGTCGTCTCGCTACCACGGAGCATGGAATAGGGGCCGCTGCCGGCGAAGTTTTCCGTCTCAAGCCCGAGCGACGGGTTCGGCTTCACCCCGGCCTGACGGATGTTCGCCTCGGCCGCGGCAAGACGCGCTTGCCAGCCTGACACCGCCGGATCGGCAGCGCTGGCCAAGGAAAGCGCCTCGGCAAGGTCCAGGTTGGGCCCGGCCGCAGGAGATGGAGATGGAGATGGAGATGGAGATGGAGATGGCTGTGCGAATGCCGCGGATTCGCCCGTCAAGGACAGAGCTAGGCTCGCGGCCAACGCCAAGCCCGGCCGCGCAAATGCGCGACCTACACGAAATTTGGGCATGAGATTTCTCGAAGTTGTTGATCAGGCGCGCGGCCGGATCACCGCGCTGCTTAGGCTGGGTTGCTTCGAGCTTTGGGAGGCCGTTTCAGGCCAAAGGTTAGGAAGCGAGGCGCGCCGTCATTCGCTTCGGCGAACATTGCTGCAGATCGCATCTGCACGACCGGCTCGAGCGTCGCCGTCGCGACGTGCGCCACTTGCGGACCCTCCGCGTGGTGGTGGTGCGACGCGGGGTCGTGGTCACCGGAGCGGTCTTCTTCGCTATCCTGATCGGCGCGATCAGCACTCAAGCCGTGATCGTCCAGAGCGCTTGTGAACTTGAGCTCAGAAACGGGCGCCGGATGGTCGATCGACGATGCGTGCTGAATATCGTTGATCGTCGACTGCGACCGTTGCACAGCGACGACTGCGCTAAGGGCCATCAAAAGGATGACCAGCGCGTTCCGCACGGAAACTAGGCGCAGTGAAGACAGCACAGAAACCCTCGATAAGGCCCACTTACTCCGTGCCGTTGTCGCTGACGATCATGTCCGGGCGTCCGCGCTGAGCGATGATGGCGTCCAGCTCGCGGGCCACCCTGCGTCCCGACAGCGAGGTGTCGGCCACCAGGGCCAGGCACTCGCGCGTGCAGTTGTCGATCACCGTCAGGATGCGGAAGCGCCGGCCGTCGGTCATCTGGTCGGAGACGAAGTCCAGGCTCCAGCGCTGGTTGGCGGCCAGCGGCGTCTCGATCGGCCGACGCGTGCCGATGGCGCGCTTGCGACCGCCGCGGCGGCGCACCGTCAGCCGTTCCTCGCGGTAGATCCGCTGCACCCGCTTCTTGTTCACCACCTCGCCCTCGCGCCGCAGCAGCACATGCAGCCGGCGGTAGCCGAAGCGCCGCCGCTCCTGGGCCAGCGCCTTCAACCGCTCGCGCAGCGCTCCATCGTTCGGCCGCGTCGCCTGGTAGCGCACGCTCGCCCGATCCGACCCGATCACCCGGCACGCCCGCCGCTCGCTCATCTGGTAGGTCGACTGCAGATACATGGCAGCCTCCCGATGCGCGGCGGGCGTCACCACTTTTTTCCCAGCAGATCCTTCAGCGCGACGTTGTCGAGCATGGCGTCGGCCAGCATCCGCTTCAGCTTGCCCAGGTTGTCCAGCACCACCACGTCGCCTGGCGAGAGCGTCGGGGCGAGGACCTTTTCGACATAGAGCAGGAAGAGCTCGCCGTTGATCGGACCATCGACCACCCAGGGCGCGTCGATCCGATTATGGCGCAGGGCGGCGATGAAGGTGAGGGTCTTCCAGTGGCCGTAGGGCGCATAGGCCTTGAGCCTTCGGCCGCGGGGCCCCCAGCCTCGCAGAGGCGCCATGTTGGTCTTCACCCAGGTCTCGTCGAGGAACACCAGCGGTCGGGTGCGATCCGGCTCTGATGGGCCTTCCAGCGCGCGCGTCGGCGCGCCACGTCAGGGCGTGTCTGCTCCTGGGGCAGCAGAGTTTTTTTTGAAGCTCAGCCCTTCAGCGTGAAGGAACACCCACACCGCCCGCGGCTGGGTCTTTATGCCCCGCTCGGCCAACTCCGCGGTCAGGCCCCGCAGCGTCACCGGCCCCGAGGCGACGCGCGCGCGCAGCCAGTCAGCGCACTCGCCCGAGAGCGTCCGCGGCTTGTAGCCGCCGATCTGGGCCGGAGCCAAGGACCCCGTCTCACGCCGGCGCTTGGTCCACTTGCAGACGCACGAGGGACTGATCCGCAGCGCCGCGGCGATCTCGCGGTTGGTCTCGCCCGCCGCCTTGCGCGCCAGCGCCCGCTCGCGAAGGTCAATAGAATAGGGAGCTGTCATCCAGGCTGGCCTCCTCCCCAGCCTGGATGTTGAATCAAATCACCCCCGATTTGGGAATCCCGATTCCGTCAAAACGGGTCAGGCTCTAAGCCCGCGCCCCGACTGACCCCTCATCGGGCAGCCCTGCCGTCCTGGCGCTCCTGCGCCACCAGCCGCTGCAGCGAGGCGCTGGACATACCGCCCGGAACGAAAGTGTCGCCGACAACGAGGGCGGGCGTGCCCTGCAGCCCCAGGAGCCGAGCCTCGTCGTCGCTCCGCTTTAGGATCGCCGCCAGTTCGCGGGCGCGCCCGACGAGATCCCTATCGAGACGGGCAAGGTCGACGCCGGCGTCTTTCGCGAGCTGACGGACCTTGACCTGGCTATCGAGCTTGCCCGGCGCGGTCATGAAGGCATTGTGCACGGCCAGATGTTTGCCCTGCCACTGGGCCGCGAGCGCGACGCTGGCCGCATAAACCGATACTTCGCCGAATACGGGCCACTGCTTGTAGAGCACCCGGACCTTCGGGTCGGCCTTCAGCAGGCTCTGAATCTCAGGGTGCATCTTCTTGCAGTAGGGGCAGTTGTAGTCGAGGTATTCGACGACCGTGACGTCGCCATGGGCTGCGCCTTCGAAGGGTACGCCTGGATTGGCCGTCAGCGTCCTGACGACCGCGGCGGGGACGGGCCTGACCTGCGCGTCGGCCGGAAGGGCGCCGGCGGTCAGGGCGAGCGACAGTGAGACTACGGCCAGAACGCGTTGCGGTTTCATCGATATCTCCGTGCAGGGGGGTTAGCGGGCCAACGCGCCGAGCTTGGCTTGCAGCAGTTCAGGCGAGATCTCGCCCATGTGAGAGGCCGCCAGGCTTCCGTCGGCGCGTACGAAAAGGGTCACCGGAATGCCCAGCGTCCCGTAGTGCCGGGGCACGGCCTGGTCCGAGTCGAGGACGACGTTCGGCAGAACCAGGCCTTGCCGGGCCAGATAGCCCGCGATCTTCGCTTCATCCTCGCCCTGGTTGGCGAAGATGAAGCGCGTGTCGGGATTAGCCTTCGCCGCGGCCGCCAGCACCGGCATCTCGCGGCGACAGGGTGGACACCAGGTGGCCCAGAGATTGATCACCGTGGGACGGCCTCCGGTAGCGGACAGCTGTACCGGCGGCCCTTTCAGCGACGCGAGAATGAGGTCGGGAAGGGGCGGTTTCGCCGAGCTAGTAGTCAGCTGGTGACTGGTGTTCCAGACCAGGAAGGCGGCCGCCAGGACGCCCGCGCCCCAGGCGATCAGGCGTGGCCGACGCAGCGCAAGCACGGTGACGGCGGCGAGCGGCAAGGCGGCCCAGGGAAGCGAGAAGCCACCCTGCCACACGGCGAAGACCCTCCAAGGTGTCTCAGAGAAACTCTGCAGATTCTCGATCACGTGTCCGGCGCGCGCGCCGATGAGGCCGGCGGCCAGAGCGAGATAGCTCCAGCGGCCGAACCGCCGATCGACGCGGCGCGACAGTATCTCGGCGGCGCCCAGCACCACGACAATGGCGAGAATCACCGCCACCCGCTCGGCCGAGAACAGGAGGGGGCCGATGGCGAAGCCGTTCATGTGCTGCGGTCCTGGACTTGGGCGAGGCTGGCGAGGAAGTCTCGGGCGGCGACATCGCCGACCAGCCGCGCGCCGCCGACCTCGCGCGCCTGGTGATCGAGAAAGACCATGGTCGGAGGGCCAGCCGCCGAGAACCGCGTCAGCAGCGCCCGCGCGGCGGCGTCGTTGGCCGTGACGTCGGCCTTGATCAGGCGCCAGCCCGAGAGGCGGGCCTGCACCTCGGCGTTGTCGAACACCCGGCGCTCGATCACGTCACAACTCACGCACCAGTCGGCGGAGAAATAGACCAGGGCCGGCTCACCGGCCGCGACCGCACCGGCGACGAGGGCATCGACCTCGGCGGGGTTGCGGGCCGTCGAAAAGGTCGCGCCCTGCGGCGCCGCTTGCGCCGGAGTAGCCGCCAGCCGGCCAAGCGGCTGGAGCGGATCGTCGGCGCCCGAGGCAGCGCCGACCAGCAGGATTGCGCCCCACAGCCCGCCCAGAAGGCTGGCCGCCTGGGCCATGCGCTCGGGCGCCCCGGCGCCCTGCGGCAAGCGCTCGAACCCCTTGAGGAACACCGCGCTCGCGAGCAGCAGCCCGCCGGATATCGCCAGCGTAAGGGCTGGCGGCAAGATGCGCGAAGCCAGCCAAAGCGCCGTTGCCAGGAACATGACCCCGAAAAGCTGCTTCACACGCTCCATCCAGGGGCCCGCCCGGGGCAGCGCGCGCGGCCCGAGCACGCCCATCGCGATCAAGGGGATGCCCTTGCCGAGGCCCAGGGCGAACAGCGCGCCCGCGCCGAGCGCTAGGTCGCCGGTCTGGGCGATGTAGATCAGCGCGCCGGCCAGCGGCGCGGTCACGCAGGGGCCAACGATCAGCGCCGAGGTGAAACCGAGGGCGGCCGACGAGGCGAGCGACGGCCGGGCCTGGCTGGGCTGGTTGCGCGACAGCCTAGCGACCCACGACTGTGGCAACTGCAGCTCGAAGGCGCCGAACATCGACAGGGCGAAGATCACAAATGCGCCGCTCAGCAGGCCGATCGCGTAGGGCGATTGGAGGACCATCTGCAGGTTCGCACCCGACCAAGCCGCCACGAGGCCGAGTAGCGCGAAAGCCGACGCCATGGCGAGAACATAAGCCAGCGACAGGCTGAGGCCACGCCGCGGCGAAAGCTGCTCGCCATCCCGCGCCAGGATGCCGGCGAGGATCGGATACATGGGAAAGACGCAGGGGGTGAAAGCCAGCAGCAGCCCGAAGCCAGCGAAGGCCAGCAGGACCAAGGCCGTCCCGCCGCGCGCCGCCAGACGAGAGACGAGCCCGGTATCCGCGGTGACCTCGATCTGCGGGACAGCGACGGCGGCAGCCGGAGAGGCAGATGCCTCAGGTTGCGCCGAAGCCGGCGCCGCCACGGGCGCATCGAACGGCCAGGGCGAGGAGCCGGTTCGGATGTCCGCAGCGGGTTGCACGCTGACGGTCTTGGTGACGGGAGGATAGCAGATCGAGTCCTCCTCGCACCCCTGGTAAGTTACCGCGAGTTCTCGCGGCGAGCCGGCGGCGCGCAGAACGTCGGCCATGACGGTCGCCTGGCCCTGACCACGCCAGATCTCCACGGTCCCGAAACCGGGATCCTCCTTGATCTCACCTTTCGAGCGGCTCACCGCCAGGGCGCGCGGCGGCGCGCCAGACGTCACCGCGACATGGTCGCGGTAGAGGTAGGCGCCTTTCCCAATGGTCCAGTCCAGGCGCACGCTTCCGTCGGCCAGTGTCTGGGTCTTGAGCTGGAAGCGGTCGTCAAGCGACGGCGCGGCCCACGCGGCGGGCGCCAGGAATGTCGACAAAAGGGCAAGAAGGAGGAGCAGACGCTGCAAGATGGACCGCCACGATGTGGAAGAGGCGGGCCAAGTCGGGGCGCGAGCTTAAGGCAGGCTTAAGTCGGCGCACGCACCCGTGGCTATTGGACGAGGCAGGTCATGCGCATTCTGGTGGTCGAGGACGACCCGGTTCTGATGAACGGCCTACAGGTCGGGCTCGGCCTGCACGGGTTCATGGCCGATGCCGCCGCCACCCTGGAGGAGGCGCGCGCCGCGCTGCGCACCGGGGTGTTCAGCGCCGTCGTGCTGGACTGGATGCTGCCCGATGGTTCCGGCCTGGACCTCCTCCCGGACATCCGCGCCTGCGAGCCCGCGCCGTCGGTCATCCTGCTGACTGCCCGAGACACCGTCTCCGATCGCATCGAGGGCCTGGACGCCGGGGCGGACGACTACCTGGGCAAGCCCTTCGATCTCGACGAGTTGGCCGCCCGCGTTCGGGCCATTGCGCGGCGGTCCACCGGCCGATCCAGCCCGCACCTGACCTGGAACGATCTGGTGCTGGACCCGGCGCAGAGGTGCGTCAGCAAGGACGGTGTCGATGTGCCGGTGTCGCGACGCGAATTCGCCGTACTCCACGCCCTGATGGAACGGCCTGGCGCTGTCCTGTCTCGGGTCCAGATCGAGGACCGTCTGTACGGCTGGGACACCGAGGTCGAGAGCAACGCCGTCGAGGTCCACATTCACCGCCTTCGCGCCAAGCTCGGCAGGTCGGTCGTGGAGACCCTGCGCGGCGTCGGCTACCGGCTGGGGACGCGCGGGCGATGAATTCGCTTCGCACCCGTCTCTTCGTCGCCCTGCTCGCCATCACCACGCTCGTTTGGGCGGTCGCCGCCGGGTGGGCCTATATCCGCACACAGAGGGACGTCGAGCGCGTCCTGGACGCCCGCCTGGTGGAGGCGGCGCGCATGGTCTCGTCGCTGGCGGCCAGCGGCACCGTATCCGCGCCGGAGGTCAGGATACCCGCCGTGGCAGGAGGATACAGCCACCAGCTCTCCTGCCAGATCTGGTCCCTGGAGGGACGGCTCGTCGCCCGTTCCAGCGGCGCACCGGCGGAGCGCCTGAGCCAGATCCGCGAGGGGTTTTCGGAAACCGTGGTGCAGGGAGAAACCTGGCGCGTCTATACCATCCCGCGCCCCGAGGCTGGGCTGCAGGTGATGGTGGGGGACAACCTCAAGGTCCGGCGAAATCTGGTGCGGCAGGTGATCACCGGACTGCTGCTGCCCGCGGCCGCTGGCGTGTTCGCGCTTGCCGGATTGATCTGGCTGGTCGTCGAGCGCGGCCACGCACCTCTACGCCGTATCGCCGACACCCTGGCGCGTCGCCCGGCGGCGGACCTTTCGCCGATCCATGAGATCGGCGCGGCTGACGAACTGCGCCCGATGATCGGGGCCCTCAACAGCCTTTTTGAGCGTCTTGCGGCCGCCCGGGAGCGTGAACGCCACCTTACCGCCAGCGCCGCACACGAGCTGAAGACGCCGCTGGCAGGGCTCAAGACCCAGGCCCAGATCGCCCTGGCGACGACAGACCCGGCGGTACGGTTTGGCGCGCTCAGCCAGATCGCGGTCTCTGTCGATCGCACGTCGCGTTTGGTGAACCAACTCCTTGAGATGGCGCGCCACGATGCCCGAGAGAACGCGGCGAGTGACGCCGCCTGGATCGACGTGGATGCCAGCCTCGCCCAGATCGGCGCCGAGCTAGAACCCGTTCGCCGTGACCGCGGGCTGCACCTCGTGATCCAGCCGTCCTCCACGGAAATTTTCATCAGCGCCGAGCTGTTCCGCGCCGCGTTCCGCAACCTGATCGAGAACGCCCTGCAGTACGCGGCCCACCGCGTGACCTGCCGGGTCGAGGCGACCGAGGCCGGTGGGGTCGTGATCGTCGAGGACGATGGACCCGGCGCGGCAGCGGACGAGCTCCCCAGGCTGCGTGAGCGCTTCTATCGTGGACGGGCTCATACGGGCGTCGGCAGTGGCCTTGGCCTCTCGATCGTCGACCTGGCGGCACGCCGGGCGGGGCTGACGCTCGACCTAGCATCAAGCATGGCCGGCGGCCTCCGCGCGAGCCTTGCGGTTCCGGCCGAACGCACGCGACCCGGCGCCGTCGAGCCCGCGCCGCCGTCAATGGCCAGTGCGGCGCAGGCTCCGCGCCAACCTTAGCCGCCGCCGGCGAGAAACTCCGCTGGGACCGGCTTGCCGAGAATTTCCCCCAGGAAGGCCGCGAGATCCTTCCCGTCGGCCTTGGTCGGCCGAGCGGTCCGGTACACCAGATCGCCGGCCGTCAGCGATCGGGCGAGCAGAGTCCCCGAGGGGTTGCCGGCGCCGATGTGCCCGAAGAAGCGGGAATAGGCCGTCGCCACGATCGGCGCATAGCGATCCGGTTCGGCGGTGAGTTTTTCCGCCGCATCGCCGTAGGCTTGTGTGATCCGATCGAGCGTCCGTCGCTTCTGCGCGTCCGCCAGCATGCGCTCGGTGGCATGGAATCCGCCCAGCGGCAATTGTCCGGCCGGAAAGGACCGATAGCCCGAGAACACGGCCTGCAGATCGATGGCAATGAGGCGGGGAGATGGGGCGCCGATAGGTTTGCCGTCGGCGCTCGCGCCGAGCCCAGGAGACGCAGGCGGTCGCATGCCGGATCGCAGCACGAGGCCGGTGCTCCCGGGACTGGGAATGGTGATCGCGGCGGCCTGGCCGGCAAGGACGCGCATGGCGCCTTGCGCGACCGGCACATACTCCACGTACATGTCGCGGGAGGGATCCAGTCCCTGGCGGCGCGCCGCGGCCTGGAAGATCAGATCTCCACCGCCCCCGCGACCGGGGCCGACCGGGCCGCTCACGATGGTGGTCCGGCCCTTGAGGTCCCGCAATGTCCGGACGTCCTCGGCGGCCACCTGGAAGAAACCGCGCCAGGTCGTGATGGTGTGGAGGCGCAGGTCGTCCACCGCTCCGGAACCCCGCTTCTGCGCCGCTATATAGGTCATGGCCAGCAGGGCGTCGGCTTGGCCGGACGCGAGCAGGCTGTCGAACTCTCGCGATTCCGCCACGGCCAACAGTTTGACCGGCAGCGAGGGATTAAGGCTCATGGCAAGCACCAGCGGGAAGACGTGCGGATTGGGCGTGGCCGCGATGCTCATGGCCGGTGACGAGGCGGCGATGGCCATCCCGCCCGGGCCAACAGCCGCGCCTGCCGCCAAGCCCGCGGCGAACAAGCTGCGCCGACTTATGGCGATCGCCGGGAGGGCGTTCATCGACGATCGGTCCGAGGTCATCTGCGGTTCCTGTTTACGGAGGCGCCGTAACCGCGGATTTGCGGCCCGACGGCAGCCGAGGTGTCGTGAGGCAGGTTGGTGGCGGCAAGGCCGTCAGCGGTCACAGCGGAGGGCTCAACGGGACGGCTGCTTATGGCCTGCGCGGGTCGCGGGTACGATCCAGCCCCACCGTGCGAAGATCCGCCCGGCCTCCGGCGAGGCCAGATAAGCGGCGAACGCCTTGGCGTCGTCGTTGACCTGCCCGGCGTGCGTCAGGGCAACGCCGGTATCGCGATAGATCCGATACTGTGGCTCCACCTCCACCACATCGGCGAGCTGGGGGTTGGCGACCTGCCAGATGTTCCAGATGATCCAGGCGTCCAGGCTTTCGTCGGCGATCCAGGCGGCCTTGGCGTCTGCGCTCGTCGCCGCATTGCTCGCGATGTTGCGGCGCAAGCTACGAACGGATGCGATGTCGCCCGTTCGTCCGGCCATGTCCTCCCACAGCCCGTTCTGGCCCGCGCCGTTGACCACCAAGACGCGATGACCCGGTTTCATGAGGTCCCGGAGACCCTTGATGCGTTTAGGATTGCCTTTGCGCACGAGAATGGCCGAGCGGCGCAGATAGAGCGGCTCGGCGGTGGACGGCACAATTTGTCCGTCCAGGGCGACCATGAAGTCGCTCATCATGGTCTCCGACCCGCTGTAGATCACGTCGGCGTCGCCCTTGGCCTGGACGATCCAATCCTTCGTGGGCCCAGCGACCACCTCGACCTTGACGCCGCGCTTGGCGGCGAAGCCGGCGGCGGCCTCTTTCATTGCCGGCGCGGGTCCGCCGGGACCATAGACGTGCACCGGGCCAGCGACTGCCGCGCCGGCGGCGAACGCCGCGACCGCGATAGCGGCGATCAGACGAGAAAGCATGCGATCTCCTTGAATCTTCGCGCCATCATGGCGCTGTCTCCGGTTGGGGCGAATTCGCGCCCGCCGTCAGTTGACGACCAAGGCATAGCCCTCGAACTGCTTGTGGGTGACGGTCATCAGCGCGGCGAGATCGATCTGCACGCCGGGCAGCACGTCGCCTGGAGCGATCTTCATCGCCGCCATCGCCTGGCCGCAGACCCGTACGTCGACCCCGGCGGTTTCCAACTCGGCGATCAGTTGAGCATTGGGGTTCTTCGCGCCCGGATGACGGCGTGCGAAGGCCTCGTCGGTCATCACAGCCTCGGTGGCGGGGCCGTGCAGCACCACGACGATCTGGCGGCGCTGCCGCGAGACCCCGCCTTCAGCGAGCATGTTGACGTAGCGCGCCACCCGATCGAGCCCTTGGGAGGGTTTGGTCGATCCAGGCTCGCCCTTCGAGACATCGAAGACGACCTTGTAGGTCCGGGACGGCTCTGGCCGCTCCTTGGCGTCGGGGAGCTGTGCGACGGCGCCATAATTCGGGACGGGCCGCGGTTCGGCGCTGGCGCCGGTCGCCAGCGCGGCGGCGATGAGGGTGATGGCCAACAGTTTCATGCTCAGGTCTCCTGGAGTTGTGGAGAGGTGACGGACGCGGATGCGGCCAGGCCCCCAATTCAGCCTTGGATTGACTTGTTCTCGAGCGCGCGGAGCGCTCGTTCGGTATCGTCAGGGCAGTCGCCGCAGAGCTGGTTGGCGGGAACCGCCAGATCCATCTTCTTCGGATAGGGCAGGTTCAGCTCGGCCATGATCCGCACGAACTCTTCGCGGGTCTTGCCGCCCCCGAGCCGTGGGTTTCGTTCGCGCTCTTGAGCCACGGTGGAAGCGTGTCGGTGGTTGTAGTCGTGGGCCGGGAACACCAGGGCGTCGTCGCCCAGGCCGAAGATCTTCTCGGTCACCGAGCGGTAGAGGGTCGCCGCGTCACCGCTCTGGAAATCGGTGCGACCGCAGCCGTCGATGAGCAGGGCGTCTCCGGTGAACACTCGGGTCGCGCTAGGCGTCTCCACCACATAGCTGTGGTGAGTGTCCGTGTGGCCCGGCGTGAACAGCGGCTGCAAGGTGAGCGCGCCGACCTTCAGGGGCCGGTCCTCCGCGACGCCCAGGTCCGCGCAGCCGAGCGCGTCCGCGGCGGGGCAGGCGATCTTGCTGCCCGCAAGGCTGCGCAGGCGGCAGGCCGAGGTCAGGTGGTCGGCATGGATGTGGGTCTCGAGCGTGTAAGCGAGGGTCAGGTCGAGCTCTTGCAAGACCGCCATGTCCCGCTCCAGCGTCTCGATCACGGGATCCAGCAGGACGGCCTGGCGGGTCTCCGAGCACGCCAACAAGTAGGTGTAGGTTGAAGACTCCCGCTCGAACAGTTGTCGAAAAATCATATGTCCGCTCCAAGATTGAAGCCTGGATCGCTGGGCTTCTGTGTCAGCGTCTGGACTTTGAGCCGCTGGATCGCCTCATGTTGGGAGAGATAGACCTCTCCGGTGAGCGACTGCAGGAAGTGGGAGCGCTGCAGCCGGTCCATGACGGGACCCTTCACCTCCGAAAGATGAAATGTGACGCCCGCGTCCTTCAGGCGCGCGTTGATCGCCTCCAGGCTTTCGAGCGCGCTGGCGTCGATCTCGTTGACCGCCGAACACATCAGGACGAGGTGCCGGATCGAGGGATCCTTCGCGATCAGGTCGTACACCGTGTCCTCAAGGTAGCGCGCATTGGCAAAGAACAGGCTCTCGTCCACCCGCACGGTGATGATGCCGGGAACGGTCTCCACCTGGTGGCGCAGGACATTCCGGAAGTGCTCGGTGCCCGGCACCCGGCCCACGATCGCCACGTGCGGACGGGAACCCCGGTAAAGAAAGAGCGCCAGCGACAGGCCGACGCCCGCGATGATGCCGGCCTCCACGCCCATCCCCAAGGTCAGGAGGATGGTCACAGCCATGGCCGCGAAATCGGCCCGGGAATAAGACCAGGTCCGGGCCAGCGCCTTCAGGTCGACCAGCGACAGCACTGCGACCATGATCGTGGCCGCCAGGGTGGCGTTTGGCAGGTCGCGTATCAGCGGCGTGAGGAAGAGCGTCGCCACCGCGATGCCTACGGCGGTGTAGGCGCCGGCCGCCGGGGTCTCCGCGCCAGCGTCGAAGTTGACCACGCTGCGGGCGAACCCCCCGGTGACGGGAAAGCCTCCGGAAAACGCCGATCCGAGGTTCGAGGCGCCGAGCGCGATCAACTCCTGGTCGGGATCGATCCGCTGGCGTCTTTTTGCGGCCAGGGTCTGGGCGACGGAGACCGATTCCACGAAGCCGACGACCGACAGCAACAGGGCGGGGATGGCCAGGGCGACCCAGGCGGCGGGATCCAGCGGCGGCAAGGTGACCTGCGGCAGGCCTTTGGGAATTGCGCCCACCGTGCGGACGCCGGCCGCGCCGAGGTCCAGCGCCCAGACCGCCACGGTCGAGGCGGCGACGACCAGGACGGGCCCGGCCTTCGCCAGCATGCTCGACGTTCGCGGCGACAGGCCGAACCTCTGGAGTAGCGGCTGCAGTCCCCGCCTGACCCAGAATAGAAAGGCCAGGCCAGCGACCCCGATCAAGGCGGTGGGCAGGTTGATCCCGGTGATCGATCCGGCGAGTTCGGCGCCGATCTCGACGAGGGTGTCACCGCCGGCTGGCACGCCCAAAAGGTGCTTCAGCTGGCTGGCGGCGATCAGCAGGCCCGAGGCCGTGATGAAGCCGGAGATCACCGGATGGCTCAGGAAGTTGGCCAGGAAGCCCAGCCGGAACAGGCCGATGGCGAGGAGAAACAACCCGGACAGGAAGGCCAGGGTGACCGCCGCGCCCAAGTATTCCGGCGTGCCCTGCGTGGCGACATTGCCGACCGCGGCGGCGGTCATCAAGGAAACGACGGCGACGGGACCCACCGCCAGCGTGCGGCTGGTTCCGAAGATGGCGTAGGCGATGAGGGGGGCGATGCTGGCGTAGAGACCCACCTGGGGCGGCAGCCCCGCCAGCATCGCATAGGCCAGCGACTGCGGGATCAGCATGATGGTCACGATGACCGCGGCCAGGAGATCGTTGGCCAGGGTTTCGCGCCCATAACGTGACCCCCAATCGAGGATCGGAAGGTAGCGCCTCAGGTTCACCGGGCCACGGGACCAAGGGCCTCGGTCCCGGTGGTCGCGTCCTTTAGTTTCACCGGCACCATCATGTAGCGGACGCCATTGGCCTCCGCGGGCGGAAAGCGCCCCGCGCGGATGTTCACCTGGATGGACGGCATCAGCAACGCCGGTGCGGACAGCGTAGCGTCGCGGGTCTGGCGCATGGCGACATAGTCGTCCTCGCTTACCCCGTCATGGATGTGGACGTTCTTCTCGCGCTGTTCGCCAACCGTCGTCTCCCAGGCGTAGGCGTCGCGGCCGGGCGCCTTGTAGTCGTGGCACATGAACAGCCGGGTCTCGGGCGGAAGGCCCAGCAGGCGGCGGATCGAGCGGTAGAGCTGCCGGGCGTCGCCGCCGGGGAAGTCCGTGCGCGCCGTGCCGTAGTCGGGCATGAACAGGGTGTCGCCCACGAAGACGGCGTCGCCGATCCGGTAGCTGATGTCGGCCGGGGTGTGCCCCGGCGTGTGCAGGACCTCGACCTCGAGGCCCCCGATGCAGAAGGGTTCGCAGTCCGAGAACAGATGGTCGAAGTCGCTGCCGTCAACCTTGAGGTCGGTGGCGTTGAAGATCGGCCGGAAGATCTTCTGGACGTCCCGGATATGCTCGCCGATGCCAACTTTCGCGCCGGTTTTCGCCTTGACGTAGGGGGCGCCGCTCAGGTGGTCGGCGTGAGCGTGGGTCTCCAGCGCCCAGACCACCTTCAGCCCGAGTTCCTTGGTGACCGCGAGCACCTGCTCCACCGAGCGGGTGTCGACCTCGCCCGAGGCATGGTCGTAGTCGAGGACCGGATCGATGATGGCGGCGTCGCGGGTCGCTGCGTCCCACACCAGATAGGTGACGGTCTTGGTCGCTTCGTCGAAGAACGGGCGAATCTGAAGCTCCGGTGTCATCTGGCGTCTCCTGGCGGTGTCGCAGCTTGACACTTATATAATGACAATCTAATTTAGCCAACTCTAATTAAGAAAGATCGCAATTGGGAAACCCCGACGCAGGCCCGTTGGTTGCGGAGTTTGAGGCCCATGCCGCCGAGGCCGCGCAGTTCCTGAAGGTGCTGGGCAACCCGCACCGGCTGCTGGTGCTCTGCCACCTGGTAACCTTCGGGGAGATGCCGGTGAGCGCGCTGGTCGCCCAGGTGGGCCTCAGCCAATCGGCGCTTTCGCAGCATCTGGCGAAGCTGCGGGAGGACGGTCTGGTCACCTACAGACGTGAAGCTCAGACGCTGCACTACCGGATTTGCGACGCGCGCGCCGAACGGATCCTGGCGGTGCTGAGAGATATCTTCTGCCCAACGCTGGGCGAATGACCAGGAGACACGACATGACGAAGGTCCGGGACATCTCGCCTCACGACGCGGCCGACCTGGCCAAGGCCGGGGCGGTCGTGGTCGACATCCGCGAAGCCGCCGAGCGGGAAACGGGGGTCATCCCCGGCGCGTGCCACGCGCCCCTGTCGGCCCTTGAAGCGGCCGAGATCGGCGCCGAGGCCGGGCGCCCGATCATCTTCCATTGCAAGAGCGGTGGACGCACCAAGGCCAATGCGCCGGCGCTGGCGCAGAAGGCCGGCGCGAATGAGGTCTATCTGCTGGCCGGCGGGATCGATGGCTGGCGCGACGCGGGCCTGCCCATCGAAGGCCCGAGGTAGGCGCGACCATGGAAACCCAATTCACCCCGGTGGAGGCCCTGGTGGGCGGCGCCCTGATCGGCTCGGCCGTCTTCGTGCTGTTCCACACCCTGGGCCGCATCGCCGGGGTGAGCGGCATGCTTGGCGCGGTCCTGCGCGCCGCCACACCGGGCGGAGAACGGATCTGGCGCCTGGCGTTCCTGCTGGGTCTGTTGCTCGGGCCTTTGCTGGCCGTCGCGATCCTCCAGCGGCCGCTTGTGCAACCCTCGCCGGCCAGTCTTCCGGTGTTGATCGTCGCAGGGTTGGCGGTCGGACTGGGAACCGGAATGGCCAATGGCTGCACCAGCGGACACGGGGTCTGCGGCGTATCGCGCTTGTCGTTGCGGTCGATCGTCGCGACCGGCGTCTTCATGGCCTTCGGATTCTTTACGGCGTCGGTCGGACGCCACCTCTTTGCGGGATGAGCGCAACATGACCCTCGGCAAGATCCTTTCCGGCCTCCTTGCGGGCCTGCTGTTCGGGGCAGGCCTAGCCATTTCCGGCATGACCAACCCCGACAAGGTGCTCAACTTCCTGGATCTGACCGGGACCTGGGACCCGAGCCTCGCCCTGGTGATGGCCTCGGCGATTCCGGTCTCGGCCCTGGCGTTCTGGCTCGCCCGCCGCCGGAAGCGACCCCTACTGGAGCCCGGCTTTGTCCTACCGACCAACACGCGACTGGAGACGCCGCTGTTCGTCGGCTCGGCTCTGTTCGGGATCGGCTGGGGCCTGGGCGGCTATTGCCCTGGACCGGCTATCGCCTCGCTGAGCCAGCCGAGTGTGCCGCTCGGCGCCTTCCTGGTCGCCATGACCCTCGGCCTGCTGGCCTCGGGGCGGGTGGCGGGCTGGCTCTCGCCGACCGGAACCGTCGGACCCGCAGGCGCAAGCCCGTCCGCCCCGCGTCAGCCTCGCGGTTGACGCGCCGGTATGGAGAGTTCGAAGGCCGCCGGTGAAACCGCCCAGGCTGCGGTCCGTTGCCACCTGACGGCGCGGAGCTTCAGCGACGAAGGTCGCACAATTGGATAGGATGATGAGCTCGCACAACATCACGATCCTGCAGATCAACGATCTGCATGGCTACCTCGAACCTCATCCTGAACTGATCAGGGCGGGCGACCAGTCGGTCTTCACGACCTTGGGCGGCCTGGCGCGCATCGCGACGCTCTACCGGCAGGTCAGGGACGAAACCAATGGAGCCGTCCTCGCGCTCGACAATGGCGACACCTTTCACGGCACCTTCGTCGCGGTCCAGTCCAAAGGCGCGGCTCTGGCGGCGCCCATGAATGCGCTGGGCATCGACGCCATGACCGCCCACTGGGAGTTCGCTTATGGGCCGGCCGGCTTCAAGAAGCTGGCGGCGCAGCTGAACTATCCGGTGCTGGCCATCAATTGCTACGACAAGTCGACGGGTGAGCTGGTCTTCAAGCCGTACGAGGTCTTCGAGCGCGGGGGCTTGCGGATCGGGGTCATCGGCATGGCCTGTCCGATCGTCGACAAGACCATGCCGCCGTCGTTCAGCGAGGGCATACGCTTCACGATCGGCCGCGAAGAACTCCCCGGCTGGATCGAGCGCCTGCGCGATGTCGAAGCCGTGGACCTCGTCGTCGTACTCTCGCACCTGGGCTTTCCGCAAGACGTGAAACTGGCCCGCGAGGTCGACGGCATCGACGTGCTCGTCAGCGGCCATACGCACAACCGCATGGCGGCGCCGGTGATCGAGAACGGCGCGATCATCTTCCAGTCCGGTTGCCACGGCGCGTTCATCGGCCGCCTCGATCTGGAGGTGCGCGATCGCAAGGTCGTCGCGCACACCCACCGGCTCATTCCCATCGACGAGTCGCTGGCGGAGGAGCCCGCGATGCGTAGCCTCGTCGAGGAGGCTCTCGCGCCGCACCGGACGATGCTGAACGAGGTGGTCGGTCACACCAAGACGGGGCTGGACCGGTACAGCATGTTGTCCGCTTCGATGGACGACGTGCTGTTGGAAGCGATCGCGACCGCGGCCGGCGTGGATATCGCCTTCTCGAACGGCTGGCGGTATGGCGCGCCGATCCCGCCGGGGCCGGTCACCATGAACGACCTCTGGAACATGATCCCGATGAATCCTCCGGTCTCCGTCGTGGATGTGACGGGCTCGGAGATCTGCGCGTTGCTGGAGGAGAATCTCGAGCGGGCCTTCGCCGCCGATCCGTTCGATCAGATGGGTGGATATGTGAAGCGTTGCCGCGGCTTGAACCTCTACATCAAGGTGGAAAACCCGCGCGGCCGCCGGATAGACCGACTGTTCGTCGCAGGACGCCCAGTCGAGCCGGATATGACCTATCGGGTGGCCTTCGTCACGGCTCAGGGCGTGCCGAGTAAGTACGGCCGCAACCGGCGCGATCTCGACATCCGCGCCATCGACGCCCTGCGCAGCTACTTTGCCGAGAAAACACCACTGAGGCTCGGTCCCCAAAGGACTGTGATGGCGGTTTGATTCGCCTCCGCCGCGCTTCTCGACCGCTCGCACCACCGATCTAGGAGACGACCATGAGCTACTATTTTTCCAAGCTGATCGAAGGCGATTTCGCCGAGGTGGTCGGCCGCACGCGCGAGGCGCTGAAACAGGAAGGCTTCGGCGTCATCACGGAGATCGACGTCCAGGCGACCCTGGAGGCGAAGATCGGCGTGGACTTCCGGCCCTATCTCATCCTGGGCGCCTGCAACCCGGCGATGGCCCACGAGGCCCTGCAGATCGAGGACAAGGTGGGCGCCATGTTGCCGTGCAATGTCGTGGTGCAGCAACGCGCCGACGGCGCGGTGGAGGTCGCCGCCATCGACCCGGTCGCCTCCATGCAGGCGATCGACAACCCCGCCCTGAAGGAAAAGGCCGCCGCGATCGCGGACAAGCTCCAGAAGGCACTGAGGGGAATCTGATCGGTCGCGAGCCTGTGGAAATGAGCTTGCAGGACTCTGGGTACGGTCGTGTTCCTCATCCCTAGAATCAATTTCCGATAATGCTTATTATAATCAATTGGTTAGTCCATTTGATTTAGGATCGTTACGATCAGCAGGCCGCCGCGGCGGCCAGCGCCTCAAGCTGGCGGCACAGCCAGCACGCTCTCGATCTCACGCGCCGTCTGCCTCGCACTGCGCATCACCCCCACCAGGGTGGCGGACGCAAATCCGGTCCATTCGCCATAGCCGACAAGCCAGAGCCGCGGCTCAACAAGCGACCGCGTCCCCGAGACGGCGACCCTGCCATCTGCCGTGAGTACGCCGAGCGGCGTCAAATGACCGAGCGCGGGATCGAAGCCGGTGCACCAGATCACTGCATCGATCACCTCTTCGGCGCCGTCGGGCCACATCACACCGGTGGCGGTAAAGCGCGAAAACGGCCGAACCGCGCGCAGCACGCCGCGCTCGCGCGCCGCTTTGACCGGCGGGATCATGACGATGTCTCCGAGCCCTCCGGGGGGCGGCCCCTGCGGGCCCGTCCCTTCCTGCGCTTGCCAGCGCGCGGTCGCGCGCTCGAACAACACCCGGCCATCGACATCATCAGGCAGGAAGATCGGCTCGCGCGGGGTGACCCAGGTGGCGTGCGCGACCAACGAGACCTCGGCGAGGATTTGAGCGCCGCTGTTGCCGCCGCCCACCACAAGCACGCGCTTGCCGGCGAACGCCTCGGGTCCTGCGTAGCGGGCCGAGTGAACCTGCTGGCCGCCAAATATCGCCTGCCCAGGGTAGGTGGGGACATCGGGCGCGCTCCAGGTGCCCGTCGCGCTGACGACGGCCCGGGCCTTCCAGGCGCCGCCCCCCGTATGGACGACAAGACCATCACGTTCAGCACACACCTGCGAGACCGAGGTGGAACGATGCACCGGCAGCGCGTAGCGCCCTTCGTAGGCGGCCAGATAGGCGATCACTTCGTCTCGCGACGGGTAGGCGTCGCCGGTCGACGGCATCGGCCAGCCCGGCAGCGAGCTCCACTGGGCAGGCGAGAATAGCCGCAAGGATGGCCAGGTATGCCGCCAGGCGCCGCCGGGCCCAGGCTCCGCATCGAGGATGACGAAAGACAGGCCGCTGCGCCGCAGGAAATAGCCTGTCGCCAACCCCGCCTGTCCGCCGCCGATGACCACGACATCGCAAGTTGCTGGCGCGGCTACGCCCATGTCGCGTTCCAATCTGGCGCTCACGCCGTTCGTCCCGGAAACCGGAGGGCGGTCTTTAGCCTGTGGCCAGGCCGGCCGAATTGATCGGCGTCAGCGCCCAGGCGAGATCACAACGACCTCGCCATCTTCCTTGGTGAAGGAGGCTGGCTGCTTGTCGAGCAGGTCCAGCACCGCCTCGGACGGACGGCAGAGCCTGGCCCCCTTCGGGGTGACCACGATCGGACGGTTCACCAGGACAGGGTGCAGGACCATGGCGTCGAGAATCTGATCATTCCCGACATTGGGATCGAGCAACCCCAACTCAGCCGCCGGCGTGCCCTTTTCCCGCATAGCCTGGCGCGGCGTGACGCCCATGGCGGCGAACAGGGCCTGCAGTTGCGGTCGCGTCCATCCGCTCTTGAGATACTCGACAACGGTTGGCGCGTAGCCGGCCGCCTCGATCATCGCCAAGGTGTTGCGCGAGGTGCCGCAGGCCGGGTTGTGGAAGATGGTGATGGGAAAGTCGGACATTGGCGTCATCGGATGATCGGGGCGGCCCGAGCCGCCACCCGTTGAACCGCACCGCCGCGCTCGTACCAGCCCTTGGACCGGTTCACGATGGCGACGACGGAAAGCATGACCGGCACTTCGATCAGCACGCCAACGACGGTGGCGAGCGCTGCGCCGGAGGTAAAGCCAAAGAGGCTGATGGCCGCCGCCACGGCGAGTTCGAAGAAGTTGCTGGCGCCGATCAGGGCGGAGGGCCCCGCGACACAGTGGGCCTCTCCGGTCATCCGGTTGAGCAGGTAGGCCAGGCCAGAGTTGAAGTAGACTTGGATCAGAATCGGCACGGCGAGCATGGCGATGATCGCCGGGTGCGCGATGATCTGCTGCCCCTGGAAGCCGAAGAGCAGGACCAAGGTGGCCAGCAGGGCTGTCAACGACACCGGTCCGATCCTCGCCAGGACCGCCTGCAGCCGAGCCTCGCCGCCTTGCTTGAGCAAAACGGTTCGGAGCAGCTGCGCCACGATGACCGGCACGATGATATAGAGGCCGACCGACAGCAGCAGCGTCTCCCAGGGCACGGTGATGGCGGAGAGGCCCAGCAACAAACCGACGATCGGCGCGAAGGCGACCACCATGATGGCGTCGTTGACCGCCACCTGGCTCAGGGTGAAGTTGGGCTCGCCGCGGGTGAGATTGCTCCAGACGAACACCATCGCCGTGCAGGGCGCAGCGGCCAGGATGATCAGGCCGGCGATGTAGCTGTTTATCTCGCCGGCTGGCAGGTAGGGCCGGAACAGATAGCCGATGAAAAGAGCGCCCAGAGCCGCCATCGAGAACGGCTTGACCGCCCAGTTGACGAACAGGGTCACGCCGATGCCGCGCCAATGCTTGCCGACCTGGCGCATGGCGCCGAAGTCGACCTTCATCAGCATGGGGATGATCATCAGCCAGATCAGCACCGCCACCGGCAGGTTGACCTTGGCGATCTCGGCCGAGCCGATCGCTTCGAAGACCCTTGGCAGGAAATGGCCCAGCGCCACACCGACGACGATGCAGAGCGCGACCCAGACGGTGAGGAAGCGCTCGAAGCGGGACATGGCCTTGGGCCCCTCGGCCGGGGCGGGCGGCTCGATCGTCATTGGGCGGGACTGGCCTGGTCGGCGCGCTCGCCGATCTCGCGCAGCTTGGTCTGCAGCGACATCTTGTCGAGCGACGCGAGCGGCAGGCTGAGGAAGAGGCGAATACGATTTCCCAGCAGGCGGGCGGTTTCTGAGAAGGCCGCGCCGATCTGAGCTTCCGAGCCTTCGACGGCGGCCGGGTCGGGCACCCCCCAGTGGGCGGTCATCGGCTGGCCGGGCCAAATCGGGCAGACTTCGCCTGCGGCGTTGTCACAGACCGTGAAGATGAAATCGAGCGGGGGCGCGCCCGGCGTGGCGAACTCTTCCCAGGACTTCGAGCGGAAGTCGTTCAGGTGGAAGCCGCAGCTCTCGACGACGGGCCGGACATGCGGATTGACCCGCCCCGTCGGCATGGACCCGGCGGAATAGGCCTTGAAGCGGCCCGCGCCTTCCTTGTTCATCAACGCCTCGGCGATCACCGAGCGCGCCGAATTGCCGGTGCACAGAAAGAGGACGTTGAACGGCTTCGAGGTGTCCATGGAAGATGTCCTTAGGCGTGGAGTGGTTCGGGAACGCAGCAGGCGGTGCGGGCCAGAACCTCGGCCAGCGGCGCGCAGATCTCAGGCGAGCCCGCGCAACAATCTTCCATCAGATAGCCGAGCAGCTGGCTCATCTGGTCAAAGCGCGCGCTGTAGATGATCGACCGGCCCTCCCGGCGCGACTCCAGCAGGCCCGCATGGGTGAGCACCTTGAGGTTGGCGCTCAGGGTGTTCGGCGGGGCGTCCAGCCGCCGGGCGATCTCGCCGGCGGCGATGCCGTTCGGGCCGGCCTGGACCAGCATGCGGAAGGTCGCGAGCCGACCCTCATGGGCGAGCGCGGACAGGCTGGCGATGGCGGATTTAATTTCCATATTTCCAAACTAGCGGAAATATAAGACAGTGTGAAGACGCCTTCGAAAGTTCAGTACACCGATGACCGATTTTCCCGCCCTGCAACCGCAATTCCTCGCCGCGCCGGATCGCACCAAGCTGGAGCCGCCTGGGAGCTCGGGGCACCCGCCCCGCATCCTGCTGCTCTATGGCTCGCTGCGGGAGCGTTCCTTCAGCCGGCTCTTGGTCGAAGAGGCGGCGCGCATTCTTCAGCGTCTCGGCGCCGAGACCAAGATCTTCGATCCCCGCGACCTGCCGCTGCCCGATGCAACATCGCCAGACCATCCAAAGGTGCAGGAGCTTCGCGCGCTGTCCCTCTGGTCGGAAGGCCAAGTCTGGTGCAGCCCGGAGCGCCACGGCGCCATCAGCGGAGTGATGAAGGCTCAGATTGACTGGATACCGCTTGAAATCGGCAGCGTGCGGCCGACCCAAGGGCGCACCCTGGCCGTCATGCAGGTGAGCGGCGGCTCCCAGTCGTTCAACGCGGTGAACACCCTGCGCCTGCTAGGCCGCTGGATGAGGATGATCACCGTTCCCAATCAGTCCTCCGTGGCCAAGGCCTACACGGAGTTCGGCGACGACGACCGCATGAAGCCGTCGGCCTACTACGATCGCGTTGTCGATGTGATGGAAGAGCTGATGAAGTTCACTCTGCTGACCCGGGACCGTGCCAACTACTTGGTGGACCGCTATAGTGAGCGCAAAGCGTCAGGACGGGTGACCGTTGAAACCGAACTGGCCTCAGCCGCGATGGCCCATGAGACGTCCAACGCCTGAGGGGAGACCCTTTGGGGCGCGGCCATTATTTCGCATAACGCAACCAGCGCAACAGCATCAATCCCATTGGATTATGTCGGTGCTCGAATTGACTGCGACTGGGCGGGTTCAGTAAGCCTCTGAAATTCCACACCCTGGCGTTCGGAATCATTGCGCCTGCTCGGATTAAACGGCCTTTCCAGATCGCAATCGATGCGACTGCGGGGCCGTCGCGGGCTCGACATCGAATTAGCCAAGCTCGGGGCGGACGCGGCTGGGACAGGCAGCCGCGGAGGCTAGGAGTACCGGAATCGCGAACGTCGGAGAGCGGGTGACGGGTGCGTTCTGGGCCGGACTCTCCGTCGCCCCGTCGGACGCCGGGGCGATGGCGCAAGGCGGCGAGGCCTTTGACCTGATGTGTACTAACAGCCAGTCTGCGGGAGCTGCGGCTCCGCACAGAGAGCGTCAATCAGGGGGCAGCCGGGATCCTGTCCGGCGTCGCAGGCCCGCACGGAGTCGGCCAGGACCCGCTCCATCCGCCTTAGATCGGCGATACGACCTCTCACATCCCCGAGGTGCGCCGCCGCCAGGACCCGCACCTCGGCGCACGAAGCCTCGCCGCCGGCCGCAAGCCTGAGCAGCGCACGGACCTCGTCCAGGGTGAAGCCCAACTCGCGGGCGCGGCGCACGAAGCCCAGGCGGCCCACGTCGCCAGCGCCATAGCTGCGGTAGCGCCCGCGCCGCGGCGGGGCTGGCATCAGGCCGATCCGCTCGTAGTAGCGGATCGTCTCGATGTTGCAGCCCGTGCGCCGGGACAGTTCGCCGATCTGGATCGCGGTATCCGCCATGCTGCTCTGCGCCTCTCAAATTTAGGGCTTGAGTCTGTAGTCGCTACAGATCGTATTTAACGATCCTCAGCCCTCAGGGGCAAGCTGTGGACATGACCACAGCTTCGCTCCGACGGTTCCACCGAAGTCGCCGAGGCCATGCCGATGCCCATCCAGAATCCTCTCACCCGCGCGGCCGACAAGGCGGGCGTCATCGGCTCGATTGTCACCGCCATGGGGTGTGCGGCGTGCTTCCCGGCTCTCGCGAGCCTTGGCGCCGCGTTGGGTCTCGGTTTTCTGAGCCAATATGAGGGCGTCTTCATTCGTTACCTCCTGCCTCTGTTCGCCGTGATCGCCCTCGTCGCCAACACGGTCGGCGGGCTTCGCCATCGCCGGTGGGCGCGAATGGCGTTGAGCGTGATCGGGCCGATATTGGTGCTGGCGGCGGCTGTGCTCATGGCCACCCGCGGTTGGCCGACGGCGTGGCTCCTCTATCCCGGACTGACCTTGATGGTGGTCGTCGCAATTTGGGATCTTGCTGCGCCGCCTCGCAACGCGCCCGCGCCACCCCGCGAAGGGGCTGTCTCCTAGCGTCATGGCGGAGTTGATCGGAAGGAGAGTCTACTTGTCAGAACCCAAAATCGGCCGCGGCGCGTTGGCGATCGGAGGCCTGGCCGCCATCCTGGCCTCGACCTGTTGCCTCGGCCCGCTGATCCTGGTCGGCCTCGGATTCAGCGGCGCCTGGATCGGCAACCTGACCGTGCTCGAACCGTACCGGCCGCTGTTCATCGGCGCTGCGCTGGTCGCCATGGTCTTCGCCTACCGCCGCATCTTCCGCCCGGCCCGCGCCTGCGCGCCTGGCGAGGTCTGCGCCGTGCCCAGGGTCAGGACGACCTACAAGGTCATCTTCTGGGCCGTCGCGGCGCTCGTCCTGGTCGCGCTGGCGTTCCCCTACGTCCTGCCCCTGTTCTACTGAAAGGAAATCCCCATGAAGAAGCTCGTCTCCCTGATCGCCCTGATGGGCGCGCTGAGCACGCCCGCCTGGGCCGCGACCAAGACGGTCACCCTGGCGGTGCCCGGCATGACCTGCGCGGCCTGCCCGATCACCGTCAAGACGGCGCTCGCCAAGGTCGCCGGCGTCGAGAAAACCGACGTCAGCTTCGAAAGGCGCGAGGCCGTCGTCACCTACGATGACGCCAAGACCACGGTCGCGGCCCTGACCAGCGCGACTGCGGGCGCGGGCTACCCGTCCACCGTCAAGCGCTGAGGAGCCTGCCCCGTGACCGCCGCGATCGCCTTGCGAATTGATGGAATGACCTGCGACTCATGCGCCACGCACGTGAGGGAGGCGTTGGAGCGCGTCCCTGGCGTGCGCTCGGCCGACGTCTCCTATCCAA
The DNA here is from genome assembly GCA_903900155.1 of uncultured Caulobacterales bacterium. Classification (GTDB taxonomy): domain Bacteria; phylum Pseudomonadota; class Alphaproteobacteria; order Caulobacterales; family Caulobacteraceae; genus Caulobacter. The sequence goes on along the minus strand of CAIUMD010000059.1, from coordinate 1,237 downwards.
AGGCCCGAGCCGAGATCGCGGCCGATGCGGGGGTGAGCTCCGAGGCCCTGGCGGCCACGGTCGCGACGCTGGGCTATCCCGCTTCGGTCGCCGACGCGGGCGTCGCGCCCGCGGGTGTCCTCGACAAGGCGCCGGGTTTGCTGGCGGGCGATGCGCAACGCGGCGCCGGCGGCGTCCAGTTGCACATCGCCGTCATCGGCAGCGGCGGCGCGGCGATGGCGGCGGCGCTGCGGGCCGTCGAGCAGGGCGCGCGGGTCACGCTCGTCGAGCGTGGCGTCATCGGCGGAACCTGCGTCAACGTCGGCTGCGTGCCGTCGAAGATCATGATCCGCGCAGCGCATATCGCCCATCTGCGCCACCAGAGCCCGTTCGACGACGGGATCGCGGCGTCCTCCCCGACCATCCGGCGCGACCGGTTGCTGGCCCAGCAGCAGGCTCGCGTCGATGAGCTGCGCCACGCCAAGTACGAGAACATCCTCGCCGACACGCCGTCGATCACGGTGTTGCGCGGCGAGGCGCGCTTCCGGGACACCCACAGCCTGCTCGTGCGCCAGGCCGACGGCGCCGAACACCAGGTGATCTTTGATCGCTGCCTGATCGCCACCGGCGCCAGCCCAGCCATACCGCCCATTCCGGGGCTGTCGGATACGCCGTACTGGACCTCGACGGAGGGCCTTGAGAGCGCGACCCTCCCATCGCGCCTGGCGGTGATCGGCTCATCGGTTGTCGCCGTCGAACTGGCCCAGGCCTTCGCCCGGCTCGGCAGCCAAGTGACGATCCTGGCGCGCAACACGCTGTTCTTCCGAGAGGACCCGGCCATTGGCGAGGCGGTCACGGCCGCCTTCCGCGCCGAGGGCATCGAGGTGCTGGAGCACACCCAGGCGAGCAAGGTCGCCTACGCGGGCGGCGAGTTCGTGCTCGCCACCGGTCAGGGCGACCTGCGCGTGGACAAGCTGCTCGTCGCGACGGGCCGCGCGCCCAACACCCGAGCGCTCGCCCTGGAGGAAGCCGGCGTCGCCGTCAACGCGCAAGGCGGCGTCGTCATCGACACAGCCATGCGCACGAGCGCGCGCCACATCTACGCCGCCGGCGACTGCACCGACCAGCCGCAGTTCGTCTATGTCGCGGCGGCGGCCGGAACCCGGGCGGCGATCAACATGACCGGTGGCGAGGCCGTTCTGGACCTGGCCACGATGCCGGCGGTCGTGTTCAGCGACCCGCAGGTCGCCACGGTCGG
>CAIUMD010000058.1 GCA_903900155.1 uncultured Caulobacterales bacterium | reverse complement strand
GCGCGTGGGCGTGCCAACCGCGATGAACACCGCGTCGGCCTCCTTGATGGCTTTCGCGCCTTCCAGCGTGAAGAACAGCCGGCCTTCGCGCACGTTGCGCGCCACCAGATCGTCCAGGCCCGGCTCGAAGATCGGGATCTCACCGCGCTCCAGGCGCTCGATCTTGCTGGGATCCTTGTCGATGCACGTCACCACGTGACCGAAGTCGGCGAAACACGCCCCCGACACCAGGCCCACATAACCCGTGCCAATCATCGCTACGCGCATCGAAGCATCCCGATCCGAAATGAGCATCGCTGTCCGCGACGCTTCCGCCTAATCCGTCAATCACGGCGCCGAGGCAAGCCAGCCCAAAACGCCGAGCGTCAAAACGCTCAGAGTAGTGACATCTTGATGACCCCCGGCTAGCAGAAGCCCATCTTGGCGCGGGAACACGGATGCAGACCGTTCTGGTGACCGGCGGAGCCGGCTATGTCGGTTCTCACGCCTGTCTGGCCCTGGCCCAGGCGGGTTTTCGGCCCGTCGTGTTCGACGACCTGTCGAACGGCCACCGCGAGCACGTCCAGTGGGGACCTCTGGAAGTGGGCGATATTCGTGACGCCACGCGCCTGGACGCGGTGTTCGCCGCCCATGGGCCCGTCGCCGTCCTGCATTTCGCCGCCCGCATCGAGGTGGGCGAGTCGGTGAAGAATCCCGGCGCCTTCTTCGACGTCAATGTCGGCGGGACGATCACCCTGATCGAGGCCGCGCGTCGGGCTGGCGTGAACGCCCTGGTCTTCTCCTCGACCTGCGCCACCTTCGGCGAGCCGGTGCGCATGCCGATGGACGAGGCCCATCCGCAGGTCCCGCTGAACCCCTATGGCCGCGGCAAGCTGATGGTCGAGCAGGCCCTGGCCGACTACGACCGTTATGTCGGTTTCCGGAGCACGGTCCTGCGCTATTTCAATGCCGCCGGCGCCGATCCCGAAGGCCGTATCGGCGAGTGGCACGAGCCGGAGACCCATGCCATTCCGCTGGCCCTGCAGGTCGCCCTGGGGCAGCGGTCGCACTTCACGATCTTCGGCGAGGACTACGATACGCCCGACGGCACGGCCGTGCGCGACTATGTCCACGTGCTGGACCTGGCCGACGCCCATGTCTCGGCGCTGAAGCGCTTGCTGGCCGGCGCGACCTCCACGGCGTTCAACCTGGGCAGCGGCGAGGGGACCTCGGTGCGCCAGCTGGTCGACGGGGTCGGCCGCGCGGCGGGCGCGCCGCTGAAGGTCGAGGTCGCCCCGCGCCGGACCGGCGACGCGCCGATGCTGGTCGCCGACAATGGGCGCGCCCGCGCCGAACTGGGCTGGACCCCGTCGCGCGACCTGGACGCCATCCTGTCCAGCGCCTGGCGCTGGCACCGCGACCAGGCCCTTCTCCGGGAAGAAAAATTGCCGCGATAACCCGCCGCACCAGGCGTTCTGTCGCAATCTCCCCAAGGGAAACGCTTTATTTGCAACTCTCGCTGTAGCTCTGAGGGGATGTGACCCTCGGGGGGCCGTGCGTGCTCAAGTTCTTGACCTGCCTGACGACGGAGCATGACCTGCGCCTGGTGCTTGTCGCCGGCCTGGTCTGCATCGCTGGCTGCTTCACGACCTTCCGCCTGTATTCGCGGATGCGCGGCGCCCGGGGCGTCGTGCGCGCCGCCTGGCTGCTGCTGACGGGCCTCGTCGCCGGCTCCAGCGTCTGGGCCACCCACTTCATCGCCATGGTCGCCTACACGCCCGGTCTGAAGACCGGCTACAGCCCGACCGGCACCCTGCTGTCGCTGATGATCGCGGCCCTGTTCATGGCCAGCGGCTTCGCCGTCGCCTCGGCCCAGCGCTCGACCACCAACGATTTCGCCGGCGGCGTCCTGCTGGGCCTGGGCGTCGCGGCCATGCACTACACCGGCATGTCGGCCTTCGTGACCCAGGGCCATCTGGTCTGGGAGCACGCCACGGTCGGCCTGTCGGCCATTCTCGGCGTGGCCGGCGCCACGTCCGCCCTGGTCATCGGCGGCAACGCCCGCACCGTGAAGCAACAGGCGATGGGCGGCAGTCTGCTGTGCCTGGGCATCGTGGCCCTGCACTTCACCGGCATGTCGGCCATCACCATCATTCCGGACGCCGGCGTCGCCGTACCCGAGCAACTGCTGTCGGGCTTCGTCCTGACCCTGGCGGTCGGCTCGATCACCGGCATGATCATCCTGGGCGGCCTGGGCGCCGTCGCCATCGAATCCCAGACCTCGCGCTCGGCCCTCGAGCGCATCCGTCGCCTGGCCAACGCCGCCTATGAAGGCCTGGTCGTGGTCCAGTCGGGCAAGATCAACGACGCCAACGCCGCCTTCTGCGAGCTGGTCGGGGCCGAGCTGCCGGAACTGGTCGGCCGTCCGCTGACCGGCGTCCTGACCTTCGACGACAAGACCAACGACCGCGAAGGCGTTCGCCGTGAGGGCAAGATCCAGCCGTTCGCCGGCCGCGAGATCCCGGTCGAGGTGTTCTCGCGCCTGATGGACGACGGCGCGCGCGTCGAGACCTCGGGCCTGACCGTCCTGGCCGTCCGCGACCTGCGCGAGCGGCGCGCGGCCGAGGAGAAGATCCGTTACCTGGCCGAGCACGACGGCCTGACCGGCCTGCCCAACCGCAACTCGCTGCAGGCCCGCCTGGCCGCCGCCGTCGAGCGCGTCGAGGCCTCGGGCGAGAGCCTGTCGGTGATCTGCATCGACCTGGACCACTTCAAGGAAGCCAACGACCAGCACGGCCACGTGGCCGGCGACCTGATCCTGGTCGAGACCGCCCGCCGCTTGCAGTCGGCGATCCAGGCCCCGTCCTTCGCCGCCCGCCTGGGCGGTGACGAGTTCATCGTCGTGCAGGTGGCTGGCGGCGACCAGCCGACCGCGGCCGCCGAGCTGTCGGGCCGCCTGATCGAGATGCTGTCGGTTCCGGTCAACTACGAAGGCCAGGAACTGGCCCTGGGCTCGAGCCTGGGCGTCAGCCTGTTCCCCGACGACGGCCGCACGGCCGAGGCCCTGATGGCCAATGCCGACATGGCTCTCTACCGCGCCAAGGAAAGCGGCCGCGGCGTCTATCGTTTCTTCAAGCGCGAGATGGACGACAGCATCCGCGAGCGCCGCAACCTGGCTCGCGACCTGCGCCAGGGCATCGCTGACGACGAGCTGGTGGTCCACTACCAGCCGCTGGCCCGCGCGGCCGACGGCGAGGTTTGCGGTTTCGAGGCCCTGGTCCGCTGGAAGCACCCGACGCGCGGCATGATCCCGCCGCTGGAATTCATCCCGGTCGCCGAGGAAAACGGCCTGATCGGTCCGCTGGGCGATTGGGTCCTGCGCCGCGCCTGCGCCGACGCCGCCACCTGGGAAAAGCCGCTGCGCATCGCGGTGAACCTGTCGCCGATCCAGCTGCACAATCCCGCCCTGCCCAGCCTGGTGCACGAGGTGCTGATCACCTCGGGCCTGTCGCCCGCCCGCCTGGAGCTGGAGATCACGGAAAGCGCGCTCTTCAAGGACTATCAGCGTGCGCTGGACAACCTGCGCCGCCTGAAGGCCCTGGGCGTGCGGATCGCCATGGACGACTTCGGCACCGGCTTCTCGTCGCTGTCGACCCTGCAGTCGTTCCCGTTCGACAAGATCAAGATCGACAAGAGCTTCGTCGAGAACATCCACCGCCACGATCGCGCCACCGTCATCGTGCGCGCCGTGCTGGGCCTGGGCCGCAGCCTGGAGATCCCCGTCGTGGCCGAGGGCGTCGAAACCCAGGAGCAGATCGTCTTCCTGCGCGGCGAGAACTGCACCGAGCTGCAGGGCTACGCCATCGGTCGCCCGACCCCGGTCGACTCGCTGGAGGCCTGGACCATGGCCAGCGCTCAGCCGTCGGCGGCCGTGCTGGGCGCCGAGGTCGAACAGACTCAAGACCAGGCTCAGATCCAAGGCAAGCGCTCGGCCTGATCCCTTGCGCGGGGCGGGAACTGGCGTATCCATGACACGTTAGGCGTCAGCCAAGCGGGGCCGTAAGACCTCGCGCAGTCATCGGGGACGAGTCGCGCGTGCTGGGACGGACGGCCATCAAGTTCGTGACGGCGGCCGACCGGCGCGAGCTGCGCTACGGCCTGGCGCTGCTGGCCGTGCTGGTGGCCTTGGCGGCGCGGATGGCCGCGGTGCTGGCCACCGACGTCCCGCTGAACTTCCCGACCTTTTTCGTCGCCGTGCTGGTCGCCGCCATGGTCGGCGGACTGGGGCCGGGCTTTCTCGCCTTGGGCCTCAGCGCCGGCATCGCCTGGCGGTTCTGGATGGCGGCCGACGGCGCCTGGCTGCTGCCGGCGCGCGAGACCGTGCAGCTGTCGATGTTCATCCTGTGCGGCGGGGCGATCGTGGTGCTGGTCGAGGCCCTGCGCATCGCCGTCCGCCAGGGCCTGGCCGCCGAGGAGCGGTTCCGCTCGGCCCAGGAGGTGTCGCTGGACGCCTTCGTGATCCTGGAGCCGGTGCGCGAGGCGGGCAAGGTCGTCGACTTCCGCTGGACCTACGCCAATCCGATGGCCGACTCGATGCGGCCGGCGGGGGTCTCGACCCTGCTGGGGCGGCGGGCCTTGGATGTGTTTCCCGACGAGACCGGTCGCGCCATGGTTGAGCGCTTCAAGCGCCTGCTGGCCAGCGGCGGCCCCGACGACCTGGACGTTCGGCGGGTGATCGACGGCGAGGAGCGCTGGATCCGCTCCAGCGGCGTGCGGCTGGGCGGCGATTTGGCCGTGACCTTCCGGGACGTGACCCAGGAGCGCCGGGCCTCGGCGGCCCTGCGCAGCAGCGAGGAGCTGTTCCGGGGCGTGGCCAATTCGGCGCCGGTGCTGATCTGGGCGACCTCGGCGCGGGGGCATGCGGACTGGTTCAATCAGGCCTGGCTGAATTTCCGGGGGCGGACCCTGGAAGAGGAGTTGGGCGCGGGCTGGCTCAGCGGCGTGCATCCTGAGGATCGCCAGGCGGGCCTGGACGTCGCCAACGACGCCGCCAATAGGGGCGAGCCGTTCAATGTCGCCTTTCGGCTGAAGCGCGCCGACGGGGCCTGGCGCTGGATCAACAGCGTCGGCGCGCCGCGCTTCGACGAGGCCGGGGCCTATCGCGGTTATATCGGCAGCTGCTTCGACTTCACCGAAACGGTCGAGGCCCATAAGGACCTGGAAGACCGTGTCGCCCGGCGCACCGCCGACCTCCAGGCCAGCATGGCCGAGACAGCGCGCGCCCAGGCGGCCCTGGCCCAGGCCCAGCGGCTGGAGACGGTGGGCCGGCTGACGGGCGGGGTGGCGCACGACTTCAACAATCTGTTGACGGTCATCGTCGGCGGCCTGGACATGATCCTGCGCCGGCCCGACGACACAGCGCGGGTCCAGCGCCTGGCCGAAGCGGCCCTGGCGGCCGGCCAGCGCGGCGAGCGGCTGACGCGGCAGCTCTTGGCCTTCTCGCGGAACCAGGAGCTGAAGCTGGAGGTGGTCGACATCGGCGCCCTGCTGGACCAGGCCGAGCCGCTGCTGCGCCGAGCGGTGGGCGAGGCCATGGTCCTGACCATCCGCCACGAGGCGGGCGGGGCCAGTTCAAGGGTCGACGCGGCCCAGTTCGAGGCGGCGCTGCTGAACCTGGTGGTCAACGCCGCCGACGCCACCTCCGACGGCGGGGCGATCAGCATCGTGGTCGAGGCCGCGACCCTGGCCGAGGGGCAGGTCGCGGACACGACGCCCGGAGACTATGTCCGCGTCGCGGTCAGCGACACCGGCGCGGGCATGGCGCCCGAGGTGCTGGCCCGGGTGTTCGAGCCGTTCTTCACGACCAAGGAGGTCGGCAAGGGCACGGGCTTGGGCCTGGCCCAGGTTTACGGCTTCCTGCGCCAGTGCGGCGGGGGCGTGGCCATCGACAGCGCCCTGGGGCGCGGCACGACGGTTTCGCTGTACTTGCCGGCCACCGACGAGGCGGCGACGCCCCAGGCCCCCTCCAAGCCGCCGTCGCGCGACCGGCTGAAGGGCGTGCGGGTGCTGCTGGTCGAGGACGACGCGGCGGTGCGCGAGATCGCCGGCGGCCTGCTGCGCGACCTGGGCTGCGACGTCACCACCGCCGAGAACGGGGCCTCGGCGCTGGAGGCGCTGGAAGAGGGTGCGGCTTTCGACGTCCTGATGTCCGACATCGTCATGCCGGGCGGCGTCAGCGGCGTCGACCTGGCGCGCTCGGCCTCGGCCAACCGGCCCGACATGGCGGTGCTGCTGACCACCGGCTATGCCGGCGATCGCATGGACGCCGCGCCCGCCGACCTGCCGTGGCCGGTGCTGCGCAAGCCGTTCCAGGTGGAGCGACTGGCCGAGATCGTTGGCGCCCTGCTGGCGGGCCGCGAGGGGCCTCCGAAAAAGAAGCCCCGCAAGCGCGGGACTAGCGCCGCCGCCGGCTCGTAGACCCCCCCAGCAGTCCGCCCAGCAGGCCCCGCATCAGCTCGCGTCCGGCCGTCGAGGCGACGGTGCGCACCAGGGTGGTGGCGAAGGCCTCGGTCATGGTCTGGCGGCCAGAAGAACCGGAGGAGGCGCGGGGGCGGCTGGCGCGCTCGCGTTGGGTTTCTTCGCGTTCGCGGATCTTGGCCTCGGCGGCTTCGCGCTTGTCGTCTTCGGCCTGTTCGCGGGCTTCGTCGGCCTGGCGCTGCGCCTGCTGGGCGCGGCCCTGCAGGATCTCGTAGGCGCTGTCGCGGTCCTGCAGCGTGTCATAGATGCCGGCGACGGGGCTCCTGGCCTTCAGCGCCGTGCGTTCCTCGGGCGTGACCGGGCCCAGGCGCGAGGCTGGCGGGCGGATCAGGGTCTTCTGCACGACCTTGGGCGCGCCCTTCTCGTCCAGGGTCGAGACCAGGGCCTCGCCGACGCCCAGGGCCTGGATCGTCTCGGCGGTGTCGAAGGCCGGATTGGTCCGGAACGACTGGGCGGCGGCCTTCAGGCCTTTCTGGTCGGCGGGCGTGTAGGCGCGCAGGGCGTGCTGCACGCGGGCGCCCAGCTGGCCCAGCACCGCATCGGGAATGTCGGCTGGGTTCTGGGTGACGAAATAGATGCCCACCCCCTTGGAGCGAATCAGGCGCACGACCTGCTCGATCTTCTCCAGCAGCGGCTTGGGCGCGTCGTTGAACAGCAGGTGGGCCTCGTCGAAGAAGAACACCAGCTTGGGCTTCTCCGGATCGCCCACCTCGGGCAGCACCTCGAACAGCTCAGACAGTAGCCACAGCAGGAAGGTCGAATAGAGCTTGGGCGACTGGATCAGGCGGTCGGCGGCCAGCAGGCTGACATAGCCCCGGCCCGCCGTGTCGGTGCGCATGATGTCGGAGAGGTCCAGCGCCGGCTCGCCGAAGAAGTTCTCGGCGCCCTGGGTCCGGAGCGTCAGCAGCTTGCGCTGGATCGCGCCCACCGTGGCGGGCGCGACATTGCCGTACTGCGTGCCGATCTCGTCGGCTTGGTCGGCGACATATTTCAGCGCCGCCTGCAGGTCCTTCAGGTCCAGCAGCAGCAGGCCGTCCTGGTCGGCGACGTGGAAGGCGATGGTCAGTACGCCCTCCTGCACGTCGTTCAGTTCCAGCAGGCGCGACAGCAGCAGCGGACCCATCTCGGAGATGGTCGTGCGGATCGGGTGGCCCTTCTGGCCGAAGAGGTCCCAGAACATCACCGGCGGCGCGGCCGGCGACAGGGCCAGGTCCATCGAGGCCGCGCGGGCCATCATCTTCTCGTTCGGGGTCCCGGCCATGGCCACGCCCGACAGGTCGCCCTTCACGTCGGCGGCGAAGACCGGCACGCCGGCGTCGGAAAACGCTTGGGCCAGGACCTGGAGGGTCACGGTCTTGCCGGTGCCGGTCGCGCCGGCCACGACGCCGTGGCGGCTGGAGCGGTCGAGCCGCTGGGTCACCGGGCCCTCGCCCAGGCCAACGAGGATCTCGTTTTCACCGATCGACAGCGACATGGATACAAACTCCGACAAAGCTCGTTCGAACCCTAACCGGGGCCTTGCGTCGCGCCAATCGGCGCGGTCAATGTCGGGTGCGTTTCTGGAGAAGTTTTACAAATGCCGGCCGCCGCCCCGCCCCCCGTCACCACCCGCAACGCGGTGGTGTTCCTGGCCGTGATCGCCGGGGGGGCTGCGATGTACTGGATGCAGGACATCCTGACGCCGTTGGCCTTGGCGGTGTTCCTGGCCGTGATGGTCGACAGCTTCGCCCGAGTTTTGACCACCCGCGTGCCGGGTTTCCCCCGGCGAGCGGCCCTGCCGGCGGCGTTGGTCATCTCGATCCTGCTGTTTGGGGTCTCGTTCTGGGTCGTGATCGACAACGGACGCGGGTTCTTCGATCAGCTGAAGGACTACGCCCCGCGCCTGAACGGCATCATCGCCAAGATCGCACACGCGATCGGCATCCAGATCGCCCCGACCATCGACAGCCTCATCAACCAGCTGAACCCCAAGGCCTTCATCGGCCAGGCGGCGCAGTCGTTCGGCAATTTCGCCTCCAGCGCCGTGCTGGTGCTGATCTATCTGGGCTTCATCATCGCCTCGCGGCGGGGGTTCGCCCGCAAGATCGTCTCATTGTTCCCGCATCATGCGGTGCGCGAGCGGAACATGAAGCTGTTCCAGAGCATCCGCGACGGGGTGGAGCAGTACCTGTGGATCCAGACGGTCACCGGCCTGATGATCGCGGTCGCCGCCTGGGTGGTGATGATGCTGGTGCGGCTGGACAACGCCTTCTTCTGGGCGTTCCTGATCTTCCTGGCCGCCTACATCCCGATCCTGGGCGGAGCGATCGGGTGCTTCCTGCCGCCGCTGTTTGCTCTGGTGCAGTTCCCCGACAGCTTCTGGCCGGCGATCATCCTGTTCGCGGCCCTGCAGGCGATCTTCTTCATCGTCGGCAATGTCATCCTGCCGCGCATGCAGGGCGACAGCCTGAACATGGACCCGACGGTGGTGCTGCTCTCCCTGGCCGTTTGGGGAGCCCTGTGGGGCGTGCCCGGCATGTTCCTGTCGACGCCGCTGACTGTGGCGGTGATGCTGATCCTGTCGCAGTTCGAGGGCTCGCGCTGGATCGCCATCCTGCTGTCCGAGGACGGCGATCCGCAGGGCGAGCGCATGCTCTCAGGCAAGGGGCATGGACCCGCGCCGGACGAGCCGGCCAAGAAGCCCAGTTCCGGCAAGAAGCACCCTTAAGGGTCGAAGAAATGCAGGCGCCCCTTACACTGCGATCCGTGGCTCCTATCTATGCCTTGTCCGGCTTCCCCCACCCGGACAAACCGCAGATCGCGGCAGGCAAGGCCGCCGCCATCCTAGCGGAAAACGCCCGCTTTCCCCCGAGCGGGCCCGCGCCGCCGGCTTTCCCCCCAGCCGGCGGCGCTTCCGTTTCCGCTTCTCCGTGGAACGGCACAGATTCTTTCCTATTTCGGACTTACGGGTTGAAGCCGCGCCTGAAAGGGCTAGGTTGCGACCAAAAATTCGCGAGGAAATCCCATGATCGGTGAAAAAAATGACCTCAAGTCCGCTGAGGCCCCGATCGGTCCGCTGGTAAGCGCCTTCGCCCAGGCCCTGGGCGTCGCGGTCGAGACCCTGCCGCCCGCCGCGCGCGGCTTCGCCGCCCAGGCCCAGGACGACTGGTCGGCCGAGGAACTGCCCGGCCTGGACGTCGCCGACGTCGCCCGCGCCCTGGCCGACTTCTGGCGTTTCGGCGAGAGCGCCAAGGATCTCTCCGAGCCGGCCATCCGCCTGGTCCGCGCGCAAGGCGGCCAGACCCCTTCCGACCTGCTCGAGATCGTCCAGCCCGACCGGCCCTTCCTGGTCGACAGTATCATGGGCGAGGTCGCCGAGGCCGGCTTCTCGGTGCGGGCCATGTTCCACCCCGTCTCCGACTGCGGCGGCGTGCGCCGTTCGATGATCCAGATCTGGCTGGCCCCGGTCGGCGAGGACCGCGAGGCGGCCCTGGTCGCCAGCGTCCGCGAGGCATTGTCCGACGTCGGCCTGGCCGTGCAGGACTTCCAGCCCATGCGCGCCCTGATGCGCCGCACGATCAGCGAACTGCGCGACGCCAAGGCCCCGGTCTCGACCGAGGAGAAGGCCGAGGATCTCGACTTCCTCGACTGGCTCGAGAGCGACCACTTCGTGTTCCTGGGCGCCCGCGTCTACGAATATCCCCGCACCGCCGACGGCGGCTATGCGGCCGAGGAGCCGCTGTACCAGCCCGAGGGCAGCCTGGGCGTCCTGCGCGACCAGGCCCGCACCGTGTTGCGCCGGGGCAGCGAGCCGGCCATCCTGTCGGCCCAGGTCCGCACCCATATCGACATCGGCGACCCGATCGTGGTGGCCAAGTCGAACCTGCGCTCGCGCGTGCACCGTCGCGGCTACATGGACTATATCGGCGTCCGCCGCTACGGCGCCGACGGCAAGGCCTCGGGCGAGGTCCGCTTCGTGGGCCTGTTCACCGCCGAGGCCTACGAGACCCCGGCCCACGAGGCGCCGCTGGTCCGGCGCAAGGTCAAGCACGTGCTGACCAGCGCCGGCAAGGACCCCAACAGCCACAACGGCAAGCGCCTGCGCAACATCCTCGAGACCTGGCCGCGCGACGAGCTGTTCCAGAGCAACGAGGACGAGCTGCTGACCACGGCCCTGGGCGTGCTGCACCTCTATGACCGGCCGCGCGTGAAGCTGTTCGCCCGCCGCGACCCGTTCGACCGCTTCATCTCGGTGCTGATGTTCGTGCCGCGCGACCGCTACGATTCCGGCGTCCGCGCCCGGGCCGGCCAGATCCTGGCCGACGCGTTCCGGGGCCGGGTGTCGGCCTATTATCCCAGCTTTTCCGACGCCCCGCTGGCGCGGGTGCACTACATCCTGGGCGTGACGCCCGGCGACCACGCCGAGCCCGACATGGCCGCCGTCGAGGCCGCGATCGCCGAGACTGCCCGCACCTGGGACGACCGGTTCGAAGCCGCCGTCCGTGAAGGCCAGGCCGGCCGCGTGGTCCAGGTCCTGAATCGCTATGCCGGCGCCTTCCCGCCCGGCTATCGCGACCAGTATGACGCCGATGAAGCCCTGGCCGACATCCAGGTGATCGACGACCTGGCGGAAGGCGAGGCCGTCCGCGTCCGCGCCTTCCGCCGCCAGGGCGATGACGCCGCGACCCTGCGCTTCAAGCTCTATCGCCCCGGCGCCGCCGCGCCGCTGGCCGACGTGCTGCCGATCCTGGAGCATATGGGCCTGAAGGCTCTGATCGAGGACGGCTTCAAGGTCTCGCCCGCCGGCCAGCCGGTCTGGGTGCACGAGTTCGTCCTGCGCGACGAGGCCGGCGAGCATCTGGTGTTCAACGACGTGAAGCAGGCCTTCGAGGCCGCCTTCGTCGCCATCTGGACGGGCCGCGCCGAGAGCGACGGCTTCAACCGCCTGGTGCTGGAGCTGGGCATCGGCTGGCGCGAGGCCGCGTTGATCCGCGCCCTGGCCAAGTATCGCCAGCAGTCGGGCCTCGACCCCAGCCAGGGCGTGCAGGAGCAGGCGCTGTCGGATCACCCCGGCGTCGCGCGCCTGATCCTGGATCTCTTCCAGACCAAGTTCGACCCGGCTGTCCGCGCCGACCTGAACCAGCGCAAGGAGCAGGCCAAGGCCGTCGAGGGCAAGATCACCGAGGCGCTGCAGGCCGTCGAGAGCCTGGACGCCGACCGCGTCCTGCGCCGGCTGGCCGCCCTGGTCGGCGCGATCCAGCGGACCAACTTCTACCAGCCGGGCGCCGATGGCGGTCCCAAGCCCTATATCAGCTTCAAGATCGCCTCGCGTGAGCTGGAAGACCTGCCGGCCCCCAAGCCCTATCGCGAGATCTATGTCTCGGCCCCTCACGTCGAGGGTGTGCACCTGCGCTTTGGCCCCGTCGCGCGCGGCGGCCTGCGCTGGTCGGACCGTCGCGACGACTTCCGCACCGAGGTGCTGGGCCTGGTGAAGGCTCAGCAGGTCAAGAACGCGGTCATCGTGCCGGTCGGTTCGAAGGGCGGCTTCTATCCGAAGCAACTGCCGCGCGGCGGCGATCGCGACGCCATCCAGGCCGAGGCGATCCGGGCCTACAAGACCTTCCTGTCGGGGCTCCTGGACCTGACCGACAATATCGACGCCGACAATCAGGTCACACCGCCGCCGTCGGTCGTGGCGCATGACGCCCAGGATCCGTACCTGGTCGTCGCCGCCGACAAGGGCACGGCGACCTTCTCCGACATCGCCAACGGCGTGGCCGAAGCTTACGGCTTCTGGCTGGGCGACGCCTTCGCGTCCGGTGGTTCGGTCGGCTACGATCACAAGGTCATGGGCATCACCGCCCGCGGCGCCTGGGAAGCGGTCAAGCGCCACTTCCGCGAGCTGGGCAAGGATATCCAGACGGAAGCCTTCACCGTGGTCGGCGTCGGCGACATGTCGGGCGACGTGTTCGGCAACGGCATGCTGCTGTCCAAGCAGACCAAGCTGCTGGCCGCCTTCGATCACCGTCACATCTTCCTCGACCCGAACCCGGACGTGGCGGTGTCGTGGGAGGAACGCGACCGCATGTTCAAGCTGCCGCGCTCGTCGTGGGAGGATTACGACAAGGCCAAGATCTCGGCCGGCGGCGGCGTCTTCGCCCGCAGCCTGAAGAGCATCCCGCTGTCGAAGGAAGTCCGCGAGCTGTTCGAGATCAAGGCCGAGGCCGTCTCGCCGGCCGAGCTGATGACCGCGATCCTGAAGTCCAAGGCCGAGCTGCTGTATCTCGGCGGCATCGGCACCTATGTGAAGGCCAAGGGCGAGACCAACGCCGACGCCGGCGACAAGGCCAATGACGCCATCCGCATCAACGGCTCGGACCTGCGGGTCAAGGTCGTGGGCGAGGGCGCGAATCTCGGTCTGACGCAAGCTGGCCGGATCGAGTTCGCTCAAGCCGGCGGCCACATGAACACCGACGCCATCGACAATTCGGCGGGCGTCGACAGCTCCGACCACGAGGTCAATATCAAGATCCTGACCGGGATCCTGGAGCGCGGCGGCGAACTGACCCGCGAGAGCCGCAACACGCTGCTGGCCTCGATGACCGCGGACGTGGGCCATCACGTGCTGGAGCACAATTACGACCAGACCCTGGCCCTGACCCTGCTCGAGAGCGACGCGGTCAGCGAGGTCGACGCCCAGATTCGCTACATGGTCGACCTGGAGCAGCGCGGCCGCCTGGACCGCCGCGTCGAGGGCCTGCCGACCAATACGGCGCTGCTGGAGCGCAAGGCCGCGGGCAAGGGCCTGACCCGGCCCGAACTGGCCGTGCTGCTGGCCTATGGCAAGCTGGACCTCTTCGACGAGATCGTCGCCAGCCAGGCGCCGGACGATCCGTGGTTCGAGACGACGCTGCGCAGCTACTTCCCCAAGGCGCTCGATCAGTACGCCGACGCCATGCAGAAGCACCGGCTGAAGCGCGAGATCATCGCCACGGTGGTCGGCAACCAGATGGTCAACATGTGCGGCCCGACCTTCCCGAGCCGCCTGAAGGCCGCCGCCGGCGCCGATATCGACGCGGTGGTGACCGGCTTCACCGCCGCTCGCGAGATCCTGGGCGTCGACGGCCTGTGGGACCAGGTCAACGCGCTGGACAACAAGGCTTCGGCCGATGGTCAGACGGCGCTGTACAAGGCCCTGGCCTACGCCTTGCGCAGCCTGGCCTTCTGGCTGGCCCGCCGCGCCCATCGCGACAAGTCCAGCGTCCAGCAGTTGGTCGAGGCCTATGGCCCGTCGGTGAAGACGCTGACCGGCATGGCCCCGGCCATCCTGTCGCCGTTCGAGCAGAAGGCCGTCGCCAAGCGGGCGAAGGCCTATGTCGCCGACGGCGCGCCCGAAGCCTTGGCTCAAGGTGTCGCCGCCCTGCAGCCGCTGACCACGGCCGCCGACCTCGTGGACCTGGCCAACGCCTCCAGCTGGAGCGTCGAGAACGTCGCCCGCCTGTATCACCAGGTCGGCGCGGCCTTCGGTTTCGACCGCCTGCGCGGCGCGGCCGGGGCTTTCGTCGGCGGCGACAGCTTCGAGCGCCTGGCGGTCCGCCGCCTGATCGAAGACATGCTGACCGAGCAGACCGCGATCACCGAGGCCGTCCTGAAGTTCGCCGCCAGCGCCCAGGCCGGCGAGGACGAGTTCTCGGCCAAGGCCGCGATCGCGTCCTGGGCCGCCCTGCGCGGGGATCGCCCCAAGGCGGTCAAGCGCACGATCGAGGACATCGAGCAGGCTGGCGGCGGCTGGACCTTCGCCAAGCTGACCATCGCCAACGCCGCTCTGCGCGAGCTGTCGACCGCCGCCTAAAGGCGCTGGCCCCTCCGCCTTCTCTCGCTTACGAGGGGGAGGGCGGAGAGGGAGCAGTAGCGTATGGACCAGGGTGATCGCCGGCGGGCAGCCTGGATCCTCTACGAGTGGGCGCAGCAGCCATATTGGGCGCTGATCGCCACCTTCATCTTCACGCCCTATTTCGCCGCCGGCTTCGTCGGTGACGCCAACCGGGGGCAGAGTCTCCTGGGCTATGCCGGGGCCGTGTCGGGCCTAGCCATCGCCATCCTCTCGCCCCTGGTCGGGGCCAATGTCGACGCCCGGCGCAATCCCAGGACCTGGCTGGTGGGCCTGGCCTTTCCGTTCGTCATCGCCAGCGCCCTGCTGTGGCTGGCCGCGCCCGGCGAGATCGCCCGCATCCCGTTGATCCTGGGCTGCCTGGTCGTGGGCGGCGTCGCGGCCGAGCTGGGCGTGACGGTGATGAACGCCCTGCTGCCGGTGGTGGCCAAGCCCGGCCAGATCGGACGGCTGTCGGGCACCGCCTGGGCGCTGGCCTATGTCGGAGCGCTGATCACGCTGTTCATCGTCCTCTTCTGCTTCTCGTTGCCCAAGGTCCCGATGCTGGGCCTGTCGAAGGCCTTGCACGAGCCCGACCGGATCGTCGGGCCGATGGTGGCTCTGTGGTTCCTGGCCTTCGCCTGGCCGCTGATGCTGAGCGCCCCCAAGCCCTCGGAAGGGGGCGGCGAGAAGCCCCTGGCGCAGCTGTGGGCGACCCTGAAGAGCCTGCCTGGCCGGCCGCACATGGCGACCTTCCTGATCGGCCGGATGCTGCTGGGCGACGGCATTTCCAGCATCATCGCGTTCGGCGGCGTGCTGGCGGCGGGCCTGTTCGGCTGGACGACGACGCAGCTGGGGCTCTATGCGATCCTCCTGTCCATCGCCGCCGGCATCGGCACGTTCATCGGCGGCCGAGTCGACCAGAAGATCGGCTCGAAGGCCACCGTGCTGGTCGCCAGCGGGGTGATCCTGTTCGGCGCCATCGGCGTCAGCCTGGTGGGCAAGGACACGATCTTCCTGCTGATCCCCGTCGCCCCCGCCCGGGCCGACCAGGCGCTGTTCGCCAGCGTCCCGGAGCGGATGTACCTGTTCTTCTCGATGTTCATCGGCCTGACCTTCGGCACGGCGCAGTCCTCCTTGCGCGCCTGGATGGCCGAGCTGGCCCCGGCCGGCGAGACGGGGCGGTGGTTTGGCCTCTACGCCCTGTCGGGCAAGGCCACCGCCTTCCTGGCCCCGCTGGTCATCGCCGTCGGGACGAAGCTGGCCGGCGACCAGCGCATCTCCGTCGTCGTCTCGGCCGTGTTCATCGCCCTGGGGGCGATCGTCCTGACAAGAGCCCCCAAGAAAGCGCCCTAGCCGCAGGCCTTGAGCGCGCCGGCGAAATAGGTCTGCACCGCCGAGAGCAAGTCGGGCCGGTAGCGAGCCCGGGGATCATTGGCCTTGTTGTCATCGAAGGCGTGGGTGGCGTCGGCATAGAAGACCCGATCGACCTTGAGGCCGTCGCGATCCAGCCGGTCCAGCGCCTTGGCCGGCAGCTTGTGGCCGACCACCTGGTCCTTGCCGGCCAGCACCGACCAGATGGGCGGGCCGCCGCCCCAGCCGCGGGCCGAGGTCAGGGAGGGGGAGCCGGCATAGGGATAAACGAGCAGCGCGCCCTTGACTCGCGCCCGCAGCTTGCCCGGGTCGGCGTCGGCCACGCCGGTGGCGCGGGCGGCGTTGGCCCCCACCGCGTAGCCGTCCATGATCGTCCAGCCGCCATGGCTCCAGCCGGCCAGGAAGACGCGGCTGGCGTCGGCCCAGCCCTGGCTCTCCAGCCAGGCCAGCATGGCGAAGATGTCGGCCGAGCGTTTCAGGCCATGCAGCGCCACGCCGGTGCAGACGAAAAGCTTGGCGTCGAGGCTGGACATGCCGCGCGGCTTCAAGGAGTCGACCACCACGGCCGCCCAGCCGGCCGCGACGGCGGTGCGGGCATAGTCCTCGAGGAACGGCGTCTTGCCGCCGCAGCCGTGGAAGATCAGCGCCACCGGAAACGGCCCCAGGCCCGCGGGCTTGAAGACCCGCGAATGCTTGGCGACCTCGATTCCCCAATCTGCGCTGTTCATCTGGCTCCTCGGGGCCCGCCCTCGTCCTTCGACAAGCTCAGGATGAGGGCTACTGGGTGTCAGTAGAAATCCTCACCCTGAGCCCGTCGAAGGGCGAGGATTTCGTATCAGTGGCGGAACACTCGCACGCCGGTGAAGGCCATAGTAAGGCCCAGCTTGTCGGCCGCCTCGATCACTTCCGGATCGCGCATCGAGCCGCCCGGCTGGATGATCGCCGTCGCGCCCGCTTCCGCCGCCTGGATCAGGCCGTCGGCGAACGGGAAGAAGGCTTCCGAGGCGCAGGCGCATCCACGGAGGTCCAAGCCAAAATCGGCTGCTCGAAGAGTCGCGATGCGGGCCGAGTCCTTGCGGTTCATCTGGCCGGCCCCGACGCCCAGGGTCTGGCCGGCGCGGGCATAGACGATGGCGTTGGACTTGACGTGCTTGCCCACCGTGAAGGCGAACAGCATGTCGCGGATCTCGTCTTCGGTCGGCTGGCGCTGGGTGACGATCTTCAGGTCCGAGGCCTTGATCCGCGCGTCGTCGCGGGACTGGACCAGGAAGCCGCCGGCCACGCTCTTGAACGTGTCGCCGGTCGACAGCGGGTCGGGCAGGCCGCCGGTGACCAGCAGGCGCAGGTTCTTCTTGGCGGCGAACACGGCGACGGCGTCATCGTCGGCCTCGGGGGCGATGACCACCTCGGTGAAGATCTCGACCATCGCTTCGGCCGCCTCGCGGGTCAGGCGCGAGTTCACCGCCACGATGCCGCCGAAGGCCGAGGTCGGATCGCAGGCCAGGGCCCGCTCATAGGCCTCGCGTTGCGAACCGCCGACCGCCACGCCGCACGGATTGGCGTGCTTGATGATCGCCACGGCCGGGCCCTGGGCCGGATCGAACTCGGCGATCAGCTCGAAGGCCGCGTCGGTGTCGTTGATGTTGTTGTAGCTGAGTTCCTTGCCCTGCAGCTGGGTCGCGGTGGCGACGCCGGCGCGGGGGTTGGGGAAGGTGTAGAAGGCCGCCTTCTGGTGGGGGTTCTCGCCGTAGCGCATGGTCTGGCGCAGCTCGCCGGCGATCGCCTTGCGGGCCGGGAAGTCCTGGCCCAGGGCCTGAGCGAACCAGGCCGAGATGGCGGCGTCATAGGCCGCCGTGCGGGCATAGGCGCGGGCCGCCAGGGTCTGGCGAAGGGCCAGGGTGGTCCCGCCGGCCTTCAGGGCTTCCAGCACTTCGGCCAGGTCGGCCGGGTCGGTGCAGACGGCGACATAGCCGTGGTTCTTGGCCGCCGAGCGGATCATGGCCGGGCCGCCGATGTCGATGTTCTCGACGCACTCGGCGTAGCTGCCGCCTTTGGCGACGGTGGCCTCGAACGGATAGAGGTTCACGTACAGGATATCGATGCCGCCGATGCCGTGGTCGGCCATGGCCTGCGCATGTTCGGGGGCGTCGCGGACGCCGAGCAGACCGCCGTGCACCACCGGGTGCAGGGTCTTCACCCGGCCGTCCATCATCTCGGGGAAGCCCGTCAGGTCCGAGACGTCCTTGACCGGGATGCCGGCGGCGGCGATCGCGGCCTTGGTGCCGCCGGTCGAGACCAGCTCGACGCCGGCGGCGTGCAGGACCTGGGCGGCCTCGACCAGGTCGATCTTGTCGGAGACCGACAGCAGGGCGCGCTTGGGGGCGACGAGATCGGGGGCGGACGGATAGTCGGGGGCGGCGGGCACGGCGGACTCCAGGTCTGTGGTTGTCAGAAGGGAGCCCAGGCGCGCGGCGGCTTGCGAGCAGCAAAAGTGGACGCCGGTTTTG
>CAIUMD010000057.1 GCA_903900155.1 uncultured Caulobacterales bacterium | reverse complement strand
CGACATGCGCGACGCGCCCAGCCTCGATATCGTCCCGGCCCTGCAGGCCCTGGGCGCCAAGGTCCAGGCCTTCGACCCTGAAGGCGCCAAGGAGGCCGCGCACATGCTGAAGGGCGTCGAGTTCAAGTCCGGCGCCTATGAAGCCGCCGAGGGCGCCGACGCCCTGGTGATCATCACCGAGTGGGACCAGTTCCGCGCCCTGGATCTGGACCGCCTGAAGCTCTTGATGACGTCGCCGACGGTCGTCGACCTGCGCAATGTCTATAAGCCCGCCGAGATGGTCCGTCACGGCTTCACCTACGCCTCGATCGGGCGAGGCTGACCCATGGCGACTCCGATCATCGTCGCTCCCGTGGTGGTGACTGGCGCGGCGGGCTTCATCGGCATGCACGTGGCCGAGCGCCTGCTGGATCGCGGCGCGGCGGTGATCGGCGTCGACGTGTTCAACGACTATTATGACCCGGCCCTGAAGGCCGCTCGCGCCGCGCGCCTCGAAGGGCG
The DNA here is from genome assembly GCA_903900155.1 of uncultured Caulobacterales bacterium. Lineage (GTDB taxonomy): Bacteria > Pseudomonadota > Alphaproteobacteria > Caulobacterales > Caulobacteraceae > Caulobacter. The sequence goes on along the minus strand of CAIUMD010000057.1, from coordinate 21,711 downwards.
TGACGGCTTCACGATGGTCCGCCTGGACATCGCCGAGCACGAGGCCCTGGCCGAACTGGTCAAGAGCGCCGGCGCCAGGCAGGTGATCCATCTAGCCGCCCAGGCCGGGGTCCGCTACTCCATCGAGAACCCCTTCGCCTACGAGCGGTCAAACCTGGCCGGGCACCTGTCGGTGCTGGAAGCCTGCCGCCATGCCGGCGTCGAGCACCTGGTCTATGCCAGTTCATCCAGCGTCTATGGCGACCGGCCGCTGAACGGCGACGGCTTCCGCGAAACCGACCCGGCCAACGAGCCGGTGTCGCTGTACGCCGCCACCAAGCGTTCGTGCGAAATGCTGAGCCAAAGCTATGCGGCGCTGTACGGTTTCCCGCAGTCGGGCCTGCGGTTCTTCACCGTCTATGGCCCCTGGGGCCGGCCGGACATGGCCTATTACGGCTTCACCGAGAAGATGTTGAGCGGCCAGCCGATCGACGTCTATGGCGAGGGCCAGATGGCCCGCGACTTCACCTTCATCGACGACATCGTCGACGGTGTCCTCGGGGTGCTGGACCATCCCCCGGCGCAGGGCGGGCACGAGGTCTACAACATCGGCGACAACGATCCCGTCGGCCTGATGGAGATGATCACCACGCTGGAAACGGCGCTGGGCGTCGAGGCCCAGAAGATCTTCCTGCCGATGCAGCCGGGCGACGTGCCGGCCACCTTCGCCAATATCGACAAGATCCACGCCCTGTGCGGCTACAAGCCCAAGGTCAAGCTGGCCGCGGGCCTGGCGCGCTTCGTTGAGTGGCGGCGCGCCTACGCCGGCTGAGCCGTCGTGTCTTGGACGCGCTTCGACCGCTGGTGCTCGCGCCAGGAGATGAACAGGGTCGAGGCCACCACGATCGCCGCGCCGGCGATGACCGCGGGCTTCGGGACCTCGTGGAACAGCAGGAAGCCCGCCCCGACAGCAAACACCAGCCGCGTATAGTCGATCGGGGCCATCACCGCCGCCTCACCGGCTTCCATGCCCTTGATATAAGCCCCTTGGGTGAAGGTCCCGATCACGCCCATCGCCGCCAGTAGCCCAAGGTCGGGCCAGGTCGGCCACTTCCAGACGAACAGCGCCGGCGGGATGGCGAAGACCAGGCCCAGCACGGCGGCATAGACCAAGAGCACGAACGGGCTGTGGTCGCGGGTCATCACTTTCATGCCGGTGATGGTCAGGGCGAACAGGAAGGCCGAGGCCAGGGCGCAGGCCTGCGGCCAGCCGATCCAGGCGCCCATGCCTACCGAGCCCGGCCGCAGCATGATCAGCACGCCCAGGAAGCCGACCAAGGCCGCGCCGATCCGCAAGGGGCCGATCGGCTCGCGCAGGACGAAGGCGGCCAGCGGCACCAGCCACAGCGTGCGGGTGAACGACAGGGCGTTGGCGTCGGCCAGGGGCAGCTTCTGGTAGGCGTAGAAACCCATGATCAGGGCCAGCACCCCGGCGCTGGAACGGAAGATCAGGATCCCCGGCCGCGTGGTCCTGAAGGCTCCGCGCCAATCACGGGCGATCAGCGGCAGCAGCACGATCACCCCCGCCAGCTGCCGGTAGAAGGTCTGGAGCGCGGCCGGGTAGCCGGGTCCCAAGAACTTGATCAGGGTGGTCATCGCCGTGAAGCCGACCGCCGAGACCAGCATCCACAGGGCGCCGCGCAGGTTGGGCGTCAAAGCGGTCGAGGAAAGTGTCACCCGGCCGCGCCGGCGGCGACCAGCTGGGCGCGCATGGCCTCGGCCTGCTCGGGGCTGATGCCCATGGCCGCCAGGATCGGCGAGGGCGTGTTCTTGTCCCAGGCGCTGCGCGGGCCGACCGTGATGCCGCCGTCGACGACGATGTGGGTGCCGGTGACGAACCTGGAATCGTCGCTGGCCAGGTAGAGGGCCGCGGCGGCGATGTCCTCGGGCAGGCCCGACTTGGGGATCGGCTGGATCTTGGGACCGATCGAGGCGATCTGGGCGGCCATCTGGTCGGCGACCTCGCGCGGCAGGCCCATCGAGGCCCCGAAGATCGAGGTGGCGATCAGCCCCGGGCAGATGGCGTTGACCCGGATCTTCAGCGGCGACAGCTCGGCCGCCGCGCACCGGCTCATATGGATCACCGCCGACTTGGCCGCCGAATAGGCCAGCGGTCCGAAGCCCGCCTGCAGGCCGGCGATCGAGGCGGTGTTGATGATCGAGCCGCCGCCGCGCTTCAGCATCAGCGGCAGGGCGTGCTTCATGCCGATGGCCGGACCGCGCACCAGCAGGGCGAAGGTCTTGTCCCAGCCCTCGACGGTCAGTTCCGGCACCGAGGCGGGCGTGCCGCCGTGGCCGGCGTTGTTGAACAGGATGTCGAGACCGCCGAAGCTGCTCTCGGCCAGGGCCATGGTCTTGGCCAGGTCGTCTTCCGAGGTAACATCGCAGCGCGAGAAGCGGACCTTGTCGGGGAAACGCTTCTCCAGCATCTCGCCCTTCTCGGCCTGCAGGTCGGCGGCGATAATGCACGCCCCTTCGGCCACGTACAGCTCGACCGCGCCCAGCCCGATGCCCGAGCAGCCCCCGGTGACGACGGCGACCTTGCCGTCCAGACGTCCGACCATGGAATTTCCCTCCGCGTCCCTGACCTCTTCGCGGGTCAGTGATCAATGATCATATTCGCGGAGCAAACAGTCGTTGGCTAGAGGTGTTTCACCGCCATCCGTGGAAGATTCAGGCCGTACGCCGCGTCAGCGGCTGCAGCGCACGGCCTAGATGGCTGACGGCCAGCCACAGCATGCAGGGCACGAGAAGCACCGCCCAAGCCAGGCCCAGCCCCACCAAACCCACACCCGCCACCGCGCGGTGTGTAAAGCCGGAGCGCTCCTTGGCCTCCAGCGTCATCACTCGAATATCCAGGCCCATCAGAACCCGCGCCCCCTATTCCAGGCCGTGTTTTGCACGACCTCGCCGCATGCGGCCCCCACCAGAATAGTCATTCTAACGCGCCACTTCGTTACGTGCGCGCATTTGCTCCCAGCGCGCGGCCTCAGCCGCTCGCGGGTCGCCTTCCGTCAGACGTCGTGACAGCGCCCTTGTCACGTCGCGACAGGCCGGCCCGACCAGCGACCAGGGCTCGACGCAGTAGCGCGAGAACAGTCGCTGGGGATCGTTCATCAGCCGGAACAGCCATTCCATGCCCATCGGCCCCATCCATCGCGGAGCCGCCAGCTGGACGCCGGCCTCGTAGTCGAAGGCCCCGCCCACCGTGAAGGTCACGGCCGGGCCATAGGCCTTGTGGTTTTCCAGGGTCCAGACCTCCTGGCGCGGCATGCCCATGCCGACCAGGACGATGTCCGGCTGATATTCAAGGATCTTCTCGACCACCGCGGTGTTCTCGGCGGAGCCCTGGGTCACGTCGAAATAGCCGTGATGGCTGGCGATCTGGGCGGTCGGATAGTCCTCGTGGATGCGCGCGATGGCCTTGTCGGCCACGCCCGGCGCACCGCCCACGAAAAAGACCTTCCAGTTCTTCTCGACGGCCAGCGACCAGAAGTCGTCGCGCCAGTCCAGATAGGTGCAGCGATGGAAGCGCCGGCTGGCGCGGCCCACCAGGCGCGCCCAGAAAATCAGCGGCACGCTGTCGACCTCGATCAGGTCGGCTTCCTTGTAGAACTCACCGATCTGGTGGTCCTTGCCGATCAGGTACAGGCTATGGAGATTGTGGTTGGCGACGATGGCGCTCTGACGCGCTTCCAGCTTGCCCGCGACGAAGTGGAACACTTCTTCCGGACGCACCAGGTCCATGGTCCCGCCCAGCACGCGGACGCGCTCTTCCGGGCGCCGCGTCAGCCGGTAGGGGCGCCGCGGGGCGGCGGGCGCCGCTTCGTTGGCGACGCTCTGCTCTTGTGGGACGTACATCTCCGCAGAGTCTCCTAGTCTCGAGGAGACACTTTGCGGAGTTGTCGTTTTTCCTTTGCTAAAAAGGATACTTAGCGGGATTTAACCACGATCGCCGGTAACCATCCTAGTCAACCGTGATCACCACCTTGCCCATGGCCTTGCGGCTGGAGAGATGGGCGATTGCCTCGCCGGCGCGCGCCAGCGGGAAGCGCTCGGAGACGTACGGCCGGATCTTGCCGGCGGCGTACAGGTCCATCAGCTCGCGGAGGTTCTGGGCGTGCCCCTTGGGATCGCGCGCCACGGCCGCGCCCCAGAACACCCCGACGATGTCGCACGACTTCAACAGCGTGAGATTCAACGGGATTTTCGGAATCCCCGACGGGAAGCCGATGACCAGGAAGCGACCGTTCCAGCCCGCCGCGCGGATGGTCGCCTCGGAGTAATCGCCGCCCACCGCGTCATAGGCGACGTCCCAGCCATTGGGTCCGCAGGCGTCCTTGATCAGGGTCGCCAGGGCCTTCTGGCCGTCCTTGTCGAACGGTCCGCGCGGATAGACGACGCCGCTGTCGGCGCCGTGTTTGATGGCCAGGTCGACCTTCTCCTGGCTTGAGGCTGCGGCGATAACGCGCACCCCCATCGCCTTGCCCAGCTCGACCGCCGCCAGGCCGACGCCGCCGGCCGCACCCAAAATGAGGAGAGTCTCGCCAGGCTTAACGTGCCCACGGTCCTTCAGAGCATAGTACGAGGTGCCGTAGGTCAGGACGAAGGCGGCCGCCTCGTCGAACGGCATGTTGTCGGGGATGGGCGTGCAGCGCTGCTCTTCCAGCGCCAGCTTCTCGGCGTAGCCGCCCCAGCCGGTCGAGGCCAGGACCCGATCGCCGACCTTGAAGCGCGCAACCCCCTCGCCAACGGCGGAAATCACGCCCGACACCTCGCCGCCCGGCGCGAACGGGCGCGGCGGCTTGAACTGGTACTTGTCCTCGATGATCAGGACGTCGGGATAGTTCACCCCGCAGGCCTTCACATCGATCAGCACCTGGCCGGGACCGGCGACAGGATCGGGCAGTTCCTCCAGCACCAGGGTTTCGGGACCGCCGACGTCCTTGCTGAGCACTGCCTTCATGATCGCATCTCCCCCAAATCTTTTCGCCTAAAGGGCAATCTTGGTTATGACGCGCGGACGCTAGCGCAGGGCGTTCGCCCAAGGAAGCAGAATGTCAAACAAACGTTTTAGTCTCGCCCTGCACGGTGGCGCGGGAGCCAAGCGCGGTCACGACTACAGCATCGAGATCGCCCACATGCGCGGCCTGGTCGAAGCCGCCCGCGACCGGCTGCAAGCCGGCGCCTCTGCTTTGGATATCGCCGTCGACACCGTGGTCGGGCTGGAGGCCAGCGGTCTCTACATCGCCGGCAAGGGCGCCTCACCCAATGCCGAGGGCGAATACGAGTTGGACGCCAGCCTGATGTGCGGCTCCACCCTGCGCGCCGGCTCGGTGGCCGCGCTGCAAGGCTTCAAGAGCCCGATCCTGGCCGCCCGCGCGGTGATGGAAGAGACCCCGCACGTGATGCTGGCGGGCCCGGGCGCGATCGACTTCGCCCGCGACCAGGGGCTGGAGACTGTCGGGGATCCGGCCAGTTGGTTCACCCACGCCGGGGCCTTCGAGGACAACCACCCGCCGGATGCTCTTCCGGTCGGCACGGTCGGCTGCGTGGTTCGCGACGCCGAAGGCCGCCTGGCGGCCGCCACCTCGACGGCGGGCGTGTTCGGCAAGCGGCCGGGTCGGGTCGGCGACAGTCCGATCATCGGAGCGGGCGCCTGGGCCGACGGCCACGCGGCGGTCTCGTGCACAGGCCAAGGCGAGTATTTCATCCGCACCGCCGTCGCGGCCCAGATCGCCCACCGGGTGCGGTTCGGCGGCGAGGCTCTGGCCGACGCCGCGCGGGCGGCGATCCAGGGCGTGGCGGATCTGGGCGGGCACGGCGGCCTGATCGCGGTGGACCGCGAGGGCAATATCGCCATGCCCTTCGCGTCCAGCGGGCTGAAGCGCGCCGCCCTGCTGCCGGACGGCGCGATTGTCAGCGAAGCCTTCTAGCTACTTGTCCTCTTCGGCGGCCATGGTCCGGACCAGATCCAGGATCTGGCGCCGGACGCGGCCGCTGGCGATGCGCGGGAAGATCTCGGCCAGCTCGACGCCTTCCGAGGTCTGCAGGAAGGTCTGCATGACCTCCTGGATACGCGCTGTCGTGCCGTCCGGACCGGCGCCCTCGATCGGGTCGGGCAGGCCGTCGAAAAAGTAGGCGACGTCGACGCTGAGGATCTCGGCGATGCGGAACAGCTTGCTGGCGCTGATCCGGTTGGCGCCGCGCTCGTATTTCTGCACCTGCTGGAATGTCAGGCCCAGATTGTCGGCCAGTTGGTCCTGGCTGACGCCGAGCAGCTTGCGCCGCATGCGAACCCGCTCGCCGACGTGGGTGTCGACCGCGCTGGTGCGGCGTCCTTCGGTGGTCTCGTAGGTCACTTCGCGTCGCCCTTATGCGTCGTATCGGTCGTTGGAATTCGCCCCCAGGTTACAATTTTCCGACGAATATTCCACGTTGTACTGTCGAGTAGACGTCACCCGCGCGCTTCGGCCGCAGCCTGCGCGCGAAAAAAGTTCTCTCGCGAACGCTGTCGCCGAGTGCTGAGATACTTGATGAAATCGACACGGAACCCGACTAGGGGAATGATCCGTTGCGCTCCGTCGACGAACTTTTACCCAGATGAGCTTTCCTTAGGGTGTCTTGATGCACAGCCGCGCCGGCCTTCGGGCTCTCCCCGAGGATCTGATCGACCTGGACGCGCTGATCGGCGCCTATTACGAGACCAAGCCCGACGTTTCCAACCCCGCCCAGAAGGTCGTGTTCGGCACCTCCGGTCATCGGGGCTCCAGCCTGGATGGCGGGTTCAACGAGAACCACATCCTGGCCGTCACCCAAGCGGTGGTGGAGCAGCGCGCCGCCCAAGGGATCACCGGTCCGATCTTCGTCGGCCGCGACACCCACGGCCTGTCGGAGCCCGCCTTCCGCTCGGTGCTGGAGGTGCTGGCCGGAAACGGCGTCACGGCGCTGATCGAAAGCCAGGACGGCTACACGCCGACCCCGGCCGTGTCGCACGCCATTCTGACCCACAACCGCGCGAACGCGGCCCAGGCCGACGGTCTGCTGCTGACGCCCTCGCACAACCCGCCGCGTGACGGCGGCATCAAGTACAACCCACCCTCCGGTGGTCCCGCCGACAGCGGCGCGACCTCGGCCATCGCCGCCCGCGCCAACGAACTGCTGGCGCAAGGCCTGACGGGCGTGAAGCGCGTGAGCTTCGACGAGGCGCTGAAAGCCGCCGGCCGCTACGACTTCCTGGGCCGCTATGTCGACGACCTGCCCAGCATCATCGACATCGAGACGATCCGCGCGGCCGGGGTGCGTATCGGGGCCGACCCGCTGGGCGGCGCGGCCGTCGCCTACTGGGGCGCGATCGCCGAGCGGCACAAGCTGAACCTCACCGTCGTCAACGACGCCGTCGACCCCCGCTGGGCGTTCATGCCGCTCGACACCGACGGCAAGATTCGCATGGACTGCTCGTCCGCCTCGGCCATGGCCAACCTGATCGAGATCATGAAGGGCGGCGCGGCCTATGACGTCGCGACCGGCAATGACGCCGACGCCGATCGCCATGGCGTCGTCACGCCCGACGGCGGGCTGATGAACCCCAACCACTACCTGGCCGCGGCGATCTCGTACCTGTTCACCCATCGCCCGGGCTGGGGCGCGGACGTGGCGGTCGGCAAGACCCTGGTCTCGTCGTCGATGATCGATCGGGTGGTGGCGGGCCTTGGCCGTCGCCTGCTCGAGGTGCCGGTCGGCTTCAAATATTTCGTGCCCGGCCTGCTGGACGGCTCGGTCGGCTTCGGCGGCGAGGAGTCGGCCGGCGCGGCCTTCCTGCGTCACGACGGTAGCGTCTGGACCACCGACAAGGACGGCGTCCAGCTGGCTTTGCTGGCCGCCGAGATCCAGGGGCGCACGGGTAAGAGCGCCAGTCAGCTCTATGCCGACCTGACCGCCAAGTACGATGCGCCCGCCTACGCCCGCGTCGACGCCCCGGCGACCCGCGAGGAGAAGGCCCGCCTCTCCAAGCTCAGTCCCGGCGACGTCACCGCCAAGACCCTCGCCGGCGAGGAGATCACCGCCATCCTCACCAACGCCCCCGGCAACGGCGAGGCGATCGGCGGCCTGAAGGTCTGCACCCAGAACGCCTGGTTCGCCGCTCGCCCCTCGGGCACCGAGGACGTCTACAAGGTCTATGCGGAGTCGTTCCTGGGCCCCGATCACCTCAAGCAGGTGCAGGCCGAGGCGCGCGAGGTCGTCTCGGGGGCGCTGAAAGGCTGAGGGCCCGTCCTTGTCCTTCGACAAGCTCAGGATGAGGACTGCTCGAGCGTCACAGAGAAACCTCACCCTGAGCCTGTCGAAGGGCGAGGTTTCCGCACCGCCCTAGCCCTTCGCCGCATCAGCGCTTATACCGCCCCGCATGTTTGAAGGCCTCTCCCCCCTCGCCCGCGAAGCCCGCTCCTGGCCGTTCGAGCAGGCGCGCGCCACCATCGCCCGCGTCCTGCGCGTGCGCCTCCCCGACCGCGCCGACCAGGAAGCGGCGAAAGCCATGATCGACGCCGGCAAGACCGACGAGGCGGTGAAAGCCTATCCGGCCCTGGCGAAGGCCGTGATCTTCGAGACCGGCTACGGGCCGTCGGGCCTGCCGCACCTGGGCACGTTCGGCGAAGTCGCGCGCACCACCATGGTGCGCCAGGCCTTCCGCGCGCTGGTCGACGACCATATCCCCACCCGCCTGATCGCCTTCAGCGACGACATGGACGGCCTGCGCAAAGTTCCCGACAATATTGAGAACAAGCAGCCGCTGATCGAGGATCTGGGCAAACCGCTGACCGTCGTCCGCGACCCGTTCGGCGCCCACGACAGCTTCGGCGCCCACAACAACGCCCGCCTGCGCGCGTTCCTGGACGGCTTCGGCTTCGAGTACGAGTTCGTCAGCTCGACCGACTGCTATAAGGGCGGCCTGTTCGACGCGACCCTGCTGACGGCGCTTGAGCGCTTCGACGCCATCCAGAAGGTCATGCTGCCGACCCTGGGCGAAGAGCGCCGCGCGACCTATTCGCCGTTCCTGCCGATCAGCCCGTCCACCGGCAAGGTGCTGCAGGTCCCGACCCTGGAGCGCAATGTCGAGAAGGGCACGATCGTCTTCGAGGACGAGGACGGCTCCAAGGTCGAGGTCCCGGTCACCGGCGGCCACGTGAAGATGCAGTGGAAGCCCGACTGGGCCATGCGCTGGACCGCTTTGGGCGTCGACTACGAGATGTCGGGCAAGGACCTGATCGACTCGGTCAAGGCCTCGGGCGCGATCTGCAAGGCCCTGGGCGGGGTTCCGCCTGAAGGCTTTAACTACGAGCTCTTCCTGGACGAGAACAACCAGAAGATCTCCAAGTCCAAGGGCAACGGCCTGTCGATGGAGGACTGGCTGCGCTACGGTGCGCCGGAGAGCCTGTCGTACTACATGTTCCAGAGCCCCAAGTCGGCCAAGAAGCTCTATTTCGACGTCATCCCCAAGGCGACCGACGAATACCTGCAGCAGCTGGACGCCTATGCCCGCCAGGAGCCGGCCAAGCAGCTGGACAACCCGGTCTGGCACATCCACTCGGGCCGCCCGCCGCAGTATGGCTCGCCGGTGTCGTTCAGCCTGATGCTGAACCTGGTTTCGGCCGCCGACGCCTCGACCAAGGAAATCCTCTGGGGCTTCCTGTCGCGCTACATCCCGGACGCCTCGGCGGAAACCCAGCCGCTGCTGGATCGCCTGGCCGGCTACGCGATCAACTACTACGAGGACTTCGTCAAACCGACCAAGACCTTCCGCAGCCCCTCCGACCAGGAACGCGCCGCGATGCTGGACCTGCTGGCCAGGCTGAAGGCCATGCCGGCCGACGCGCCGGACGCCGAGCTGATCCAGAACGAGGTCTTCGAGGTCGGCAAGACCCACGGCTTCGACCCGCTGCGCGCCTGGTTCCAGGCCCTGTACGAGGTCCTGCTGGGCCAGAGCCAGGGCCCGCGCTTCGGCTCGTTCGCGGCGATCTTCGGCATCGACCGCACGATCGCGCTGATCGAAGAGAAGCTGGGCTGATTTTGGTTTACAAGCGTCATCCTAGCTAGAAATATCCCCCGAGACGCATCGCCGTTTCGGGGGATTTTCTTTGCTCGCCATCTTCGCGGCCGCCGCCCTGACTCTCTCACCGGCCGAGGTGCGCGCCTGTGTCGGCGCGTCCGTTGACATGACCTGGACCGCGATCGCCGAGGAAAAGGCCAAGATATCGTCGGCGGCCTGGGACGAGACCTGTCATCAGGTCCGTGCTGCCAATGCGCGCCGCCTATCGGTCGCACGGGTCATTCGCGAGACGGGCGTCTCGCCGGTCGGGAGCTTTACGGCCAGCCAACGCTGGGTCGGCCTGCGCAGGACGGCCTCGACACCCGAGACCGCCGAGCTGTTCCGGCTGATCACCGAGGATCAGCTGGCGCGTGAAAGCCTCAGCGCGAAGAAGACGCCGATCACCGCTGGCCTTTCGCCGCTGGCGGCGCGCATCTATGACTTCGTCGCCGCCCGCGCGGCGATCGACGCCGATGCGGCCAGCCGGGCCTGGCTAAGGACCACCGTTGCGCGGCGAGGCTGGTTCACGATCAGTCGCGACGGCGCCGAGGCCGACAAGGCCGCCCAGCTGATCGTCCAGCACGCCGACCAGGATGTCGCCTTCAAGGGCGAGATGATCGCCCTGCTCGAGCCGCTGGTGGAAGCCGGCGACAGCGACCGGGCCTTCTTCCCCTATATGTACGACCGCTGGGCCGCCCAGGCCGGCAAGCCGCTACGCTTCGGTTTCCAGGGCGCGTGCAAGTCGAAAGGCGTGTGGGAACCGTTGTCGATCGAGGATCCGGAACGTCTCGACGAGCGCCGTCGCCGGTTCGGCGTGAAGCGAAGCTTCGCCGAAGAGAAGAATCTGAACGGCGCGCGCTGTACCTGACAGATGAATCCTCGCGACCTGCGACACCTTGTCTCCGCAAATGAACGAAGTCTGAATTCGCTATTAAGGGTCCGCCCACCTTTCGGAGTCTAGGATCGGACCATCAGAACCAAGATTAGTCATCAAGGTTAGTCCAATGGCTTCGTTTACGCTTCGCCCTACCGACCGCCAGGAATTCGATTCCCTGCTGGGCGGCATCGTCCAACAGTTCCCCGACGCTCACGTCGAGGCTGCACACAACGATACCTGGGCGTCCTATCGCCTGGACGTCTCGTGCGAGGACCCTTCGGCCGGCCCGCTGATCGCGTGGCTGCTCGACACCCACGCCGGCTGCCCGCGCACCTAAAGATCGCGACTTGGGGCGGCCCTACTGGCTGACCCAGACGATCCGAGCGATCCAGGCGACCTCGTCCCGCGACAGCAGGCGATCGTCGCCGGAGCGGCTGAACGGCAAGAGTTCGATCGTCCTGGCCGTCACCCGGCCCAACTCCCGCACCAGCACCTCGCCCGCGCTCGTCCGCGCCACCACGCGGTCGCCCTTGCGCGGTTCGACGGTGGGCGAGACCAGCAAACGGTCGCCGTCGCGATAGATCGGGGCCAGCGCGGTCCCCGAAACTTCCAGCGCGAAGAGCCCCTCGCCCAGATCCGGCGCGGAGACCTCGTCCCAGCCGGCGCCGACCGGCAGGCCCGCCTCGTCGAAGAAGCCGTCCCGTCCCGCCTGCTCCAACGCGATCAGCGGCGCGCCACGCTTTCCAGGCATGCGCACCGGCGCCTGTTCGGTCAGGGCCGCGAATTCCGAAAAATTGACTCCCGTCGCCTCCAGCAGCTTGGCCAGGCTCTCGGTCGAGGGCCAGCGCGGCCGGCTGTCGGGTTCGGTAGAACCGCGCTTGGAGCGGTTGAAGCTGGTCGGATCCAGACCCGCCATCCGGGCCATGGCCGACGGCGTCATGTCAAAGCGCTCGGCGAGCGCATCGATCGCACGCCAGATTTCGCCGTGAGAGAGGGTCGCCATCGCGGCGTCTCCTTGCGCTCGGCCTTCCCTAGGAAAGTACGCCCGCAACCCTAGGAAAGTAAACCTATCGGCTACTGCAAAGTTGACGTTTACGTAAGCGTTGACGATCGCCCGATATCGGGTTTAGGGTGATCGTCGATAACCAAGCGGCCCGGCCGCAGTAGCCGGGTCCAATTTCCGGGAGGTTTCAACCCATGGCCGACCTGCGACGCCCAGAGCGGACCTTTACGATCCGCCAGCTCTGCAACGAATTTAAGGCTACTCCGCGCGCCCTGCGCTTCTACGAGGACAAGGGCCTGCTGAATCCGGCCCGCGAAGGCCTGAACCGCGTCTATTCCCACAAGGACCGCGTCCGCCTGCAGCTGATCCTGCGCGGCAAGCGCGTGGGCCTGTCGCTGACCGAGATCCGCGAACTGCTGGATCTCTATGACGAGAACGACGAGGGCGCGGCGCAAATGGCCCGCTCGCTCAAGAAGTTCCGCGAACGCGCCAACGCCCTCGAGCAACAGCGCGAAGACATCGACAACGCCCTGATCGAGCTGCGCGAGGCCTGCAACCGCCTCGAAAAGCGCCTCGCCGAGATCCGCCCCGACCTGCTGCCCCGCGCGGCCGATTACGAGCAGGTGCTGCGCGCCCGCCTCGACGGTCACGCCGAAGCGATGCTGGGCAAGTAAGACCTTCTTTCGAAGACGCCGCCAGCTGACCAAGGCTGGCGGCGCTACGCCTTTTCCCCTCCCCCCGATCCCTCTTCTCTGTTTTTGGCAGGACCGTTTCATGACCTACCAGCCGCCCGTTCGCGATCACGCGTTCATCCTGCGCGACGTGCTCAACATCGATCAGCACGGCGACCTGCCCGGCTTCTCGGACGCCCCGTTCGACGTCGTCGAGCAGATCCTGGACGCCGCCGCCCAGTTCACCGGCGAGGTGCTGGCCCCGCTGAACACGGTCGGCGACAAGAACGGCTGCAAGCTGGATCCGGCCACCAACGTCGTCACTACCCCGCCGGGCTTTAAGGACGCCTACAAGCAGCTGTGCGAAGGCGGCTGGACGGGCCTGGGTTCGGACCCGGCCTATGGCGGCCAGGGCCTGCCGCACGTCGTCAACCTGGCCTTCAGCGAGATGTCGAGCTCGGCCAACATGGCGTTCTCGATGTATCCGGGCCTGGCCCACGGCGCCTATTCGGCCATCCACACCGGCGGCACGGACGCGCAGAAGCAGACCTACCTGCCCAAGATGGTCACCGGCGAATGGACCGGCACCATGAACCTGACCGAGCCCCACTGCGGCACGGATCTCGGCTTGCTGCGCACCAAGGCGGTCCCGCAGGCCGATGGCAGCTACAAGATCACCGGCCAGAAGATCTGGATCAGCGCCGGCGAGCACGACATGTCGGACAACATCGTCCACCTGGTGCTGGCCCGCATCGAGGGCGCTCCGGCCGGCGTGAAGGGCATCTCGCTCTTCATCGTGCCGAAGTTCTTCCCGAAGGAAGACGGCTCGGTCGGCGAGCGCAACCAGGGCGTCAAGTGCGTCGGCCTGGAAGAGAAGATGGGCATCCACGGCAACGCCACCTGCGTCATGCAGTACGACGACGCCGAGGGCTATCTGATCGGCGAGGAGAATTCGGGCCTCAAGATCATGTTCGTCATGATGAACGAAGCTCGCCTGGGCGTCGGCATGCAGGGCGTGGCCCAGGGCGAGGCCGCCTACCAGGCCGCCGTCGCCTTCGCCAAGGACCGCCTGCAAGGCCGCTCGCTGACGGGTCCGAAAAACGCCGACGGCCCGGCCGACCCGATCATCGTCCACCCGGACGTGCGCCGCATGCTGCTGGAGAGCAAGGCCCTGATCGAAGGCGGCCGCGCCTTCCTGTTCTGGACCGCCCTACACGGCGACCTGGCTCACGTCCACCCGGATGCGGCGGTGCGTGAAAAGTCGTCGGACTATATGGGCCTGATGACCCCGGTGCTGAAAGGTTACCTGACCGACAAGGGCTTCGAGGTCTGCTCGAACGCGGTGCAGGTGCACGGCGGCAGCGGCTTCACCGAGCACTTCCCGGTCAGCCAGTTCATGCGCGACTGCCGCATCGCCCTGATCTACGAAGGCACCAATGGCGTGCAGGCCCTGGACCTGGTCGGCCGCAAGCTGGCGGCCAAGGGCGGTCGCGCGGTCATGACCTTCTTCCAGGAAGTCGACCAGTTCATCGGCGAGAACGACGCCGACGCCGAGCTGAAGCCGTTCATCGAGGCTCTTTCGGGCGTGAAGGCCCAGCTGCAGGACGGCACCATGTGGCTGATGCAGAACGGCCTGCAGAACCCCGACAACGCCGGCGCGGCCTCGACCGACTACATGCACCTCTTCGGCCTGACCGGCCTGGCGTACATGTGGGCGCTGATGGCCAAGGCGGCGGGCGCCAAGATCGCGGCCGGCTCGTCCGACCCGTTCTTCACGACCAAGCTGACGACCGGCCGCTATTTCATCGAGCGCATCTTGCCTGACGCCGGGGCACATCTGGCCAAGCTGAAGACCGGCTCGGCGACCCTGATGGCGCTGCCCGCGGAGGCCTTCTGATCATGAGCGTGCTCAACGTCGAAAAACCCGCCTTCATGGCCGAAGAGGACATCGCGATCTTCGAGGACGCGGTGGGCAAGTTCTTCGATGAGCACGCGCCTGAAGCGACGGTCGCGAAATGGCGCAAGAACCACTGCGTCGATCGCGACATGTGGACCAAGGCTGGGGAGGCCGGCTTGCTGGGCCTCTCCACGCCCGACCAATACGGCGGGGCCGGCGGCGACTATCGCCACGAGGTCGTGCTGATGGAGCAGCTGGGCCTCAAAGGCGTCGACGGCTTCGGCGCCAGCCTGCACAACGCCATCGTCATGCCGTACATCTTCCATTATGGCACCGAAGAACAGAAGCAGCGCTGGCTGCCGCGCCTGGCTGCCGGCGAGCTGGTCGGCGCCATCGCCATGACCGAGCCGGGCGCCGGCTCCGATCTTCAAGGCATCAAGACCACCGCCAAGAAGAGCGGCAACGGCTACGTCATCAACGGCTCCAAGACCTTCATCACCAATGGCCAGACGGCCAACCTGATCATCGTCGTCGCCAAGACCGACCCGACCGGCGGCGCGCGGGGCACCAGCCTGATGATCGTCGAGACCGACGGGACCGAAGGCTTCGAGCGCGGCCGCAACCTCGACAAGCTGGGTCACGAGGCCCAGGACACCTCCGAGCTCTTCTTCAACGACGTGAAGGTCCCGACCGAGAACCTGCTGGGCGTGGACGAGGGTCAAGGCTTCTTCCAGCTGATGGGCCAGTTGCCGCAGGAGCGCCTGAACATCGCCGTGCAGGGCATGGCGACCATCGAGCGGGCGCTGGAGCTGACGATCGACTACGTCAAGCAGCGCCAGGCGTTCGGCAAGGCGATCATCGACTTCCAGAACACCCAGTTCGTCCTGGCCGAATGCAAGACCGAGGCGACCGTCGCCAAGGTCTTCGTCAACCACTGCATCGGCCAGCATCTCGAGGGGAAGCTGGACGCCGCCACGGCCTCGATGGCCAAGTACTGGGTCAGCGACCTAGAGAACAAGATCGTCGACCGCTGCCTGCAGCTGTTCGGCGGCTATGGCTTCATGAACGAGTACCCGATCGCGCGCATGTACAAGGACAGCCGCATCCAGCGCATCTACGGCGGCACGAACGAGATCATGAAACTCCTGATCGCGAGGACGCTGTGATCGTACTCTCCTTGAGCCATTTGGCGCTCATCGCGCTGCTGGCCGGCCCGGCCGCCGCTGAGGACCGCTCGGCCGTGGTCTGCGTGCGCGCCGTCCAGGGCCCGCGCCCCCTCACCTATTCCGGCGAACTGGTCGGCAAGCGGCCCTTGCCGGGCGCCTTCAAGCTGCCCCTGGCGCCGGCCGGCAAGGACATTTGCCAAACCCTGCTGCGGTCCAAGATCGCCGAGTGGAAGCTGGAGGTCACGACCTCGGGCTTCACCGCCTGCGCTCTGCCCCCGCCGCAGTTTGGCAAGCGCGTCTACTACCGCGCCAAAGCCGCCGCCAGCGGCCTCAGGTGCGAACCGATCGGGACCTATCCGATCGGCAACTGGAAACCATAACGGCGGTTCTCCCCACCGCCTTAACGACACGAACACCGCTTCGCAGGAAGGAGCCATCCCATGGCTGACGCTTACATCTTCGACGCCGTGCGCACCCCGCGCGGCAAGGGCAAGAAGGACGGGTCTCTGCACGAGATCACCGCCCTGTCCTTGGCCACCCAGGTCCTGGAAGCCATCCGCGACCGCAACGGCCTGGACACCAGCAAGGTCGACGACGTCGTCCTGGGCTGCGTCGCCCCGGTGGGCGAGCAGGGCTCGGACATCGCCCGCACGGCCGTCCTGACCGCCGACTACGCCGAGAGCGTCGCCGGCGTACAGATCAACCGCTTCTGCGCCTCGGGCCTGGAAGCCGTGAACATGGCCGCGGCCAAGGTCGCCTCGGGCGAGGCCCAGCTGGCTATCGGCGGCGGCGTCGAGAGCATGAGCCGCGTGCCGATGGGCAGCGACGGCGGCGCCTGGCCGACCGACCCGTCCTCGGCCTTCAAGACCTATTTCGCCCCGCAGGGCGTCTCGGCCGACCTGATCGCCACCCTGTACGGCTTCAGCCGCGACGACGTCGACGCCTACGCCGTCGAGAGCCAGAAGCGCGCCGCCGCCGCTTGGGCCGATGACCGCTTCAAGAAGTCGGTCGTCGGCGTGAAGGACCAGCTGGGCATTACCATCCTGGACCATGACGAGACCGTCCGCGGCTCGACCACCATGCAGACCCTGGCCTCGCTGAACCCGTCGTTCCAGGGCATGGGCGACATGGCCTTCGACGCCGTCGTCACCCAGCGCTATCCGCAGGTGGAGAAGGTCAACCACGTCCACCACGCCGGCAACAGCTCGGGCATCGTCGACGGCGCCGCCGGCGTCCTGATCGGCACCAAGGAAATGGGCGAGGCTCTTGGTCTCAAGGCCCGCGCCCGCATCAAGGGCGCGGCCTCGATCGGCTCTGAGCCCTCGATCATGCTGACCGGCCCCTCGCTGGTCACCGAGAAGCTGCTGAAGAAGCTGGGCATGGACGTCAAGGACATCGACCTCTACGAACTGAACGAAGCCTTCGCGGCCGTCGTCCTGCGCATGATGCAGGCGCTGGACATCCCGCATGACAAGATGAACGTGAACGGCGGCGCCATCGCCATGGGCCACCCGCTGGGCGCCACCGGCGCGATGATCCTGGGCGCCATGGTCGACGAGCTGGAACGCTCGGACAAGGAAACCGCCCTGATCACCCTGTGCGTCGGCGCCGGCATGGGCACCGCCACGGTCATCGAACGCGTCTAACTCTCTCGATCAGGAACTAAGCACATGGAAAACTTCAAGATCGAGGTCGATTCCGACGGCGTGGCCCTCGTCACCTTCGACGTGCCCGGCCGTTCGATGAACACCCTGACCGCTTCGGTCATCAAGGAAATCGGCGAGGTGGTCGAGACCATCAAGTCGGACGCGGCCATCAAGGGCGCGGTCATCACCTCGGGCAAGGCCAGCGGCTTCTGCGCCGGCGCCGACCTCGGTGAACTCGGCGGTTCGGGCGGCCTGGGCGGCGGCGCCAGCGGCGAGGAAGGCCTGAAGGCCGCCTTCGAAGCCGGCTTCGCGCTCAACAAGGCGTTCCGCGCCCTAGAGACCTGCGGCAAGCCGGTGGCCGCGGCCATCAACGGACTGGCCATGGGCGGCGGTTTGGAAATCACCCTGGCCTGCCACTACCGCGTGGTCGCCGACAATCCGAAGATCCAGCTCGCTTTGCCGGAAGCCAAGGTCGGCCTGCTGCCGGGCGCCGGCGGCACCCAGCGCCTGCCGCGCCTGATGGGCGTGATGGCCGCCGCGCCGTACCTGCTGGAAGGCAAGTCGATGAAGCCGGCCGAGGCCCTGGCCAACAAGGTCGTGCACGAGGTCGTCCGGGTCGAGCAGGTCGTCGAGGCCGCCAAGACCTGGGTCAAGACCAAGGGCGATCCGGTCGCCCCGTGGGACAAGAAGGAGTTCAAGCTCCCCGGCGGCGGGCCCTACACCCCGACCGGCAGCCAGGTCTTCATCATGGGCAACGCCATGCTGCGCAAGCAGACCTATGGCAACTATCCCGCCCAGCTGAACATCCTGAAGGCGGTCTATGAAGGCACGCAGGTGCCGTTCGACGCGGCCCTCCGCATCGAGACCCGCTACTTCCTGAAGACGATGATGTCGCCCCAGGCCAAGGGCATGATCCGCACCCTGTTCCTCAGCCTGCAGGAACTGGGCAAGGGCTCGGGCCGTCCGGCCAACGTGCCGCCGTCGGAAGCCAAGAAGGTCGCCGTGCTGGGCGCCGGCATGATGGGGGCGGGCATCGCCTATGTCCAAGCCATGGCCGGCATCGAGACCGTCCTGATCGACCAGAGCCAAGAAGCCGCCGACAAGGGCAAGGGCTATGCCGAAGGCCTGGTCAAGAAGGCCGTTTCGCGCGGCAAGCTGACCCCGGAAAAGGGTGAAGCGATCCTCGCCCTCATCCATCCGACCGCCGACTACGATCAGGTCAAGGGCAGCGACCTTGTCATTGAGGCCGTGTTCGAGAACCGCGACGTGAAGGCCTCGGTGACCAAGCTCGCCGAAGCCCAACTGGCCGAGGACGCCATCTTCGGCTCCAACACCTCGACCCTGCCGATCACCGGCCTGGCCAAGGCGTCGGTGCGTCCGAAGAACTTCATCGGCATCCACTTCTTCTCGCCGGTCGACAAGATGGGCCTGGTCGAGCTGATCATGGGCGAAGAGACCTCGCCCGACGCGCTCGCCAAGTCGATCGACTACGTCCTGAAGATCAAGAAGACCCCGATCGTCGTCAACGACAGCCGCGGCTTCTACACCTCGCGCTGCTTCGGCACCTTCGTGCAGGAAGGCCTTGAGATGATGGCCGAGGGCATCGCGCCCGCCATCATCGACAATGTCGGCCGCGCCACGGGCATGCCGCGCGGCCCGCTGGAGATGAACGACGACGTCGCACTCGACCTTTCCTACAAGATCGGCGAGCAGACCAAGAAGGACCTCGGCGACAAGTACGAGGAGCGTCCGTTCGCCCCGGTGCTGGAGAAGATGGTCGTCGAGCTGGGGCGCCTGGGCCGCAAGAACGGCAAGGGCTTCTACGACTATCCGGAGAACGGCCAGAAGACGATCTGGAAGGGTCTGGCCGACTTGATGCCGGTCACGACCAAGGACGCCGACGCGACGCTGATCCAGGAGATCCGCACGCGCCTGCTGTACCGCCAAGCCGTCGAGGCCGCCCGCTGTTTCGAGGAAGGCGTCATCACCGATCCGCGTGAAGCCGATGTCGGCGCCATCCTGGGCTGGGGCTTCGCGCCCTGGACCGGCGGCCCGATCAGCCTGATCGACGGCGTCGGGGCCAAGGCCTTCGTCGAGACCTGCGACCGCCTGGCCCAGCAGTACGGCAAGCGCTTCGCGCCGCCGGCCCTGCTGCGCGAGATGGCCGAGAAGGGCGAGACCTTCTACGGCCGCTTCGGCGTCAAGGCGAAGGCGGCGGCATAAGCCCCATTCCAATCGCTGACCAAAGAGAAGGCCCGGTGGAAACACCGGGCCTTTTTCTCGTCCGATAAGGCCGCGCTTGCGCCGCACCGCCCGCGTACCGACCTCTCCCGAGTGACGGAGTAGCGGCATTGGGCATGGCGATCGCCAACGAGACCTGGCGACGGCCCAAACGGCGGGACCTGGCGATCCTGGCGCTGATCCTGGCCGCCCACGCGCTGGTGCTGCTGGCCCTGGTCTCCGGCGCGCATTGGATGCCCCAGCTGGTCGAGCCGCCGATCATCGAGGCCGAACTCCTGGATGCGCCCTCGCCGCGCGCTGACACGCCAAGGCCCGAACCGGCCCGACCGGTTCAGGCTTCCTCCCGCGCCGCGATCGCGCCGCCCACGGCCACCCCCGCCCCGCCCGTGGCGAAACCCGCCGGCCCGCCAGCCATCGTCGCTCCGCCCGGCTTCACCGCCCGCAAGCTGGTCGAGCAGAGCGACCAGACCCGTGACAGCCTGCGCGAAAGCCTGGGCTGCCCGCACGAGAAGACCGTCGCCCTGAACCGCGACCAGAAAGCCGCCTGCGCCGAGGCCGATGGCCAGCGCTCACGCACCGCGCCAATGTACGCGGCCATCGATCCGGACAAGAAGGCCGCCTTCGACGGCGACTGCACCAAGGACGACGACTGGTGCCTCTACCGCGTCGGCAAGGGGCCGTATCCAGGCATCTTCGCCCTGGGCAAGAAGAAGAAGCGCAAGGGCTGGGACGATTAGCTCCTGCCGACGTTCATGCCGAGGGTCGGGCCGATGCCATCGGGATGGTCGCCGAAGTAGCTGCCGCCGCGGTCGCGGGCCACCTTCTCCAGGCGGCTTCGGAACGCATCATCCAGCTGCAAGGTCGGCGCATCCTCGGGGTCCTCGCCCTCATCGAGCGGGATCGAGGCGGCGATCACTTGCCGCAACCGTTCCCCGAACCGCTCGTCATCCGCTGAGCCCGGCTCGGGCGGATCGTCGAGAAAGGTCATGACTTCCTCAAGGGCGGTTTCATTGTCTACGGGCTGGGACATGCTGAGCTCCTGAACTCAAGACGAAACAAGAGCTCCGCGGGCGAGGTTCCACGCACGCCAGCGTTGACAATCTGGCGGCCCGCCGCTGACGATTGTGGAGGACTTCGCTCAAGCAGGGGGCTTGGCGTTCCAACAGGGGGAGATTTCAGGATGATCGCAGCGGTCTTTGCGCTGATGCTGCAGGCAGAGCCTTTCCTGAGTGGCGGATGGGCGACTGACGACGCCAATCCCGTCACGGCTGTCTCGGCGGGCTTTGGAAGCTCGGGTCCCAAGTTCATCTACACAGTCAACTCGACCTACATGGTCGACGCCCTGCGCCCCACCTGGGTGGGCGTCACCGAACGCGGGACCAGCCGGGCGGCGCTGTTCGAGGGCGGCCGCGCCCACATCGAGGGCGTGAACGTCGAGCTGCGCCAAACGGCGGCGGGCGCCTCATTCCAAGGCCAGTGGCAGAGCACGATGACGCCGCTCAACGCCGCCTATGTGAAGACCGATTGGTCCGCCGCGCCAAACCAGGATTCCCTGGTGGCCGACTGGGATAAGCCGCATCTGTTCGTCATCAGCTACAACAAGCACATCAACTCAGGCTGTACGGGCAAGATGAAGGTCATTGTCGACGGCCAACCCCTGAAGATGCGATCGGGCGCCGAAATCAATCTCCTGCCGGGCAGCAGCCTCCTCGCCAAGGGCACGGCGGTCCAGGTGAAGGTCATCGGAACCTGCAACCTGCCAGACACCCCGACGAACACGCCGTACTTCACCGGCAGCCTGAAGGCTCTGATCGGCACGGCCGGCTGACCGGATCGCTGGCGCTAGCCTCGAACCATTTTTGGAAAAGGAGGGAAGTGGTGCCGCCTAGGTGACTCGAACACCTGACCTCCGCATTACGAATTTCGGGATAGTTCTCCTGCCGTGACCCCCATTTCTCATCCAGCGATCACGAGAGTCCTGGGTTGATTTGAGCCTTGGTGTTGGTGGGGGGCAAGAGGCCGGCGCGTGGAGCTTTCAGCCTGCGCAGCGTGCCGGCCGGTCTCTCCGCAAAAGGTGCTAGCGTACT
>CAIUMD010000056.1 GCA_903900155.1 uncultured Caulobacterales bacterium | reverse complement strand
TCGTCGAGCGCTGCTTCTCAAAGCTCAAGCACAGCCGAAGGCTGGCTACCCGATACGACAAGACCGCAGACAGCTACCTCGGCTTCATACTCATCGCCTCAGCCCGCCTCTGGATCACGCACTTCGTCAACAGGACCTAGTCGACCATCAGGGCCACCAGCCCCAAGCCCAGACCCAGGCCTATCCCTATCCCCGCCCCCACTCCCGGATGACGACGATTCAGCGCGGCCATGAAGCTGGCCCCGCCGCGCAGCTGGCCGACCAGGCTGGGCTCGCAGGCGACGATGCGATCGAAGCGGCGCGCCAGGCGCGAGGCGCCCAGGATCCGCATGGACCGGCCGCGCGATCCCCTCCGACGCTCGATCAGGCCTTCGAACACCACCTCGGCCGGGTCGGCGAAGTCGTGCTTGTAGGCGTCGGCGTCGACCCCGAAGTCCACGCGGGTGACGCCACGCGCCGAGGCGGCCTCCAGCGTGTCCAGCGTCATCAGCCCGCCCGGCGAGTATTTGGCATAGGCCGGGTCGTAGATCGGGAACCACAGGTGATGCCGCGCGCCGGAGGTCAGGCCCAGTTCGGCGGCGACCAGCTTATCGCCCGCCTTCAGCGCGGCCAGACGCAGGCCAAAGTCCGGCGCATCCACCTCGGCCAGCCGGCGCAGCAGGTCGACGGTCCAGCCGCAGGCGAAGACATCATATTGGTGGGTGCGGACGATCTGGGCCCGCTTGTGGTCGACGACATGATCGACCTGAGCCAGGGTCGGGCGTTCGAAGCTGAAGCTCAACTCGCCGTGGTCACGCTCCAGCGCGCGCCGACGACGGCGCTTGTCCTTCAGGAACCGCGCATTACGGCCGGCCAGATAGACGTCGAAGCCCTGCGAGAGATCGGCGGCCATGGCCGAGCGGTGTGACAGACCGGGAAGGTCCGTCTCCCCCGCCGCCACCAGCCCGCTGAAGCGGGCGCGGTGCACGCCCTCCAACTGGGGCAGCAGGTGGGCGATCTCGAGGCCCGGTTCGGCGATCAGGCCGTGGAAATCGCTGAGCGGCGCGGCCAGCGGCTGGATCAGCCCGCCGCGCTGCTGGAACGGCAGGAAGCCCCGCACCGACCCGCCCTCGCGGATCACGGCGACTCGCGCGCCGGGCGCGATCTGGGCGGCGAGCTGAACGAAACGGGGATCGAAATACGGACTGGCCAGGACCGGGTCAGCCGTACGAAAGCCGCGCCAGAGCTCAAGCTCGGCGGCTCCCAACTGCGAGACCTCGACAGCCTCGACGACAACACCCTCGCGCTTCACGCGGCCCCACTCCCATTCGGGTTGGGCCCATTAAGCCTACCGGCTCCTAACAATCGCTTTAGTTGCGAAGTGTGTCTGCGGACCAAGGAGCTTGGTGCTTGCGCAGGCGGACGGGCGCGGACTTATAGGCTGGCGTGCCCGAGCGCTGGTCGTGGTCATCCAGCGACACAACGACGTTGGTCTCGGGATAATAGGCCGCCAGGCACCCCGCCGGGATGTCGCGCGCCACCACGGTGAAGGCCCGCACGATCCGCTCGCCGGTCTCGTCGAAGGCCGCGCCCAGGTCCACCAGGTCGCCCTGCGCCAGACCCATCTTGGCCATGTCGTCGGGATTGGCGAAGATCACGTCGCGCCGGCCAAACACCCCGCGATAACGGTCGTCATAGCCGTAGATGGTGGTGTTGTACTGGTCGTGGCTGCGCAGGGTGGTCAGGATCATTACGTCCGGATCGCCCCGGCGCGGATCGCCGCCCTTGGGGTCGTGGACGATGAAGTTGGCCTTGCCCGTCGCCGTCTTCCACACCCGGTTCGACGGCCCCACCGGCAGGCGGAAGCCGCCGGGAATGCGGACCTTGTCGTTATAGCCCTCGAACGCCGCCGGGAAGACGCGGGCGATCAGGTCGCGGACGGCGTCGTAGTCGTCGGCCAGGCCGGTCCAGTCGACCAGCAGATCCTCGCCGAACGTCGCCGTCGCGATGCCGCAGACGATCGCCGGCTCGGACATCAGGTGCTCGGACGCCGGCGGGTTCAGCCCGCGCGAGGCGTGGACCATCGACATCGAGTCCTCGACCGTCACCGACTGGCGCACGCCAGCCCGCACATCCAGCTCGGTGCGGCCCAGGCACGGCAGCAGGATCGCCGCCTTGCCGATCAGCATGTGGGTGCGGTTGGGCTTGGTAGCCACGTGGACGGCCAGGTCCAGCTTACACATCGCCGCGAAGGTCCGCACCGGATCTGGCGCGGCCACCGCGAAGTTGCCGCCCAGGCCGATGAACACCTTGCTCTCGCCCCGCTCGATGGCCTCGATCGATTCCACGACCGTGTGGCCATGCTCGCGCGGCGGCTCGAAGCCGAAGACGTCTCTTATGGAGTCCAGCATCGCCGCCGACGGCTTCTCCCAGATGCCGACCGTACGATTGCCCTGGACATTGGAGTGGCCACGCAGCGGGCAGATTCCCGCCCCCGGCCGCCCGATATTGCCCTTCAGCAGCAGCAGGTTGACCAGTTGCTGCACCGTGCCGGAGCTGTCGCGGTGCTGGGTCAGGCCCATGCCGTAGCAGAGGATGGTCGCCTTGGCCTTGGCGTAGATCGCCGCCGCCTCCTCGACCCGAGCGCGCGGCAGGCCACAGCCGGCCTCGATCACGGCCCAGTCCAAGGCCTCGACCGAGGCGACGACCGCCTCGTAGCCCGCCGTGTGCTCCAATATAAAGTCGTGATCCAGGATGCCGCCGTCGCTGGCCTCCATGGCCAGCAGCACCTTCATCATGCCCTGCACCAGCAAGGCGTCCCCGCCGATCTTCAGCTGGAAATAGGCCGAGGCGATCGGGGTCGAGCTCAACGTCGCCATCTCGACCGGATCTTGCGGCGAGGCGAACTTTTCCAGCGACCGTTCCTTCAGCGGGTTGAACGCCAGGATCGTCGCGCCGCGCCGGCTGGCGTCGCGCAAGGTCGACATCATCCGCGGATGGTTGGTGCCGGGGTTGTGGCCAAAGCACAGGATCAGGTCGGCGTGGTCGAAATCCTCCAGCGTCACCGAGCCCTTGCCCAGGCCGATCGAGTCCGGCAGGCCGACGCTGGTCGGCTCGTGGCACATGTTCGAGCAGTCGGGGAAATTGTTGGTCCCGAACCGCCGCGCCATCAGCTGGTACAGGAACGCCGCCTCGTTGCTAGCCCGGCCCGAGGCGTAGAACTCGGCCTCGTTGGGATCCTTCAGCGCCTTCAGCCCCTCGGCGGTGCGAGCGAAAGCGGCCTCCCAGGTGATCGGCTTGTAGCGGTCGTCAGCCGGATCATAGGCCATCGGCTCGGTCAGCCGGCCCAGGTCCTCGATCGCGTGGTCGGTCCAGGTCAGCAGTTCGCTGACCGTGTGCTGGGCGAAGACCTCGGGCGTGGCGCGCTTGGAGGTCGCCTCCCAGGCCACGGCCTTGGCCCCGTTCTCGCAGAACTCGAACGATGAGGTGTGCTTGGGATCGGGCCAGGCGCAGCCGGGGCAGTCGAAGCCCTCGGGCTGGTTAGCCCGCATCAGCGTCTTGCCGCCCTCAACGATCGTTTCCTGGCCCGCCAGCGCCCCGGCCACCGCTTTCAGCGCGCCCCAGCCGCCGGCGGGCTGGCGGTAGGGCCTCACCCCGGGAATTTTGGCGCCCTCGACCTTCTTGTCGGACATCAGGCCGGCTCCAGTTCAGACTCAAGGAGGCGCTCGCCGCCGGCGAACACCGCATGGCCGTCGGCGCGGGCCAGGGCGACCAGGGTGATATTGGCTTCCTGCGCCTTGGCGATGGCCAGCTCGGTCGGGGCCGAGACCGCGACCAGGATCGGACAGCCCATCCGCGCCGTCTTCTCGACCATCTCGAACGAGCAGCGGCTGGTCACCACCACGAAGCCCGTCGCAGGGTCGGTCCCGGCACGGGCCATGGCTCCGGCCAGCTTGTCCAGGGCGTTGTGCCGGCCGACATCCTCGCGGACCACGAGCAGCGCCCCCTCGTTATCGAAGAAGGCGGCGGCGTGGGTGGCGCGGGTCAGACGGCCCAGGGCCTGCTGCTCCTCCAGAGCCGCCAGGGCGCGCGGGATCGCCTCGTGCCGGATGCGAACGCCTTCGCCCAACACCGGCAGCGGCCGCACGGCGTCGGCCAAACGCTGCACACCGCAAAGCCCGCAGCTGGAGCGGCCCTCCAGGTTCCGGGGGCGAGCCTTCCTGGCCAGAGCCCCCGGCGCCAGGCGAACGTCGACCAGGATCCCCTGCTCTTCTTCCTTGGAAATGATCTCGCGCACGTCCTCGGCTCGGGCGATCGCCTCGGTGACCACGAAGCCCAGGGCCAGCTCCTCCAGGTGTTCGGGCGTGGCCATCAGCACCGTGTGCGGACGACCGTCGAACGACAGGCCGACGGCGGTCTCTTGCGGCAAGGCCCGCGCGAGCGGTTCGAGGGCCTTTCCGGGACGCCATTGCGCGCCGGGGCGACGGGAGGATGGGGAACGCGACATGCTCGGAAGCCTACTCTCCAGGCGCCCGGCGGTACAGTCGGTGACGTCACGACGGGTTTGTTCAAAACCGTCATCGTTCGGCGCGTGACCGAACGCCGATCCTGGCGCAATCATAGGCCCATGGCTGGTTCTACCTTCGACACCCGACGCGCCCAGATGTTTCCCCGGCTGGAGGCGGACGAGATCGATCGGCTGCGCCGCTTTGGCCGCGTGATCCAGGCCCAGGCCGGCGCGCCCCTGGCCACGGCCGGCGTCGCCTCGCCCGGCCTGTTCGTGATCCTGGCCGGCCGGGTGGCGATCAGCCGCCGCGACGCCCATGACGAAAGCCAGCCGATCGTCGAACACGCCGCCGGCCAGTTCGTCGGCGAGATCGCTCAGCTGTCGGGCCGCCCTTCGCTGGTGGACGTCACCGCCATCACCGCGGTCGAGGCCCTGCTGATCGAGCCCGAGCGCCTGCGCGCCGTGCTGGTCGCCGAGGCCGAGCTGGGCGAGCGGATCATGCGGGCCCTGATCCTGCGCCGCGTCAGCCTGATCGAGACCGGGGCCGGCGGCCCGATCATCATCGGCCGCGAGAGCGACGCCCAGGTCATCCGCCTGTCGGGCTTCCTGGCCCGTAACGGCCACCCCTACCAGAACCTCGACCCGGACCAGATGGACTGCGCCAAGGTGCTGATCCAGCGCTTCCAGGTCGACGACAGCGAACTGCCGATCGTGCTGTGCCCGAACGGCGAGATCCTGCGCCAGCCGACCAATCACCAACTGGGCCGCTGCATCGGGCTGGTCGGGCCGATCGACGCCGACCGTCTGTATGATGTCGCCATCGTCGGCGCGGGGCCGGCCGGTTTGGCGACCGCCGTCTATGCCGCCTCCGAGGGCCTGTCGGTGCTGGTGCTGGACAGCCGCGCGTTCGGCGGCCAAGCCGGGGCCTCGGCGCGGATCGAGAACTATTTGGGCTTCCCCACGGGGATCACCGGCATGGCCCTGATGGGCCGCGCCTATGGCCAGGCGCAGAAGTTCGGGGCCGAGCTGGCTATCCCCGACGAGGTCGCCTCGCTGGTCTGCGAGGACGATGGCCGGCACCGCTATCGTCTGTCCCTCGCCAGCGGCGAGACGGCGCAAGCCAAGACCGTCGTCATCGCCAGCGGCGCCCGCTATCGCCGATTGGACGTCGACAATTTGGACAGCTTCGAAGGCGCCTGCGTCCACTATTGGGCCTCGCCGCTGGAGGCCAAGCTGTGCGCCGGCCAGGAGGTCGCGCTGGTGGGCGCCGGCAATTCGGCGGGCCAGGCGGCCGTCTTCCTGGCCAGCCAGGTCAAGAAGGTCTGGATGATCGTGCGCGGCGAAAGCCTGGCGGCGACCATGTCGCGCTACCTGATCGACCGCATCGAGAGCACGCCCAATATCGAGGTCATTGTAAAGAGCGCGGTCGTCGACCTGGAAGGCGACGAAGGCAAGCTGCAGGCCATCCGCTGGCGCGGTCCGAATGGCGTCGAGACCGCCCAGTCGATCAGCCACCTCTTCCTGTTCATCGGCGCCGCGCCCAACACCGCCTGGCTGACCCATTGCCATGTCGAACTGGACAATCACGGCTTCGTCCGCACCGGGACCGACCTGGCTCCGGGCCACCCGCTGCTGCAGACCAGCCGCAAGGGCGTGTTCGCAATCGGCGACGTGCGCGCCGGTTCGGTCAAGCGAGTCGGCGCCGCCATCGGCGAAGGCGCCCAGGCCGTCGCCGCCATCCACGCCTATCTGGCCGACGCGTAAGGGAGCCTTCCGATGAGCTGCAGCCACGAAGACTCCATCCGCGTGGTCACGCCCGGCACCAAGGGCTGCGAGGAATGCCTGAAGGCCGGCGGCTGGTGGGTGCATCTGCGCCTGTGCCGGACCTGCGGCCATGTCGGCTGCTGCGACGACAGCCCGTCCAAGCACGCCACCAAGCACTTCCACGCGACCAAGCACCCGATCATCGAGGGTTATGATCCGCCCGAGGGCTGGGGCTGGTGCTTCGTCGACGAGGAATTTGTCGAGCTGCCGGACCAGACGCCACAGGTCGGACCGATCCCGCGGTTCGTGCAGGGCTAGTCGCGGGCGTAGTAGGCCACCGAGCCGGTTTCGGGCATCGACACCGCCAGCCCGCGCACCTGGCCTTTGGCGTCGCGGCGGAACTCGAAGCCGAAAACGTAGATGCCGGTCTGGGCAAACTGCGACGGGCTGAGCGGCAGCAGCGGCGAGGCCTTGCCGTCGGCCGAGGTCGCCAGACCGATCGTATCGCCGGCCACATCGACCCGCAGCGTGTCGTACTCGAAGCTGTCGGCGAGGGCGCGGCGGATCTCGATCGGTGTCGCGGGGTCTAGCCTATAGCGGCCGGCATAGTCGGGCGACGGCGGCGCGCGTAGGGCCACGGTGCGCACCGGCGGCGAACCGCCCTGCCCGATCGCGTCCGACAGGGCGTTGCGGACCTCGGCGATCAGAGCCAGGCCGTTGGCGCCGTTCGTCAGGATGACATAGCCGTCGCCGGTTTCCAGATAACCCTCAAGGAAGGCCAGGTAGCTTTCGTTGGCGCCCAGATGGAAGAAGCGGCGCTGGGGTCCCGCGCCCGCCAGCCGCGGACCCAGGCCGAACGGTCCCGGCGAGACCTCTGTCATCATGGCGCTGGCCTCCCCCTGGGGCAGGAAGTCCGAGCGGCCCTGGTAGCTGTTGATCAAGGCGGCGACCAGGCGGCCCAGGTCGCTGGCGCTGGTCCACAGACCCGAGGCCCCGGCCTCGGCGAAGCTCTCCCAGCCGCGCGGCAGGGCGCGAGGCGCGCCGTCGTCGCCGTGGGCGCGGGCGATATTGACCGCCCCGGCCGCCGGCCCCTCGAAGGTGCTGCGGCCCATGCCCAGCGGCGCGAACACCTGGGCCTTGGCCAGCTGGGCCAGCGGCTGACCGGTCGCGTCCTCGATCGCCGCCTGTTCGACCGTGACGCCGCCGCCGGAATAGTCGTTGACCGCGCCGGGCGGGTTCTTGAAGCGTACGGCCTCGTTCTTGGCGGGCTTCTCGCCGTCCAGCACCTGGACCAGGGTCGGCAGCGGATCGTTGGGCTGGTAGTCGGCAAAGCCGTGCACGCCCAGGCCCGAGGTGTGGGACAGCAGCATCCTCAGGCTGACGTCAGGCTTCGGAACCAGGGTCGAGGCCGGCAGCTTCCAGCGCTTCAGATAGTCGTCGACATTGCGGTCCAGCTCGACCTTCCCCTGGGAGACCAGCCGCATCGTGGTCGTCGCGGTCGCCACCTTGCTGATCGAGCCCACCGAGAACAACGTGTCGGCGTCGACCTTGTCGGACTTGCCCGCCTCGCGGACACCGTAGCCGACAGCTTGGACCACCTTGCCATCGCGGATGACGGCGATCGCGACGCCGGGGATCTTGTGGTGCGCCATCCGCTCGGCCAGCGACCAGCCCGGCGCGGCCTGGTCGGCGGGCAAGACGGTGGGGCGCAAGCCATGGTCGAGGGCCTTCAGCAGATCCGGGGCCTCGGCGGCGTGCGCCCATCCGCCCGCCAGCGCCAGACACACACCCAGCAGTCCGCGTGACAGTCGCTTCATACGCCCGTTCCCCAAAACTCGACGGGCGGGACAATGGGCGAGCTTCAAAGGCCGCGCACCTTAAAAGCGATCCATGTTCTAGCGCTCCAGGGCGCCCTTGCCGGCGATGATCTTGTCGCGGAACTTCTCGATCCGCGCCACGCGCGTCGCCGACTGCTTGGCCTGGTTCAGGGCGAACAGGTAGCTCTTCTGGCGCCCCGGCGTCAGCGCGTGGAAGGCCTCGGCCAGCTCCGGATCGGCGTCCAAGGCTTCGGTCAGCTCGTCCGGCACGTCGATCTCGCGTTCGGTCTTCGGGGGCTTGGTCCCCGCCTCGGCGTGACCCATCAGCTGACGCAGATAGGCCCGGATCACCGGCTCCAGCGCGGCGACCTGCGCGTTGGCGGTGAAGCGGATCATGCCCGGCGTCTGGCTGTTAGGGCCTTGCGGCTGCAGCACGCCCTCGCTGTCGACCAGCAGACCGGGGTTCAGGAAGCTGAGCCGAAAGTCGCCCCGGAACGCCCCGAAGATCGCGATGTTGCGCCCGGCGTGCATGTAGCATGGATGGGCCCACTTCACGGTTTCCTCCAGCCCGACGTCGAGGCAGATCCGGCGTAGGGCGTTCAAGCCCTCGATCCAGGACCGCGTCGAGCAGTCGGGCGTCGCGAAGCGCTCACACCGGCCACAGCCCAGGGTGAAGAAGTCGTCGGGATCGGTGATCATCGGCATGACCCTCTCCTTCCACCTTTTCCGCCCCAAGCGAAGGGGCCTTCAGATCTGGACGCACGACGGCGCCCTTCCGCCGGTTTGGCCCGGCGGGTTTGGGGAGGCGGCGGAGCGTCCGGGCAGGGCCCGGATGAGGGTGTAGAGGAGTACCGTTTCGGCCGAGGCCGGAGCGCTCCGCGTGACCGTTGTGCATGAGCCTTCGACGCGCGGGGTCTTAACCCGCTTCCGAAAGAGGCCCAGGGCGGGCGGAGGGCATGCGTTCCCTCCGGACCGCGCGGGCGATTTCAGCCCGCGCCTGCCGCGCCGATCCCCTTCGCCGTCCGGCTTTCGTCCCGATGTTTCAGGGAGCCCGTCCGGATCCGTCGCGAAGGCGGCCCAAAGGCCAAGACCAGCGCTTCCCGCTCGATCACCCCCGCCGCTCGATCGGTCGCCAGCTGAACGCCCTCCCCCGCGACGGGGCAAGGAGAAGTATGGGGGCGGTTTTCAGGGTGATGCGTCGATTTTGGATGGGCTCGTGGGTGGCGGGGGTAAGGTGTTGATTTACCTCGGATCGGGTGCTCCAATTCCCGCGTATCCACGGGGGTTGGCGCTCGCCGTTAATCAGCAGCAGACGCTACGAAGCTCCGCTTTCGACCCTGGGCGGACGTTCAAGAGTTCTGCTCCCCCGTTGGGGGAGCTGTCGGCGAAGCCGACTGAGGGGGCAGTTCCGCATAGGCCGGCGAGGCCCCCGCCAACCCGCCGGGCCACCACCCCCCGAGGGGGGAGGAGAAGTCCGCCAACCACCCATTGCGGACGTCGCGCCGCTGCGATCAACTGCCTCGATGGAAATCGACCTCTCCGCTCTCCGCCAGAAAATCGAAACAGAGACGCACCGCTATCTGAGCGAATACGCACCGCATGAAGGTGCGCTCGGTACGCCTTGGAGCCGCGAGAAGGTGGCTGCGGAGTTGTTGGAGATGCGGCAATGCCTAGTTGATCCTTATTGGATCGACGTCGAGCTACCCGACCCGGCCTTCGACCTGCCGCAACAGAGCTATCGCTGCATTGCCGTCGCCGAGGATCCCGGCGCGTACCTCATGGTGTACATGCCGCACAGGGACGAGTTTCTCCTGCTCTGGCAGGATAAAGATAGATGGAGAAGTCTAGGTTTAGACGGCGACGCAGTGGGAACATTCCTAGCCCGCTAGCGTCCGCCAACCACCCATTGCGGAAGTCGTGCGTCCTTCGAGGCGCGCTCAGGAGCGCGCACCTCAGGATGAGGTGGTCAACGCAATGAGGTCCTCATCCTGAGGCGCCCGCACAGCGGGCCTCGAAGGACGCAAGGCCCCAAAGCAAAAGGCCCCGGAGATTGCTCTCCGGGGCCTTCGCATTTCCTAGCCGAAGCTAAGACCGATCGACTACTCGATGATCTTCGCAACCACGCCGGCGCCGACGGTGCG